>NZ_LRON01000001.1:0-736927 GCF_001758795.1 Duganella sp. HH101 | reverse complement strand
GTCCATCAGCACCGCGTCGTAGCGGCCGGCGGCGGTCATGCGCGCCGCCTCTTCGCCGCTGCCCGCCAGGTCCACGCGCACGCCGGCCCGCTGCAGGATCTCGCTGGCCACCTGCTGGTTGATGCTGTTGTCGTCGACCACCAGCACGTGGGCGCCGCGGATGCGCTGCACCGCCACCGACGGCGCGGCCACCAGCCTGGCCGCCGGCTGGCCGCTTTCCAGTCCGAGCGCCGCCAGCACCACGCTGCGCAGCAGATAGGGGTGGGCCGGCTTGTCGAGGAAAGGCATCAGGCGGCTTTGCTCGCCGGTCTGGCGGCTGTGCTCGCGCGCGTAGGCGGTGGTCATCAGCACCGCCGGCACGGCCGCCAGCTCGGCGTCGCCGGCGATGCGCTGCAGGGTTTCGATGCCGTCCATGTCGGGCATGTCGGCGTCCATCATCAGGATGTCGTAGTCGTCCAGCTGCATCGCCGCCACCGCCGCCGTGCCCGACGCCACCGCGCGCGCCTTCAGGCCCAGGTTGGACAGCTGGATCTTCAGCATGTGGCGCACCGCTTCGCTGTCGTCCACCACCAGCACGCGCTTGCCCAGCACCGACGGCGGCAGCGGCGCGGCGCGCGGGGTCTGGTCGCTCGCCAGCTGCACGGCGATGCTGAAACCGAAGCTGCTGCCGACGCCCGGTTCGCTGTCGACGCGGATCACGCCGCCCATCTTGCGCACCAGCTGCTGCGAGATCGCCAGCCCCAGTCCGGTGCCGCCGTACAGGCGCGTGGTGCTGGCGTCGGCCTGGGCGAAGGCCTGGAACAGGCGGGCCTGCTGCTCGTCGCTGATCCCCAGGCCGCTGTCCTCGACGACGAAGCGCAGCCCGATGTAGCCGTCGCCGGGCACCGGGGCCTGGTGGTCGCGCTCGACCCGCAGTTCGATGTGGCCGCGCGCGGTGAACTTGAGTGCGTTGCCGACCAGGTTGACCAGGATCTGGCTCAGGCGCAGCGAGTCGCCCAGCAGGTTGGACGGCACGTCCGGCGCCGCCCAGATCACCAGTTCCAGTCCGCGCTCCGCGGCCCGCCACGAGAACAGGTCGGCCAGCTGGCTCAGGGTGTCGGGCAGGTCGAAGGGCAGCGCCTCCAGTTCCAGCTTGCCCGATTCGATCTTGGAGAAGTCCAGCACGTCGTTGATGATCTCCAGCAGGCTCTGGCCGGCGCGGCCGATCTTGCGGAAGTAGTCCAGCGGCTGCGGCGGCAGGTCCAGATGCGTGCCCAGGCCTGCGAAGCCGAGGATGGCGTTCATCGGCGTGCGGATTTCGTGGCTGATGTTGGCCAGGAAGTCGCTCTTGGCGCGGGTGGCCGCTTCGGCGTTGGCGCGCGCCTGCTCCAGCAGCCGCAGCGCGCGCGCCTTCTGGTAGGCCGAGACGAAGGGCTCCTTCAGCGCCTTGAGCAGATCGAGGTCGGTGGGGGCGAAAGCCGCCTGGTACTGGTAGTTTTCGAAGATCAGATAGCCTTCGACCTGGCCGTCGATCACCACCCGCACCGCCAGCAGCGCGCAGACGTCGCCTGGCAGCGAATTGCGGTGGTGGACTTCGAAGATGTCCGGCGCGATCATGCAGTTGGCCGGCGCGTAGCGCAGCTCGGCCTGGCGCAGGTCGATGGTGTAGGCGTCGGCCGTGGTGTCGATGCGGCCCCAGGCCGCGCGCAGCGACAGCGTCTCGGTGCCGGCCTCGCGCACCAGCGCCATCGCCGAGTCGATGCCCTGGATGACGGTCGACTCATGCAGGATGGTGTGCAGCAGGGCGTCGAAATCGAGCTGCTCGTTGATCGACTTGACGATGGCGTTGAGTTTTTCCAGGTGCTGGGTGCGCGAGTACACCAGCGCCTGCAGCGTCTCGCCCTTGTGGTGCAGCTGCCGCACGCGCCAGCGCACCAGGCCCCATGCGAGCAGGCAGGCGGCCAGCAAGTAGCCCAGCCACGCCCACCAGGTCTGGTGCCAGGCCGGCAGCACCACCACCCGCAATTGCAGCTCTTCGGCGTTCCACAGGGCGTCGCGGTTGCTGCCGCGCAGGCGCAGGCGGTAGCTGCCGGGCGGCAGATGGTTGTAGGCGGCGATGCGGCGCGTGGCGTCGGCCTCCACCCAGCGCTGGTCGAAGCCTTCCAGCAGATGGGCGTAGCGGTTGCGCTGCGGCGCCGAGAAGTCCAGCGCGGCCAGCTCCACTTCGAAGCCCTGGTTCTCCGGCTTGAGCGTCAGCGTCGGGCCGTTGTCGCCTGCCAGCTGGGCCGGGGCGACAGGCTGCTGGTCCAGGCGCACCGCGCTGATGACCAGCGGCGGGCGGTAGCCCCAGTCGTTCAGGCGGCCCGGATACACCACCGCCATGCCGGAGGTGGCGCCGAACACCAGGTCGCGTTCGGCCGTGACGGTGCTGGAACCGATGAAGAAGGTGCGGAAGGCCAGGCCGTCGGCGCGGGTCAGCGCGCACGCCTTGAGGGTGGCGGCGTCGATCACGGCGATGCTGTCGGCGGTGGAGGCCCAGATGCGGCCCACGGGGTCGGCCTGCATGGACATGATGGTGCCGGTGGTCAGGCCCGCCAGGGAGCCGACCCGCTGGAATTCCGGCACGCCTTGCGCATCGCGCCCGGTCATGACGCAGATGCCGCCGCCGTAGGTGCCTACCCACAGCCGGCCGCGCGGGTCGATCACCAGCGAGCTGATGATGGCCTCCGACAGCGCGGTCGACACGGCGGGATTGGCGCGTATCTGTTCCACCTTGCCGGTTTCGGGATCCAGCCAGTTCAAGCCGTTGCGGGTGGCGATCCACAGCGCGCCGTCGCCGTCGGGCGCCACCGCGTGGATGCGGTTGTCGGTCAGGCCGCCGGCGTCGGCCGCGCCCTGCACGTAGCGGCGCACGGTGTTGGCCTGCGGGTCGTAGCGCAGCAGGCCGTCGAAAGTGCCCAGCCACAGTTCGCCCTTGCGCGCCAGGATGGTGCCGATGCGCGGATAGGCACTGGCCTGCGGCAGCGGCACGCGGCGCACGCTGCGTCCCTGGGCGCTGGTACGGTAGAGGCCCAGCTGGGTGCCGATCCAGGCCTCGCCGGGACTGGCCTCGGCCAGCGCCAGCACCACCCGGTTGGGCAGCGCGCTGTCCGGGCGGGCCGGGTCCGGGCGCAGCACGGCGGAGCGGTCGCCGTTGGCGTGCACGATGTCGACGCCCTGGTCGGCCAGCGCGATCCACACCTGGCCCTGTTGGTCCGTCATCAGCGCGGTGACGGCGGCTTCCTGCGCGCCCTGGGCGCCGAACACCGAATCGACGCTCTCGTTGTGCGGATCGTAGAAGTCGACGCCGCGTTCGGTCGTCACCCAGATCATGCCGCTGCGGTCGCGCAGCAGGGCGGCGGTGCGGTCGTTGCTCAGGCTGAAGGGCACGGCCGCCTGGTGCTGGATGCGGTGGCCCTCGTTGCTGCCGCTGCGGTACTCGACCACGCCGCCGCCGTAGGTGCTGGCCCACCAGGTGCCGGGGGTGGTTTCGACCACCGCCAGCACCATGTTGGCCTGCAGCTCCTTGACGCCCTTGATCGGCAGGATGCGGCCGCGGTCGGCCTGCGAGTCGATGACGCCGATGCCGCTCTTGAGCGTGCCGAAGGCGATCTGGCCCATGGCGTTCTCGCCCAGCGCCATGACGGTGTCGCTCCAGCCGGACTGGCCTTCGCCGCTGACGGCGACCTGGGTGATGGCGCCGCCCTCGCGCAGGCGCGCCAGGCCGGTGCCCGTGCCTATCCACAGGGTGCCGGCGTGGTCCACCAGCAGGGCGCGCACCTGGTTGTCCGGCAGCCCGGCATGGGTTTCGTGGGTGTAGCGGCGCAGCGTGCCTTGCACGGTGTCGTAGTATTTCAGGCCGTTCGGCGTGCCTATCCACAGGTTGCCCTTGGCGTCGCTGGCGATGGCGCTGACCTGGCCCTTGCCCAGTTCATCGTTGAGGCGCGTGAACTGTTCGCTGCGTTTATCGAACATGGCGATGCCGGCGGCCGCCGTGCCTATCCACAGGCGGCCGCGCCTGTCCACGTGCAGCACCTGGATAAAGTCGCCGGGCAGCGAGGCGGGGTTGGCGGCGTCGTGATGGAAGCTGCGCATATGATAGCCATCCCAGCGCGCCAGGCCGGTCTGGGTGCCGACCCAGATGTAGCCGTCGCCGTCCTGCGCCAGCGCCATGCCGATCGGGTGCGGCAGCCCCTGTTCCAGGCCAAGGTGCTCGAACAGCGGCGTGGCCAGCTTGCCCCAGCGCTCGGGCCCTGCGGCGGCGCCGCTGCACAGCATCGCGCATGCCGCCAGCGCCGCGGATAACCAGCGGCGGAAGGCGAGGCAAGTTTGCGGAGTGGTGGCGGGGACGTTCAAATCGGGGCGCGCTCCAGGATGGTGGGTCCAGCATACGGAAATGCCGACAGAAAGTCCATGCAAAGCAACGGGAATCTGGGCCTGCTTGTACAATCGCCACATGCATAAGGATACCGATATGAAACCGGAAATACTGGTGCTGGCGGCCAGTCCGTCGGCGGACGTGATGGCGCAGCTGGAGCAGGCGTTTCACTGCCACCACCTGTGGCGCCAGCCCTGCGAGGCCCAGCCGGCCTGGCTGGCGAGTGTGGCGCCGGGCATACGAGGGGTGTTGACGACCGGCTCGATAGGCATAGGCCCGGCGTTGCTGGCGCAGCTGCCGAAGCTGGAAATCGTCGCCGTCAACGGCATCGGCACCGATGCGGTGGCGCTGGAAAAGACGCGGCAACGTGGCATTTTTGTTACCAACACTCCGGGTGTGCTGACCGAGGACGTGGCGGACCTGGCGCTGACGCTGTTGCTGTCGGCGGCGCGCGGGTTGCCGGCGCTGGACCGCCTGGTGCGCAGCGGCGCCTGGGAGCACGGCCTGCCGCTGGCGCCGACGCGGTCCCTGCGCGGCAAGGTGTGCGGTGTGTTCGGTTTCGGCCGCATCGGCCAGGCGGTGGCGGCACGGGCGACGGCCTTCGGCATGCGCGCGCTGTACTACCAGCCGCGCGCGGTGGATGGCGTGGCGGCCGGGCGCTGCGCGTCGCTGCTGGAGCTGGCGCAGGCCAGCGACTACCTGGTGCTGTGCGCGCCGGGCGGCGAGGCCACGCGCCATGCGGTGAATGCGGAGGTGATGGCGGCGCTGGGGCCGCGGGGCACGCTGGTCAACGTGGCGCGCGGTTCGCTGGTGGACCAGGAGGCCTTGGTCGCGGCCTTGCGCGACGGCGTGCTGGGCAAGGCCGCGCTGGACGTGTTCGACCACGAGCCGCATGTGCCGGCGGCGGTGCGGGAGCTGGACAACGTGGTGCTGACGCCGCACGTAGGCAGCCTGACGGTGGAAACCCGGCACGCGATGGGCCAGCTGGTGGTGGACAACCTGCGCGCCCACTTCGGCGGCCGCCCGCTGGTCACGCCGGTGGCCTGACTGGACGCCTGACGTATCAGTGGCAGGGCGCCGGCAGGTCTTCCGGTGTGGGCGGCGTGGCGGCCGGATGCGGCGGCGGCAGTGTGGAATACAGCTTGACGCAATTGCGGCCGGCGCGCTTGGCGGCGTACAGCGCTTCGTCGGCGTGGCTGTAGGCGGTTTCGAAGCTGGTGCCCACGCGGTTCCAGCTGATGCCCACGCTGGCCGTGATCTGGCGGTTGATCGGCGCGGCGAACACCTGGTCGGCGATGGCGTCGCAGATGCTGGCCGCCACGCGCTGCGCTTCCTCCACGGAGCTGGTCGGCCACACCACCGAGAATTCCTCGCCGCCGACGCGGCCTATCGCCACCTCGGGGCCCAGCAGCGCCTGCAGGCACAGCACCACGGTCTTGATGACGGCGTCGCCGGCCGGGTGGCCGAAATCGTCGTTGACCCATTTGAAGTGGTCGATATCGAGCACGATCAGCGCCATGTCGCCGCGTTCCAGGCAGCCGGAGGCATGCTCGATGACGGCGGCGCGATTGAGCGCGCCGGTCAGCGGATCGTGGGTGGCGCGGTACTCCAGCTGCAGCGCCAGTTCGTGCAGCTGGCGGTTCATCTGGTTCATATCGAGTTCGGCGCGGTCGCTGCGGCGTATCAGGCGGCGGCTCTCGCGCATCAGGCGCTCGTAGTGGACGATCATCTCTGCCAGCGCGGCGCGGGCGTCGGCGCGCGGGTCGGCGTGGGCCGCGCGGGCGTTGGCCAGCGCCGCGCTTTCCAGCGCAAACAGGTCAGCCTCTTCGCGGCCCGGGATGGTCATCATGGTCAGTTTCCGCTCACGGGGTGGTCGTGGAAGTCCAGCGCGCCGAAATCGTCCTGCAGCTCCTGGCCGAATTCGAGGATGGTGTCGTCGTCCTCGTCGTGGTACCAGTTCAGGCGCACCTGGTTGCCGGCGATGGCGGCCTTGTTCAGCGCATCGAAGAAGGAGAACAGCATCTTGGTGCTGGAGCTGTTGAAGTAGGCCAGCGAGACGTTGACGGTGATGCTGGCGTCGCTGCAGCCGTCCAGGTAGGCCTGCACGCGCGCGATCAGCGGGCCGTAGAAGGCGGCCGCGTTTTCGGGATAGGACTCGCCCTTGATCGACAGGGTGTCCTGGTCGAAGCGGAAGTCGATTTCCGGCGATGTGGGCGAGGCGCTGATAAAGAGTGGTTCCATAACTGTTCCAGTACTGATTTTTTTAAATGATCGCTTTGATGCAGAACACCGTGGTGCCCGGATCGTGCGCTTCCTGCACGAACTCGAACTCCAGCGGCTCGCTGGCGTCGCGCGCCATGGTCAGGAAGCCCAGGCCCGCGCCCTTGCTGTCGGCCGGCGTTTCGTCGCGCAGCGCCTTCTTGTAGGCGGACTTGATCTCTTCCATGGTCATCGTGTGCAGCGGCTCCAGGCGGCTGCGGATGCGCTCGACGTTGGTGCTGTCGACCGGATTGGCGCACAGCAGGAAGAAGCTGTCGTCCTTCATGCCGATGCAGAACGAGCCGCGGCGCATCTGGTTGTCGCTTTGTGCGTGCGGGGTCAGCGTGTCCGACGAGTAGTGCATGATGTTCTGCGACATCTCGACGAAGGACGAGAAGATGCGGCGGCGCGTCGGCCCGGCCGCGCCGGCCGTGTCCAGCCGCGCCTTGATGGTTTCGGAAATGGCGGCCACCACGTGCTGCGAGAAATAGCCCACGTAGAAAAAGATGATGTGGCGCTTGCGGGCCACATCCCAGAAATCGTTGAATTCTTCGTACAGCAAAATCGGCGCTCCTATGGGCGGAAACAGAAAAAGGTCAGGTCGTCGCGGCGCGGCTGTTCGCCTTGCCAGGCCTGGTAGTCGGCCAGCATGGCGTCGCTGACGTCGCGCGCGCCGGCGCCGCGCTGGGCCAGCATCACGTCGCGCATGCGGCGCTTGCCGTAGGCGATTTCCTTGGGACCGCCGATCTGGTCGATCAAACCGTCGGTGGTCAGGAACAGCAGGCTGCGCTCGGGAATGGCGATGGTCTTGTTGGTCCAGGCGTAGTCCAGCGGCGTGTCGACATAGCCCACGCCCATGCGGTCGCCGTCCACCGTCTGCACCGCTTGCTGGTCCGGGTCGAGCTGGAACAGCGGCAGCTTGGCACCGGCGAAATGCAGCTGGCGGCTGGCGTAGTCGAACCACAGGAAGGCGGCGTCCATGCCGTCGTTGGAGGCCGCCGCGCCGTGCTGGCTGTGGCGCTCGTCGACCTGGCCCAGCATGCTCTTGACGCCGCGATTGACTTCGGCGATCAGCGCGGCCGGATCGCGCGGACCCAGTTGCTGCAAGGCCTGCGCCAGGGTCGACGAGGAGATCAGCGTCATGAAGGCGCCCGGCACGCCATGGCCGGTGCAGTCGGCGATGGCGGCGAACCAGCCGTCCGGGTAGCGCGCGAAGTGATAGAAATCGCCGCCGACCACGTCGCGCGGCTGCCATTCGAGGTGGGCGTCGCGCAGGGTTTCGGCCAGCGCCAGGTCGGAGGGACGCAGCAGCGAGCGCTGGATCACGCTGGCGTAGTCGATGCTGTGCATGATCTGGCGGTTTTTCTCGGCCTGCATATTGGCCACCACGTTCATCAGCTGCAGGCCGAAGCCGACGCCGGCCAGGCCGCCGTCGCGGGTGACGATGAAGCCGTCGGCCAGCGCCTTTTCGCCCGATTCGACGGCGCGGAAGGTCAGCTCTTCGATGCTCATGGCGGCATCGACGATCAGCGGTTCCTTGTCCATGAAGGCGATGCAGCTCTTCTTGCCGTACAGCTCATGGTAGAAGGGCTTGGACATCTGCGACATGAAGATGTTGCGGCTGATGAGGCCGATAGGGCGGTCGCTTTCCAGCACCGGCAAGCTCATCAGGTCACGGCGTTCGGTGAACAGTTCCAGCACGCCGAAGTTGCTGGTGTCGGACACCACCGAGACCGTCTCCACGCACAGGTCGGCGGCGACGGACAGGCGAAAACGGGGCAGGTGCAAACGAGAGGCGTTGAACTCCACGGGCAGTTACCTTTAGTTGACTACAGTGCCGGTAATGCTAGTGGGAAATTGTTACGAGCCTATTACATCTTAACCAAAAGAAAAGAATGTTATCAGTCTGCGCATAATGACAACATGAAGCGCAGGTGCTGGCTGATGGCGCCGCGTTCGGCGTCCAGGCGCGTGTCGGCGCTCTCGGCGGCGAACTCTTCGCGGATGGCGTGGCATTGCGCGACGGTGGCGTCGAGCGAGCGCAGCATGCCGTGCAAGCCCGCTTCGCTGTACCAGATGTGCAACAGCTTGCTCAGCGCGAGCAGGGCGTCTTGTTCGGATTGCAGCAGATCGGCGTCGGCGGAGAGGAGTGGGCTCACGATTTTCAGAGGTGGCGAGTGGGTCGAAGCAGTATATACGAATCCCCCATAAAGTTTCTCTTGAAAAATATCTATTGTTTCGTAATAAACATATAAGAATAAGTTTCCGTACGGTAATAACGGCGTCATATTTGTTGCGTATAGTCGGCTTTATCTTGTACGAACCGCACTTCTCTTATAGAAACGTTATGAAAATTCCTCAATTGAATACCGGTGTCCGCGTGATGGCATCGTTCGCCGCACTGTTGTTTTTAATGGCATGTATGTCGGCGGTGGCGCTGTGGCGCCTGCAAACGGCCAACGATACCGCCTCCAACCTGGTCAGCGAGAAGCTGGCCAAGCAGCTGCTGACCTCCGAGCTGCTGGGTATGACGGAACTGAATGGTTTGCGCGCCACGTCGATCGCCCGCAGCGACAGCCTGGAAGTGGGCGACATCTTCCAGGCCCAGCTGACCGCCGGCGACAAGCTGGCCACGGCCATGGAAGCGAAGCTGGCGGCGATGCCGGCGCAGGGCGCGGAGGCGGAATTGTTGCGCGCGGTGGCGGCCAGGAAGGGCGTCTACATGGCGTTGCGCGCCGAACTGTTCAAGCTGAAGGACGGCGGCCGCACGCAGGAAGTAAGCGACCTGCTGGACACGAAGATGGCGGCGGTGTTCCAGGCCTATACCGGCGCGCTGGGCAAGCTGCTGGCTTACCAGACGCAGCAGGCCAGGCAACTGGCCGAGCAGTCCGCCAGCCAGTTCCAGGGCAGCCGCGCGCTGCTGGCGGGCTTCGGCCTGGTGACGCTGGCGCTGGGCGCGGCACTGGCGCTGGCGCTGACGCGCAGCATCGTGCGTCCGCTGACGCGGGCGGTGGCGCTGGCCGAACAGGTGGCGGCGGGCGAGCTGCATGGGGCGATCCGCCATGGCCGCAGCGACGAGATCGGCCAGCTGTTCAATGCGCTCAGCCACATGACGGCCCGCCTGGCCGACACCGTGGGCCGCGTGCGCGATGGCGCGGTGGCCATCGACGCCGCCTCGCGCGAGATCGCCAATGGCAATATGGATTTGTCGCGCCGCACCGAGCATCAGGCCGGCGCGCTGGAGGAGACGGCGTCGGCGATGGTGGAGCTGACGTCGGCCGTCAAGCAGAACAGCGGCAATGCGCGCCAGGCCAACCGCCTGGCCGAGTCGGCGTCGGCGGTGGCGGGCAAGGGCGGCAAGGTGGTGTCGGAGGTGGTGCAGACCATGGCCAGCATCAACGACTACGCGCACAAGATCGTCGACATCACCAGCGTCATTGACAGCATCGCTTTCCAGACCAATATCCTGGCGTTGAACGCGGCCGTTGAAGCGGCGCGGGCCGGCGAGCAGGGGCGCGGCTTCGCGGTGGTGGCGTCCGAGGTGCGCAACCTGGCGCAGCGTTCGGCCAGCGCGGCCAAGGAGATCAAGCAGCTGATCAACGAATCGGCCGAACGCATCGCCAGCGGCAGCGAGCTGGCGCAGGCGGCCGGTGCGACGATGGAAGAGATCGTGCAGAGCGTGGAGAAGGTCACAGGCATCATGTCGGCCATCAGCGCCGCCAGCGCCGAGCAGGAGCACGGCATCGAGCAGGTCAACGCCGCCATCGGCGACATGGACGACGTCACGCAGCAGAACGCCGCGCTGGTGGAGGAAGCCGCTGCCGCGGCTGACGCGATGCAGGACCAGGCGCGCGAACTGGCGCAGCTGGTCGGCTCGTTCAAGATCGAAGGCGACAAGCACAGCGTGCACCAGTTCCCGGTGGCCGCGCCGCGCATGGCCTTGCCGGCGCCGGCGCCGGCGTCCAACGCAGGCAGCTTGCGCCGGGCGGCATGATGATGGGGGTGCGCGGCATGTAGAATGAACGCCCGACCATTCCGCGTTCACGCCATGAGCCATAGTCGCCGCATCCTGATACCGATACCGCTGCACGACTTCGATCCGACCGAAGTGGCGCTGAGCTGGCGCATCCTGCGCGATGCCGGCCACCACATAGCGTTCGCCACCGTCGACGGCACGCGCGGCCATGCCGACCCGTTGATGCTCAGCGGCGAAGGACTGGATCCGTGGGGCTGGCTGCCCGGCCTGCGCAAGCTGCGCCTGTTTGGCCTGATGCTGCGCGCCGACCATCACGGCCGCCAGGCCTACGCCGCGCTGGAGCAGGATCCGGCCTTCCTGCAACCGCGCCGCTTTGAAGACCTGCACGCCGCGCAGTACGACGCCTTGCTGCTGCCGGGCGGTCACGCCAAGGGCATGCGCCCCTATCTGGAAGACCAGGTTCTGCAAACCGTAGTGGCGGAGTTTTTCGACAGCGGCAAGCCGGTGGCGGCTGTGTGCCACGGCGTGCTGCTGGCGGCCCGCTCCATCTCGCCGCGCACGCAGCGTTCGGTGCTGTACGGCCGCAAGACCACGGCGCTGACGTGGAAGCTGGAACGCAGCGCGTGGGACCTGACGCGCTTCCTGGCCCGCTTCTGGGATCCCGGCTATTACCGCACCTACGGCGAAAGCAAAGGCGAGCCGGCAGGCTATTGGAGCGTGGAGCAGGAGGTCAAGCGCGCGCTGGCCTCGCCTGAGGACTTTATCGACGTCCCGGCCGGCACGCCGGACTATTTCCGCAAGACGGGTGGCCTGGTGCGCGACCGTGTGGGCGACGATCGCGCCGCTTGGGTGGTGCAGGACGGGAACTACCTGTCGGCGCGCTGGCCGGGCGACGTGCACACCTTCGCGCGCCGCTACGCCGCCATGTTGGCGGCGTAGCGATGCTCGGGAAGCCGCTTACATCTTGTACGAGGCTTGCAGCGACAGGGCGCGCGGCGCCATCGGCAGGTCGTGCGGCAGGTTCAGGCCGGGTGCAGGGCTGGGCTCGCGCACGTCGGCGTTGAAGGCGTTGCGCAGCGCCAGCGCGAAGTTCCATTGGTTGCGGCCGTTGCGGGTCGCCAGCGTGAAGTCGATGGTGGTGTAGTCGGCGATCACCGGACGTGCATCGCCGAAGGCGCGCTGGCGGCCGGCCACCCAGTTCAGCTGCGAACCGGCCTGGTAGCCGCTGGCAAAGGTCCAGTCGGCGCGGCCGAAGGCGTGGTGGCGCGGCGCGTAGCCGGCGTCCGCATGCGTGGCCTGGTCGGTCGAACGCTGCCAGGCGTAGTTGCCGGACAGGCGCAGGTCGCGTGTCACCGTCCAGTTCGATTCGAGCTCGACGCCGCGCCCCTTCTGGTCGCCGGTGTTGGCGTAGGTGGCGCCGGTGCCGGGGATGGGGTTGGCCACGGTGCGGATGATGTTCTTCATATCGTAGCGATAGAAGGTCAGGTTGACGGTGGCGTCGGTGCGGGCCTGCCAGGCGAACGACAGTTCGGTGGTGGCGTTGCGTTCCGGCTTCAGGTTCGGATTGCCGAGCGCGACCGGATTGCTGATGCCGTAGCTTTCCAGGAAGGCCGGGGCGCGGAAGGCGCGGCCGTACAGCAGCTTGGCGGTCAGGTCGAAGCTGGCGTCCCACACCAGCGCCAGGCGCGGATTGGTGGTGCCGCCGAAGTCCGAGTAATGGTCGTGGCGCACGCCGGCCGTCAGGTTCCAGTCCTTGGCGAAGTTCCACTCGTCCTGCAGGTACAGGTAATCGACCTTGCGCCGCTGCGGCAGCATGAAGGGCGTGGTGCCTATCGTGTCGATCACCGCAGGCAGCGGGATCGGCGTGCCGTTGGGCGCATAGTTGAAGTTGCGGCGCTCGGTCGTGCGGTACAGCTCGATGTCGTCGTGGCCGGCGCCGATGCGCACGTGATGATTGTTGAAGCCGCTGTAGTCGGCAAAGCCGGACAGCCGGTAGGTCCGTTCGAAAGTCTCCGGCGCGCCCAGCATGCCGTTCGGGAAGGCGCCGGTCGGGAAGGTTAGGCCGGGCGGCAGCAGCTGGTAGATGGTGCTGACTTCCTGCGCATACTGCTGGCTGCTGAGCGTGGCGCCCAGGCCCCAGTCGCGCGTGAACTGCGGGTCGGCCCAGGCCAGGCTGCCGGTGATGCGTTCGCCGCGCTGGCGGCCCACCGGGTCCAGCGCCGAGGCGATGCCGGCGCCGGTGCCCATGTCATAGCGCTTCTTGTAGCCGAAGCGGCCGCGCCACTGGCCGTAGATCAGGTCGAGGTTGGCGTCGATCGCCTTGAGCTGGTTGTTGAGCGAGCCGGGCGCCAGGCTGGCGTGGGTCTTGAACAGCGTGTCGTTGCGGGTCTGGGCGTCGGCGTCGATGATGGCGTCGGTGCCGTCGGTCTTGCCGAGGCGGACATAGGCCGCCACCTCGACCGGGCCGATCTTGCCGCCGTGCTGCACCCAGCCGTCGTAGCTGCCGAAGGAGCCGGCGCGGGCGCCGAACTCGCTGCCCTGGGCTTCGCCCGGGCCCTTGGTGATGATGTTGATGACGCCGGAGAAGGCGTCGGAACCGTACAGCGCCGAGCCGGGGCCGCGGATGATCTCGATGCGGGCGATGTGTTCGACCGGATAGCCGCCCCAGATATTGCCCTTGTTGCCGACGTAGGCGGTGGTGATCGGCACGCCGTTTTGCAGCATCAGGATTTGCGGCGTGTAGGCGCTGACGATGCCGCGCACCACGTACAGCGGCGAGTTGCTGTTCGGCGTGCGGTTGACGTGCACGCCGGGGACGGTCTCCAGCACTTGATCGAGGTCGGTGGCGCCCATGGCGGCGATGTCGGCCGCGGTGATGACGGAGGCCACGGCCGGGGCGCGGCGCAGCGCTTGCAGATTGCCGGTGGCGATGCTGACGCTGTCGCTGGTGCCGTAGACCAGCGCCAGTTCGTCTTCCTCAGTCACGGGGTCGGCATGGGCCATGCCGTGGACTGCGACCAGCGGTAGGGTGAGTGCCGCGGTCAGGTACAGCCGGTGGGCGCTCAACGCTTTCAAAATGCTATCTCCTGTTACGTTTTTTTGATTCTAGCCTGCCGGTTGTTGCTTATGTGTAAAAATCAACAAATTCGCGCGGCGACTGTTGTAGGCGTGTCGATATGGCGACGCACCAGTTCGGCGAATTGGTCCGCCGGCACGGCCGGACTCAGGTAGAAGCCCTGCAGCAGGTCGCACTCGCGGCCCTTGAGGAACTGCAGCTGGGCCTCGGTCTCCACGCCCTCGGCCACCACCTCCAGGCGCAGGCTGTGGGCCAGCGCGATGATGGCGCTGACGATGGCGGCATCGTCGGCGTCCTGCGGCACGTCGCGCACGAAGGAGCGGTCGATCTTGATGATGTCGACCGGGAAGCGCTTCAGGTAGGACAGCGAGGAGTAGCCGGTGCCGAAGTCGTCGATGGACAGGCGCACGCCCAGCGAGTGCAGGCGGTGCAGCGCGGCCAGCGTGTCCTGGGCGTTTTCCATCAGCGTGCTCTCGGTGATCTCCAGCTCCAGCAGGTCGGGCGGCAGGCCGGTGTCGGCCAGCACGGCTTCGACCGAGGCGGTGAAATCCTTTTGCAGCAACTGGCGCACCGACAGGTTGACCGCCACCCGCATCGGCGGCAGGCCGGCGCAGATGAACTGCTGCAGCTGGGCGCAGGCGGTGCGCAGCACCCAGTCGCCGAGCGGGTTGATCAGGCCGGTTTCCTCGGCCAGCGGGATGAAGTCGACCGGCGCGATCATGCCGCGGGTCGGATGGCGCCAGCGCACCAGCGCCTCCATGCCGATGATCTTGCCGCTGGCCAGGCAGGCTTGCGGCTGGTAGTACACTTCCAGCTGGTGCTGCTGCTCCATGGCGCGGCGCAGGTCGCTCTCCAGCCGCACGTGCTCGGAGATCGAATGCTCCATCGATGCTTCGTAGAACTGGAAGCCGGAGTTGGTGCGCTTGGCGCGGTACATGGCGCTGTCGGCGTGCTTGACCAGCGTGGCGACGTCGGCGCCGTCGTGCGGATACATGGCGATGCCGACGCTGGCGGTGACGAAGATGTCGTGGCCGTCGATGGGGAAGGGCGCCGACAGCACGCGCACGATGTTGTGGGCGGCGGTGGCGGCCGCGGCCGGGCTGTCGAGCTCGTTGAGGACGACGGTGAATTCGTCGCCGCCGAGGCGGGCCACGGCGTCGTCGGCGCGCACGGTGTGGCGCACGCGCTGGGCCACGGCCTGCAGCAGGCGGTCGCCGACGTCGTGGCCGAGGTTGTCGTTGACATACTTGAAGCGGTCCAGGTCCATGAACAGCACGGCCACCTGCTGGCCGTTGCCGGCGTGGCGGGCCTGCTCGATGCTGGCGGCCAGCAGCTCGAAGAACAGCGTGCGGTTGGGCAGGTTGGTCAGCACGTCGTTGTAGGCCAGGTGGCGGATGCGCTTCTCGGCGCGGTTGGCCTCGATGATGCGGCGCACCCGCTGCGACAGCACGGCGTAGTGGATCGGTTTCGGGATGTAGTCGCTGGCGCCGGCGGCGAACGCGCGCTCGACCGAGGAATTATCCTGCAGCGCGGTGATCATCAGCACCGGCACGGCGCCGGCGTTGGGCAGTTCCTGCATGCGGGCGCAGGCGGTGAAGCCGTCCATCACCGGCATCATCGCATCCATCAGGATCACGTCGGGCTGGAAGCGGGCCAGCATGGCCAGCGCTTGCGCGCCGTCGGCCGCTTCCTCGACGCGGAAGCCGTCGCGCTGCAGGGTGTGGCGCAGCGTGCTGCGGGTGCTGCGGTCGTCGTCGACCACCAGCACCTGCGGGCGCTCGTCGCCGGTCTGCGGCGCGGCCGGGGCGGTGTCGCTGATCTCGGCTTGCAGGAAGGCGGCCAGCGCCTCGTAGTGGGCGCGCAGCGGCGCCAGCAGCGGTTCGATCTGCCCGGGCTGCTGTTCGGCGGCGAAGTGTTCGGCCTGCTGCGCCAGCTGGGCCAGCGTTTCGGCGCCGAAGTTGCCGGAGGAGCCCTTGAGCGCGTGGGCGCGGGCGCGGGCGGTATGCATGTCGCCCGCTTGCACGGCTTGTTCCAGTTCGTCCAGGCAGGCCGGGGTGTCTTCCAGGTAGGGCGTGACGGCGTGCGGCAGCGTGTCGCCCAGCACTTCGCGCAGCTTGTCGAACACGGCCGGGTCGACCGGGCAGGGGATGCCGGCGCCGCGCGGCGCCGCGGCATAGGCCTGGGCCGCCGTGGCCTGCGGGGTGGGCGTGCTGAGCGGGCCGCCGTGCGGCAGCCATTTTTCCAGCTTGTGGCGCAGCTCGACCAGCGTGATCGGCTTGGCCAGGTAATCGTCCATGCCGGCGGCCAGGCATTTTTCGGCGTCGCCGACCTGGGTGTTGGCGGTCATCGCCACCAGCGGCGTGCGCCGGCCCATGGCCAGCTCGGCCAGGCGGATGTGGGCGGTGGCTTCGTAGCCGTCCATCTCCGGCATGCTGCAATCCATCAGGATCAGGTCGAAGCGCTCGCGCTGGGCGGCGCGCACGGCTTCGACGCCGTCGGCCGCGAATTCGCAGACGCAGCCGTTCATCGCCAGCATGCCGGCGGCCACCATCTGGTTGGTGCGGTTGTCCTCGGCCACCAGCACGCGGAACTGGCGCTCGGGCTCGGCGGCGGCCGGGCTCAAGGTCGGCGTCAGCGACGGCACCGGCAGCGGCGCGGCCGATGGCGCGGCGGTTGGCGGACGCATCGGCAACGGCGGGCCGGCCACTTGCTGCAGCGCCGGGCGGCACAGGATGGAGAAGGTGAAGGTGGTGCCACGGCCGGCCTCGCTGTCGACGCCGATGCGGCCGCCCAGCAGCTCGACCAGCTGCTTGCAGATGGCCAGGCCGAGGCCGGTGCCGCCGTAGCGGCGCGTGGTGCTCGGGTCCGGCTGCACATAGGCTTCGAACAGGTGGCGGCGCACTTCTTCGCTCATGCCGATGCCGGTGTCGCGCACTTCGAAGCTCAGGCCGAAGGCGGCGCCCGGCAGCAGCGCGACGGCGATCGCCACTTCGCCGCGGTCGGTGAACTTGATGGCGTTGCCGATCAGGTTGATGAGGATCTGGCGCAGGCGCAGCGAATCGCCGGCGATGCGGGCCGGCACGTCGGGCGCGATGGTCCAGTTCAGGGACACGCCTTTCTGCTGCGCCGGGCGGGCCACCAGCTCGGTCACTTCGGACAGCAGGGTGCCGAGGCAGAATTCGGTTTCCTCCAGCTTGAGCTTGCCCGCTTCCATCTTGGAGAAGTCGAGGATGTTGTTGATCAGCGCGATCAGCGTGCGCGAGGAATTCCAGGCGACGTCGACGAACTCCTGCTGGCGCTGGGTGAGGCGGGTTTCCTTCAGCATGTCGAGCATGCCGACCACGCCGTTGAGCGGCGTGCGCACCTCGTGGCTGACGGTGGCGGCGAACTGCGCCTTCATCTGCGCCATGTTGACGGCGGCGTCGCGCGAGTCCTTCAGTTCGGCCTCGCGCTGCTCCAGCACGTTCATCATCTGGTTGAAGGCGTGGGCCATCTCGATCAGGTCGCGCGGGCCGGCCGGCGCCGCGCGCATGCCCGATTCGCCGGACTCGGCGCGGCGCATCAGCGTCGACAGCGCGTTGAGCGGGTTGATCATGTGGCGCGTCAGCAGGCGGCCCAGCACCAGCAGCACCACGGCGAAGGACAGGGTCAGCGCCAGGTTGCCCAGCAATAGCGACCAGGTCAGCTGCTTGAGCGTGCTCTTGGCGATCTGCACGTGGACGTAACCGAGCAGCTGCTGCTGGTGTTCCTGCAATTCGAACGGCGAAGCCTCGCTCTGGCCGCCGTAGACCGGCGCGGCGAACAGCCAGCCGTCGGCGGTTTCGCCGACCAGGCCGGCGTGGGCTGGCACCGGCTTCGACAGGTTGGCTTGGTCCAGCCTGGCGCCGTCGACCACCTTGGACAGCAGCACCTTGCGCTTGGTATCCATGATCTGCAGCGCCGCCACGTCCGGGAAGGACAGCGTGGAGTTGACCACTTCGCGGGCGTTCTCGGACGAGTGGAACAGCAGCGCCAGCGTGCTCTGGCGGGCCAGGTTGTCGGCGATGCGCTGGCCCTGTTCGATGAAATAGTCGCGCATGCGGGCATTGGCTTCCCACGAGTTCATCAGCGCGGAGAACACGGCCAGCCCGAGAATCGCGCCGGAGACGATGACGGTGAGCTGGCGCTGGAAACCGGTACGGCGCAGGAAATTACGGACTATGTTAATCATCAGGGCTGCGGATAGACGAAATCGAAACTGCGCTGTTGCAATGCGCCCAGGTTGAGACCGATGTGGCTGGCCGTGCGGAGATTGATGGCGGTCTGCAGCTCGCGCAGCGGCACCAGCGCGCGGCGGCGGACGTCGCCGGCGATCACGCCCAGCGCCGAGGCGGCCAGCGTGCGGCCCAGCTCGACGTTGTCCGGCACCATGGCGAACAGCGCGCCTTTCTTCACGTGCAGCACGTTGCTGGAGAACAGCGGCACGCCGCTGTTCCACGATTCGCGCAGCACCAGCGGCAGGATGGTGCTTTCCTCGACGGTGGTGCTGTCGTGCGGCAGCCAGACGGCGTCGTGGCGGTTGTCGGCGGCGGCGATCAGCTGCGGATACAGCTGGGCGGCGCGGGCCAGGTCGCCGGCCACGTGGGCTTGCAGCTCCAGCCCCTGGGCCTTGGCGGCCTCGCGCGCCAGCTTGACCAGCCATTCGGATTTCTGCGGGTTGTAGACCACGATCACGCGCTTGAGTTCCGGCAGCAGCGCGCGCAGGCGCGAGAACAGCATGGCCGGATCGGGCGTCATGCTGATGCCCATCACGTTCTCGGCGTCGGACAGCAGCAGCACGCCGCCGGCCAGCACGGCGATCTCGCGGTCCAGCCCGGCGGTGGCGTTCAAGCCCTGGCGGCCCAGCGCGATCACCACCTTGGTGCCGTTGCGCTTGAGCGTGGCGTTCAGCTCGGCGGTATCGACCCTGGGATCGACCGGGTAGCTGCGGACCTTGAGCTTGGTCCGCTCCTCGATGCCCTGGATCATGGCGATGAAGGCGGAGCGGAACGGTTCCTCGACGTTGGGGTAGACCACGGCGATGGTGCCCTTGCCGATGGAAGCCTGCAATTCGGGGCGGCGCAACTGGTCTTCCAGCTGGGCCAGGGTGACGGGGCGCACGTCGGCGCGCAGCGGCGCCGGCATGGGCATGGGCGGGGAAGACTGGAGCGGCGACTGCGGCGGCGAGACGAGCGGCGCGGCCGGCTCGATCAGCATGCCGCCATGGGCGGCGCCGGCGCTGACCAGCGCTATGCTGGACGGAATCACGCCGCCCCCGGCCTGCGCGGCGCCGGCGACGCTCGCCAGCAGCAGGGCGGCGGCGCGTCTCCAGCGCCGTGGATTGAATATTGTGTTTTTCATCAGACGATCTTTACTGCACTTCTACTGCGGCGCCAGGAATGACGTTATTAAGATGCTTTCATAGTATAAGCTGAGAATTTGCAATTCGGAAATAATATCGGCCTATGGCGGGCTCGTCCCTAGGGTTCGGGGAAGACGGCGTCGAAGCTCCGTTGTTGGCTGGAGACAAGATTGAGGCCGATGTGGCTGGCGGTGCGGGAATTGAGCGCGCTGCGCACCGCGCGCAGCGGCGTGACGCCGCGCCTGGGCTGCTCGCCGTTTTGCATGGACAGCGCCAGCGCGGCGAGGTCGCGGCCCAGCTGCACATTGTTGGGATACATGCCGAACAGTACACCTTTCTTGACGTGCAAGACGCTGCTGGAAAACACCGGCACGTTGCGGCTCCACGACTCCTTCAGCACCAGCGGCAGGATGGTGGTTTCCTCGACGGTGGTGCTGTCCTGCGGCAGCCACAGCGCGTCGCGGTGGCCGTCGGCGGCGGCCAGCTGGGTTTCGTAGGCGCGCGCCGCGCCGGCCAGGTCGGACGCCTCCAGCGCGGCCAGCTCCAGCCCCAGGCTTCGGGCGGCCTCGCGGGCCAGGCGGATCTGCGTCTCGTTGACGGCCGGGTTGTAGACCACGATCACGCGGCGTATGCCGGGCAGCAGGTTTTTCAGCATGGAGAACAGCAGGGCGGGGTCGGGCGTGAGGCTGATGCCGTTGAGGCGGTCGGCGTCCGGCGACGGGCCGACGCCGCCGACCACGACGGCCTGCGCCGGGTCCAGCGTGCCGGCCGCCTTCAAGCCCTGGCGGCCGAGGGCGATCACCACCTTGCCGTTTTTGAGCAGGTTGCGCAGTTCGCCCAGGTCGGTGGCGGCCGTCAGCGCGATGGCGCGCGGCCTGGCCTTCGATTGTTCCTCGATGCCCTGGAGGATTTCGGCAAACACCGTGCGATAGGGATCGCCGATGTCGGGATACAACACCGTCAGCGTCTGGGCGTTGGCCTGCCCGCCGAGTAAGCTCAGCAACAGGACCAGCAAATGGGCAACGACGTAAATGGTGAATCGCACAATGATAGTCGCGGCTGGGTAAGAACAGCGGAAGTGTATCCTTTGCTAACGATTCTACCTTCATAGATAATTTCAATGTAGAGGATGAAAGCGCTTCCAGTTGATATAAACTAAGATTCTGGCAACACTTATTTAACATTGCTCCATGCCTGCCTCCAAAACCCCGGTCCGCACACCACCCATGTTCAACCTCGCCTGGCCCCTGCTCGTGGAGCTGGGACTGGCGATAGCCTCCAGCGTGATCGGCACGGCGCTGGCCTCGCGCATCTCCGACGCCGCCGGCGGCGCCTTCGCCATCGCCAGCCAGGTGTCGGCCACCTTGTTCATCCTGTTCCGCATCATCGGCGCCGGCGTCAGCGTGGTGGTGACGCAAAACCTGGGCGGCGGCCAGCGCGCGGCGGCCGACCGCGTGGCCTGCGCGGTGGTGGGCGCCAGCACCTGGCTGGGCGTCGTCACCGGCCTGATGGCGCTGCTGGGCGCGCACGGCGTGCTGCACCTGCTGAACGCGCCGGCCGAAGTGCTGCCGCTGGCGGCGCCGTTCCTGCAGGCGCTGGCGCCGGCCATGCTGCTCGACGCCTGGAACGCCTCGATGGCCAGCGTGATGCGCGCCCACCTGCGCACGCGCGACACGCTGGTGGTGCTGGCGATCATGCACCTCAGCCACCTGGCGCTGGCGATACCGCTGATGCACGGCTGGGGGCCGATACCGGCGCTGGGCCTGCCCGGCTACGCGGTGGCGCTGGCGGTCAGCCGCGCCATCGGCCTGGCGCTGCACCTGCTGATGTGGCGCGTGCACCTGCACATCCGCGTGGCGCGCGACGACTGGTGGCGCCTGCCGCGCCGCGAACTGGGCGCGGTGCTGCACATCGGCCTGCCCGGTGCGGCCGAGAACATCGCCTGGCGCCTGGCCTTCATGGTCAGCGTGGCGACGGCGGCGGAGCTGGGCGCGAGGTCGCTGGCGACGCAGGCCTATGTGCTGCAGCTGATGGGCGGCGTGATGATGTTCAGCATCGCCACCGGACTGGCGGTGGAAATCGTGGTCGGCTATCTGATCGGCGCCGGGCGGCTGCGCGAGGCGCATGGCGTGGTGCGGCGTTCGCTGGCGCGCGGACTGGTGGTCTGCGTGCTGATCGCCGCCTGCGCCGCGCTGCTGGGGCGATGGCTGCTGGGCTGGTTCACGCAGGACCAGGAGATCATCGCGGCCGGGGCCACGCTGTTGTGGATCACCGTGCTGCTGGAGCCGGGCCGCACCTTCAACCTGGTGGTGATCAACGCGCTGCGCGCCGCCGGCGACGCGCGCTTTCCCGTGATGGCGGGCGCCCTGTCGATGCTGCTGGTGCTGGCCGGCGGCAGCTGGCTGCTGGGCGTGGTGCTGGGCTGGGGCTTGCCCGGCGTGTGGATCGCCTACGCCGCCGACGAATGGATACGCGGCCTGGTCATGTGGCGCCGCTGGCAGACCCACGCCTGGGTGCCGCACGCGCGCGCCTCGCGCAAGCGGCTGCGGCCTGTCATCGTGGTCGAAGGCTAGGCCAGTTCCGCGAAGCGCCCGGTGATCCAGTCGATGAACACGCGTACGCGGTTGCTCAGGTGCCGGTTGGGCGGATAGACCACGTGGAACGCGTAGGGCGCCGGCTGCCAGCTTTTCAGGATGGGCACCAGCGCGCCGCTGGCGATGTGGTCGCGGGCGATGTAGTCGAAGGTCTGGATCACGCCCAAGCCGGCCAGCGCCGCCGCGAAGTGGGCATTGCTCTCGTTGATGCCGATGGCGTGGCGCGGCCGTATCTCCAGCTTCTGGCCGGCGCGCGCGAAACTGGCCGGCACCGGCCGCCCGCTGCGGGCGGACAGATAATTGATGAAGCGGTGTTCGCCTTCCAGCTCGGACGGATGGCGCGGCGTGCCGTGCGCCGCCAGGTAGTCCGGCGTGGCGCAGGTGATCCAGGCCGCCTTGCCGATCGGCCGCGCCACCAGCGACAGGTCGGTGATGACGCCGCCCCGTATCACGCAATCGACGTTGTCGCTGATGAGGTCCACGTGGCGGTCGCTGACGCCCAGGTCGAGCTGGATGCCGGGATAGCGTTCCAGGAATTCCGGCAGCGCCGGCACGATGATGCGGCTGGCCACCGAGGAACCGGTGTCCACGCGCAGGTGGCCGCGCGGTGTGCCGTGGGCGGCGCCGAAGCTGTTGTCGATGTCCCCGAGATCCTTGATGAACCGCGTCGCCCTCTCGTAGTACAGGGCGCCGTCTTCCGTGACGGCGACATGGCGCGTGGTCCGCTGCAGCAGGCGCACGCCCAGGTGCGCCTCCAGCGACTGCACCAGCTTCGTCACCGTGGCCTTGGGCATTTGCAGCGAATCGGCCGCCTTGGTAAAGGTTCCCGCCTCCACCACGCGGGCGAAGGTGCGCATTGCCAGTAGCTGATCCATGATTCCTCCTGCTTCGATTATACATACAGGGGAATAAAGCATTCATTTATAGCTACTTTATCGAATAATGCGATGGCCTTAAAGTGGCTGCACTCAACTCACTTTATGGAGCAGATCATGAAACTTCAAGGCAAAGTAGCACTCATCACCGGCGGCACCTCGGGCATCGGCCTGGCGACGGCGCAGGAGTTCGCGCGGCAGGGCGCCACCGTCTACGTTACCGGCCGCCGCCAGCCGGAGCTCGACGCCGCGGTCGACGCCATCGGCCACGGTGCCGTCGGCGTGCGCGCGGACAGCGCCAATCTGGCGGACCTGGACCGCGTGTGTGCGGAAATCGGCCGCCGCTCCGGCCAGCTGGACATCCTGTTCGCCAACGCCGGCGGCGGCGACATGCAGCCGCTGGGGGCGATCACCGAGGAGCATTTCGACCGCATCTTCGGCGCCAATGTGCGCGGCACCGTGTTCACCGTGCAGAAGGCGCTGCCGCTGCTGAAGGATGGCGCCTCGGTGATACTGTCCGGTTCGACGACGACGGTGCAGGGCACGGAGAACTTCAGCGTCTACAGCGCCAGCAAGGCGGCGGTGCGCAACTTCGCCCGCTCCTGGCTGCTGGACCTGAAACCGCGCGGCATCCGCGTCAACGTCATCAGCCCTGGCCCGGTGGCCACGCCGGGTTTGGCCGGGCTGGTGCCGGCCGAGCATGTGGACGGTTTGTATGGCCACCTGGCCAGCCTGGTGCCGATGGGCCGCCTGGGCGATGCGGCGGAAATCGCCAAGGGCGTGCTGTTCCTGGCCTCCGCCGACAGCAGCTTCGTGAACGGCATCGAGCTGTTCGTCGACGGCGGCGTCGCGCAGATCTGAGGATAAAAAAAGCGCCGGAAATTCCGGCGCTGTTGCTGGCAGCGGTGCGGCTTACTGCACCGTGAGGATCACCTTGACGGTGTCGTCGACCTGCGATTTCTCGATGTAGCCGATGGCCTGCGGATCGGCCGCCACGGCTTTCTTCACCTCGGCGCTGGAGCCCAGCTCCTTCGGTGCGCTGGCCTTGCCGGTAAATACCAGCTTGGACCAGATGGCCTTGACCTGCGTGGAATCCTTGTCCAGCACTTTTTTATAGAACTCGTTGCGCAGCGGGCCGTCGGTGTGCTCGATAGGCGTGAACAGCGTCGATTTACCAAGGAAGAACTGGGCCGCCTGTTCGCTGAACATGCGCGTGGCCGGATTCTTCGGGCTGACGATGACGACGATTTCCGCCGCGAATACAGGGGCTGCGGCCAGCCATACGCCTGCCGCCAGCAGCAATTTTCCGATAGTCGTTTTCATATGGGTTCTCCTTAGAAGACGAAATCGATGGCGGCGGCGTACACGTTGACGGTGCTGCCCGCAAAGCCCGGTTTGGGATTGAGGAAGTAGCCCGCGCCGTCGCGCGTTTTGATGCGATCCATCTGCACCTTGAACGCGGCCGATTTGTAGAAGTCCCAGCGCACGCCGATGCCGGTGGTCGATTGCAGGCCGGATTTGATGGCCGCGTTGGTGCCGGCGGTCAGCGCCGCCAATGGACCCGCGGTCGGCATCGACGCGAAGTCGCGGACGCTGTCCTGCTTGACGTCGCCGTGCACGATGAAGGGCACGAACTTGCCGTAGCGGTAGCCCATCATGATGTACCAGGAACTGGTGTCCGGCACCAGGCGCGATTCGGTCTTGCGCTTCGCGTATTCGGCCTGGCCGATGATATTGTTGTAGTCCATCGTGATGCCGGCCGACGTGAAGGTGCCCTTGATGTCGGTGAGCTTGACTTCATTCGCCACCGAGGTCAGGCCGACTTTGTTCAGCGTGCCCACCAGGCCGGTGAGGCTGGCGTTGTCGTAGATGCCGAAGCTGGCCTGCGAGCGGCCGATGCGGTAGGTGAACGGGCCGTTCTCCACCAGCAGCTGGGTCGAGACCACAGGCTTGAAGTCGACGTAGTAATTGCCCGGCGAGCGCACCTTGGCGCGGCCGACCGCCGCCTGCGCGGTCACGGTGGTGTCGCCGAAGCTGTGCTGGTAGACCACGTCGCCGCCGTCGGCGTTATCGACCGTGACCTGGCGATACACCTCGTTCGGCGGGCGCAGCATGGTGTTGGCGTAGCCGACGTTGCGCACGTCGGAAATCATGTACACCGGCAGGCCGATGCGGCCCACGCGCAGCGAGAAATCGTCATTGAGCTTGAACTTGGCGAAAGCCCATGCCAGTTCGGCGCCGAACTGGTCGTTGTTGCCATTCTTGCGGACCAGGCCTTGCGCGGTGAACGAGACGGTGTCGCTCCATTTGGCGGTGGCCTGGATGCCGAGATTCGAATCGACGCCGGGGCGTGCGTGCTTGGTGACGCCGGACGCCTGGTTGACGCGGTTGAATTCCGCCTGGTCGGAGTTGGACATCGTCAGGGCGCCGGTGCCGAAACCGCTGACGGTGATCGGCATGCCGTCCTGCGCACGGGCGGTGGTGGCGGCCAAGGCGCCGAGGACTGCTAAAGCTGTAATTGCAAGCTTGGGTTGTTTCATCGTGTACCCCTCCGTTGGTTGATGGCGCCGTTATAGGTTGTTGTGTGCGCCTTTTTTAGTGTGGCCCGGGGAGCAGGGCTTGTGGGCGATTTTGTGGAGAAATGTCACAATTGCGTTGTGCAGAGGCAACAAATTGCAAGATGGAAGCGGTGTCATATGATGCAAACGGCAAGCTTGTCTAAAGGATGTGCTTGATCTACAGAGGGTATTCGGCGGCGGCCGGCGCGCCTTGTCCAAGACAGCCATGACACAATTTGCGCCGGCGCGCGGGGTGTTTACAGGGCCGGCATTTTGCGGAAGCCGACGCCCAGGCGGTTCCAGGAATTGATGGTGTTGATGGCCAGCGTCAGGTCCACTTGTTCCTTGGGCGTGAACTGGGCTTGCAGCCGTTCGTAGTCGGCGTCCGGTGCGTGGGTGGTGGAGAGCTGGGTCAGCGCCTCGGTCCAGGCCAGCGCGGCCTGTTCGCGCTCGCTGAAGAACGGCGTTTCGCGCCATGCGGCCACGCCGTGCATGCGGCGGTCGCTCTCGCCGGCCTTGCGGGCGTCGGTGGTGTGCATGTCGATGCAGAAGGCGCAGCCGTTGATCTGCGAGGCGCGCAGCTTGACCAGCTCCAGCAGCGACGGCTCCAGTCCCAGTTTATTGACCGCGACTTCCAGCGCGATCATGGCTTTCATGGCGTCGGGGGAGGCGGTGTAGAAGTCGGTGCGTGCGTTCATGGTGGTCTTCCTTCAATGTGGTGGGTGAATGAAGCCATTGTAGGAGACCAATCGCGGGCCTGGAGAGGCCAATCCGGACTGAAAACACCAGTCCAATGCGCATTGCGCGGTCTAGCGGCCGGCAGCCGCGCGCTGGGCGGCGGGGAGGTTGCGGGCGATGGCGCGCAGCATCTGTTCGACGTCGATAGGCTTGGCGATGAAGTCGTTCATGCCGGAGGCGATGCACTGCTCGCGCTCGGACAGCATGACGCCGGCCGTCATCGCCAGCACCGGCAGCTCCAGTTTGAGTTCGCCGCGGATGCGGGCGGTGGCTTCGAAGCCGTCCATCTCCGGCATCTGCACGTCCATCAGCACCAGGTCGTAGCGGTGGGCGTCGGTGCGCAGCAGGTCGAGCGCGGCGCGGCCGTTGTCCACCGATTCGATGCTGGCGCCGGCGTGGGCCAGCATGCTTTGCGCCACCAGCTGGTTGATCGGATTGTCCTCCACCAGCAGGATGCGCACACCGTCGATGCGCACGCCCGGGGCGCCGGCATCGGCGCCCGGCGCGGCGCTGGCGACGACGGGCGCCTTGTTCAACGCCAGTTGCAGGGTTTCGTTCAGGCGGGCCATGGTGACGGGCTTGAGCAGCACCGCGTTGGCCGCCTCCGCGCCCTCGGTGTGCAGCAGCTTGCCCTGGCCGAAGGCGCTGACCATCAGGATCACGGCGGGGCAGTGGTCCGGCATGGCGGCGCGGATCGCCTGCATGGTATCGAGGCCGTTCATGCCGGGCATGTCCCAGTCGACCAGCACCGCGTCGTAGCGGGTGGCGGCGGAGCGCAGCAGCGCCAGCGCCTGTTCGCCCGAGCCGGCCCGGTCGCTGCTCCAGCCGCGCGCGACGATGGTGCGGCACAGATAATCGGCGCCGAGCGGATCGTCGTCGACCACCAGCAGGTGCTGGGGCGGCAGCTGCGCGCCTTGCGGCGGCGGCTCGTCGGCGCGCAGCAGCGGCACGGTCAGCGTGAAGGCGCTGCCGGCGCCGGAGGTGCTCCGGACTTCGATGGCGCCGCCCATCAGCGCGGCGATGCGGCGCGAGATCACCAGTCCCAGGCCGGTGCCGCCGAAGCGCCGCGTCATCGAGGCGTCGGCCTGCGAGAACGGCGCGAACAACTGCGCCAGCTGGTCCGGCGGGATGCCGATGCCGCTGTCGCGCACCGTGAAGCGCAGCGTGGCCGTGCCGTCGGTGGCGGCGTCGCCGATGCGCTCGACCAGCACCGATACCGATCCCTTCTCGGTGAACTTGATGGCGTTGCCGACCAGGTTGATCAGGATCTGCTGCAAGCGGTGGCCGTCGCCGAGCAGCGACTGCGGCACGTCGGCTTCGACGCCGATGGCCAGCTCCAGGTCTTTCTCGCCGGAGTTGACGGTCATGATGGTGGCGATGGCCTCGAGCACGGCCTGCAGCTGGAACGGCGCCGGCGCCAGCTCCATGCGGCCGGCCTCGATCTTGGAGAAGTCCAGCACGTCGTTGAGGATGCTGAGCAGCGAATTGCCGGACGACCGTATCATCTTCAGATACTTTTGCTGGTCGGGCGAGAGCGAGGTGTTGTTCAACAAATGCGTCATGCCCAGCACGGCGTTGAGCGGGGTGCGGATTTCATGGCTCATGTTGGCGACGAATTCGGACTTGGCGCGGCTGGCCGCTTCGGCCAGGTCGCGGGCGACGATCAGCGAGCTTTCCGATTCGCGCAGCGCGGCGGTCTTTTCCTCGGCCAGCGCGGAGGCGTAGGCCTGGCGCGCGGTCAGCGCCCGCACCACGCCGAAGAACAGCAGGCTGATGATGGCGCCGGCCAGCAGCACGATGTGCGACTTCTGACGGTCGATGGAATTCTCGAACGCCGGCAGCGACGTGAAACGCAGCGTCCAGCGATGGTGCAGCAGCACCAGCGGCGCGGTGCGCAGATAGGGATTGGGATACTGCAGGCTGTCGTCTGCGCTGCGCTTGCTGCTGGCGTACAGGCGGGCTTCGGGCGTAGTGTCCTTGCCGTCGAAGATCTCCAGCTGGATCGCCTGGTCGGCGGGGCCGAGCAGGCCGGCCATCATGTCGTCGGCGCGGATCGGGCTATACGAATAACCCTGCAGCGCCGCCATGCGCTGCGCCGCCGTCAGCGCGGCGCCCGGCGTGGCGGGCTTGCGGTAGATCGGGAAGTACATCAGGAAGCCGGGCTGGCCCTCGTTGCCGGCGTTCTGCACCAGCACCACCTTGGCCGACAGCACCGGCTCGCCGGTGCGCGCGGCCTCCAGCAGCGCGGCGCGGCGGATCGGCTCGGACATCATGTCGTAGCCGAAGGCGCGCAGGTTCTGGCCCTGGAACGGTTCCAGGTACAGCACCACGGTCGACATCTCGCCCAGGCTCTCGCCCGGCCGCGACCAGATGCGGAAGTCGGGATGCCCCTGGCCGCGCACCTGCGCCGCCAGCGCGTCGCGGCCGGCGGCCGGCACCAGCGGCGCGTAGCCCAGCCCCAGCACGCCGGGGAAGCTGTGCGGCAGGTCCAGCGCGTCGGCGAAGTCGCGCCACTGCGCGCGGGTCGGCTCCGGTTCGGCATTGAACAGCGCCCGCGCCCCGCGCAAGCCCGATTCGTACAGGGCCATGCGGCTGGCGATGCGCTCGGCGATGTCGCCGCATTCGGTGTCGAACTGTTCGCGCGCGCGGCGCTCGGTGCTCAGCGCCACCAGGTGCCAGACCACCACCGTCAGGCCGACGCCGATCAGCAGCGTGGCCCATTGCGCGGCGCTGTGGCCGCGCACCGCGCCGCTCATGCGCCGGCGCTCGCTGGCGTCGGCGCACAGCACCATGCCGATCAGGCTGCACAGCACGACGAAGCTGTCGAGCGCGATCAGCGCGTCGTTCAGCGTGCCGACCGCGAACGGGCCCAGGCCGCGGATGGTGCACCACACCGCGCCGCCGGCCGTCGCCAGGCAGACCAGGCAGGCGCCGCGCAGGCCGTGGCGGTACGAGGCCCAGCCCACGCACAGCATGAAGATGTAGGGCAGCCAGCCCAGGCCATCGCCGCCGGCGTAGCGGCGGCCGAAGATCCAGGCGATCAGCGCCGCCAGCGCCGCCAGCGACAGCGCCGCCTCCAGCGCCACGGCCGGCCGCCAGCGCGGGTGGCGCCAGGCCAGGATCGCCGGCGCCACCGTCAGCACGCCGGCGATGTCGCCGACCCACCAGGTCAGCGCCACGGTGCCGTAGGCGGCGGCAGGCACCACGCCGCCGGCCACCAGCGTGCTGCTGCCGATGCCGGCGCTGAGCACGCACACGACCAGGGCGATCATCGCGAATTTGTAGACATCCTGCAGTTGGCTGAGCGGCCGCGCGCTGTCGGTGTAGCGCCGCATCAGCCAGGCGCCGGCCAGCGCTTCGAGGGTGTTGCCGAAGGCGATCAGCAGCGAGGCCGTCACCAGGCCTGTGCTCAGCGGCAGGCCGTTGGCGGTGAAGGTGGCCAGGTTGGCGGCCAGTGCGCCCAACAGGATCGCCGGCCAGGCCCGGTAGCCCATCAGCAGGACGGCGGCGAAGGCGATGCCCGACGGCGGCCAGACCGGCGTGGCGTTGGTGTGGGCGAAGGCCAGCATCAGGCTGGCGTTGGCGACCAGGTAGTAGCACACGGTCAGCAGCACCAGCGCGAGCGGCGCGGGGCCTGAGTGGGGGGCTGGCGGATTGTCCGGTTTGGGGCCTGCGCGCATGGCAGATAGCTAGGTTGTCTGGGTGGCAATCACTATACCCCGAAATGCGGCGGAGCGACATTTGTTGGGTTTATGGCAGGAGGACGTAGCCAACCGGCTTGCGGCATGTAATACTTAAATTTCATCATTCTAGTGACGTGCGCAGCCCATGGCGTTGAAACAGTATCTGCCGACCACCCTTAGATTCCGCCTCAGCGGCCTGGTCATGCTGCTGGTGCTGGGCGCGACCGTCACCGTGACGGTCGTCGCGCTGATGCTGGCCGAGCGCGATATGAAAGAGGTCATCGGCAGCCAGCAGTATGCCCTGCTGTCCGGCGCCGCCGCCCACATCGATGAACACCTGGCCGGCAAGAAGGCCATGCTGGCGGCGCTGGCCGAGTCGCTGCCGGCGGCCACGCTGCGCGACCCCGCCGCGCTGCGCGCCTACCTGAAGGCGCGGCCGACGGCGCGCGGCCAATTCTCCTTCCTTGAAATCTACGATGCCCAAGGCCTGCTGACCGGCGCGCTGGAGGAAGCCTTGCCGGACCAGCCCTATCACGCCGCCGGCCAGGAATGGTTCGACCTGACGCTGTCGCGGCGGCGCGGCGTGGTGTCGGCGCCGTTTGCCAGCAAGCTGGCCGGGGCGCCGACGGTGCTGATCACGGCGCCGGTGCTGGACGGCGAAGGCCGCGTGGCGCTGGTGCTGGCGGGCGGCATCAACCTGCTGCACTACGCGCCGTTCGAGTCGCTCAGCGCGCTCAAGCCGGGCAGCACCGGCTTCACCTTCATCATGACGGCCGAAGGCATCCTGCTCAGCCATCCGAACAAGGCGCGCCTGCTGCACAGTATTAATGAACGCCCCGGCAAGAACCGGGCGACGGAAATGGCGCTGGCCGGCTTCCAGGGCTGGACCGAGGCCGAGAACAAGGACGGCGTCAAGGGCATCTACTCCTATCGCCGCCTGCAGCATGCGCGCTGGATCGTGGCGGCGCGCTTCCCCAGCGACGAGGCGCTGGCGCCGCTGCGCGAGATGCGCTACGAGGCCGCCGCCGCGGCGACCGTGTTCGCCTGCCTGGCCGGCGTGCTGGCCTGGCTGGGCATCGCGCGGCTGCTGCGGCCCTTGCAGCGGCTGCGCCGCAACATCGCCGAGGTCAAGGACAGCCGCGCCGGCATCCAGGTGCTGCAGCTGGACCGCAAGGATGAAATCGGCGAATTGAGCGGCGCCTTCTACCGCCTGATGGCCGAGCGCGAGGCGGCCCAGCTGCGCACCTATGAAAGCGAGAAGCGGGCGCGCATCCTGGCCGACAACCTGCCGCTGCTGATCGCCTACCTGGACCGCGACAAGCGCTACCTGTTCACCAACGAGCACTATCGCACGCTGTGGGGCATCGATCCGCAGGGCATGCTGGGCAAGAGCGTGGCCGAGATCTTCGGCCAGGCCGCCGATTCGTGGCAGGGAGACCTGGATCATGCGCTGGACGGCGGCCGCCTGCACTACGAGCGCGAGTTCGAGAGCGGTGGCCAGATCCAGCACTTCATGGTGGACCTGGTGCCGGACATCGATGCCGACGGCGAGGTGCAGGGCACGTATCTGATGGCGATGGATATCACCGACCGCAAGAACGCGGAGCTGATCCAGGCCGCCGGCGAGCAGCGCGCCGCCGCCGCCAGCCGCGCCAAGAGCGAGTTCGTGGCCAATATGAGCCACGAGATCCGCACGCCGATGAACGCGGTGCTGGGCGTGGCCTACCTGCTGGGGAACACGGAGCTGAGCGCGCAGCAGCAGGAGTATGTGGACATGATACGGTCCTCAGGCAATGTGCTGCTGGGGATCCTGAACGATGTGCTGGACTTCTCCAAGATCGAGGCGGGGCGCATGGAGCTGGCGCCGTCGGCCTTCAAGCTGGACGAGGTGCTGGAGGCGGTGAGCACGGTGATGACGCCGAATGCGGCCGCGCGCGGCATCCAGCTGACGGTGGCGGCCGACGCCGCGGTGCCGCAGACGGTGGTGGGCGACGCCATGCGCCTGCAGCAGATCCTGATCAATTTGCTGGGCAACGCGATCAAGTTCACCGAGCATGGCCAGGTGGCGCTGCGGGTCGAGCGTTCGGCCAACGGCATGGCCGGATACGCCGGCGACGCCGTCGGCCTGCGCTTCGTGGTGCGCGACACCGGCATCGGCATGGACCTGGAGCAGCAGAGCCGCCTGTTCGAAGCCTTCAACCAGGCCGACGCCTCGACCACGCGCCGCTTCGGCGGCACCGGCCTGGGGCTGGCAATCTGCCGCCGCCTGGCGGAGCTGATGGGCGGCGGCATCGCCGTCAGCAGCATGCCGGGCAAGGGCAGCGAGTTTGTCGTCACGCTGCCTTTCCTGCTGCCGCAGGCCGAAGCGATCGCGCCGCCGGCGCCCGCCGACGACGACGCGGCGGAGCAGTGCCTCAAGGGCCTGCGCCTGCTGCTGGTGGAGGACCATCCGCTCAACCAGGTGGTGGCGCGCGGCATGCTGGAATACGCCGGCGCCAGCGTGGACGTGGCGGAAAACGGCCAGCTGGCGGTGGACCGGCTGCGCGCGCATCCGGCCGACTACGACATCGTGCTGATGGACGTGCAGATGCCAGTGATGGACGGCTTCGCGGCCACCGGCGCGATACGCCAGGAGCTGAAGCTGGACCTGCCCATCCTGGCGATGACGGCGGGCGTAATGCAGTCGGAGCAGGAGCGCTGCATCGCCGCCGGCATGAACGACTTCATCGCCAAGCCTATCGATGTCGAGCAGATGCTGGACATCATATCGCGCCACATACCGGCCGGCCGGCGGCCCTGATCCCCAGCATTTGGCGACGGCGGCGTGCATTTCGCGCCGGCCGGCCGCATTTCGTCGCATCGTCCCCGCCGCCGGTGGAGCGCTGGCTAGAGTGGAGTCTCATACACTCACCGGAGTTCATCATGCGCTACACCAGTCTCGTTGCCGCCGTCCTGTCCACCCTGACCCTGCTGGCCGCCACGCCGTCGCAAGCCGCCGACCTGAAGATCACCGTCACCGGCGTCGCCAGCGCCGACGGCCAGGTGCTGGTTGCGCTGTACAACTCGGCCGAGACCTACCAGAAGAAGGCCTTCCGCGTGGCGGGCGCACCGGCGGTGGCCGGCGCCATCGCGATCGAGATCAAGGACCTGCCGCCCGGCGACTACGCCTATTCGCTGTTCCACGACGCTAACGGCAACGGCAAGATGGACAGCAACGTGATCGGCATTCCGACCGAGGACTACGCCTTCAGCAACAACGCCATGGGCAAATTCGGTCCGCCGAACTACGAGGCGGCGCGCTTCACGCTGCCGGCCGCCGGCGCCACCACCAGCGTCAACCTGCACTAAGCGGAGGCCTGCCATGAGCGACCGCCGCCAATTCCTGTCCCGTAGCATCGGCCTGGCCGCCCTCGGCCTGAGTTCCGGCGCCGCGCTGGCCGACGCCGACACCTACCGCCGCTTCCACCAGGCGCTGGCCCGCGAGCCCAGGCTGGCGGCCTTCGCCGGCGCCACCGGTGAGCTCTCCGGCGACGCGGCGGTCCACGGCCGCATGCCGGCCGACCTGCAGGGCGTCTTCTACCGCAATGGCCCCGGGCGATTCGAGTTGGGCGGCGAGCGCTATCACCACTGGTTCGACGGCGACGGCTTCGCGCAGCGCTGGCAGATCGGCGGCGGCAAGGTCAGTCATCGCGGCCGTTTCGTCGCCACGCAGAAGTTCGTCGAGGAGAGCGCTGCGGAACAGTTCCTGTACCCGGCCTTCGGCACCCACATCGGCCGCAAGCAGCCCAAGAACAACGACACGATGAACGCCGCCAATACCAACCTGCTGCCGCTCGGCGGGCGGGTGTACGCTTTGTGGGAGGGCGGTTCCGCCGTCGAAGTCGATCCGCAGACGCTGGAAACGCGCGGCATCAAGACCTGGAGCCCGGAGCTGAAGGCGATGCCGTTCTCCGCCCATCCCAAGGTCGATCCCGACGGCGGCGTATGGAACTTCGGCACCATGCCGGGTGCGAACCTGCTGGTGCTGTATCAACTGAGCGCCGCCGGAGAATTGAAACGCAGCGCCGTCGTCAAGGTGCCGCAGCTGAACATGGTGCACGATTTCGTCGTCAGCGGCCGCCACCTGATCTTCCTGGTCCCGCCGTACGACCTGGTGGGCGGGGTGGACACGAGCTTTCGCGAGAACCTGCAATGGGCGGGCGACAAGCGGCCCTTGCGCGCGGTGGTCATCGCCAAGGACACGCTGGAGCTGCGCCAGATATTCGAACTGCCGGCGCGCTCGGTCTTCCACTTCGGGAACGCCTTCGAAGACGGCGCCTGCACCCGGCTGGACGTGGTGATGCATGACGGCGACATCCTGCCGGAACTGGGCCTGGTCATGCGCGGCGAGCTGCGGCCCTTCCATGCGTCCGCCAGCACGGTGCAGGTGACGCTGGACTACGCCAGCGGCCAGGCGCGCGAGGCGCGTTTGTTCGGCGCCAGCGAGTTCCCACGGGTGGCGCCGCAGGTGGTGTCGGCGCGCCACCGCAAGCTGGCGGTGCTGGGCGTGGCGTCCGGCAGCAAGGACTACATCCTCAACACCGTCAACCTGATCGACATCGGCAGCGGCAAGGCGGACAGCTACAGCTTCGGCGCCGGCTGGCAGGTGGAGGAGCATGTGCTGGTGCCACGGCGCGGCGCCCGATCCGAGACCGACGGCTACCTGGTCGGCGTGGCCCAGGACTCGCGGCGCGCCCAGACCGTGCTGACGGTGTTTGATGCACACAACATCAAAGCCGGTCCAAGGGCGATGGCGAGGCTTTCTTATACTTCGCCGCTTTGCTTTCATGGTAACTTTCTGCCGGCATGACTAACTTGGGATACACGATGAATAACCGCAGCGAGGCAGGCATGGCCTCATTGGATGTCGCAGAGCCGTCGCTGGCGCATCCGATGGACCTGATCCCGTTCTTCCGCCGCTGGCCGGCGACGGCGCAGCGCAACCTGCTGTACACGCTGTTGTGGAACTGCGGCCTGGGCACGGTCCTGACGGTGCTGGAGATGCTGATGTCGGCCGACCGTCGGGCATTGCTGGGGGATTGGCAGTGGGCGCTGGTGCAGGCGCACTGGCTGCCGATGCTGTTCATTTCGAACCTGATCGGCTTCCTGGTCCATGGCGGCACCGCGGCGACCAACGCGCTGACCCAGGGCTGGCCGGGCCGCGCCAAGGGCATGCCCCGGCTGCTGTTCAACCTTGGGCTGGTGCTGGCCAGCGTGCTGATAGGCCTGAGCGTAGGCACGGCACTGCTGAACGGGCAGAATTTCTTCGACTTGCTGGGCAACCGCAGCGCCGTGCTGCAATCCGTGATCCTGGCGATGGTGATCGCGCTGCTGATGTACCTGGTGCGGCGCGGCGCCGAGCGCAGGCTGGCCGCAGCGCTGGAGAAGGCGCGGCAGCAGGAGCTGATCGCCTCCAGCGCGCGGCTGCTGGCGGAGGCGCGCTTGCGCGCCCTGCAGGCGCAGATCGAACCGCACTTCCTGTACAACACGCTGGCCAATGTGGTGAGCCTGATCGGCCCGCAGCCGGCCAAGGCCCAGCACATGCTGGAACGGTTCATCGACTACCTGCGCGCCAGCCTCGCGGCCAGCCGAGGCGAGGAGGCGACGCTGGGTTCCGAGGCCAAACTGATCGCCGCCTACCTGGACGTGCTGGCGGTGCGCATGGGCGAGCGGCTGCGCTATCGCATCGAGGTGCCGGACGAGCTGCGCCAGTTCGCGATCGCCCCGATGCTGCTGCAGCCGGTGGTAGAGAACGCGATATCGCACGGGCTGGAGCCGAAGGTGGAGGGCGGCGAGATCGTCGTCAGCGCCCAGCTGGACGGCGCGCACCTGCGCCTGCAGATCAGCGACACCGGCGCGGGCCTGGGCAGCACCATGTCTGCCAAGCCGGGCGGCGGGGTAGGGCTGAGCAATCTGCGCGAACGTTTGCGCAGTTTGTACGGCGCCGCCGCTCGGGTAGAATTACTGGAAAATCAACCTTGCGGCATGACGGTGCGCCTCATGCTGCCTTTGAATGCGAGCCTGACATCGAACCACTCCGCGCCCTGATCGCAGACGACGAAGAACATCTGCGCGACTATCTTGAAGGTCAACTGAAAACGGCGTGGCCGGAACTGAAGGTGGTGGCCAAGGCCGCCAACGGCATCGAGGCGCTGCGCCTGATCGGCGAGGAGGCGCCGGACGTGGTGTTCCTCGACATCCGCATGCCCGGCATGACGGGGATGGACGTGGCGGCCCGGCTGGTGGCGGACGCCAAACCGCCGCACATCGTGTTCGTGACGGCCTTCGACCAGTACGCGGTGGAGGCGTTCGAGCATTCCGCCGTCGACTATTTGCTGAAACCGGCGAGCCTGGAGCGGCTGGACAAGACCGTCGCCAAGCTGAAGGCCGCGCTGAGGGCCAAGGAGCCTGCGGCGGCCGGCATCACGGCGGCGACGCTGCATGCCTTGCTGGCGCAGCTGGGCGGGGCGGCGCAGGCGGTGGCGGCGCCTGCAACGGCCCCCGCGCCCGCACCCACGCTGCAATGGATACGCGCCTCGCAAGGCGACCAGACGCGCCTGATCTCCGTCGACGAGGTGATCTACTTCCAGAGCAACGACAAGTACACCAGCGTCTTCCTGGCCGACGGCGAGAGCCTGATACGCACGCCGATCAGCAAGCTGCGCGAGCAGCTGGACGAGCAGAAGTTCTGGCAGATCCACCGCAGCGTGATCGTCGCCGCGCACCACGTGGCCGGCACGCGCCAGGATTTCCGGGGCCGCCTGATGGTGCAGCTCAAGGGCCGCGAGGAGCAGCTGGTGGTCAGCCGTAACTACGTCGACCTGTTCCGCCAGATGTAGGCGCCAGCAGTGGAGGTGGCCGCCGCGCTTGCCGCTACCTGACCAGCATGCTGCCGGGGGCGATATGATAGGCGTCGTAGTAATAGCGCTTGTAGATCGCCGCGATGGCGCCGCTTTTCTGCATGTCGCGCATCGCCGATTCCAGCGCCGCCAGGCGCTCCGGCGACACCGCCTTGCGCGATACCGCGACCGCGCGCGGCGGGCCATCGTCGACCATGCGGTAGGCGGCTTTCTCCACCTGGTCTGCCATATGCAGCTCGGCGACCACGGCCTCGCCCTGGTCCTCGGGTATCAGCACCGCATCGATGCGCCCCAGCGCGAGCTTCTGGAAGTTGGCCTCCATGTCCTTGACGGCTTCCTTCCGCAAATTGCAATCGTGCTCGATACGGCGCACGTGCTCGGCGCCGAACTTGACGCCGATGCGCAGCGGCGCCAGGTCGGCATACTCGTTGATGACGATGTTCGCGCCTTTGCGCACATAGAACACGCGGTCGGCGCTGTGCTCGCGGTAGGGCGTCTGCAGGAATTGCAGGTAGGCGCTGCGGCGCGGCGTCTCGCGCACGCCGATCATGACGTCGGCGTCGCCCTGTTCGAGCATGAACAGGCAGCGCCTCAGCGGGCATGGCTTGATCTGCAGCGTCATGCCGCTGCGGCGGGCCAGCTCGCGCATGACTTCCGTGTAGGCGCCGCCGTAGACACCGTCGTTTTCGGTGGACCACGGCAGTATCCTGTTAAAGGCGAGCACCAGCGGGCGCTCCGCAGCCGTTTCGGCATGCGCAGGCGCCGCCAGCGACGCCGCCAACGCCGCTGCGATCATCAGGTGAGCGCGCAGAATCTTATTTGCCCAGCACAGGTTTGACCTTGGCCGCCGCTTCCTTGGCGCGGCTGCGCGCGGTCTCCACGTCGTCGGCGGTGGCCAGCGCCACGCCCATGCGGCGGCGCGCGAACGATTCCGGCTTGCCGAACAGGCGGATGTCGGTGCCCGGCACGCGCAGCGCTTCGGCTACGCCTTCAAAGGCGATGCCTGCCGCTTCGTGCTGGCCGTAGATGACGGCCGAAGCTCCCGGCGCCTTCAGCGCGACGTTGACCGGCAGGCCGAGGATGGCCTTGGCGTGCAGCTCGAATTCGCTCTGCACCTGGGTCGCCATCGTCACCATGCCGGTGTCGTGCGGGCGCGGGCTCACTTCCGAGAACCAGACCATGTCTTCCTTGACGAACAGCTCGACGCCGAACAGGCCCAGGCCACCCAGGTCGCCGGTGACTTTCCCGGCGATGTCGCGGGCGCGCGCCAGCGCCAGAGGGTTCATGCGGCAAGGCTGCCAGGATTCGACGTAGTCGCCCTGTATCTGCACGTGGCCGATAGGATCGCAGAACTGCGTCTCGACCTTGCCGTCGGCGCCGATGGAGCGCACCGTCAGCAGCGTGATTTCGTAGTCGAAGTCGATGAAGCCTTCAACGATGACGCGGCCCGAATCGACGCGGCTGCCGGCGGCGGCGTAGTCCCATGCGGCTTTGACTTCGGCGGCGCTGTCGATCTTGGACTGGCCTTTGCCGGACGAGGACATGACAGGCTTGATCACGCATGGGAAGCCGATGGCGGCGGTGGCTTGCTCCAGTTCCGCCAGGCTGCTGGCGAAGCGGTAGGGCGACGTCGCCAGGCCCAGGGTTTCGGCGGCCAGGCAGCGGATGCCTTCGCGGTTCATGGTCAGCTGGGCGGCGCGGGCGGTCGGGATGCAGGTGATCTTGCCGGCCTGTTCCAGCGCGGCCAGCGTGTCGGTGGCGATGGCTTCGATTTCCGGCACGATCAGGTCCGGCTTTTCCTGCTCGATCAGCGCGGCCAGCGCGGCGCCGTCGGCCATGTTGATGACGTGGGCGCGGTGCGCGACCTGGTGGCCCGGCGCGTTCGGATAGCGGTCCACGGCGATCACTTCCACGCCAAGGCGCTGCAGCGCGATGATAACTTCCTTGCCGAGTTCACCGGAGCCGAGCAGCATGACCTTGGTGGCGGTAGGAGATAGTGGGGTGCCGAAAATGCGTGGAGTGTTCATGTGGACGTCCGGGATATATAAGGGGAAAACGGTGGATGGTGTGCAGCCGCAGCGCTGCGCGGGCCGACTATAGCAAACTGCGGCTATTTTGGACAGCGGCCGGGAGCTTATAATAAGCTCAATCTTGGCATCGCATTAACCGGCGCTGCATCGGGGGCGCTTATCGCGGCCCGGCCGCGCTTATCCGGCGCCGGCCGCGCCGGTCGCATGGCCGCCCGCGCAGCCGCGCCATCGGGCAAAGTGTGTCCATGACATCCCGTCATGGACATGATTAAGGACATAAGATGAAACCAATGCACGTCATCGCAGCGGCACTCGCCGCCACCTCGCTGTGGGTAGTCGCCGCGGAATCGACCGGCAAGCTGCCGGCGCCGTGGTTCGTGACCGGCGGTGCGCCGTCGTCGTACCAGGCTGGCATCGACAGCGTCGAAACCGTCAGCGGCAAGGGCTCCAAGTTTTTGCGCTATACGCAGGGCGATGGCAAGAGCTGGGCCACGCTGGCGCAGGCGGTGTCCTCCCAGCGCTACCTCGGCCAGCGCGTGCGCTTCCAGGCGCGGGTCAAGTCGCGCGATGTGAGCAAATGGGCCGGATTGTGGATGCGGGTCGACGGCAAGACGCCGGTCAGCCTGGCCTTCTACAACAGCCAGGACCAACCGATATCCGGCACCACCGACTGGCAAACCCGCAGCGTCACGCTGGACGTGCCGGAGGAGGCGACGTCCATCAATTTCGGTGTGATCAACGCCGGTGTCGGGCAAGTCTGGATAGACGATCTGTCGCTGGAGATCGTGGGCAAGGACGTGCCGGTAGACGCGCCGCGCCCCAACAAGCTGCCGGAGTCGCCGACCTTATGACTGCCGCCGTTGGCAGCAGTTACCTGGCGTTGAGGCAGGTGGCATCAAGCACCGGGCGGCAGAAGGTGCTCAGCGCGGTCCTGGCCGCCGGCTTCGTGCTGACCTGCCTGGTGCTCAAGGCTTATACCTTGCTCGCCTTGTTCGGCGCGATGCTGCTGCCGGTCGGCGCCAGCGGCGCCAGCTTGCTGGCGCTGCTCGAAGCCTTGGCCAGGCTGCGGGAGTGGCGCTTCCTGTGGCCGGCCTTGCTGGCCATGGTAGGCTTGTCCAGCTGGATGGCCGGTTTGCTCTATCACGGCGGCCTGGCGACGCTCGGCATCATCACGCACAACGATTTGCTGGTGCAGCTGGCGGTGGCGGCGCTGGCCTTGCTGCTGCTGGCGCCGCGCCTGTGGGTCGCGCAGCAGCAGTCTCGCGCCTTGCTGGTGGCGCAGCTGAAGCAGGCCGCCTTGTCCGCCGACCTGAAGGCCTTGCAGGCGCAGATCGAGCCGCACTTCCTGTACAACACGCTGGCCAACACGCGCTACCTTGCGCGCCACGATCCCGAGCGCGCGGTGGAGATGCTCGATCACCTGATCGGCTATCTGCATACGGCCTTGCCGGACCTGCGCAGCCCGATGTCCAATATGGCGCGCGAATGCGAACTGGCGGGGCACTACCTCGCGCTGATGGGCATACGCTTCGGCGACCGCCTGCAGTTCGAGATCGACTGCCCGCCCGAACTGGGCGCGTTCGTGCTGCCGCCGTTGATGCTGATGCCGCTGGTGGAAAACGCCGTACAGCACGGCGTCGAGCCGCATCCCGGCAACGTCACCGTGCGGATGCAGGTGCGCCGTCGCGAAGGCACGCTGGTGGTGGCGGTGCGCGACAACGGCGCCGGCCCAGGCAAATCCGTGTTGGGCAGCGGCGTCGGCCTGCGCAATCTGCGCGAGCGGCTGGCGGCCCTGCATGGCGGCGCCGCCGCGTTCCGCCTGCAAGTGGCGGCGGACGGCTGGACCGAAGCCGAAATCACCTTACCGATGGAGAACGCATGACGTCCCTGTCCACGCGTCGCCCGCGCATACTGATTGCGGACGACGAGCCCTTGCTGCGCGCGGAACTGCGGCAATCGCTGGCGGCCCTGTGGCCGGAGGCCGAGATGGTGGCGGAGGCGGCAGACGGCTACGAAGCGCTGCGGCTGGCCCGCGCAATGGAGCCGGACGTCGCCTTCCTCGACATCCGCATGCCGGGCCTGAGCGGCCTGGAGGTGGCGCGCACTTTCGGCGCACGCACGCATGTGGTGTTCGTCACCGCTTACCAGGAGCACGCATTGGCCGCCTTCGACGAAGGCGCGATCGACTATGTGCTCAAGCCCACCGACCCTGTGCGGCTGGTGCGCGCCATCGAGCGCGTACGCGCGCGCCTCGGCACGCCGCCGCCGGACCTGGCGCGGCTGATGCAGCAGCTGTCGCCCAAGCCGGCCGCGCCCTCATGGCTGCAAGCGACCGTCGGCAACGCGATCCATTTCATCGACTTGAGCGATGTGATCTACTTTTGTTCGGAGTTTAAATACACGAGGGTGGTCACGCCGCAGCAGGCCGAAGCCCACATCCGCACGCCGTTGAAAGACCTGGCCTCCGAGCTGGAGGACGCGGGATTCTGGCAGATACACAGGGGATATGTGGTGGCGGTCAAGCGCATCGCCGCCGTCAGCCGGGATGCCGACGGCGCCTTGTGGCTAAGCCTGCGCGGCCACGCCGACAAGCTGCCCGTGAGCCAGCGCTTCCAGCACCGCTTCAAGGGCATGTAGCGTTCAGCGTTAGAACGAATAGACCAGCGTCACCGACGTCTGGGTATCGGTGTTCTTTTTATCTTCCGGCACGTTGGTGTCGTTGCGGACGCTGAAGGCGGCCTTCATCTGCATGGTGCTGTTGATCTTGGTGCGCAGCGCGGTCTCGGCCAGCGAGTGGATGTTGGACGTGCCGCGCTCCACGCTCAGGTTCTGCGTGAACAGGGCGGTGTCGCTCAATTTCCATTTCAGGTTGGCCGCGCCGCGCACGGTCAGGCCGCTTTCCGCTTCGCCGGTCGAACGCGTGCCGTTGAAATAGCCAGGACCGATTTCCACGTCCATGGTGTGTTCCGGCGTCGTGTAGGTCTGGGTTCCGTAACCGACGCCCACGGTGGAGTAGCGTGTATAAGCGCCGAATTTATCGTTGACGTGCGTGGCCAGTGCGAACAGCTTGTCGTGATCCTGCAGCAGCTTGTACGCCGACTTGGCGGAGAACGAATAGCGTTGCGCCGAACGCTCGCGCACTTTTTCGCCGTTGGCGTTCGTTACCTGCTCGTCCTTGAAGTATCCGGCCAGGATGTACTCGTTGCTCCAGTCGGGCAGCTCCTGCTTCGCATCCAGCTTGCCGGTGACGGAAGTACCGACCGTGTTACCGGAAGTGGAGATGGCGCCCAACTCCGCGGAGTTGTTCCAGCCATGATCGGGGACGGACTCCGCGGCGGCATAACCTTGAACCAGGGAGAGGGAAAGGGCGGGGATGAGGAATATCGCTTTCATGCCGATATTGTACCTTAGACCAAAAAGCAACGCATTCAAACGGGCTCTGCCGGTGCGTGCGGCGTCGTACAGATAGATATCCAGGCTTGCGAGAAAATTAATATACTTTCTCAAAGGACATCGATCATGGACGCCTCTCTTCGTTTCGCACAATGCCTGTTATGCCTCGGCCTTGTCGCCAGTACCGCCTATGCCGCAGCCGGCGTCAATCGCTGCGTTTCGGCCGACGGCAAAGTGCTGCTGACCGACGCCGATTGCCCAGCGGGCAGCCAGTCCGATGCCAGCGATGACGGCGCGGCAGGCATTGTCATTAACAGCGGCGGCGTCGCTCCGAAGTCCGCCAGCGGCTTCGAACGCGTGGCGGTGGGTGTTCCAGCGGCACAGCTGCCGCGCAGCCCATGGGCCGATCTGCCGCGCCCCCTCACACGCAAGACCATCGGCCAGGATGCGGGAACCCTCCAGGCAGCCTATCTCACCATGCAGATGCAGGACGAAATGCGCCGTCAACGCCATGTCGCCGCGCTGCGCTAACCGGGACACCATATGAAAATGACCACCGCTGCGGCCATGGCCGCGCTGCTCTTGTCCTGTTACGCCCACGCCGATGACAACGTCGCCTACCTTGCAGATGTCGACTCGTTTGGCGACGGCATGGGCGATTCCGCCGGCGCCACCTGGGGAGGCGGCATCGCGCGGCTCGACAGCGTGACCGATGGCGAGTTCAATCCGATCGGCCAGCAGTGGAATTTCGGTTCCGTCTACTGGTCCGGCGTGGACACCGGCCTGACCATCACGCTGGCGCATACCGCCTCCGTCAACCGTCTGGTCCTGGAAGCCGACAACGGCGACGACTACCGCATCGAATTCCTCGACCGCGCCAATGTCTGGCAATCGGCGACCACGGTCAATACCGACCAGTCCCCGACGGGCCAGAACCTGTTTGGCGGCCCGTTGCTCACGCCGGTGGTGGCCAAGGCCTTCCGCATCACGGCGAAGGGCGACAACCATTATTCGGTGGCCGAGTTCCAGGCCTTCGGCGAACTGGTGGTCGACGATACGCCTCCCGGCGGCCCAGGCGATCCGACTTCGCCGATTCCGGAACCATCGACTTGGCTGATGATGGCTGCGGGCCTGGCGCTGCTGGCCGCACGCCGCGCGCAGCTTGCCTACCTGGCCATCGCCAGGCGATAGCGTTCGGCGTCCCAGTCCAGCAGTTCGGCCAACTGCGGCGTCGACAGCGTGGTCAGCGCCGCATCGAAAGGCTGGCGGGCCAGGATGTCGTAGTAGCAGCGCAGCTGCGCCGTGCGCGCTGCGCCGAAGTCTCCGGCCGCATACACGCCCACGCCAGCGATGAAGGCCAGCCTGGCCTCGGCGCCCATGGTTTGCGCGGCGACGAACGAATCGGCATCCGCGTAGCACGCGGCCTCCGCGCCGAGGAACACCACATGATCCGGACACAATGCCCACTCCTTCCGGAGCCGTTTGTACAGACGCGGATCGAGGGCCAACTGCTGTATGCCTTCGTCGGGAATGGCTGTCAGTGGCGGCATTGCGTTCGCCTCGGCGCCGGTCGGTGCGACCGGTGCGACGGGCTCGATGCGCATGCAGGCCAGCAGCGACGTCAGTATCGCTTCTACTTCCCCCACGTCGGCACCGCCTATCACCACGCCATGATTCTGCAGGAAGACAATCTGCGCGTCCGGCTGTTCGCGCAAGCGCGCCGCAATCGCCCCGGCCAGCGTGGCCCCCGGTTTGTGGTAATCCACCCAGCACCAAGGCGCCGGGGCCGGTGCGGGGCCGGTGAAGTCCGCACGGACCAGATGCGCCAGTACCTCGACCGCATGCAGATGCAGCACCACTGTCTGCGGCATCAGCGCATGCATCAGCGTCTCGATCGATGGCCGCAGTATGCTGCCCGCGAGCGCTCGCGGCACGACATCCAGGTCGCCGGCGGCGATGGCGGCCCGCAAATGGGCCAGGTCCACCGGCACGAAGATGTCCGACCGCTGCGCCTCCGCCAGCCACGTGCCCGAAGCCTTGACCCACATCGTGTCGCCGTCCTTCCACGATGCGTTGCCGCCAGCACCCTGTACCAGCAGGGGATCGGCGCCAACCCGCGCACAATAGGCGCTGACCGCCGCGCGCAGGCCGCCGCGCTTGTCGTCGCGCGCGTTCAATGCGCCGCCCCAAGCCGTTCGAGCAGCTTGCGCACCTGGCCGAATTCCTGGAACACCGCGTCGGCGGCATTCTCGCCCTGGCCTTGCTGCACGCCGTTGTGCAGTTTTTGCAGCGTGACAGCGTCTATCCTGCGGCGGGCGCCGCCGATGTCGTTGACCGGGTTATCGCCGATCATCCAGATGCAGTTGCCGCTGGGGCGTACCTTTTTCAGCGCCAGTTCGAACTGCGCGCCGTGCGGCTTGTCGTAGCCCGCTTCCTCGCTGGTGACGATATAGTCGAAGTAGCGGTCCAGGCCGAAGTAGACCATCTTGCGGAACTGGATCTGCGCGGTCAGGTCGGTGACGATGGCGGTGGGGATGCCGAGCAGGCGGATGTCGTCCAGCAGTTCCTTGACGCCGTCGAACAGCACCGCGTTGCTGAGGAAGGTGCGCCAGTAGGTCTGCTCCAGGTCCAGCGCCACCAGCACCTGCGAGCCCAGGCCGATGATCTCCAGCATGCGCTGCAGGTACAGCAGGCGGCTGTGCGAGGCCGCCGTGTCCTTCAGGCGCAGCTTCACTTCGCTACGGGCGCTGGCATAAGCCTTGTCGAAATCGTCCGGGTCGAGCGAGAAGGTGGCAGCCACCTTGCCGCGCACCGCGCTCATGGCCAGCGCGTGGGCCGGGTCGTAGTGGTACAGCGTGTTGTCGGTGTCGAACAGGATGGCGTCCGGGATCTGCGTGAAGCGGTCGTCGTTGGATATTTTGATCATAATGATTTACCAGATTAAGCGTTTGTTCAAGGCTTGGTGTATGTGCGCCAATGCGATCAGCTGCATCAGCCCCAGCGCGCCGTCGCGCCATTGCGGTACGGTGTCGAGAAACTCGGTAATGCGCGGGAACAGCGTGGCGGCGGCCATGGCGATATCCTCGCTGGTGGCTTCGCCTTCGATGGTCAGGGCGATCTCGCTGGCGTCGTCGTCCATCGCCAGGTCGACATGCAGGCCGCACACGCCGACCAGCACCCGCCGCAGCGACAGCTCGTTGAGGCCATTGCGGGAGCGCACCAGCAGCTTGACGCGCGGCGCCTCGCTGCCGAGCGGGTGCTCCAGCAGGTCCGGGTGGATCGGCCGCAGCGACAGCACCAGGCTGGCGTGGCGCGCCTGCGGCCGCACGAAGCGGATCGAGTCCGGCTCCCGCTTGTCGAGCGAGGAGCGCACCCGTTCGGCGCTGTGGCCCCGTTCCAGCACGTCGCGCTGCAGCTTGTAGTAGCGCCGCAGCCCTTCGTCGATGTCGAGGTAGATGCTCAGGTCATAGCACTCGCGCAGCACCGGCAGGTACAGCGCATGCAGGCCGCTGGCGATGATGAAATCGTTGCTGCGCACGCGCTGCGGGCGGCTCATCTTGCCGCTGCCATGGTCGTAGTGGCGCGACAGGATGGTCTTGCCGTCGGTGAGGGCCAGCAGATCGTTGGCATAGGATTCCAGGTCGTTGGCCATCGGGCTCAGATGGGTCATGACCTGCCACATCGGCTTGGCCCGGTCCCACAGGTGGTAGTCGTCGCCGGACAGGTGCGCCACCGAATGGCCGCCGAACAGGCCGCGCAGCGATTCGGCCAGCGTATCCTTGCCGGCGCCGGAGTCGCCGGCGATGCCGATCACGAAAGGCTTGCGGCTGAAACGGAAGTAGTCGTTCGAGCTGACCGTTTCGCGCCACATCCGCAGCGCCAGCACGATGCCGACGGCGGTCATCATCGTGTGCACCACCGGCGTCACCGACGCCAGCGGCAGCGCGGCCATGACGTCCGGCGGCAGGTTGTCCAGCACGTACAGCGCCGAGAAGCCCGCCGTCAGCAGCACTGCCATCCTGTCGCTGGCGGCCTGGTAGAAGACCAGCGCCGGCACGATCCACACGAACCAGCCTGGCGAGGCAGGCGTCAGCAGCACCACCAGCAGGAAGCCCAGTCCCAGCAAGGCGCTGAACAGTTCGAAGTTCATGCGCCGCACGCGCCAGGCCAGGTATAGCGTGACCAGGTAGGCCAGCGGCATCACGTACACGGTGGTGCCGGCGCCGACGTGCAGCGAGAACTGATAGACCTTGCCCATCTCCGGGTTATTCAGCAGCATGCGCAGCGCCGACGCCGAGTACAGGAAGGGCAGGCCGAACACGGCGCCGGCCAGCGCCGCGCCACGCGCGAAGGCGGGCAACTGCTGCTGCAAGGCGCGGTTGCGGGTCAGGTAGATCAGGAAGAAGGGCAGCGCCAGCACCATGCTCAGTTTTGCCGATACCGCCGCTGCACACAAGGCGCCTGCCGCCGCCAGCTGCCGCCGCCGCGTGCAGTACAGCGCCGCCACCAGCAACAGCATCGGCACCACGTCGTTCAGGCCGAGGCCATAGGTGGCCAGCAGCATCACGGGCGACAGCCAGTACAAGGCCAGCAGCAGCGTGTCGCGGCCGGGCAGCATCCGGCTCAGCACCAGCAGCAGCAACAGGTCCGCGCCCAGCAGGCCGGCGCCGTAGGCATGGCCGATGCCGATCCCGGCCGCCTTGGCCAGCAATGCCAGCGGCATCAGCGCCAGCCACATGACGTAACCGTAGGGGAAGGCCGCCGGCGTGCCGCCCTGGGCGAGGAACACCGTCCAGGGATCGGCGGACAGCTGGCCGGCGCTGGCGGACAGGAAGGGCGCATACCATTCGGTGACGGCGTGCGGCACGATCGTCGCCAGCATCGCGATCCTCAGCGCCAGGCCGAATGCAAACAGCGGATGGCGGAACAGGCGCATCATGCAAGCACCTGGTCTTGCGACAGATCCCGCCACAGGTCCGGCCGTTTGGTGCAGACCGCGTCGGCGACGATGCCGCGTTCGGCCAGCAGCGCCGCCAGTTGGGCGATTTCTTCCGTGCCCCGTCCCTGCAGCTCCGGCGACACCAGGCATAGCTTGAAGCCCGCGCCACGCAGGCGCGCGGCGTCCCCGCCGCTGAGCGGGAAGCGGCTGAAGCAGTCGACCCACACCCAGTCGATCTGTCCGGCCAGCGTCAGCGCCGTGTCGACGGATTCGAACTCCGACACCCGCACCGCGCAACGCCGCTCACCGGCCCTGGCCCACTTCACCAGGAAGGGAAAGGACTGGTCGAGGAAAAAATAGTCTTCGATGCCGTGCTTGCGCAGCAGCGCGATCAGCGGCGCTTCCAGGCCTTCCTCCTTGACGTTGAGGATCAGCGTGCCGTGGCGGTAGGCCGACAGCCACGGTTCGAACGCCTCGCCGGGCGTCAAGGGATCGTGATGGATGATGAGCCGCCCGCCGTCGCTGCGGATATCGACTTCCACGCCGAGGTGTTCGGGCGTGTCGGCCAATTGGGCCAGGGTATTGCGGCGATGTGAGATCAGTTTCATGGTTTCAGTGAGTTTTTTAATTGCAGGCTGAAGTCGACGGTGCGCCGGATGAATTTCCGCTTGGCCGCCCAGTTGACGTTCCAGTGCGAGACGCCGTGCGCGCGCTCGCCGAAGTGCACGGGGAAGCGGTGCACAGCCAACCCGGCGCGGCGTGCCTGGTAGTAGGCGTACAGGTCGAGCGAGAAGTCGTGGGGTGCGTTGCGCCAGGTGTCGAAGAAGCGCCTGGAAAACATGGTCGGCTGGGCGTTGATGTCCCACAGCGGGGTCGCCAGCAGCAGCGTCTCGAAGGCGCTCATGCCGGCGGTGAACAGCACATCGGCCAGCGGCCTGCCGTAGCGGCGGCCCTTGACGAAAATGCCGTCGCCGTGGCGTTCGAACAGGGCTAGTCCGTGCAAGGCGTCCTGCGGATCGGTCTGGAGGTCGGCATGGGTCCAGCCGACGATCTCGCCGGTGGCCGCCGCCAGTCCCGCCAAGATGCCGTGGCCGTAGCCCTGGTTGACGTCGACGCGGATGCTGCGGCAACCGGGGCAGGCCGGCAGCAGCGCGGCCAGCACCTGCGGGCTGTCGTCGGTTGAACCGTTATCGACAAGGATGATTTCGACGTCGTCCCGCAGCGCCAGTGGATAGCAGCGCTTGAGTAGAAGAGGCAGATTGGCGGCTTCGTTGTAGCAGGGGATCACCAGCGAGAATCTCATGGCAGCTCCGTACGGCGGGCGTGGGAGAAGACCAGCGTCTTCATGCCGATGAAGTTCAGCGTGGCCGATACGCCGGTCGCCGCCACGAAGGCCAGCGGTACCGCAACTGCGGGTCCGGCCGCGTCCAGCATCCGCAGCACGACGGCGTTGACCGCGACGTTCGCGGCCAGCGTTGCGCCGTACAGGACGGCGAAGCGCGCCGCGCTGCCGGGAGCTGCGGCGCGGTGGCCGAAGGTCCAGCGGCGGTTGGCGCAGTAGGCGAACACCGTACCCGCCAGGAAGCCGATAGCTTTGGCCGGCGCGGTGGCCGCCAGCCCGGACGCCATCAACGCGCGATAGACCAGCAGGTCCACCAGCACCGTCAGCGTGCCGACCACCAGGAACACCGGCAGCTCGCGCCGCATCACGCCATCCTCCCGGGATCGGCCGGTGTGATAGCGCGGTAGCGGTGCGCCAGCTCCGTCACGGCTTCGGCGGGAACGCGGGCGTCCTGCTCCAGCGTGTACGGATGGCCGGCCCATTTGTGGAAGCAGGACTGCCAGTACTCGAAGGTACGCAGGTCATCCGGCGTGCCCCAGGACAGGTAGTGGTCCACTTCGAACAGGCGGCAGTTCAGCCCCATGGCGATGGCGTCGTTGATGCAGGAGTCCAGGTAGTACTCGCCGTTGACGCGGCCGTCGCGCGCGATCAGCGCATCCACCAGTCGGCGCAGGTCGGTGGCGCGGCGGAAAGTAAAGGCGCCCAGCACGATGGCGTCGGTGGCGGGATCTGCCAGCGGCGTCTTGACCGATATGCTGCGGATGCGGCCCTGGTCCTCGTCGATCCAGCCGAACATCTGCGGCCTGCGGATGGCGTTGGCGTTGCCGCGCACGCCCCATACGATCACGTCGACCTGCGGATCGTCGGCGAGCCGGCGGAACGCCGCCTGGTCGTACAGCATGCCGAAGTCGCATGCGCCCACCGTCAACGGGCCTTGCGTGTCCAAAGCCGCTACGGCCAGCGCGTCGACGCCGGCCAGCGCGGTGCAGGCCTGGCCTTCGCTGACCTGGGGCAGGGTGGCGATCACGGCGCCGGGATGGCGTTGGCGCAGTTCGTCGGCGATTGCTGCATGGCCCGGCATGTCGGCGCGCAGCACGAAGCAGTGCTGCAGCGCCGGCGGCAGGTCATGCACGGCCTGCGCCACCATCGGTTGTCCGGAGACGCCGATCAGCGGCTTGGTCAGCGCGTAGCCCTGGTCGGCGAAGCGCTGGCCCATGCCGGCCATCGGCAGCACCAGCGCGCCCGCCGCCGGGGCCTCCGGTGACGCGGCCGCGGACTCCGGCCGCTGCGCCAGGCGGGCGAAGGCGGACGACCAGCCCCGGTATTCGGCCACGTCATCTGGCGTCCCCCACTGCATGAAGTGCTGCAGCGGGTAGACTGCCACGCGCCGGCCGGCCGCCAGCATCGGACGGTAGGCCAGGCTAACGTAGTACTCCCCGCCGACCGTCAGTTGCTGTTCCATCGCGGCCGTGAAGGCCTCTTCCATCAACCGCCCCGACGCAAAGTAGTAGCTGCCGCTGGACGCATATTCTTCCATGCGGTTGTCGGTGTACGGCTGCTTTTCCTGGATGGCCTGCACCCATCCGTTATGCTCGCGCATGTAGGCATAGTTGGTGCTGCCCAGCGTGTGCGGGTGGAAGCCGCGATAGGCCGGAATCGCGCCGTCGCACTCGTTGATCGCGACGAACTGCTTGAAGTGCCGCCAGTCCCAGTAGCAGCTGAAGTCGCAGTAGTTCACCAGCACCGGACGCTCCGGATCGATCAGGTGTCCGACCTGGAGCACCGCGTGCACCGGGCCGAGTTTATGCGGCGCGATAGCGGCGATGCGGCCCTGCGGGCACCAGCGGCGCAGCACTTCCTCCATGCGGTAAGCCGGCTCGCGCAGATGCTCCTCGTTGCAGATGAAGAGGAAGTCCGCGTCCGCATCGAACATCTCGATGACATGGGCGATGATCGGCTTGCCGTCGATCTCGATCAATGGCTTGGGCAATTCGTAGCCGGCGCGGCGAAAGCGCTCGCCGAAGCCGGACATCGGTACGATGATTTGCATGGATCGCATGGTTCAGAGCTGGAACAGGTAATTGAGTTTGATGAAAGCCTTGCGGCCGGTATGCAGCTCCAGCCCGCGCGTGCGTTCCAGCAGTGCCGGATTGCCCACCAGTTGCAGGTTTTCCTGGCGGTCCGTATAGCCGGCGAACAGCGACGTGCCGGGGCTCAGCAGATAGCTGAACAGCAGGTCGGCGGTCAGCTGTTTGCCGCCGGGGAGCGCGGTCAGCTGGCTGTTGGTGCGCAGGTTGGTGTAGTCCAGGATCAGGTGGGCCGACAGGAAGCGGCTGTACTGGTAGTTGAACTTGGTGCGCGACAGCAGCTCGCGGTACACGCCGGTGCCGGCGCCCACGCCCACCATGCCGCTCTTGGTGCGCAGGTCGTTCCAGAACAGCGTCTGCTCCACGCGGAACTGCGGATGCGGCGTGAACTTGATGTTGGCCGAGACGCTGCGGGCGTCGCCGAGGGCGGCCTGCGTGCCGGCCGCCGGCACATAGTTGATCACGTCGTTCTGGCCGACCTTCACCCAGCCGTTCAGCCAGTCGAACCATTCGGTGCTGGCGGCCAGCTGGTAGCCGTTCTTGTGGAAACGCTGGCCGGCGTACAGTTCATGCGCGTCGAGCCTGTGGGCTTCGAAGGTGGTGGCGCGCAGGCCCTTGACGGTGTACCAGGCGTCGCTCGACCAGTCTTGCAGCTGGCCGTCGTGGTCCTTGGTGTAGAGCGCCTTGATGCTCGGCCCCGTGCTGACCAGCCAGGGGGCGTCGGTGAAGTTCCACATATAGCTCGCTTCCTGGCCCAGCTGGCGGATATCGGTGCGCGGGATGAAGGCCAGCTCGCTCTCGAAACGGCGCGACACGTCGAGATAGGTGGCCGCGTAGTTGAAGCTGCGGTCGGTGCGCCGCAGTTCGGCATAGGCCAGGCTGCCGGTGCTGTCCGGCGCGCCGCTGTCGCTGGTGCGGCTGCTGGCCGCCTGGCCGCTGGCCACCCAGTTTTCGTCCAGTTTCCAGCGCAGGTCGGCCCCGGCGACGGTGTTGGCATGGCCGGCGATGCGGCGGTCTGTCACCATCGCGCCCAGGTTCGAATCGGTATCAAAGTCGCGCTGGCCGCGCGCCACGGTGATGCGGGCCTTCTTGCCGTATGCCGGATCGCCCGGCGCCGCCAGCTTGCCTGGCGCCTCGTCGTTCATCAGCAGGCCGCCCAGCGACCAGTTGCCGGTGCGGCCGGTGATGCGCGCGCCCAGTTGCGGGTCGATGATGCGGCGCGAGAAGAACAGCTGCTGCGGCGTGGCGAAGAAGCCGGAATTCTCCAGGAAGAACGGGCGCTTTTCCGGGAACTGCACTTCGTAGCGCTGATCGATGATGACCTGCGGTTCGTCCGATTCGACTTCGCTGAAGTCGGGATTGAAGGTCAGGTCGACCGCGAAGGCGTCGGCCAGCACGAACTTGGCGTCCAGGCCGGCCTGGTTTTTGTTGTCGTGCTGCCAGCCGGGGCGCGTCGGATCGCTCTGGTCGAGCGCGCGGCTGCGGCCCAGGTATGCGTAGGGATTGAGCTGGATGTTGCGGCCGGCCGAGACCGGGGCGGCGATTTCCGCCGCCGCCATCTGCGGCACGAAGGCTTCCTGGCGCTGGGTGATGTAGGGCCAGTATGAGAACTCGTTCAGGCGCGGCACGATGCGGCCCACCGACACGCCCCAGTCCTGCACGTCGGCGCTGCGGAAGCGCAGGCTCTTGAACGGAATCGCCATCATGACGACGTAGCCGTCGGCGGTCAGCTTGCCGTCGGAGGTCCACTGGGTGTCGAAGTTGAAATCGTCGCCCACGCCTTCGGTGTGCTTGGCGTCCATCTGCACGCCGTAGGGATTTGCGTAGAAGCGGAATGAGCGCTGCTTGTCGTGGAAGGTGTCCAGGTCCAGCTGCACGGCGTCGTCGCCGGGCAGGTCTTCGCGGCGGGCGATGCGGGCGCGCACGAGTTTCGGATCGTCCTTGCAGACGAAGACGGCGTAGAAGTTCTGGTCGTCATAGGACAGGTAGGCGCGCGTCTCCAGCGACGCAGGCTGGCCGTCGCCTGGCTGGAACTGGCGGAAGCCCTTGACTTCGACGCCTGCATCGGCCGGGATGCCGGCGACATAATCGGACAGCGCAGGCGCATGCGCGGCGCGCGGGATGCGCAGTTTATCCTCGGCGGCGGCCGAAGCGGTGACGAAGATCAGGGCCGACAACAGGTTGCGGCGCAGGCTGGAAGGAGTAGTCAGTTGCATCATATTGCTTTCATTGGTAGGAATCGGAACGCACCTGGGCCATGGCCGGTGCGGTAGCGGTGGTGGATGCTGTACTGCGGTGATGGGAGGCTCCGGCCCGGTCATGCGCCGCGCCATCGCGTGGGCGCAGCGTGGCCCACAGCCACAGGCCCAGCGCCAGCAGCTGGCTCGCGGTCGACACAGTCAGCAGCAGAGGGAGTTGTGCCGGCGTGGCGAGGCTGAATGGCATGACCAGTGCGAACCCCAGCCAGAGCACGGCCAGTCCGGCGGCGCGCATGGCGTTGAAGGTGATGGAGCCGGCCAGCAGGCACCAGAGCCACAGCGCCGGGAACAGGCCGTAGTCGTCGGGCACGAAGGGGCTGCGCAGCGCCGCCAGTCCTAGCAGGGAAATCCAGACCGTGGCCTGGCGCAGTTGCGATGCGCCTTGCGTGCGCCAGGCTGCGACCGCCGCGATCGCCACCAGCAGCAGCGACCAGACCCACGCGGCGCCGGCCACCATGTGATGATCCATGCCGGACAGGCCAAGCAGGCGCAGTTTGAATACCAGCCCTGGTACCGAGTCGTTGATGGCGGCGACGCCTTCCAGGCCGTCGAGCGCCAGCCAGCTCCACAACTCGCCGCTGGCGATGCGCGGCAGTTCGAAGCCGATGAAATCCTTGAACGGCGCGGTGCCCAGCAGCGCCAGGCCCAGGCCCGCGTAGGCCAGCGACCACGCCACGCTCCAGCCCAGTGCGCGCCAGCGGCGGCCGAACAGCAGGTAGGCGCACAGGATGCCGGGGAAGATCTTGACCATGGCGACACCGAGCAGCGCGCCGCCCGCGAGGTTGCGGCCGCGCTGGAACAGCAGCATGGCCAGCACCGACAAGGCCAGCGCCGGCAGCTGGAAGTTCCCGGTCTGTAGCGTGATCAAGGTCGGCAGCGCGAGCCACGCGGCGGGCAGCAGCAGGGCGGCGCGGCGTCCGGCCTGGCCGCCGATCCAGCCGCACAAGGCCAGCATGGCGCCGGCCAGCAGCGCGGCATCGAGCGCGAACCATACTGCCCGTAGTTGCAGGAAGCCACCGCCAACGGCGCCGACGGCGCGCGGCAGCAGAAGGAACTGCGGCGGATACAGGTAGGCGTCCAGCTTGAAGCGGCCTTCGCTGCCTTCGTACGGGGTCGCTTCGTAGATATTCACGCCACCCGGCTTGGCCAGTTCCGAGGCTTTCCAGTAACCGGACAGGCAGCTGTGGTTGACGTAGAAGGGATCGAACCAGATCGCCGAGGCTTGCGGGCGCTGCGGATCGGCCATGTAGACCCCGAGGCCGGCGGTGCGCGCCAACGCGGTCAGCGCCAGCAGCAGCCACAGGACGGACAGCAGGCGGCGGCCGTTGGAGATGCCGTCGAACTGCGCCGGCAGCCGCCGCGCCAGCCGTGGGCTGAGCAGCAGGGCCGCGGCCAGCGGCAGCAGCGCCAGCAAGGCTTGCGGCGACGACGGCGCGAACAGCACGCTGCAGCCGACGGCGGCGAACATGCCGAACAACGCCGCCAACAGCAGCGCGATCACGCGCCGCTCGATGGAGATGGAAACAGGTCGATTCATGGTTTGACTCCGATGGCGTAGGCAAGTCCGGCGCAGCACAGCGCGGCGATGCCGGCCAGCGCGGTGCGCAGCAGGCGTTCCTGGCGGTGCGAGCGTTCCAGCGCTTCGCCGTAAGGCATGGTGGAATGGGCGATCATGGTGTACAGCGGCAGCCAGCTGCGCGGCCACAAACGGTTCAGCGCCAGGTCTAGCCGTTTGCGGGCGATGAACCACGGCGACTGCACTTTCTGCCGCAGCTCGACGAAGTTGGCCTTCGACAGCTCGGCCAGCACGTCGGTGTGGGGACGGCGCTGCTGTTCGTAGCGGCTGAAGGCTGCAGCCAGGTCCTGCGGGTGGTCCGCCAGCGCCGCCATCAGCACGCAGCAGTCTTCAAAGGCGGAGTTCATGCCCTGGCCGTAGAACGGATAGACGGCGTGGCAGGCGTCGCCCAGCAGCACGGCCCAGTCGCCGAAGCGCCACGGTGCGGTGCGGGTGGTGATCAGGGAGCCGGTCGGATGGCGCTCCCACTGATCCAGCAGCCCTGGCAGCAGCGGCAGCAGGTCGGGGAAGTACTTGGCGAACAGCGCGCTGACCTGTTCCGGCGTGCGCACGGTGGCGAAGCTTTCTTCGCCCTCGAACGGCAGGAACAAGGTCAGCGTGTGCGAACCGTCCAGGTTGGGATGCGAGACGAACAGGCAGTGGCTGCGCGGCCAGACATGGAGCGCGGTCAGCTCGATCACCGAACTGCCGTCCGGACGGGCCGCCAGTGTGAGTTCCTTGTAGCCCCATTCCAGGTACTCCTGATGGTAGTCGGCGCGTTCGCCGTGCTGCAGCTCGCGGCGCATGGCGGAGAAGGCGCCGTCTGCGCCAGCTACCCACTTAGGCTGCACTGTCACACTTCCATCCGGGGTGTCGAATTCCAGCGTGCGGTTGGCCTTGTCCGCGCGTACCAGACGATGCTCGAAGTGCAGCCTGACCTGCGGATGCTGCTGCGCACGGTCCAGCAGCAGGTGATTGAGTTCGTTGCGGTCGATGGAATGGAGTACCTCGCCGGCGTCCTTGCCGTAGGCCTGGTAGCGGGTGCTGCCGTCGGGCGCGTGGATCACGCGGCCGCTCATCACCACCGAGCGGGCCAGCACGTCGTCCAGCAGGCCCACCATGCGCAGGCCCTGCATGCCGCGCTTGGACAGGCCCAGATTGATGGAGCGGCCGGCGCCGGCCGACTGGCGGCGCGGGTCGGGGCGCCGTTCGTACAGGTCAACGCCATGGCCTTGCCGCGCCAGCGCCAGTGCCAGCAGCGAACCGGCCAGTCCACCGCCGACGATGGCGATGCGGGCGCCGTCGGCGTCCTGCGCGGGTTTCATCGCCGTGGTCATGGACGGCCCCCCAGCAAGGTGCCGGCAGCATCGGCCGTTGCGGCGTTGGCGCCGGCGCCTGCAACCGCAGCGCCATCGACGGCGGCAACGGCAGGCAGCAGCGCCAGCCGGATGTCGATGCGTTGTTCGACTTCGGCCTCGATTACGCCGTCCAACGCCTGTTCGAGCTTGGTGCTCGGCAGTGTGCCGGCCATGCGGTACAGGTAGGAGCGCAGGAAGGCGGCGCGCACGCTGGCCGGATAGCCGGCCCTCAGCAGGAAGGGCAGGTCGGAATCGACCATGTGCCGGATGGCGAGCATCGGGATCGGGCTGCGCAGCGGCCGGAACTCGGGGTTGCGCAGGCCTTCGCTCTCGTTCGCCGAGTGGAACTCGCCCAGCATCAGGCCCATGTCGACGAAGTCGCGCTTGAGCCGGTACTGCACTTCGTCGACCACGGCTGCGCCTTCCGTACCCAGGTTGGGAAAGACCACCATGAACGCCTTGTTGATCGCATCGGGTCCGCGGGTCGGCTCGGTGGCCAGGAACAGGTCGCGGTATTGGCTGATGATCGCGCTGATCTTGTCGAGGCTCAGGTCGCGGTCGGTGATTTCCGCCAGCCAGATGCTGTCCTGTAGCAGCGAGACAGGCACGAACGGGCATACCGCGCCCTTGCGGCCCAGGTCCGGATGGGGGCGGGCCAGGAAGGCGCGCACCCAATCCATCACCTGGGCCAGTGGCGTGCCGCCGGGGTATTCGCGGTCGACTTCGGAAACGCGCATCAGGCGTGGAGATGCAGCAGGATGGGCTGCGGTCTCCGCGTGGGCCGCCGCCATCGGGCAGGTCGCCTGCGGCTGCGTGGATTGAGGATCTTTTTGAGTCATCATGTCACCATCGTGAGAAGTTGTTATGCACGGTCGCCGGAGTTAAGCTCATGCCGGCTCGCGATACGTCGTGGTTGGCGGCGTCCGCGCCGTTTCTGTTTGCGCCGGGCCGCTGATCGCGTCCGGCAGTTGTTCGACCTGGCGTATCGCCTTGATGCAGTAGGCCGCCATGGCGACCGTCGCCATCAGCAGACCGAGGACGATGAACATCAGGCCTATTCCGCGACCGGGCCCGGTGCCGATCACCATTCCGACCGAGCCGGCCAGCGCGCCGCCGTGCGCCAGCATCGGTTCGAACAGCTGCTCGGCCAGGGGGCCGGCGAGGCAGTAGCCGAGCGGCATGGCGGCCTCCGACAGCAACCGCTGGATCGCGAAACAGCGGCCCTGCAGTTCGGCCGGCACCTTGCTCTGCCAGATGCTGTCGTTGGAGGCGCTAATGGCAGGCAGCACCGCGAACATCGCGAAGCCGGCCGCTGTCACCAGCACGAACGATGGCGCCAGGCCATGCACGGCGATCGCCAATCCGGCCAGCAGCGAGCAGCCCAGCACTCCATGGATGCGGCGGCGCGGGCCGCCGGTTGCGGTCATCGCCAGCCCGCCCAGCAGCAGGCCGGCGCCGCCTATGCCCATCTGCAGCCCCAGTCGCGCCGGATCGGCGAACGACAGCACCAGCGGCGTGATGGCGATGCTGGCGATCCCGAACAGGAAGTTATTGACGCCGAAGACCGACAGCAGGCCAAGCAGGCCGCCGCGCTGGCGTACGTAGCGGAAGCCGTCGCCGGCCTCGCGCCACAGGCTTTCGCCGCCCTCGCTGCGCTCCGGCCGCGGCACCCTGGCCAGCGCCAACGCGGCGGCTCCGGCCAGGAAGCTGGCGGCGTCGATCATCAGCACGCCGTGCAGGCTGAATGCGGTGACAAGCACGCCGGCCAGCAGCGGTCCGGCCACCTGCGCGACGGCGGCGCCGGTCTGCACCAGGCCATTGACGCGGGTCAGCTGGTCGCGGCTGGCCAGCAGCGGAATGCTGGCCGAGTAGGCCGGGGCCAGGAAGGCATTGGCCACGGCCGTGACGGCGACAGCGGCGTAGATGTGCCATAGCTCCAGGCGGCCGGCGGCCAGCAGCCCCGCCAGCGACAGCATGGTGGCGGCCGACAGCAGCTCGCAACACAGCATGACGCGCCGCCTGTCCCAACGGTCCACCAGCGCGCCGGCCAGCGGCGACACCAGCAGCGCTGGCACCGACATGGCGACGAAGATCAGCGCGAAGCGCGTCGTCGATCCGGTCTCCTGCAAGACCCAGATGCCCAGCGCGAAAGCCGACAGACGCGAGCCGACGCCGGAGATCAGCTGGCCGAACCAGATCAGCAGGAAGTTGCGCAGTCCACGGTCGTGGCTCACAACGCGGCTCATGCTGCGGCCTCGTTCCGGCGCGGCGCAGGCAGGAACCCACGCTGCTGCATGAAGCCGATGTAGGTCTCCAGCAGCGTGCGGTCGGCCGGCGGGCAGACGGTGCCCAGCGGCGCCACCGCGCCCATCGTAGCGCTGCAATCGAAGGCTGGTTCGCGCGGATCGACCTGCTCCGGGAACAGCGGTGCGAAAGTGGCCAGCGCATTGTCGCGTGACTTGGCGGCGGCGTCCTGCAGCGCGGTCCTCCAGGTCCCGTAGTCCGCCTGGTCCAGCGCATAGCCGGCGGCGCGCAGCGTCGCTACCAGTTCTCCGAGCGACATGCGGTGCGGATTGAGGAAGTGGAAATTGCCATTCTGGTCGCCTGCGCCGAGTGCCAACTGGACGATGGCGCGGCTGACGTAGTCCACCGGCGCCATGTCGAAGCCGTCGCCGTCGAGGCGTGGCGCCAGGCCCAGTTGCACGCAACCCTTGATCCAGGAGCTGAAGTAGTCTCCCAGGTTGCAGCCGCCGGTGCGGCTGTCGCCGGTGATGCGGGCAGGCCGGTAGACGGCGACAGGCAGGCCGCGCGCACGCGCCGCCAGCGCCAGCTGTTCGGCCACCCACTTGCTTTGGTTGTAGCCGCCTTGCTGGCCTTCCGCCTTCGGTGGAGCGGAGCGCTCGCGGACGGTAGCTTCTAGCTGGTCTTCGGTGACGTAGACGCCCAGCGTGGAGACCAGGTGCACCGGTTTGATCCGGACGCTGGAAGCCAGCCGCAGTACTGCCAGCGTGCCGCCGGCGTTGGCTGCCGCCAGGCTTTCGTAGGGGGCAAGGAAGTTGACCTGGCCGCCGTTGTGGAAGATCGCATCGACGCGCGCCGCCATCGCGGCAAAGGTGTCGGTGTCCAGCCCCAGGTCCGGGGCGGCGAGATCGCCTTGCAGCGGGACGATGCGCCGTTCGTCGCCGTCCCGCCACAAACCGTAGCTTTGCAGGTTGGCGCGGATGCGTTGCAGGCATTCCGGCAGCGTCGCGGCGCGCACCAGGCAGACGATTTCGGCGTCGGTCGCGTCGAGCAGGTCGCGCAGCAGATAGGCGCCGAGGAAGCCGGTGGCGCCGGTGATCAATACCGACCGTGGCGCGGCGCGCGGCGCGGCCGGCGGCGCGGCGCGGGCGGGCTCGATATCGGCGGGCAAGACGGCTTGCGCCGCCAGGTCCAGCACCGGGGCCGCTACGCCGGCGCGCAGGTCGTCGACCAGTTTGGCCATGGCTTCGATGGTGGGGGCGGAGAACACCGCGCTGAGCGGAACAGTCACGCCGAACGCCTGGCCGATCCGGAATACCAGCGGCAATGTGAGCAGCGAGTCGCCGCCGACGGTGAAGAATTCATCGTCCACGCTCAGTTCCTCGCGCCCCAGCAGCTCGCGCCAGAGCTGCATGATGGCGGCTTCGGTGTCGGTCGCCGCAGGCTTGAGTATGCGCGTCGGCGTTTGCTGCGCCGACGGCGGCGGCAGGGCGCGGCGGTCGATCTTGCCGTTGACGGTCAAGGGCAGTGCGTCGAGGCGATGGTACAGCGACGGCTGCATGGCGTCCGGCAGGCGGGTAGCCAGGTAGCCGCGCAGGTCGGCGACACTCAACTCGGGGCCGGCGACAAAGTAGGCCAGCAGCCTGCGGTCGCCCGGCGCCAGTTCGTGCACGGTCGCCACCGCCGCGCTGACGCCCGGGCATTCGCAGATGGCGCTTTCCACTTCGCCCAGTTCGATGCGGAATCCCCGCAGCTTGACCTGATGATCGCGGCGGCCGATGAAATGCAGCGTGCCGTCGGCGTTCCAGCGCGCCAGGTCGCCGCTGCGGTACAGGCGCGGCGCATCCTGACCGCCGGCATGGGCAGCTACGGCGAACGAGTCGGCGACGAAGCGCGTCTGGTTCATGTCCGGTGCGTTCAGGTAGCCCAGCGCTACGCCGGCGCCGCCGATGCAAAGCTCGCCGATGACGCCGCGCGGCGCCAGCTGGCCATGGCTGTCCAGGATATGCACCTGCACGCCGGGCAGCGGGCGGCCGATCGGCAGTTCTGCGCCGTCGAAGCCGGCGCCGTCACGGGTGCTGAGCATGGCCGCGCAGACGGTCGCCTCGGTCGGGCCATAGTGGTTGGACAAGGTGACGCGTCCGCCGGTCAGGCGCGCGAAGCGGCGCACCTGCGACAACGGCACGGCTTCGCCGCCGAACATCATCATGCGCAGTCCGGGCAGCAGGCCGTCGTCATGCCGCACCTGGGCGTAGCCGTCGGTCCAGCGCCGCCACAGGGCTGCCGGGGCGTCGATGGCGGTGACGGCGTGCTGCTCGCAGTAGTTTTCCAGCTCGTGCGGACCCAGTTCGTTCGGCGACGGATGCAGCACCAGCGCGGCGCCGGACGCCAGCGCCGGGAAGATGTCGCCGACGGAGGCATCGAACTGCAGCGACGGCAGCATCAGCAGGCGCTGGCCGGAAAAATCGTGGCGCTGCAGGAAGGCCTGCGTCAGATTGATGACGTTGGCGTGGCTGACCGCGACGCCTTTCGGCGTGCCTGTGGAGCCGGATGTGTAGATGACGTAGGCCGCATCCTCCGGCGCGACCGCGACAGCCGCGAACTGCTGTCCGGCTGCTTGCGTGGCGGATGCCAAGGGCAGGCCGGCTGACGCGGCCAGCGTACTGGCACGCTGGTGCTGCGCATCGGGCGTCAGCAAGGCCAGCGCCTGCGAATCTTCCAGCATGAAGCGCAGCCGCTCGTCGGGATGCGACGGGTCCAGCGGCACGTAGGCGGCGCCGGTGGCGACGATGGCCAGCAGGCCGACCATCGCGTCGGCGGAGCGGTCTGCCATCAGCGCGATACGCGTGCCGGGCGCCGCGCCCAGCGTCAGCAATCGCTGCGCCACCGCGCCGGCGCGCTGGGTCAATGTGGCGTAGGACAGGCTGCGGCCGTCGGCGACGATGGCCGTAGCTTGCGGGTTACGCGCGGCCTGCGCCGTGATCCAGCCATACAGGTTGCCGCCATCCGGCGGCGCCAGGACCGTCGCGGCGGGGCCGCCGTCGGCCAGTGCCAGCAATTCATCGCGCTGCGCCTGGTCCAGCAGCGGCAGCTGCGACATCGGGCAATCCGGGTTGGCCAGCGCCTGCTCCAGCAGCGCGGCATACTGGTCGCCCAGCCGTGCGATGGTGGCGTCGTCGAACAGCTGGGTGTTGTAGTCGAAAGTCGCCAGCATGCCGTCGTCCTGCGCCGACAGCGATAGCGTCAGCTCGAAGCGCGCCGTGTCGATGCCGGTGCGCAGCGAGGTGGAAGCGAGTCCATGCAGATGCAGCGGCGGCTCCTTGCCCGGCTGCAGAACGAACATGGTCTGGAACAGCGCGCTGCGTCCCGGCACCCGCTCCAGCGCGAGCGCGTCGACGATGCGTTCAAGCGGGGCATCGGCGTTGCTGAAGGCGTCGAGACAGTGGCTGCGCGTACGCGCCAGCAGCTGGCGGAAGGACGGATCGCCTGACAAGTCGCCGCGCAGCGGCAGCGTGTTGGCGAAAAGCCCGATCAATGGTTCGAATTCCTTGACGCCGCGGTTGGCGAACGGCGTGCCGAGCACCACGTCATCCTGCCCGGCATGGCGGCCGAGCAGCGACTGGAATACGGCCAGCAGTGCCATGAACAACGTTGCGTGCTCGGCGCGCGCCATCTGTTCGAGGCGCTCGACCAGGGTTTGCGGCAGCAGCGAAACCCGGGATGCGCCTTGCGTGCCCAGTGTGTCCGGGCGCGGTTTGTCGGTCGGCAGTGCCAGCAGTCCGCTGACGCCTGCCATCGCGTCGCGCCAGAAGTCGACATGGCTCGCCAGCTTTTGCTGTTGCAGCTGGCCGGTTTGCCATTGGACGATGTCCGGATAACGGACAGGCAAGGCAGCCAGCAAGCCGTCCAGCGGTTGGCGGCAGACGCCGGCGTTGTAGCAGGCTTGTAGTTCTTCATGGAGCAGGCCGCAGGACCATGCGTCGCCGACGATGTGGTGCATGACGACCATCAGCACATGGTCGTCTTCGCAGACGCGTACCAGGCCGACGCGCAGCAGCGGTGCCCGCGACAGATCGAAGGGACGCGTGTTCTCCAACGCCAGCAGTTGCGTGATGCGCAGCTCCCGGGCGGCCGGTTCCAGCGTCGACAGGTCGTGACGTTCGATTTCCAGCGCGGCCGACGCATGGACGGTCTGCACCGGCTTGCCGTTTTCCTCGCCTAAGCTTGTGCGCAAGGCCGCATGGCGGGCGACGATCGCCTCCAGGGCGGCGGCCAGCGCCGGTTCGTTCAGCGCGCCGCGCAGGCGATAGTGCTGATACAGGTTGTAGGCGCCGCTGCCAGGTTGCAGCCGTTCGAAGAACCAGATGCGCTGCTGTGCCGGGGCCTGCGCGAAAGGAACGCCGTCCGCCACCGGCGCCTGTTGGCTGACCGCTTCGACGATGCCGGCCGCCGTTGCGGCGGCGGGGGACGCGCCGCTCAGCCGCTGCCGCAGCAGCTCGCGCTGCTGCGGAGTCAAACGCGCAAGGCGCGCATCGAGCGGCGCCGCTGCGCCGCCGCTTGCTTGATCTTGAGTCATGGGGTTTCCAGTGCGCCGCTCAGCAGCGCTTCGATATGTTCATCGGAGAGGCCTTCGAGCTGGTCGAGCATGCCGTTCAATGCGCTGTCATCGATGCCGTCCAACCGTTCGCGCATCAGCAGGTCGGCGAAGGCCGCCACGCTGGGCGCCTCGAACAGCGTGCGCAAGGCCAGTTCCGCGCCCAGGCTTTGCTGGATCCGCATCATCAAGCGCGTGGCAAGCAGGGAGTGGCCGCCCAGCTTGAAGAAGTCGTCGTCGATGCCGACCTGCGGCAGGCCTAGCACCTCCGCCCACAGTCCGCACAGGACTTCCTCTTCGGCGTTGCGCGGCGCGCGATAGCCGGCGGCCGCGCTGGCCGAGGCGTCGGGCTGGGGCAGGGCGCGGCGGTCGATCTTGCCGTTTGGTGTCAGCGGCAGCTGCTCAAGATGCACATAGGCCGAGGGCAGCATGTACTCCGGCAGGTGCGCGGCGCAGTGGTTGCGCAGGTCTGCGGCGGACGGACGTGCCGCGCCATCGCCTGTGCCCACCAGGTAGGCGACCAGGCGCTTGTCGCCGGGACGGTCTTCGCGGCAGATCACCACCGCCTGGGCGATGGCGGCATGCTCCTGCAGCACAGACTCGATCTCGCCCAGTTCGATGCGGTAGCCGCGCAGCTTGACCTGGTTGTCGATCCGGCCCAGTACTTCGATGCGGCCGTCGCGGGTGCGGCGGGCCAGGTCGCCGCTGCGGTACAGCGTGCCGCCCGGGACGAAGGGATCGGCGATGAATTTTTCCGCTGTCAGCTCGGGGCGGTGCAGGTAGCCGCTGGCGACGCCGGCGCCGCCGATCAGCATCTCTCCCGGCACGCCGGCCGGCAGCAGCTGCATATTGGCGTCGACGATATAGATCTGCGTATTGGCGATCGGCTGGCCGATGGTGATCGGTTCCGCGCCCGGCTGGACTTTCTCCAGCGTAGACCATATCGTGGTTTCGGTGGGGCCGTACATATTCCACAGCGCGCCGGTGCACGCCAGCAGGCTGTCGGCCAGGTCGCGCGTCAGCGGTTCGCCGCCGCTCAGCGCGGTCAGGCCGGGGCGGCCGGACCAGCCGGCGCCGAGCAGCATGCGCCAGGTCGCCGGCGTGGCCTGCATGATGGAGGCGTTGGAGCTGTCCAGCAGGCGGGCCAGGGCCGCGCCGTCGGCTGCGGTGGCGGGATCGGCGATCTCTATGCTGGCGCCCAGCGTCAGCGGCAGTAGCAGTTCAAGCACCGCGATGTCGAACGACAGCGTGGTGACGGCGCAGATCCGGTCGGCCGCCGTCATGCCGGGGCGCTGCGCCATCGACACCAGGAAGTTGACCACGGCGCCATGCGGCAGACGCACGCCTTTCGGGCGGCCGGTGGAGCCGGAGGTGTAGATGACGTAGGCGATGGCGTCGGCGTCCTGCGCCACGTCGACAGCAGGTGCGCTGGCCGGCACCTCGTCGATCATCAGCACTTGCTGCGCCGTTTGCGGCAGTTCGGCGCTCAGCGCCCGTTCGGATACGATCAGTTTGGCCGCGCTGTCGTCGAGCATGAAGGCGATGCGGTCGGCGGGATACGCCGGGTCCAGCGGCACGTAGGCCGCGCCGGCCTTCAGGATGCCCAGCAGCGCCACCAGCATTTCCGGCGAACGCCGCATGAACAGGCCGACCAGATCGCCCGCGCCCACGCCGCGCGCCAGCAGCTGGGCAGCCAGCGCGTTGGCACGCCGGTCCAGCTCACCGTAGGACATGCTGCGGCCAAGGTGGCGCAGGGCCTCGGCGTCCGGCGTGCGCGCCGCCTGCACTTCGATCATCGCGTGGACGCTGGAAAAGGCCTTGGTGTCGCAGGCGCTGTCGTTCCAGTCGCGCAGCAGCTGGCGGCGTTCCTGCGGCGCCAGGATCTCCAGCGCGGACAGGCGCTGCTGCGGTGCGTCGACGGCGCTGCGCAGCAGCTGCGCCAGGTGGCCGGCGAAAGCGTCGATGGTCGCGGCTTCGAACAAGTCGGTGGCGTATTCGATGTAGAGCGTCAGGCCGCCGTGTTCCTCGCCGGCGAACAGCGTCAGGTCCGAGCGGCTGGTGCCGGCATCGAGCGCGCCATGCTCGGTCGGATGCAAGGTCAGGCCGGGCAACTGTACTTCCTGTGCGGGGAAGTTCTGGAAGAACAGCATCACCTGGAACAGCGGCGAGTGGCTCATCGAGCGTTCAAGCTCCAGCTCTTCCAGCAGGCGCTCGATCGGCAGATCCTGGTGCGAGTAGGCGCCGAGCGTGCCTTCCTTGACGCGCGCCAGCAGTTCGCGGAAGCTTGGATCGCCAGACAGATCGGTGCGTAGCGCCAGCGTGTTGACGAAGAAGCCGACCAGCGGCTCCAGCTCCTGGCGGCGGCGGTTGGCGACGCCGACGCCGACGATCTGGTCCTGCTGACCGGTGTAGCGGGCCAGCAGTGTCTGGAACGCGGCCGCCACCACCATGAAAGGCGTGGCCCCTTCGTCGCGGCCGAAGCGCTTGATGTCATCGTACTGCTGTGCGGTGATGCGGTGGCAGCGCGCCGCGCCACGCTTGCTTTGCACGGCGGGGCGGGCGCGGTCGCCCGGCAGCTCCAGCACCGGTAACTGGCCGGACAGACGCTCCTGCCAGTAGGCCAGCTGCTTGGCCAGCGCCTCGCTGTCTTCGGCCAGCAGCTCGTTCTGCCACAAGGTGTAGTCGGCATACTGGACCGGCAGTTCCGGCAGCGGCAAAGGCTGGCCGGCCTGGAAGGCTTCATACAGCGCGCACAGTTCTCCGTACAGCACGCCGTTGGACCAGCCGTCAAACGCGATGTGGTGGGCGTTGAGCACAAACAGGTGTTCGGCGTCGTCCAGCCGGATCAGCGTGGCGCGCAGCAGTGGGCCGGCGTCCAGCTTGAACGGGGTGCGCGCTTCTTGCCGCGCAAGGTGAAGCGCTGCGTCGCGCCGTTCCGCCGGCGGCAGCGCGCCGACGTCGTGCAAGGCCAGCGCGAACGGAGCGGCCGGCAGCACCTTCTGATACGGCCCCTGCTCGTCGCGCGCCATCACGGTGCGCAGCACTTCGTGGCGGGCGACGATCTCGCTCAGCGCCCGCTCCAGGATGTGGCGTTCGGTGCGGCCGCGCAGCCACATCGCGCTTGGCACGTTGTAGGCGGGCGAGCCGGGTTCCAGCTGGTCGAGGAACCACAGCCGCTGCTGGGCGAACGACAGCGGCAGCCGTTGCGGCCGCGCCCTGCGGCCGATCGCCTTGCTGACGGCGGGTGCGGCCTGCTTGCTCAGCTGTTGCATCAGCAATGCGCGTTTCTCCGGCGAGAGGCCCGCCAGGCGTTGATTCAGATCGTTCATATGGTTATCCGTGGTGGTTGTGAGAGCGCGTCACTGGCTGGCGGTGCGATGGAGCTGTGCGCTGGCCTGTGCGTCGCTCAGGTTGTCGAGCTGTTGCAGCAGTTGATGCAGGACGTCGGGTTGGCAGTTGGCGCGTTCGATGGCGATGCGTGCCGCCATCTGCCGCAACTGCGGCGCCTCGAACACGGCGCCGAGCGGGAACTCGATGCCGTGCTGCTGTTCGATGCGCGCCACCAGCCGGGCGGCCAGCAGCGAGTGACCGCCAAGGTCGAAGAAGCTGTCCTCGGCGTTGATGTGCGACTGGCGCAGCAGTTCGCGCCAGTGCTCGGCCAGCGCCGCCTCCTCGTCGTTGAGCGGCACCGTTGCATCGTTGGGCGATGCGATGGCCTGCGGCGCCGGCAGCGCGCGGCGGTCCACCTTGCCGTTCGGTGTCAGCGGCAGGCGCTCCAGCGTCAGCAGGGTGGCCGGAACCATGTAGGCCGGCAGCACCGCCTTGACCTGGTCGCGGATGGCGGCCGTGTCGAGCGCCGCGCCCTGGATGGCGGTGAGATAAGCCACCAGGCGTTTGTCGCCGGGGCTGTCCTCGCGCAGCAGCACCAGCGCTTCGCGCACGCCGGCGCAGGCGGCCAGCCTGGATTCGATCTCGCCCAGCTCGATGCGGAAGCCGCGCAGCTTGACCTGCGCGTCGTTGCGGCCGATGAATTCGATATTGCCGTCGGCCCGCCAGCGTCCGATATCGCCGCTGCGATACAGGCGCGCTTCCGTATCGGCGCTGAACGGGTCGCGGACGAAGCGTTCCGCGGTTTGCTCCGGGCGGTTCAGGTAGCCTCGTGCCACGCCGTCGCCGCCGATCCAGATCTCGCCGGCCACGCCGGCCGGTACCGGCTGGCCTTCCTGGTCGAGGATGTAAACGGTGGTGTTGGCGATCGGTTTGCCGATCGGGATGGAGCGCGCTTTGGCTGCAGCCATGCCGATCTCGAAGGTGGTGGCGAAGGTGGTGGTCTCGGTCGGCCCGTAGCCGTTGAGCAGGCGCTTGGGCCGCCGCGCCTTGCCCAATACATGGGCGATGCGCCTGGCGTCAAGCACATCGCCGCCGACCAGCAGGCAGCCCAGCGCGGCGAAGGCTGGTTCCAGGTCGTCGGCGTATTGATTGAACAGGCCGACCGTCAGCCACAGCGCCGTGACGGCACCGTCGAGCAAGGCCTGGTTGAAGGCCTGCGGCCGCAGTACCGTGGCGCTGTCGATCACCACCACGCCCGCGCCGTTGAGCAGGGCGCCCCAGATTTCCCAGGTGGCGGCGTCGAAGGCGGGATTGGCGCAGTGCGCCACACGGTCGTGCGCAGCCAATGGGGCGTAGCCGCTGTTGACGACCAGGCGCAGGATGTTGCGGTGCTCGATCATCACGCCTTTCGGCACGCCGGTGGAGCCGGACGTATACATGACGTAGGCGAGGTTGCGGGCGTGCAGTCCCGTCACGCCGGGATTGTGCGTCGGCCGCGCCGACACGCGGGCTGCGGCGTCCGCGCCGGCCAGCGCCAGTTGCGGCCAGCCTGCGTCCAGGTCTTCCATCGGCCGGGCGCACAGCACCAGCTTCGCTGCGGAGTCGCCGAGGATCTGGGCGATGCGCGGGCGCGGGGTGTCCGCCTCCAGCGGCACGTAGGCGCCGCCGGCCTTCAGCACCGCCAGCATGGCGACGATCAGCAGCGGGCTGCGTTCGAACACCAGCGCCACGCGGTCCTCGGGTTGCAGGCCGCGAGCCAGCAGCTCGTGCGCCAGCTGGTTGGCGCGGCGGTCCAGATCGCCGTAGGCGATGCGCTGCCCCGCGTGCTCGATGGCCAGCGCATCCGGGTCGGCTGCGGCAGCCTGTTCGAACAGTTGATGGACCAGCGCATCGCGCGGATAGGCGGTGGGCGCGGGGTTGAAGGCCTTCAGCAGCTTCTCGCGCGCCGGGACAGACAACAGCGGCAGGCGGCTGAGCGTCTGGGTGTCGTCGGCCGCCATCGCTGCCAGTATCGACTTCAGGCCGTCGCCCAGTTGCTGGACGCTGGCGTGGTTGAACAAATCGCTGGCGTATTCCAGGTTGCCGGCGATACCCGCGCCGTTGTCGGCCACCAGCAGCGACAGGTCGAAGTGCGTGGTGCTCTGTGGCAGGGTGGCCGGTTCCAGGATCAGTCCCGCCAGCGCGCCGCCGTGGTCATTCGCCGTATTGTCGAGAGCAACGACGGTCTGGAACAAGGGGCCGTAGGCCATGCTGCGCGGCGGGTTGAGCGCTTCCACCAGATGATCGAAGGGGAGTTCCTGATGTTCATAGGCGGACAGCGTGCCGCTGCGAACCCCGGCCAGCACCTGGGCGACGGTCGGGTTGTCGTCCAGCTGCACGCGCAGCGCCAGCGTGTTGGCGAAGAAGCCGATCATCGACTCCAGCTCGGGACGCGGACGGTTGGCGACCGGCGTGCCGACGACGATGTCGAATTGGCCGCTCATGCGGGACAGCAGGCAGGACCAGCCGGCCAGCAGCACCATGAACAGCGTGGCGTTGTGGCGCAGGGCCAGGCTGCGCAGCGCGGAGGTGGCGTCCGCGTCGAGCGCGAAGAAGATGCGGCTGCCGCGATAGCTTTGGCGCTCGGGACGCGGACGGTCGGTCGGCAGCTCCAGCAGCGCCGGCGCGCCGTCCAGGTGGCCGCGCCAGTACGCCAGCTGGCGTTGCAGCGCGGCGGCCTGCTCGGGTTGGCGCTGCCAGGCGGCGTAGTCGGCATACTGCAGGGGCAGCGGCGGCAGCGGATCGGCCCGGCCTTCGAGATAGGCCCCGTACAAGGCTGCCAGTTCCGCCTTGATCACGCCCATGGACCAGCCGTCGGAGATGATGTGATGCTGGATCAGCAGCAGTTCGTGGGTCTCGGGCGCGAGGCGCAGCAGCAGCGCGCGGAACAGCGGGCCGGCCGCCAGGTCGAAGGGACGGGCGATTTCGGCTGCGTACAGCGCGCCGCGCGCCGCGGCCTGGTCTTCTGGAGGCAGATAGCTCAGGTCCTGCTCCAGCAAAGGCGCCGCCTGCCCGGGTGCGGCGACGCGCTGCACCGGCACGCCGTCGGCCGCCACAAAGCTGGTGCGCAGGCTGTCGTGGCGCGATACGATGCGCGCCAGCGCGGCCTTCAGCGCGTCTTCGTTCAGCGGCCCGCTCAAGCGGTAGCAGACGGGCATGTGATAGGCCAGGCCCGCGGCCGGATCGAGCTGGTTGAGGAACCACAGGCGCTGCTGGGCGTGCGACAGCGGCGCCGCGCCGCCATGCGCGCCGGCGGTCATCGGCGTCCAGCTGGCTTGGGCCGCGCCGGCCACTTGGCCCGCCATGCCGGCCAGGCTGGCCTGCTCGAACAGCGCGCGCGGCGACAGTTCGACGCCGAGATCCTGCCGCAGCCTTGCCACCAGCCGCAGCACCATCAGCGAATGGCCGCCAAGTTCGAAGAAGTTGTCGTGTCGGCCGACCTGCCGCAGCGCCAGCAATTCCATCCAGATGGTAGCCAGTGCGGTTTCGTGTTCGCCCTGCGGCGCCTCGAAGTCGCCTGCGGCGGCGTCCTCGCGTTCCGGCGCGGGCAGGGCCTTGCGATCGACCTTGCCGTTGACCGTCAGCGGAAAACGCTCCAGCACCACCAGGCTGGCCGGCAGCATGTAGGCCGGCAGTTCGGCCTTGAGGCGTGCGCGCACCGCCTGTTTGTCTATGCCGGCGCCGACCAGGTAGCCGGCCAGGCGTTTGTCGCCGGGGCTGTCCTCGCGCAGCAGCACCAGCGCCTCGCGCACGCCATCGCACGCTGCGAGGCGGGCTTCGATTTCACCTAGCTCGATGCGGAAGCCGCGCAGCTTGACCTGAAAGTCGTTGCGGCCGATGAATTCGACCACGCCGTCGGCACGCCAGCGTCCCAGGTCGCCGCTGCGGTACAGCCGTGCCGCCGGATCATCGCTGAACGGATCGGCGATGAAGCGTTCCGCGCTCAGCTCCGGGCGATTGAGGTAGCCGCGTCCCACGCCGTCGCCGCCGATGTGGATCTCGCCGGTGACGCCCAGCGCCACCGGTTTGCCCTGTTCGTCGAGGATGTGGATCTGGGTGTTGCCGATCGGGCGGCCGATGGGAATGCTGCCCGCCTGCGCCGCCGCCGCGTCGATCGCGAAGGTGGTGGCGAAGGTGGTGGTCTCGGTCGGGCCATAGCCGTTGAGCAGATGGCGCGGGCGTCCCGGCTTGGACAGCACCTGCGCCACCCGGCGCGCATCGAGCACGTCGCCGCCGGCCAGCAGCCAGGTCAGGCCGGCGAAGGCCGGTTCCAGCTCGTCGGCGTATTCGTTGAACAGCCCTGCGGTCATCCACAGCGCCGTGGCGCCGCCGTCGATCAGCGCCTGGCAGAACTCGCGCGGCCGCAGCAGCGTATCCGCAGCGATCACCAGCAGGCGCGCGCCGTTGAGCAGCGCGCCCCAGATTTCCCAGGTGGCTGCGTCGAAGGCGGGGTTGGCGCAGTGCGCCACGCAATCGGCCCCGGTCAGCGGCGCAAAGCCGGCGTTGACGGCCAGCCGCAGCACGTTGCGGTGCTCGATCATCACGCCCTTGGGCATGCCGGTGGAGCCGGAGGTGTACATCACGTACGCCAGGTGGCGCGCGTTCAGTCCCAGCGCGGCGGCGTCGGGATTGTGCGTCGGCAGTTGGGCGAGGTGTTCGGCCTCGCTTCGCAGCGACAGCTGGACCACGGCGGAAGGCTGGCCGGCGACGGCGGCGTCGCACAGGATGGCCGCCGGCGCGGCGTCGGCCAGGATGGCGGCCAGGCGTTCGGCCGGCGTGGCAGGATCGAGCGGCAGGTAGGCGGCGCCGGCTTTCAGCACCGCGAGGGTGGCGATCACCATCTCGGCGCTGCGGTCCAGCACCAGTGCGATGCGCTGGTCCGGCTGCACGCCAAGCGCGATCAGGAGATGGGCCAGCTGGTTGGCGCGGCGGTTGACGTCGTCGTAGCTGAAGGTCCGGCCGGCGCAGTCGATCGCGGTGCGATCCGGCGCCGCCGCAGCGACTTGCTCGAAAACCTGGTGGACCAATCCATCCCGGGGATACAGGCGGGCGGTGGCGTTGAAATCGGAGGGAACCGGCTGAAAAGCGGGGATTTCCAAAGCTGAGTTGCTCAAAACCATGTCGGCACGTCGCAAAAAAAGTTGGGGCGAGATGGGTTGTGACCATCTTTCTTCATAGACATATGATTGATAGTCGATGTCTATTTACCAACGAAAATATAGCACCGTTGTTACACTTTTTTACGCAAGTGCCTTTCCGTCACTTTTATCCAACAGATAATCTTTTCTGTCAATTTGTGGTATACCGCGTACGGTTTATAATCCGTATAAGGCGCGCTTTTGCACGATTTGCTTGCCATATGCAAGTTGTTATAAAAATAATCTAGCTATCAAGTTAAAAGTAAGTGCCTTTTTGATATCAAAGATTTAACAAAAATAGTGCCAAAGAGTAACAAAACTCACAAAATTGTCAAAAAAAGCTGGGATGTTGTCAGCGCGAACGATATTTTTTTTATTGAAAATAAAAAAAGGCGGCCATTGGCCGCCTTTGCGTGACAAATTGGATACAAACCGCTAGCGCTGCAGCCAATAATCCGGCCGTGCGTAGATTTCCTTGAGCATGTCGATGAAGAAACGCACCTTGGCTGGCAGGTGCCGTTGTTGCGGATAGACCGCCATGATGTCGTACTGAGGCAATGCGAAATCGTCCAGCACCGTGATCAGTTCGCCGGACGCCAGCTGCGACTCGATCTCCCATGAAGACCGCCACGCCAGGCCGAGTCCCTCTGTGGCCCAGCGGTGCAGCAGCTCGCCGTCATTGCAGTTCAAATTGCCGTCCGCGCGCACCGTCACCTGCTTGCCCTGATGCTGGAAATACCAGCCGCGCTGCTGCCCGCCCTGCAGGTTGAAGGCCAGGCAGTTGTGGTGGGAGAGATCGTCCAGCGTGCGCGGTATGCCGTGGCGTTCGAAGTACTCCGGCGTGCCGCAGACCACGCGGCGGTTGTTGGCCAGCTTGACGGCGACGAAGCTCGGATCGATCACGCCGCCGATGCGGATGCCGACGTCGTAGCCGTCGCGCACCAGGTCGACGACGCGGTCCGTGAGATTAAAGGAGATCTGCACGTCGGGATGCGCGCGCACAAAGCCCGCCGCATGCGGCGCCACGTGCTTGCGGCCGAACGCCGCCGGCGCCGACACGATCAGGTGGCCGGTGGCGCGGTGCCGTCCTTCGGACACCATGCGGTCCGCATGTCCCAGATCCGCGAGCAATTTGCGGCAATGGTCCAGATAGAGCGTGCCTTGTTCGGTCAGCGTCAGGTGCCGCGTCGTGCGGTGCATCAGCTTTACACCCAGGCGCTTTTCCAGCGCGTCGATACGCCTGCCCAGCATGACGGGCGTGATGTGCTGACCCATCGCGGCGCGTACCAGGCTGCCCTTTTCGGCCACGTCGACGAAGGCCTCGATTTGCGTCAGTTTATCCATAACCCGATTATTCCACACTTATTCCATATTTTGAGTATCGAATAAAGCGAGAGTTTGTCTTCTTATCACAGCCGGTCTTTCCCGCTACGATGATCCCATCAAGTTCAGTACTTAACCATCAGGGGACAATCATGGCACGGATGACAGCAGCGCAGGCAGCAGCAATCGTTTTGGAAAAAGAGGGCGTGAATCAGGTGTTCGGAGTTCCGGGCGCCGCGATCAACCCGTTTTACGCGGCACTGAAGAAGCAGGGCAGCGCCAAGCATATATTGGCGCGCCACGTCGAAGGCGCCTCGCACATGGCCGAGGGCTACACCCGCGCCAAGGCCGGCAACATCGGCGTGTGCATCGGCACCTCCGGCCCGGCCGGCACCGACATGATTACCGGCCTGTATTCGGCCCAGGCAGATTCCATACCTATCCTCTGCATTACCGGCCAGGCGCCGCGCGCCCGCCTGTACAAGGAGGACTTCCAGGCGGTCGATATCGAATCCATCGCCAAGCCCGTGACCAAGTGGGCCGTGACCGTGCGCGAACCTGCGCTGGTGCCGATGGTATTCCAGCAGGCCTTCCACATCATGCGCTCCGGCCGTCCCGGCCCGGTGCTGGTCGATCTGCCGTTCGACGTGCAGATGGCCGAAATCGAATTCGACCCGGACACCTATCAGCCGCTGGAAGCCTACAAGCCGAAAGCCACCCGTGCGCAGATTGAAAAAGCGCTGACGATGTTGAACGACTCCGACCATCCTTTGATTACGGCCGGCGGCGGCGTGATCAACGCCGATGCCTCCGACCTGCTGGTGCAGTTCGCCGAGCTGACCGGCGTGCCGGTGATCCCGACGCTGATGGCGTGGGGTGCGATCCCGGATGACCACAAGCTGATGGTCGGCATGGTCGGACTGCAGACCAGCCACCGCTACGGCAATGCCACGCTGCTGGCGTCGGACTTCGTGTTCGGCATCGGCAACCGCTGGGCCAACCGCCACACCGGCACCATCGAGGTGTACACCAAGGACCGCAAGTTCGTCCACATCGATATCGAACCAACCCAGATCGGCCGCGTGTTCGGCCCGGACTTCGGCATCGTCTCCGACGCCGGCGCCGCGCTGAAGCTGATGATCGAAGTGGCGACCGAGTGGAAGGCCGCCGGCAAGCTGAAAGACCGTTCCGCATGGGTAGCGCAGTGCAATGAACGCAAGCGCACCATGCACCGCAAGACCCACTTCGAACAGGTGCCGGTCAAGCCGCAGCGCGTGTACGAAGAGATGAACAAGGCCTTCGGCCGCGACACCTGCTACGTCAGCACCATCGGCCTGTCGCAGATCGCCGCCGCGCAGTTCCTGCACGTGTATAACGCACGCCACTGGATCAACTGCGGCCAGGCCGGCCCGCTGGGCTGGACCATCTCCGCCGCGTTGGGCGTGGTGGCCGCCGACCCGCAGCGCAAGGTCGTGGCGATCTCCGGCGACTACGACTTCCAGTTCATGATCGAAGAGCTGGCGGTGGGCGCGCAATTCAAGCTGCCTTACCTGCATGTGGTGGTCAACAACTCCTACCTCGGCCTGATCCGCCAGTCGCAGCGTGGCTTCGATATGGACTTCTGCGTACAGCTGTCGTTCGAGAACATCAACGCGCCGGAACTGAACGGCTACGGCGTCGATCACATCGCCGTGGTGGAGGGCCTGGGCTGCAAAGCCATCCGCGTCACCAACGCCGACGATCTGCCGGCCGCCTTCGAGCAGGCCAACAAGTGGATGGAAGAGTTCAAGGTGCCGGTGGTGGTGGAAGTGATACTGGAGCGCGTGACCAACATCGCCATGGGCACCGACATCGACAAGATCAACGAGTTCGAAGAGCTGGCGCTGCGCGGCGCCGACGCACCCACCGCTATCTCCCTGCTGGACTGAGAGGACAACGCCATGACCAAACTTGCAGCCAACCTGACCATGCTGTTCACCGAGGTGCCGTTCATCGACCGCTTCGAAGCGGCGGCCCGCGCCGGTTTCCAGGCGGTGGAATTCCTGTTCCCGTATGCGTACAGCGCCCGCGACTTGTCCGAGCGCCTGAAGGCCAACAAGCTGGAACTGGTGCTCCACAACCTGCCGGCAGGCCATTGGGAAGCGGGCGAGCGTGGCATCGCCTGCCATCCTGACCGCGTGGCCGAGTTCCGCGACGGCGTCTGGACCGCCATCGCCTACGCCAAGGAGCTGGGCGTCAAGCAGCTGAACTGCCTGGTCGGCATCGTGCCGCAAGGCGTGACGCGACAGGACGCGCAGGTAACGCTGGTGGACAACCTGCGCTTCGCCGCCGAGGCGTTGAAGGACGAGGGCATCCGTCTGCTGATCGAACCGATTAACAGCTACGACATCCCCGGCTTCTTCCTCACCAATACGGCGCAGGCGGCGTCGCTGATCGCGGCGGTGGGATCGGAGAACCTGTTCATCCAGTACGACATCTACCACATGCAGCGCATGGAGGGCGAGCTGACGAACACGATCAACAAGCACCTTCAATTGATCGGCCACGTGCAGCTGGCGGACAACCCGGGCCGCAATGAACCGGGCACCGGCGAGATCAACTACCGCTATCTGTTCCAGCAACTGGATGCGGCGGGCTACACCGGCTGGATCGGCTGCGAATACAAGCCGCGCACCACAACGGAAGCAGGCCTGGGCTGGCGTGCCGCCCACGGCGTTTGATTAGACGTTCGAACCACATCTTTACAAGGAAAATATCATGTCTCGAGTTGGATTTATTGGTCTGGGTATCATGGGCGCTCCGATGGCGCAGCACCTGCTCAACGGCGGCCACAAGCTGTACCTGCACGACATCAAGAACCCGCCGTTCCCGCTGATCGAAGCCGGCGCCACGGTCTGCACCTCGGCCGCCGAAGTGGCAGCCCGCGCCGACATCATCATCGTCATGGTGCCGGATACCCCGCACGTCGAAACCGCGCTGTTCGGCGAAGAAGGCGTAGCCAAGGGCCTGCGTCCGAACACCATCGTGGTCGACATGAGCTCGATCTCGCCTATCGAAACCAAGAAGTTCGCCAAGAAGATCAATGCCCTCGGTTGCGAATACCTGGATGCGCCGGTCTCCGGCGGCGAAGTCGGCGCCAAGGCCGGTTCGCTGACCATCATGGTCGGCGGTTCGCAGGAAGCGTTCGATATCGTCAAGCCGCTGTTTGAACTGATGGGCAAGAACATCACCCTGGTCGGCGGTAACGGCGACGGCCAGACCACCAAGGTCGCCAACCAGATCATTGTGGCGCTGAACATCCAGGCCGTGGCCGAAGCGCTGCTGTTCGCCTCCAAGGCCGGCGCGGATCCGGCCAAGGTGCGCGAGGCGCTGATGGGCGGTTTCGCCAACTCGCGCATCCTGGAGGTGCACGGCGAACGCATGGTCAAGCGCACCTTCAACCCGGGCTTCCGCATCGAACTGCACCAGAAGGACTTGAACCTGGCCCTGCAAGGCGCCAAGGCGATGGGCGTGTCGCTGCCGAATACCGCGATGGCGCAGGAACTGATGAACGCCTGCGCGGCCAATGGCCTGGGCGCCATGGACCACTCCGCCCTGTGCCGCGCGGTCGAACTGATGTCCAACCACCAGATCGCCGAGGCATAATGAACACGCTGAATCCACGCCAATTCCTGCTCGATCTGTACGGCAGCGCGGTGGACGCTGTCAGCGCGGAGAAATGCCTGCCGGCGTTCCTGCCGGAGCCGCCGAAGAACGGCCGCACGCTGGTGATCGGCGCAGGCAAGGGCGCGGCCGCCATGGCGCGCGCCGTCGAGCGTCACTGGAAGGGCGATATCTCCGGCCTGGTCGTCACGCGCTACGAGCATGGCGTGGACTGCGAGCGTATCGAAGTGATCGAGGCCGCGCATCCGGTGCCGGACGAAGCCGGCCGTGCCGCAGCGGGCCGCATGATGGAGATGGTCAAGGGCCTGAGCGAGAACGATCTGGTGCTCTGCCTGATCTCCGGCGGCGGCTCCTCGCTGCTGGCGTTGCCGGCTCCCGGCATCACGCTGGAGCAGAAGCAGGCACTGAACAAGGCCTTGCTGAAGAGCGGCGCCGCCATCTCCGAGATGAACTGCGTGCGCAAGCACCTGTCGGCCATCAAGGGCGGCCGGCTGGCGCTGGCCTGCGCACCGGCGCGCGTGGTCACGCTGCTGATCTCCGACGTGCCGGGCGACGACCCTGGCATCATCGCCAGCGGTCCGACGCTGCCCGATCCGACCACCTGCGCCGACGCGCTGGCGGTGCTGCGCAAGTACGATATCGCCATCCCGGACAGCATCCGCGAGCATCTGGAATCCGGCGCCGGCGAAACGCCGAAGCCGGGCGACCCGCGCTTCGCCCGCAACAGCCATCACGTCATCGCCATCGCGCAGGACGCGCTGGAGGCTGCGGCCGCGCATGCAAGCGCGGTCGGCATCACGCCTTACATCCTGTCCGACGGCATCGAGGGAGAATCGCGCGATGTCGCCATCGTCCACGCGGCCATGGCGAAGCAGGTCGCGGCACGCGGCCAGCCGTTCCAGCGGCCCTGCGTCATCATCTCCGGCGGCGAGACCACGGTGACGGTGCGCGGTTCGGGACGGGGCGGACGCAATGCCGAATTTCTGCTCAGCCTTGCGGTGGCGCTGGACGGCCATCCCGGCATCCACGCCGTGGCTTGCGATACCGACGGCATCGATGGCTCCGAGGACAACGCCGGTGCGCTGTACAGCCCCGATTCGCTGGAGCGCGGCCTGACGCAGAAGCTGCGCGCCAAGACTCTGCTGGAAAACAACGACGGCTACGGCTACTTCAGCGCATTGAACGATCTGGTGGTCAGCGGCCCGACCCGCACCAACGTCAACGACTTCCGCGCCGTCTTAATTCTGTAAAAAAGGAACACCCAATGCGACGTCAACGTCAGGCCAAAATCGTGGCCACGCTCGGCCCGGCCAGCAGCAGCAAGGAGGCCATTCAGGCACTGTTCGAAGCGGGCGCCGATGTGTTCCGTTTTAACTTCAGCCACGGCACCCATCAGGATCACCAGGCGCGCTGCAACATCGTGCGCGAGATCGAACGCAGCGTCGGACGGCCGATCGCCATCCTGGCCGACCTGCAGGGCCCCAAGCTGCGCGTGGGCCAGTTCGCCGAGGGCAAGGTAACGCTGGTGGCGGGCCAGGAGTTCGCCCTGGACCGCGACCCGGCGCCCGGCACGGCGCAGCGTGTGTGCCTGCCGCATCCGGAGCTGTTCGAAGTGATAGGCGCCGGCCAGTCGCTGTTGCTGGACGACGGCAAGCTGCGGTTGGCGGTGCTGGGCAACGAAGGCCGCGTGATCCGCACCCGCGTCGTCAACGGCGGCGTGCTGTCCGACCGCAAAGGCGTCAATGTGCCGGATGTGGTTCTGCCCATCCCCGCGCTGACGGAAAAGGACTTGCGCGACCTGGATTTCGCCTTGGAGATGGGCGCGGACTGGATCGCGTTGTCGTTTGTGCAGCGGCCGGAGGATCTGGTTCAGGCCCGGGCCATCGTCGGCAACCGCGCGGCCTTGCTGGCCAAGCTGGAAAAGCCGGCGGCGCTGGATGCGCTGGACGCCATCGTCGCCGTATCCGACGCCATCATGGTGGCCCGTGGCGACCTGGGCGTGGAAGTGCCGCCGGAGCGCGTCCCCGGCGTGCAGAAGCGCATCCTGCGCGCCTGCCGCCTGCAAGGCAAGCCGATTGTGATCGCCACGCAGATGCTGGAGTCGATGATATCGGCGCCGGTGCCGACGCGGGCGGAAGCCTCCGACGTCGCCAGCGCCATCTACGACGGCGCCGATGCGGTGATGCTGTCGGCGGAATCGGCCAGTGGCGCATATCCGACGGAAGCGGTATCCATCATGAACCGCATTATCTGCGAGGTGGAGAAGGACCCGCTGTACCGCCAGATGATCGATGCCCAGAACCAGGCGCCGATGCCCAACAGCGGAGATGCAATCTGCTCGGCGCTGCGTGAAGTGACGCAGATCGTCGGCGCGGTGGCGACGGTGACTTACACCAGCTCCGGCCACACCAGCCTGCGGGCGGCGCGCGAACGGCCGATGGCGCCCATCCTGAGCATCACGCCGAATCTGTCGACCGCGCGCCGCCTGGCGCTGGCGTGGGGCGTGCATTCGACGGTCAGCCCGGACGTGCGCAATGTGGACCGCATGGTGGCTGCGGCTTGCCAGGCAGCGCTGCGGGAGGGCTTCGGCCGGCCGGGCGACCAGATCGCGATCACTGCGGGCGTGCCGTTCGGCCAGCCGGGCAGCACCAACTTGCTGCGTATCGCGCAGATCTGGCCGACCGACGAACCGGCAGCGGCATGATCCTGTCGTCGGCTCCTCGCGTTGCAGTGCCCTTGGTGCTGCAACGCCAGTTGACGGCGATCGGGCAGATCTACTTCCAGGACTCGCCGATATTCGGCACCGTGCTGCTGCTTTGCCTGTATCTGAGCGGGCCGGTGCTGGCGTTGGGTTGTGTGCTCGGCGCAGGCAGCGCTACGCTGGCGGCATGGGCGTCGAAGCTTCCCGCAGAGCGCCGCGACAACGGTTTATACAGTTACAACGGCGCGCTGTCCGGCATCGGCTTATGCGCCAGCTATCAGTTCTGCGGAGCGCTGCTGCTATGGATCGCGGCGGCGGGCGCGCTGACGGCCGCGTTGACCTGGGCAGCTGAACGCGCCCGCATTCCGCCGTTGACATTGCCGTTTGTATTGATGATGTGGTTCGCCGCTGCCTGCGCCGGTGCGGTAGGCGTGGATAGCGGGCTGCAAGACGTAGCGCTGCCGGCCGGTGCTTGCGGCGCGAGCGCTGTCAGCTACCTGTTTTGCTCGGTGGGGCAGGCCGCCTTCATCGGCGTCGCTCCGCTGGGCATGCTGTTGTGGGCCGCCATGGCACGCCGTCGCTGGCATATGGCGATGTGGGGACTATCCGGCGCTGCATTGTCCTGGTTGTCGATTGCGCTGGCAGGCCGGCTTTGGCCGGGGAGCGGCATCGAGGCGCATGTCGCCGGCGCCGGCATCAACAGTACGTTGTGCATGCTGGCCTTGAGCACTGGTTCAAGCCGCTGGCCGCTGCGCCTTGCGGCGACATGGCTCAGCATCGCGCTGTCCGTGGCCCTGGGAGACGCCGGTCTTGCATACTATACGCTGCCATTCATCCTGGCGACCTGGCTTGCGCGGTGTCGTTGAATCGGCTATTCTCGCGACACCATTCTCAATTCCCTTCACTTTGAACACTTCACGGACGACGTGGCACAAACTGCGAGGCGGTATCGACCTGTGTCTGCTGGAGTATGCTCTGGAGGACTTCAGCGTCGAAGCATTCCGTCAAGCCGGTTTGCTGTTGCCCCCTTCTATCTCGCATAGCGTGCCTAAACGGCAGGCCGAGTACTTCCACGGGCGGCTGGCCGCGCGTATTGCCCTGCGTGCGGCTGGCTCCATCGATGCCGACGTCTTGACCGGAACGCAGCGCGAGCCGGTGTGGCCGGCCGGTATGACAGGTTCCATCACCCACCAGGGCCCGTACGCAGGCGCGGCGGTCATGCCCGCCAGCGCGGTCAACGGAATCGGTATCGACATCGAAGCCCCAATTCCGGACGACGCAAGAGAAGCAGTGGAGCAGCTGGCCGTGACAGCAAGTGAGCTTGACGCTCTGCGCAGACTAAGTCCGCTGTCCGATCCGGTCCTGCTGGCGCTCGCGTTCTCGGGGAAGGAGTCCTTTTACAAAGCACTCTTCTATCGGGTCGGCCGATTTTTTGGTTTCGAGGCAGTCCAGCTGACTGGCCTGGACATGGCGTGCGGTGAACTGCACTTCGTTTGCCAAGCCGCGTTGACCCCTGAATGGCAACCGGGCAGCAAGGGCGCTATCGCTTTCGAGTTCCTGCCGGATGGCTCGGTATTGACCAGCTTTGTCTGGTGACACGCAGTCTAATTGGCATATTCGGTGAGCCCTTCGGCCAGGGCGGCAAAGGTGGTGGCGCAGGCCGGGTTGCTGCGCAGGTTTTCGTGCATGGCCAGCCAGGTGTCCATCGGGATGGTCAACAGGTCGGGTATGACGCGCACCAGCCGCGCATCGCGCTCGGCCAGCTTGACCTGGCAGATGCCTATTCCCAGCCCTGCGCGGATTGACGCCAGGTGTACCAGGTCGCTGTCGCTGCGCAGCGCGAAGGAGGCGTTTTGCAGGCCGCCCATCATATGCTGAAGCTTGCGCGTGAACGCCGTCTCGCGGTCGATGCCGATCAGGGCATGCTCCGCCATCTGCTCCCAGGTTTGCGGCGTGCCGCGCCGTTTCAGGTAATCCTTCCTTGCGTGGAAACCCAGTTCGATAGTGCCGATGCGGCGCGCCACCAGCACATCCTGCTCCGGGCGCTGCATGCGCACGGCGATGTCGGCATCGCGCCGCAGCAGGTTCTCGATGCGGTTGGACGTCGCCAGCTCGATGGTGATGCCGGGATGCGCGCGCGTCAGCCGCGCCAGGATGGGCGGCAGCACTTCGACGCTGACCACTTCGCTCGCCGTGATCCTGACGGTTCCCTTGATCTCCCCGTGACCCAGGCCTGAAGCCGCCCGCAGCAGGGCCGAAGAGGTGGCGGCCAGCGTCTCGGCATAGGATTGGAGCGCATAAGCGGCGTCGGTCGGGATAAACCCGGACTGCGAGCGCGTGAACAACGATAGCGACAGCGATTGCTCCAGCGCGTCGATATGACGGCCGACCGTCGGCTGGGTCAAACCCAGCGCGCGGGCTGCGCCCGACAGCGAACCCTCCGTCAGTACAGACAGAAAGGATCGGTACAGGTCCCAGTTCGGTTCATTCATAGCCATACGAAATTGTATAGCGACTATGCTGTTTTGGCTAATTTTCTTTTAGCTCCGTTTAGGCGACACTGACTCCATCAACTCACCAAACGGAGAAAAAAATGGGAAAAACAGCACTGGTACTGGGAGCAACGGGCGGCATCGGCGGCGAAGTGGCTCGTCTTCTGGTGGCGCGTGGCTGGAATGTGAAGGCGCTGCACCGCGAGCCGCAACGCGCCGCCAAACCTGGCGACGGCATGCAATGGCTGGCCGGCGACGCCATGAACCGGGCCGACGTGGTCAATGTGGCGCAAGGTACGCAACTGATCGTCCACGCCGTCAATCCTCCCGGCTACCGCAACTGGGGTGAGCTGGTGGTGCCGATGATCGACAACAGCATCGCCGCCGCCCGCGCCAGCGGCGCCCGCATCCTGTTGCCGGGCACCGTCTACAACTACGGCCCGGATGCGTTCCCGATCATCGACGAGGAATCGCCGCAGCGTCCCGTCACCCGCAAAGGCGCGATCCGCGTCGAACTGGAGGCCCGTCTGCAAGCCGCCGCTGCCGATGGCGTGCGCACGTTGATCGTGCGGGCAGGGGACTTCTTCGGCCCCAAGGTCGGCAATAGCTGGTTCGCCCAGGGGCTGGTCAAGCCGGGCAAGCCGCTGACGTCCATCAGCTATCCAGGCAGCGCGGGCGTCGGCCACCAATGGGCCTATCTGCCGGATGTCGCCGAGACCATGGTGCGTTTGATCGAGAACGAGGACAAGCTGGAGACCTTCGCCCGCTTCCAGATGGAAGGGCACTGGGACGCCGACGGTACGCGGATGGTTGCCGCGATCGCCAACGCGGCCGGCAAGCCTGAACTGAAGGCCAGCGCATTTCCATGGTGGCTGCTGGCGTTGGCCTCGCCATTCGTGGCCGTATTCCGCGAACTGCGCGAGATGCGCTACCTGTGGCAGCAGCCGGTGCTGATGTCGAACAAGCGCCTGGTGCAGGTGCTCGGCGCCGAGCCGCGCACGCCGCTCGACGTGGCCGTGAAGCGCACCTTGGCGGGCCTGGGTAATCTCTAAGCGAGCTTGTACCTGGCCAGGATGCGCCGCGATGTGCCGTCAGCATCCATGGCGGCCTTCGCTCGCTGGAACTGCTGGACGGTGGCGTCGTCGAAATCCAGCGAGCCTGCCAGCCAGGCGGTGGTGGAGCGCACCGGCGGACTGAGTCGGAAGTCTTTTTGCGCGGAGCGGCTGCTCAAGGAGCTTAGGATGATATTGCGCTCCCCGAATGCGGCATCGGCCATCCCGCCTGTCAGGTAGCGGTGGACTTCCTCGATGGAGTTGGCTTCGATGATATTGCGGTAGCCCAGTTCCTGCAGAATCGCGGCCTGGGCGGCGCCGCGCATCAGCGCGATGCGGCGGCCCTTCATGTCTCCGGGATGTTCGATGTCGAACTTGCTGTTATGCGCCGCCAGGAACAGGTAGTGCTCTTCATAGAGGGGCGCCAGCCAGCGGAACGTGGCTTCGCGCTCCGGCAGGCGGGTGACGGGGAAGATCGCGGTGGCCGGCATGGACGTGGCGAGGAACAGCGCGCGTTTCCAGGGAACGAACTCCAGCTTCAAGGCCATCTGCACCCGGTTGCATAGTTCGTCCACCAGTTCGCGCAGCGCGCCTGGACGATTGCCGCCGTTCTCGATGACCAGCGGCGGCAGGTGCGCGGTGACGACGCGCAGTTGTGCGACGGGAGCAGCGCGCGTCAGACCCGCGCTGCATCCAAGCGCCATCGCCGCGCCCAATAGAGTTCTTCGTTCCATATTACGTTCAACAGATCAGCGCCGACTGCGCCGACCGTATCGTAACCTATTTCCGCCGCCGGCTCAGTTCTGCCGCTGGTGCACTACCTTGCCGGCGGCGTAGGTGGCGGAGATGGAACGGTCGTCGCCCAGCATGGCGATGGCGAACAGCAGCTCTTCTACCGAGTCGGTGCGTTCCGTGCGGCGGGCCAGCAAGGGTGTGGCTTTCGGATCGAGGATGATGAAGTCCGCCTCGGCGCCCGGTACGAAGTTGCCAATGGTGCCTTCCAGCTGCATGGCGCGCGCGCCGCCCAGCGTGGCGAGGTAGAACATGCGCATCGCTTGCAGGTAGGTGCCACCCATGCGCGCCACCTTGTAGGCTTCGTTCATCGTCTGCAGCATCGAGAACGAGGTGCCGCCGCCCACGTCGGTCGCCAGCGACAGCGGGACTTTCTGCGCATCGGCGCGTTCGAAGTCGAACAGGCCGCTGCCGAGGAACAGATTCGAGGTAGGGCAGATCGAGATGGCAGATTGCGTTTCGCCCATGCGTGCGCGGTCGGCGTCGTCCAGCCAGATGCAGTGCGCGTACATCGAACGCGGACGCATCATGCCGAAATGGTCGTACACGTCCATGTAGCTGCGGGCGTTCGGGAACAGCGACTTGACCCAAGCCACTTCGTCGGTATTCTCGGCTACGTGGGTTTGCAGATAGGTGTCCGGATAGGCTTTCGCCAGCGCGCCGGCCAGCTCCAGCTGCGCTTCGGTGGACGTTGGCGCGAAGCGCGGCGTGATCGCGTACAGCTGCCGGCCACGCTTGTGCCACTTCTTGATCAGCGCTTCGCTTTCGCGCGCGCCGCTTTCTGCGGTGTCTTGCAGGAAGTCGGGACAGTTACGGTCCATCAGCACCTTGCCGGCGACCATGCGCAGGTTGCGCTTTTCGCTTTCGGTGAAGAAGGCGTCCACTGATTGCGGATGCACGGTGCAGTAGACCATGGCGGTGGTGGTGCCGCAGCGGGTCAGCTCGTCGAGGAAGAAGCTGGCGACGTTGGCCGCGTGCTCCGGATCGGCGAATTTGCGCTCGGTCGGGAAGGTGTACTTCTCCAGCCACGGCAACAGGCCGGGCGCCGGCGATGCGATCATGTCTGTCTGCGGGTAGTGTACGTGGGTGTCGATAAAGCCGGGCATGATGATCTTGCCGCGATAGTCATGCAGCGGCGTACCTTGCGGCAGGAAGGCGATCAGTTGGCTGAAGTCGCCGGCCAGGTGGACCTTGCCGTCGTTGACGATCAACAGGCCGTCTTCGTGCCACCAGCAGGCGTTGGCGGCGAAGGCCGGGTCGTCGCTGAAGTGCAGCAGGCTGGCGCGGTAAGCCTGGAAGGTGCCGGTCGGAGTGATGATGCTTGCCATGATATTGATTCCTTGTTCCGTGGTGCGGACGCCAGTTGACACGCGCGGCGATGCGGCGCGACTGACATGGTCGTCGGCGATGAAGGCGGGCGCGCGGCGCCACACCGGTTCTATGCGTGTTGGGGTATTGCTAGCGCGTTGGCTAGACTAATGAGAGGCGATGGCGCGCTCCCGCCCCGGCGCTGCCGGAGAGTGAAGGCGCCTGGCGTGCAGGCAGTTGGAAGGACATCAATTGGTGCATATTGTTTGCGTTTCCGATAATACGGCAGGTGCGGATGCGCTCATTTTAGCACCGATTTCCACCGGCGCGGCGAGTGCGGCCGCTTCCCACACCTGCATCAGTTGCGCCGCCACCGATACGGCGATCACCGCCGGCGCCTTGTCGCGGATGCCTGGCATGCCGATCGGGCAGGTCATGTCCGCCATCCGCGCGGCCGGAATGCCGCGTTCCTGCAGGCGGCGTTCGAAGGAGACGCGCTTGGTCGCGGAGCCGATCAGGCCAAACCAGGTGAAGTCGGTGCGGCGCAGGATGTGCTCGGACAGCTGCTGGTCCAGCGCATGGCTGTGCGTCAGCACCAGGAAGGAGGCGCCTGCCGGTGCTTCCTCGACCACCGCTTCCGGCGTGTCGGTCGCTTCGACGCGCACATTGGCCGGCAGGACCGAAGGGAACATGTCGTCGCGCTCGTCCACCCACACCACCTGGCATGGCAGCTCGGCCAGCGCGCGCACGATAGCCGCGCCCACGTGGCCAGCGCCGAACAGGTACAGGCGCGGACGGTAGGGCAGGCAGGAGTCGATCAGCCAGCGCTTGCCATGGTCGTCGATGCGCACCTTGCAGTCGATGCCGGGACCGGGGCGGGCCAGCATCGCCGGACCGGGGCCGCTCAGGTGCAGGCCTGCGGCGTCGTAGATGGCGGCTGGTTCGGCGCAGTCCAGCGGCACCAGGCGCCAGCTGTCCTGGCCCTCGCGCCAGCGGCGTGCCAGCGCACCGAAATGTTCGCCCGCTTCCGGCATGATGCGTTCGAAAGCCAGGTGCACCACGCCGCCGCAGCATTGGCCCAGGCTGGGGCCGAGCGGGAAGCGTTCCAGCCGGCGCTCGGCGCGCAGTTCGCCGGTCGGCATGGCCAGCATTTCGCGGGCGATGTCGGTGGCGACCATTTCAAGATGGCCGCCGCCGATGGTGTCGAAAGCGTGATACTGGGTGATCAGCATCTTGGCGCCGGGTTCACGCGGCGCGGAGCCGGCGACCTGCGCCACCGTCACCAGCACGCGCGGCACGGCTTTGCTGGCGGCCGCCGTCAGGGCGGTGAGATTGAAAGGAGTGGACATGGTCAGTTCGCCGCTTCCGCCGCATCTTGTACCGCAGCGCGTTCCTGTACCGCACCGATGGCGTCGAGGATAGCCTCGCTGGTGGCTGGAGCGCGCAGCGGTGGATTGAAGCGGTGGCCGCCGACGCTGGAGCAGGCGTCGCGGATCGCCAGGAACACCGAGAACGGCAGCAGCAACGGCGGTTCGCCGACCGCCTTGGAGCGGTGGATGCTGTCCATGACGTTGCGGTTCTTGAACAGGCGCACGTTGAAGTTCTCCGGGCAGTCCGACACGCCAGGAATCTTGTAGGTGGACGGCGCGTGCGTCATCAGCTTGCCGGCCGGGTTCCACCACAGTTCCTCGGTGGTCAGCCAGCCCATGCCCTGTATGAAAGCGCCTTCTACCTGGCCGACGTCGATGGCAGGGTTCAGCGAATTGCCGGCATCGTACAGCGCGTCGGCCTGCAGCAGCTTCCATTCGCCGGTCAGCGTATCGACCACCACTTCCGACACCGAAGCGCCGTAGGCATAGTAGGAGAAAGGATTGCCGCTCATGGTTTTCGGATCCCAATGCAGGCCGGGCGTGGCGTAGAAGCCGTCGGACCACAGCTGGATGCGCGCCATGTAGGCCTTCTGCACCAGCTCCGCGAACGGAATCGCATGTTCGCCGACGTGGACGAAGTTGGCCTCGAAGCGTACCGTGGCCGGATCGCCGTCGTGGCGCTTTGCGGCGAATTCGGCCAGGCGCTTGCGGATGGTGTTGGCCGCATCCTGCGCCGCCTTGCCGTTCAAGTCCGCGCCGGTGGATGCCGCGGTGGCCGAGGTGTTGGCGACCTTGCTGGTGTCGGTGGCGGTGGCGCGCACCATGGCCAGGTCGATGCCCAGTTCATGCGCTACAACCTGGCATACCTTGGTGTTGATGCCCTGGCCCATTTCGGTGCCACCGTGGTTGACCAGCACCGAGCCGTCCGTGTAGATGTGCACCAGCGCGCCGGCCTGGTTGAAGTGCGTGACGTTGAAGGCGATGCCGAATTTGACAGGCGTCAGCGCCAGGCCGCGCTTCAGTACTCTGCTCCTTGCGTTGAAAGCGTTGATCTCTTCGCGGCGTTTGCGGTAGCTGCTTTCTTCCTCCAGTTGCGCGACCAGGTCGTGAATGACGTTGTCGACCACCTTCTGGTTGTACTGGGTGACGTTACGGCCTTCCTCGTCGTTGCGGCCGTAGAAGTTGATCTTGCGGACGTCCAGCGCATCCATGCCCAGGTTGCGGGCGATTTCATCGACGATGTATTCGATGGCGATCGCGCCCTGTGGGCCGCCGAAGCCACGGAAGGCGGTGTTCGATTGCGTGTTGGTCTTGCCGGCCATGGCGCGGATATCGACATCGCCCAGGTAGTAGGCATTGTCGAAGTGGCAGACCGCGCGCGTGGCGACCGGCGCCGACAGGTCGGCCGAGAAACCTGCGCGCGACACCATCTCCACCTTGGCGGCGATGATGCGGCCGTCGTCGCCGTAGCCCATTTCGTACTCGTAGTAGAAGCAGTGGCGTTTGCCCGTGACCATCATGTCGTCGTCGCGGTCGGCGCGCAGCTTGACGGGACGGCGCAGGTGCGCGGCCGAGATGGCGGCGCAAGCGGCCCACAGCGCCGATTGCGATTCCTTGCCGCCAAAGCCACCGCCCATGCGGCGGCACTCGACCACGATGTCGTGCGAGTGGCGGTGCAGGGCGTGCGCCACCACGTGCTGCATCTCGGTCGGGTGCTGGGTCGAGCAGTAGATCAGCATGCCTTTGCCTTCCTTGGGGATGGCATACGAGATCTGGCCTTCCAGGTAGAACTGTTCCTGGCCGCCGACATGCAACGAGCCTTTCAGCTTGTGCGGAGAGCGTTCGAATGCCGCCTGCGCATCGCCACGCGCCAGGTGCATCGGCGGGACCACGAAGGATTTGGCGTCGCGCGCGGCCTGCGGCGTAAGGATGGCTGGCAGCTCTTCGTACTCGATGACCGCATTCTTGACGGCGCGGCGGGCGTTGTCGTGCGACGTCGCCACCACGATGAAGATCGGCTGGCCGACATATTCGACCAGGCCTTCCGACAGGATCGGATCGTCGTGGATGATGGGGCCGCAGTCGTTGGTGCCGGGGATGTCCTTGTGGGTGTACACGGCCACCACGCCCGGCATGGCTTTGACGGCGTCGAAATTCATCGACAGGATGTTGGCGTGCGCCTTGGCCGAGATGCCCAGCGCGGCGTGCAGCGTGCCGGCGGCTTCGGGGATGTCGTCTGTGTAGGTGGCCTCGCCAAGGACGTGCAGCACCGCCGATTCGTGCGGGTGCGACTGGCCGACTTCGGCCCACGCCATCGGGACTGCGGGCGTGGCGGGCTGCGTCAGGAATGCTTCGGTTTTGCTGTTCATGCTGCGACGGCTCCCTCTGCGTAGTGATAGGCGTTGATCGATTGCAGCGGCTGGGCGGAGTCCGGGTTGGTCTCCAGCCAATAGCGATGCAGCAGGTTTTGCGCGGTCTTCATGCGGTAGGCGGCGGTGGCGCGCATATCGCTCAGCGGCGTGTAGTCCTTCGCCAGCTCGGCCATCGCCAGCTTCAGCGTGGCTTCGTCCCAGCGCTTGCCATTGACGGCGGCTTCGGCCAGCGGTGCGCGGCGCGAGGTCGCGGCCATGCCGCCGTAGGCGATGTGGGCGTCGCTGACGATGCCGTCCTTCAGCGTGAAGGCGAAGGCGGCGCAGACGGCTGAAATGTCCTGGTCGTAGCGCTTGGCCAGCTTGTAGGTGCGGAAGTGGATGTCCTTGCGTGGCAGCGGAATGCGCACGGCTTCGACGAATTCGCCCGGCTGCCAGTCCTTCTTCATGTAATCGAGGTAGAACTTCTCCAGCAGCATGGAGCGTTGGCCCTTATCGCTGCGGATGACGATCTCCGCGCCCAGCGCGATCATCCATGGCGCCGAGTCGCCGATCGGCGAGCCGTTGGCGACGCTGCCGCCCAAGGTGCCGGTGTTGCGGATCGGTTGCGATGCAAAGCGCTGCCACATCTCATGCAGCTCGTCCTTGTAGTGCTTGCAGACTGCCTCGTAGGCGTCGTTGAGGGAGACTGCGGCGCCGATGTAGAGCATGCCGTCTTCCTCTTCCATGCGGTGCAGCTCCTGGACCAGGCGCACGTAGATCATGTCGCCCAGATTGCGCATCTGCTTAGTGACCCACAGGCCAACGTCGGTGGAACCGGCGACGATGGTGGCGGTGGGTTTTTCCGCCCGCAGCGCGGCCAGTTCGGCCAGCGTGCGCGGTGCGTAGAAGGTCTGGCCGTCGTGGGTATAGCTGTACATTTCGGTTCGCTGGATGGATTGCAGCGAGGCTTTCAGCGCCTCGCGGTCGAAGCCGACGTGCGGCAGCTCGCCCATGCGGCGCGCGGCGTCGATGATGGGACGGTAGCCGGTGCAGCGGCACAGATTGCCGGACAGGGTTTCGTCGACGGTCTTGCGGCATGGCGGCGTGGCCTGGCCTTCCTGTTTCAGGTAAAGGCTCCACAGCGACATGGCGAAGCCCGGCGTGCAGAAGCCGCATTGCGAGCCGTGGCATTCGACCAGCGCTTCCTGCACCGGATGCATTTTGCCGTCGGCCTGCTTGAGGTCTTCGATGGTGAACACGGCCTTGCCGTCCAACGTGGGCACGAACTGGATGCAGGAGTTGACCGATTTCATGGCCACTTCGCCGTCCGGCTGCAATTCCGCTACGACCACGGTGCAGGCGCCGCAATCGCCTTCGGCACAGCCTTCCTTGGTGCCGGTGCAGTGCAGGTCTTCGCGCAGGTGCTGGAGCAGGGTGCGGGTTGGGGCGCCACTTTCAACGGAGCGGACTTCGCCGCGATAGAAGAATCGAATTGGTTCAGACATGATTGCTCCGCTTACTTGGTTTGGAACTGGCGCAGGAAGTCCAGGAAGATCTGTGCCGATATTTCGGCGTCGTCAGCCGTCATGGTTTCCAGCGGGTTGTGGCTGATGCCGGCGTTGCCGCAACGGGTGAACAGCATGGCGACGTCGGTCATGCGCGCCAGCGCCATGGCGTCGTGGCCGGCGCCCGAGGGCAGTTCGAATACTTCGACGCCGGCGCGCTCGGTGGCGGCGGCAAACTGCTTGACCAGCCATGGCGCGCAAGGCGCTGCGGGAGCCTGCATGATCTTGGTGATCTTGAGGCCGATCTGGCGGCGCGCGCACACGGCTTCCGCCTGATTGAGGATGTCGGTGACGGCGGCGTCGCGCGTGGCGTCGTCGGCGGCGCGGATATCCAGCGACAGTTTGCATGCGCCGGGGATCACGTTGACCGAACCATCCGGCACGTGCAGCTGGCCGACGGTGCCGACCAGCGAACGTTCGCGGCCGCAGCGGTCTTCCACGTACAGCACGATTTCGGCTGCGGCAGCGGCGGCGTCCTTACGCATGATCATCGGCGTGGTACCTGCGTGGCTGGCCAGGCCGGTCAGTTCGACCTGGTAGCGGCAGCTGCCGGCGATGGAGGTAACGACGCCGGTCGGCAGGCCTTTGCCCAGCAATACCGGGCCTTGTTCGATATGGACTTCGACGAAGGCCAGCACGTCTTCCGGCTTGCGGGCGACCGAGGCGATCTTGCTGACGTCATGCCCGGCTGCGGTCAATGCGTCGCGCATGGTGATGCCTTGGGCGTCGGCCTTGTCCAGCAGCGCCATATCGAACTGGCCGATGACGGCGTTGGAACCGAGGAAGGTGCTTTGATAGCGCACGCCTTCTTCTTCCGAGAAGCCGATGATTTCCAGGTCGAAGGGCAGGCGCTCGCCGCGTTCGTGCAGATGCTTGACCACGGCGATGGGCAGCAGGATGCCTTCGCGGCCGTCGTACTTGCCGCCGTTGCGGACGGTGTCGTAGTGGGAGCCGGTCAGCAGGGCCTTGGCGCCCGGCTTGTCCGACTTGTAGCGGCCGACGACGTTGCCGACCGGGTCGATGGCCACTTCCATGCCGGCTTCCTTCATCCACGTCGCCAACTGGGCGGCGGTTTTGCGGTGGGCCTCGGTCATGTAGGCGCAGGTGAGGTTGTCGGCGTCGTCGCTCCAGGCGCCGATGGTTTCCGCCCATTGCATGATGGTGGCGCCGAATTGCAGTTCCACTTGCAGCAGCACGTTCAGGCGCATCTCGGCGATGCGGCCGATCTGGCGCAGGCACTCGGCCAGTTCGTCGTCGCGTTGCGAACGCAGGCGGCGGCTGAAGGCTGCGATGATCTCCTGGCGCGATAGGCCGTTGCCGGTCGGGCCTTTGACGGCGAGGATGAAGGGGAAGCCGAACTTGGTGTTGTAGTCGGCGTTGAGCTTGTGCAGCGTCGCCAGTTCGTCGGCGGTGCAGTGGGTCAGGCCGGCCTGCGCCTGCTCTCCGGTCGATTCGGCCGTCAGCTGGCCGGCCAGTGCTGCCTTGCCGGCCAGCTCCGGGTGGGCGCGCACCAGGTCCAGTTGTTCTTCTTCGGTGGCCGCGCGGACTACGCCTTGCAAGGCCTGCTTCAGCGCGGAGATGGTGGCGAATGGGCGCTGCGCGGCGGCGCGCTGCGGTATCCATGGCGAGTGTTCGTAGAGGCCGTGCAGCAGGGCGGTGAATTCTTCGGCGGTGCTGCGGTTCAGGTGATCTAGTGTGATTGTCATTGTTGTGCAGGCGTAGCCAGTCTCCTCTTGATATAAGGGGAATGATATATGGCGGGGGAGGCTGTTATATACGCTCGCGGCCATAACCGCATTCAGCGCGGGCTTATGGAGAGTGTTGTGGGCGTGCCACGGGTTTACCCCGCACACCGGCAGCAGGGGTCTGACCCCGTGGGGTCAGACCCCATCGGTTTGGGGTTACTTCGCGGTGAGGGCCTGGGCGGCTTGCGTGACCTGGTCGCGCAGCCACTTGTGTTCGGGCGCGTGGTGCACGCGTTCGTGCCACAGCTGGTAGAAGCGCATCGTGGGGAAGCGCACCGGCACGGTGAAGGTCTTGATCGGCAGGTTGCGCTCGTAGAAGCGCAGGTACTGCCTCCCCGTGGTGAGCACCATATCGGTCTGCGTCAGCATGTACGGAATCAGGCTGAAATATGCCGATTCGACCACCACGTTGCGCTGGTAGCCCTGCTGCGCGAGGAAGGTGTCGATCACGCCATGGAAGCCGGGCAGCGTGGGCGAAGGCGCCACGTGGGGCAGGCTCAGATAATCGTCCAGCGTCATGTCGTTGGCGCCGGTGCGCTTGGCATAGGGCGCGTCTGCGCGCATGGCGCAGATGATCGGGTCTTCGAATAGCCGCGACAGGTGCAGGTGCTCGGGCGGCTGCTCCCAATTACCGATCAGCAGATCGAGCTCGCCGTCGGACAGCATGCGGATCGCGTCCACTTCCGCCCCCAGGCTGTGGATGATGACGCGGCTTTTGGGCGATTCGCGTCGCAAGCGCGCCACAACGTTGGGCAGGAATTGAATGTCGAGGTAGTCCGGTGCGCCGATGCGGAAGGTGCGGCCTTCCTCCTTGGATGCGAAGGGCGTCTTGTGCAGGAATAGCTGTCCCACCTCGTCGAGGATGCGTTTGGCGGGCTCCTTCAGGCTCTCGCCGTGCTGGGTGGGCACCATGCCGCGGCCGCCGCGCACCAGCAGCGGATCGCCTGTGAGCTCGCGCAGTTTTTGCAGCGAGGCCGAGATGGAGGGCTGCGTTTGATCCAGTTTCATCGCGACGCGCGAAACGTTTTTCTCGCAGAGGAGCATGTACAGAATACGAATGAGATGCAGGTCTAGGTGGTCGGGTAGTTGTGCCATGTTGGTCTATCTATAACGGTGAGCCTATTTTTAATATACGGCTACTGCCATAAGAAAAGCCAGAATTAGTTTTATCGTTCGTTCCACACCATGCGTGATCTGCGCGTGGTTTTCAATCGGTCGCAGCGGAGCTTTCAACAGTTCGCGGCCAAAAGGGAAATCATCCCAATCGTCTGGAGCGCCCGCGGTGGCAGACGAGCTTAAATCCAATCATGGGGACAACATGGAATTGCTCGCTTACGGCGTGGACTGGCTCAATCTATTGGTGCGCTGGCTGCATCTCATCACGGGGATAGCGTGGATCGGCGCATCCTTTTATTTCGTTTGGCTGGACAACAGCATACGCCCGCCCAAGCCCGGCTCCGACCTGGCGAAGAAGGGCGTGTCCGGCGAACTGTGGGCCGTGCACGGCGGCGGCTTCTACAACCCGCAGAAGTACCTGGTGTCGCCGGCCGAGCTGCCGTCGGACCTGCACTGGTTTAAATGGGAAGCCTATGCCACCTGGATCTCGGGCTTCTCGCTGCTGTTCATCGTTTACTACTTCAACGCCCAGGCGATGATGATCGATAAGTCGGTCGCGGACCTGACGCAGTTCCAGGCGATCGGCGTGGGCCTTGGCTCGCTGCTGGTGGGCTGGATCTTCTACGACGCGCTGTGCCGCTCGCCGCTGGGCCAGAAGGATGGCCTGCTGGGTATCATCATGTTCGTGTTCATCGTCGCCATGGCTTATGTGCTGACCAAGTTCCTGAGCGGCCGTGCTGCCTACATCCACGTTGGCGCCATGATCGGCACCATGATGGTCGGGAATGTGCTGATGCTGATTATCCCGGGCCAGCGCAAGCTGGTGGAGGCTATGGAGCAGGGCAAGTCGCCCGATCCTATCCACGGCAAGAAGGCCAAGCAGCGCTCTGTCCACAACAACTACTTCACGCTGCCGGTGCTGCTCATCATGATCAGCAACCACTATGCGATGACTTACAGCCATGCATACAGCTGGGCGCTGTTGGGCGCGATCATCGCGGCCGGTGTGCTGATTCGCCACTTCTTCAACCTGCGCCATCACGGCCGCACCGCATGGCAGTTCCCTGCTGCCGGTGTGGCGATCCTGGCAGCGGTGGCGGTGGTGATTGCGCCGCGCCCTGCGGCGGCCCCTGCGCCTGCCGTGGCGGGCGATGCTGCCGGTGCGGCCCACGCCAGCGTGTCGGCGCCAGACTTCAACCGAGTGCAGGCCATCGTCAACCAGCGTTGCGTCAGCTGTCACGCTGCGCAGCCTACGCAGCCCGGATTTGCGACTGCGCCGGCCGGCATCATGCTGCACACGCCGGAGCTGATCCACCAGAACGCGGCCAAGATCAACCAGCAGGCCGTGGTGCTGAAGGCTATGCCGATCGGGAATATGACCAACATCACGCCTGAAGAACGCTCCGAACTCGGTGCGTGGTTCGCCGCCGGCGCCAACTGACAAGAAGACAGATCATGACTACTACCACCATCAATGGTTTCAACCTGACCGCCGCCCAAGTGGTCGCCGTCGCCCGCGACCACGCTATCGAAGTGAACCTGGCCGCATCCTCGCGCGCCGCGCTGAAGGAAAGCCGCGACTACATCGAATCCACCTGGATGCACGACGAAGCGCCGATGATGTACAGCTTTAACACCGGCGTCGGCATGCTGAAGGACACCCGCGTCAAGGTGCAGGACATCGTCCTGTTCCAGACGCAGCTGATCAAGGCCCACGCCTGCGGCATGGGCGAGCCGTTCTCCGAAGAAGTCAGCCGCGCCACCATGCTGTTGCGCGCCAACGCCTTCGCCAGCAACTACTCCGCGCCGCGGGTGGAGGTGGTCGACCGCCTGCTGGCCTTCGTCAACGCCGGCATCCATCCGATCATGCCGCAGAAGGGTTCCGTCGGCGCGTCCGGCGACCTGGCGCCGCTGGCTTACCTGGCGGCCGCCATCGCCGGCTTCGACGAGGCGGAAGTGATGTACAAGGGCCGCCGCATGTCGGCACCCGACGCGATCCGCGAATCCAAGGTCGGCCCGGTCGTCTTCGAACTGAAGGCCAAGGATGCCTCGGCGCTGATCAACGGCTGCACCGTCTCGCTGGCGGTGGCGCTGCTGGCCGCCGCCGATGCGCGCAATATGCTGTCCGACGCCTGCCTGTCGCTGGGCCTGACGCTGGAAGCGATGCGCGCCGAGATGTCGGCCTTCGATCCGCGCATCCACGAGGCGCGCCCGCACGCGGGCCAGATCAAGACCGCCGCCATCATCCGCGACCTGCTGGACGGTTCCACCCGCACCACCCACGAAGCGCGCGCCGTGCAGTTCCCGGAAGAGCTGCGCCGCACCGACATCCCGTACACCGCCCGCATCCAGGACGTGTACTCGCTGCGCTGCGCGCCGCAGGTCTACGGCCCGGTGTTCGATGCGCTGGACTATATCGACACCATCCTCGACAAGGAAGTGAACTCCGCCACCGACAACCCGCTCATCTTCGGCAAGGACGGCGGCGGCTTCGAGATCATCTCGGGCGGTAACTTCCACGGCCAGTACCTGGCGCAGGCGATGGACCTGCTGGCGATGGCCGTGGCGGACCTGGGCAGCATCGTCGAGCGCCGCGTCGCGCGGCTGATCGACCCGACGCTGTCGTGGGGCCTGCCGCGCAACCTGATGTCCGGCGTGCGCGGCGTGAACACCGGCTACCCGGTGATGCAATGTTCGCTCAGCTCCCTGGTGATGGAGAACCGCACGCTGTGCATGCCGGGCAGCGTGGACTCGATTCCGGCCAAGGGCAACAGCGAAGACCACGTCTCCAACTCCACCTGGTGTGCGCGCAAGGCCGCAACTGTGGTATCGAACACACAGTACATTGTCGGCGTAGAAATGTTATTGGCCTCCCAGGCGCTGACCATGACAGAAAACCTGTTGCCCGGTTTTGTGCTCGGCAAAGGCACGCAGGCGGCCTACGAATCGGTGCGCAGCCAGATCCCGGCCTGCCTGGACGGCGACCGCTGGCTGCACAACGACCTTGAAGTGGCGCGCTCCTTCATTGTGAGCGGATCGGTGCGCAAGGCCGTGGTATCGAAAATCGGCGAATTCGTTTAAACCGGCGGCACACAGCACAGGGGAGGATCTACAAGGGGCTACGCCGTCATGCGAGACGGCGCGTCCCGACTGTTATAGGCCATAACAGATAGCAGGTATGCCACCAGACTAATTTCACGCAGTGGCCCCTGAGATAAGGTCGATGCCGATTGTTCCCATGTTTAATCGGCGGATGACACACATAAGCAGTTAAAAATAGAACACGGAGACGTTATGTTAATTCTAGAGAAGTACTTCAAGCTGAAAGAGAATGGGACCGATGTGCGCACCGAATTGGTCGCAGGTCTGACCACCTTCCTGACGATGGCTTACATCATCTTCGTCAACCCCTCCATCCTCGGCGACGCCGGCATGCCCAAGGGCGCCGTGTTTGTCGCCACCTGTATCGCGGCCGCATTGGGCTGCCTGATTATGGGCCTGTACGCAAACTATCCGATTGCTATGGCGCCGGGCATGGGGTTGAACGCTTACTTCGCGTATGTGGTGGTCAAGGGCATGGGCATGCCTTGGGAGATGGCGCTGGGCGCGGTCTTCATCTCGGGCTGCCTGTTCCTGTTTGTCAGCGTGTTCAAGCTGCGGGAGATGATCGTCAACGGCATCCCGCATTCGATACGCACCTCGATCACCGTCGGCATCGGCCTGTTCCTGGGCTTGATCTCGCTGAAGAGCGCGGGCATCGTCGTCAGCAGCCCGGAGACGCTGGTCAAGGTCGGCGACCTGCATTCGGCGCCGACGCTGCTGGCCATCGTGGGCTTCTTCATCATCGTCGCGCTGGACCGCCTGAAGGTCAAGGGCGCGATCCTGATCGGCATCCTGGCCGTGACGGTGTTGAGCTTCTTCGTCGCCGGTAACAAGTTCAATGGCGTGGTCGACATGCCGCCTTCGCTGGCGCCGACGCTGTTCAAGCTGGATCTGATGGGCGCGATCTCGGTCGGCCTGCTGAACGTGGTGCTGGTGTTCTTCCTGGTGGAGCTGTTCGACGCCACCGGCACGCTGATGGGCGTGGCCAACCGCGCCGGCCTGCTGGTCAACGGCAAGATGGAGCGCCTGAACAAGGCGCTGATGGCTGACAGTACCGCCATCCTCACCGGTTCGCTGCTCGGTACTTCGAGCACCACGGCCTATATCGAAAGCGCCGCCGGCGTGCAAGCGGGCGGCCGCACCGGCCTGACCGCCGTGGCTGTCGGCGTGCTGTTCCTGGCCTGCCTGTTCATCTCGCCGCTGGCCGGCGTGGTGCCGAGCTACGCCACGGCGCCTGCGCTGCTGTACGTCTCCTGCCTGATGCTGCGCGAACTGGTCGACATCGACTGGTCCGACACCACCGAAAGCGTGCCAGCCGCCATCGCGGCGCTGACCATGCCGTTCACGTACTCGATCGCGCTCGGCGTGGCGTTCGGCTTCATCTCCTACGCGGTGCTGAAGCTGTTGACCGGCCGTGTGCGCGAAGTGCGTCCAGTGATCTGGGCGATCGCTTGCGTGTTCACCTTCAAGTTCGTCTACCTCGGCGCAGGCTGAGGCTTTATCCCTAACGGCTGATACCTGCCGGCGCCTTCCACGGCGCCGGTGGGGACAGTCACGTCCGCATACTTTGGAAAAAAACTACAATGAAAACGAGACAAATTCCGCAACTGTTCTGCATCGCCTTCATGAGCCTGGCCGGCTCGGTCCACGCCGCCGACTGGAGCGACACTTCGGTCAGCTGGCGCTACGGCAGCGATTACCGCGAGCCGTTCAACCCGAACGACATCGCCAAGAACATCGTGGCGCTGACCCACGTCAGCGGCTACAAGTACGGCACCAATTACTTCAACGCCGACTTCCTGATGTCCGATAAAAACGATCCGGCCTCGCTGACGCAGAAGTCCGGCGCCAACGAAGCCTACCTCCTGTACCGCAACACGGTGGACCTGAGCAAGGTGACGGGCAGCGAATACAAGTTCGGCCCGGTGCGCGGACTGGGCATCACGGGCGGCTTCGACGTCAACACCAAGAACGACGTGGGCTACAACTCGCGCAAGCGCATGTTCGTGCTGGGGCCGACTTTTATGTGGGACGTGCCGGCCGGTCACTTCAACACCAGCCTGTTCCTGCTCAACGAGAGCAACGCGCCGAGCGGCGCCTTCCCGCCGATCTCCACCGTCACTGGGCGCTATACCTACAAGACGCATGCGATGCTGTCGTCGGAATGGGGCATCCCGGTGGGTTCGCTGTGGGCCTTCGAGGGCTATGCGAACTTTATCGCGGCCAAGGGCAAGGACGAAGTGGGCAACGATACCGGCGCCGAGACCAATATCGACATGCAGCTGATGTTCGACGCGGGCGCGGCGATGGGCAAGGCGAAGAACACCTTCCGCATCGGCGTTGAGTACCAGTACTGGCGCAACAAGTTCGGCAACACCTCGGCCACCACCGGCGGCCAGGGCTATGTCGCCAAGACGCCGATGATACGGGCCGAGTACCACTTTTAAGCGGCCCCCGCTGAAGTCGGCAGGGCAGCGGGGCGCTGGTGCGTCAGGCCGCCAATGTCCTGCTGCTTCTTTGGCCGACATAGGGCAGCAGGCTGGCCAGTGCCAGCACGGCCAATCCCACGCCGGCCCACAGCGGTGCGCGCAGGCCATATCCGGCCGCGATGCCGGCGCCGCCGATCCACGATCCGGCGGCCAGGCCGATGTTGATCACGGACGTGTGGACGGTGTTGACCAGCGGACCAGGATGCACGGTACGCATCACGCGGGCGATGATGGCGGGGTTCATCGACATGCCGACCAGGCCCGTCACGACGAGCAAGCCGATGCTGATCGCTTGCTCTTGCGCAAAGACGGCGAACAGCGCCAGGCTGATACCCAGCACAATCATGCCCCAGACCATGATCGGTATGGTATATCGGTCCGCATAGCGGCCGACCACGCCGTTGCCCACCACGTTCGCGATGCCATAGATCCCCAGCAGCCATGGAATCGAGGATGCGGGGAAACCGCTGACTTGCGTCAGGATCGGCGTGAAGTAGCTGAACCCGCAGAACACCGCGCCGATGATCAGGGCGCTGCTGGCGTACGCCATCCACAGATGGGGATTCCGGAATTCGGACAGCTCCTTGTCGAGGCTGGCGATCGTGGAGGCCTGGGCGCGGGGCGCCAGCGATGCGACCAGGGCCAACGACAGCGCCGCCAGCACCACCACCAGCCAGAAGCTGGCGCGCCAGCCCAGATGCTGGTCGATCAGCGTGGCGATCGGCACCCCGAGCACGGAAGCGAGCATCAGGCCGCCGATGACGACGGCGGCGGCGCGTCCGCGCGCGGCGGCGCTGACCACATCGGCACAGATCGCCAGCGAGATGCCCATGCACCCGGCCGCCGCCACGCCGCCGGCGATCCGCGCCGCCGCCATGAGGTCGTAGCCGGTCGCCGACGCGGCGGCCGCTTGGGCCGCGATGTACAGGGCCAGCAGGCCCAGCAGCCCGTTCTTGTTACTCACGCGCAGCTTGAGCAGGACGATGGTGGCCAGCGGGCCGCCGATCACCATGCCCATGGCGTACAGGGAGATCAGGTAGCCGATGCGGTCGACCGGCACTTGCATGGCCGAGGCCAGCGACGGCATCAGGCCGGCCACCATGAATTCGGAGGTCGTCAATGAGAAGATGGTCAATCCCAGGATGTAGACTATTAACGGCATACAGGCTTTCTTCGAGAATGGGGGAGTCAGGTGACTGATGGAGCTTGCGGGGAGAGCCAACGGCCCCAGCGGGCTGGGGCCGTTGGCTGCCGTCACGCCAGCGCGGCTTCGGCTGCCGCCGCCATGAACACGCTGTCGGAAATGGCGCCGGTCGCGAAGTTCGGAAAGTCGCGTACCGACTGATGCAGCGGGTCGTTGCCCGTGACCATGCGCAGCAGGCGGTTGCTGCCTGCCTGCAGGTAGAACACCGACGCCGCCTTGCCCGGCGGCGCCACCACCCAGGCGTCGGCCGGCTGGCCCAGCACGGTGTGCCGGCCGTCATGACGGGCGCCACCGTCCAGCAAGATCGCCTGCGGCAGGAATAGCTGATGGAACGGCGTCACCTCGTCGGCGAGCGCCGTTGCCTGCAGCTGCGATTCCTGCGTGGCATATGCCACCTTCTGCTTGCGGCTTTGCTCGCGCCGCACGTCGCCGATTTCCGACATCCACAGCCGGTGTCCCTTCTCTTTTTCCGGCCAGGGATTGAACAGGCCGTCGATACGGCAGATGTTGCGCGCATAGTCGAACCAGCAGTAGCCGGAGGTCAGCTGGTCTTCGTCCCGCATCGGCGACCAATAGGAGATGTAGGCGCTATTCCATTGCATCGGCAGCAGCGGCGGCTGGGCGTAGATGGGCATGGCGGCTCCCTAGCGTCCGAGGGCGTAGCCGAGGGTGGCCATCAGCGCGTCTTGCAGAGGCGGCAAGTCCTTGCGGCGGGCGTCGAAACTGGCGGTCAGCTCCTCATTGCTCAAGCCGATGCGCTCGCCGACGCTTTCGAACCAGAGGCGGCTGCTGTCGGCGTGGTCCTTGAACAGCCGCACCAGCGGCACGGCGCGCGCATTGAAGCTGTCCAGGCCGGCGGCGATGCCGGTTTCGGCGCCGAGCGTCTTCGCCAGCAGCAGGGCAGTCACCACCGCCATCGTGGTGCCATGGCCGATCGAGAAGTGGCCGGACTGCAGCGCATCGCCGATCGCCACGAACTTGCCGTCGCGGGCCGCCTCGCGGCTGACGGTCATGAAGTTGCGCCATCCCTGGCCCGGCTGGCTGATCAGCTCATGCCCGTCCAGTTCCGGCTGGAAGACACGGGCCAGATAGGCGGCCGCTTCGCGCTCGGTGCGGCTGGCCAGTTCGGCCCTGGCGTAGGCCTGCTCGCTGCACTCGACGATAAAGGTGCTCATCGTGGACGAGTATTTGTAGGCGTGGCCCATGAAGATGCCGTGGTCGTTGCGGCGGAACACCAGGTTCATCTGATCGAACGGCTGGGTGGTGCCGTACCACATGTATTTGTTGAGGCCGAACTCGGTCTGCGGCGCCAGCGCCTGCGGCAGCTCCAGCGACTTGTGATTGACGCCGTTGGCGAGCACCACCAGATCGTAGTCCGCTTCCAGTTGCGCCTTGCTTTCCGGCGCCACCTGGTAACGCACCGGAATGCCGTCCGCCACGCACCGGGCGCGCAGCGCCTGCACCAGCGCGCGCCGTTCGACGCCGCACAGGGTGATGCCGGTGCTCATCAAGTTGGGCTGGTCGTTGTGCACCAGCTTGAATTCTTCCAGGTATTGCGGGTCGAGCCGTTCGGGCTGCTCCAGGTAGGACAGCGGGTTGGCGGGATGGCGCGGCGGCCGGCCCGGCAGCACCACACCCCAGCCAGCGACTTCTTCCGGCGTGTTTTTTTCAGCGATGCTGATATCCCAGCCGGGCTGAAATTGTTTCAGTTGACTGGCAAAAATGAGGCCTGCCGGCCCGGCGCCGATGACGAGAATTTTCATTAATTTACCCTTCCAAGTTTGTACCAAACGTTTTGTTTTTGCTGGATTTGTTTCAACTCATCGTAAGGAACCGATGTGAAGTACAGTTTCTCCGCCATGTCGGGCGGATAAACACGGGGGAATTTCTTGTGCATGTAGCGGGTGTACCGGGTCTGCAGGAAGAAAATCAGATTCGGGTTGCTCAGCGCTTCGTAGTTGGCGATCGCCATGTCCTGCATGGCGTCGGCCTGCACCTTGCGCTGGCGGGTGAATTCGGCCAGCACCTGGGCCGGCGTCTCGCCATGCCGGTCCAGCAGGGTGACGAAGACGTACACGTCCTCCAGCGCCATGTTCATGCCCTGGCCGAGGAAGGGCGCGGTGGCGTGCGCCGAATCGCCGAGCAGCAGCACATTGCCCTTGTAGTGGAAGGTATTGGAGCGAACGTTGATCAGATCGTTGCTGGGCAGGGCCATGAACTGGTCCACCAGCGACTGCCGGCTGGCCTCGGGCAGGCTGCCGAAGTAGCGCGCGAAGAACTCGCCCATGGCCTCGCGGTTCAGCGTGGCCAGGCTCGGCGTGCCGGTGTAGGGCAGGCAGATGGCAAAGCTGATGCTGCCGTCCGGGATGGTGGCGGCGCGGCCGGCAAACAGCCCCTTGGAATCCATGCCGAAGAAGTACAGCAGATCCTTCCTGAAGCCCAGTTCCGCGGCGTTGGGCAGCACCAGGGTCTTGTAGCCGTGGCGGAAAAAACTCTGGCGGAATTCGAAGCGCCGCATGCCGGCCTGCATGGCGCGCCGCACCGCCGAATGCGCGCCGTCGGCGCCGATGATCAGGTCGCCCTGCAGCTGTTGCACGGCGCCGTCCGGTCCCTGGACCAGCACGGTCTTCCGGTCCAGGTCGACGTCCAGGCATTTGTGCTCGAACGAGTACCTCACCTGATGCAAGGCTGCGTGCTTGTTGAGCAGCCGCTGGAACGCCGTGCGGTCCAGCGACAGGGGGAACAAGCCTTCGAGCGGGGTCAGTTCGCGCACCTTGTAGCTGCCGCGCACGGAAAACGCCATGCCCACGATGGGCTCGCCGCACTGGTCCAGCTCCTGCTTGCTGATGCCGGCTGCCAGCACGGCCTTGATGCCGCGCACCGTCATGCTGACGCCGATGGCGCGCGAGGCCACCGGATCGGCGTTGGCCGCCGGCGGTGCCAGCGGGTCGCCGCGTTTTTCGATCACGTGGACCTGGTGCCCGCGCTGCGCCAGATAGATGGCGGCCAGGCTGCCCGCCAGCCCGCCACCGACGATAATGATTTTATACATTTCAAGCCTCCCTAGACATCTTTCCCCGAGATAAATCGGTCAATTGTTGATTGAAGAATTCCAACATTTCGATCTGCGCCGTGCCGACCACGCCGGCCTCCAGGCCGCGCGCATACTGCGCCCATGTCAGGCATTGCTGCGCGAGCTCGGCACATCCCCGCTGGTAATCGCCGCTGACGGCGGTGGCCGGAGGCGTCGGCACCGGCGGTCCGGCGTTGCGGCCGGGCACGCCGGACGGCATGTTGACCAGGGCGGTCGACAGCGGCCGCAGCAGGCCGGTCATGATGTCGATGGCGGCGTTCATCAGGCGCGAGCGGCGCAGGCTGCCCAGCGGCTGCTGGGCGAAATGGTGCGCCATCATGGCGAAGGTCAACTCGTAGCAGCCCTGGTACAGCTGCATCAGCGAACGCGCCTGCGGATCGGTGACAACGGTGCAGTCGGCGCGCGCGGCCAGCACGGGATTTTTCAGCGCCGGCAACGCCGGTTCGAACGGCTTGCCGCGCGTCGAGAAGCGGCCGGCCAGCGCGCGCAGCCGGTGGAAGTGGGACGAATCGAAATGCGGCGAATCGACCGCCACGCCTTCGCCTTGCTCGGTGACGAAGTCGATCGCGAACAGTGCGCTGTCGCGGTCGCTCACTTCCAGCTGGTAGGCGGGATACTCGCGGTTGGTGAGCTCCTTGAGGAACAGATGGTGTTCGCCGCCGCGCTTGCCGGCGCCGCCTTCGAACAGGTCCGGTAGGGCGCCCAGCGCCTGGCGGATGGCGGTATAGAAGGTCGCGATCGATTTTCCCGGCGTCGGGATATAGTCCGGCCATTCGAAGCGCACGAACCTGGCCAGCACGTGTTCGGAAAACGGTTCATACGCAAACTCCGTGTCCAGCCCGAAGCGTTCGCGGGCCCGCTCGCCCAGCAACGGGGTGCCGCCATAGAACGGCTGGCCGAGCGCCATCAGCACGTTGTTGATCAACAGATAGTGAATCATTTCCTCGTGGGCGATTTCCAGCAGCGCGCCGCGGGCACCGCTGTTGCGGCGCCGGTCCTCGGTGCCGCAAGCCAGTTCCAGCTCGTCCGCCAGCCAGCGGCCGGCGTCGACCAGGCGCGCGCCCTGTTCGAAGTTGGGAATGGAATACGCGGCGTACAGGTATTGCAGCATCAGCGACAGTTCCAGGTCGACCGCTTTTTTCAGCTCTTCGATCAGCGCCGCCTTGCAGCCGATGGCGGGCGCCGCCGCGGCCGGTTGCGGCGGCGCGGTCCTGGCGGCCGCTTCGATATTGCTCAGGTATTTCAGGAACAGCCGCGACTTCGGCAACGACAGTTCGCGCGTGCTGGGCATGTAATAGCTTTTGTCGCGGTTCTGCGGATCGCACATTTGCCACATCAGGCGCGCGTAGGTTTCGCACTTGCACTGGTCCGCCAGGCTGAACACCTTGTCCGACATGAAGGGATACAGCAGTTCGTAGTAGCTCATCACGTGGCGGTAGAGGAAGGCGTAATCGACCTGCGCGGCCGGGACGTCGTCCAGCTGCCAGTCGTCGGGCAGTACGCGGACGCCGATGAACTGGCGCTCGCCGCCTTCGCCCAGCACGATGCGGGTGGCGCCGGCCCGCAGGCCGGTGACGGTCAGGTCGGCGTAGCCGCTGCCCAGCGCGGATTCCTGCAGCCGTACATCCAGCAGCCTGCCGTCCTCCGCGCCGACCGCCGGCGCCGGATGCGCCTGCAGCTGGCCGCGGAAGCGGCTCTGGATGGCGATCGTCTGCGGAAAGTCCTGCTGCCTCTGCAGGTGGGGCGATTCGAGATACAGCTGGTTGTGGTCGGACTGCAGCACCCAGTCGGCCTCGCGCCATTGCGCCAGGGCGCTGCCCAGGCTTAGCGAACCGGCGGCGGCCTCGGCGTGCCGCAGCGGCACATCGAAGATGCCATGGTGGCGCCAGTGGTCCAGGTACAGTTGCTCGGGGATGCGGGCCAGCAGCGCACCGCCTTCGCCATGCAGCAGCAGATCGCCCAGGGCCTGCTTGGCGCCCAGCGCATGGGTCGGATGCTGTTCGGACACGGGGCGGTCGGCGCGCGTGGTGAACGGCACCGCGGTCGGCATGTTGATGGCAATCCGGTCCGCGTGGACCTTGACCAGCACCGGCCCCAGACTGCCCTGGCCCGGCAGGAGCAGGCGGCCGGCGGGGTAGGTGGCCAGCTCGTCGCGGCGCCACAGGCCGATGCTGCCGGCCAGGTCGTAGAACACCGGCATGTCGGGCTGGCGCGGTGTCGACATATTGAACAGGGCATACTGCACCGTCAGTCCCAGCACATCGTCGTCGGCCAGCGCCTGCTGCAGGGCGCGCAGGCTGGCCGGCAGCGGCGTGTCGCCGAGGAAGGCAAAATGCGGGTCGTGCTTCGACACGGAGAACTGGAACAGCCGGGAACGGCCGAACTCGTCGTCGAGGAAATGTCCGCTGCGTTCAGTGATGTGGCCGTTGCCCAGCCAGCGCACCGTATGCGCTTGGGGTATATCCGCAGAGAACAGGTTGGGGGTGTTCGGGCTGGCGTCCTTGCCGCTCAGCGTGAACTGGCCGGCGTAGATCACCGTGGTGTCCGGCTGGCCGGGGTTGTTGTCGACCCATCTGGCGCGGTTGAACGTGGTGCGCAGATAGTCGTTGTAATGTCCCCATAGGCCCAGCCTGGCGCCCACCAGCGCGTCTTCGGTATCGACTTCGTCCTGGCGCAATTGCACGCCGGTGATCCTGGCGTTCTCCCATGAAAAATGATTGTTGCCGCAAAAATTGTAGCCCGCAGCCTGGCTGAAGATGCCTTGCGGATCCTGCTGGCCCTCGGCGTTGAAGCGCGGGGCCAGCGCTCTCAGGTGCTGATGGAATTCGGCTGGCGGCCGGCTCAAATCGAATGGCCGCCCCGCCATCGACACCGTATTGGTGGCGATATCGATGTGACCGTGCGTGTTGCGATTGGCGGTGGGCACATTGGCGCGGGCGTAGCCACGAAAGTGAAAGCGGGGAAAATCGAGCAGGCTCATACGCGCTCGGCGGTCGGGGTGGCGAGCGACTCGTCGTCGTTCGAGGCGTCGGCCAGCTGGTGCAGCCGCTCCAGCAGCAGGTCGCTGGCTTGCCGGGAGCTGATCAGGCTGCCTTCCATCCACCCGCAGTGCGGGGTGTAGGCGTCCGAGCAGGCGATGATGCCGTCCCGGTGCAGCAGCGCGGTGGGGTGTTCGGTTGCCGTCTCCAGGCAAAATTCCACACCGTGCGGCCAATGCTTGTAAAAGTGCTCCTTGATCGGCGGCAGCGGCTGTCCATTGAGCGGCAATACTTCCTGCAAATGACGGCGGACATGTTCCAGGTAGACATCCTCGCCTTGTTCCAGACAGTCCCGCCAATACGTGGCGCTTTGGCTATCGTTGTAGAACAACAGGTATTTGTCGCCCTTGAAGTAGACCTTGCGCAGAGGATTGTCGGCCATCAGCACTTTATCGGTCAGCCCCAGCGCCTGCCACCACGGCTGGTCGAATATCAGGAAGCCCTTGAACAAGGGCAGCGAATCGTATTGATACGGACTCCAGCCGGAGCGCAGGTCCAGGTTCAGCCGCGCCATCGCGGTGGGCGGGATGGCCATGATCAGATGGCGCGCCCGGTGCACCTGCGTGTCGCCCATATGGTTGAAGGCAAGCAGGTAGTCGGCGCCGGACTTGTCGACCGACAGCAGGCGATGCTTGAAGCGGAACTCCACCCCGCCTGCCTGTGCCTTGCCCTGTTGCTGGGCCAGCAATTGGCTGTAGCCTTCGGTGGCATACAGCCAGTCGTTGGCGGCGTTCTCTGTCAGGCTTTGGGTTTCCGGATGCTTTTTGATGATGTCGTAGGCCATGGCCGCCGACACCGCGGGCAGGCGCAAGGCGTCGTAGCCGGTGGCCTGGACGATGCGGGCCGCCTCGGCAGGACCGAGGTAATGGCCGAGAAAGTCCAGGAACGATTCGTCCGGATGTTCGCGCAGCATAGGCAGCAGGCCGTGCAGGGTGGCTTTCAGTTTTTCTTCCATGCGGTCGTTGAATACCGCCTCGGTGAACGGGTAGACCGCATGCGGCAGCCCGCTGCCTTGCATCAGCTGCTGGAAGTTCGGATGGAGTTGCGGCGAGTAGCGCGCGGCGCCCAGTTCGGCGATCTCCTCGCGGTCGATCTCGCGCGACTGGATACGGCCGCCCACCGAGGCATTCAGGTCGAATACCCGGATGCGTAAATGCTTGGCGATGGAGGCGGCGATCAGGCGGGTGGCGCATGTCAGGCCGCCGATACCGGCGCCGACTATGCAAATGTCAGAATAATTTGTCATCCAGATTTCCCTTAAGTGAATCAAGAACCGTCTCCCCACGTGCGCTCCTGGCGGCTTGTAATTCGCGAAGAGCAATGCCCCGATTTTTGGCGTGACTGGTGGGTTGAAGGAATGGTCGATTGGGTAGTTTCTGTCTCGCGTTCCGTTGCCTACATGACGATTGGGTTACGGAAAACTAAGTGCTGTTTGCACATTCACCAGTCAACAAATTGCGTATTGGTAAACGTTGATCAAAGAATATCCCCGAGTAATTGCCCGTGATTTGATAAATATCAAGCTGAGTTCGCTTAATGCGGAGCGGCTTGCGTGACGGAATGGACGGCGGAGGGGGCGGCGGAGGTGTTGCTGCTGGGCGCCGGCCTCCCTGGTTTGCTGGCGCAAACCGGCGTCGCCGTTGAGCCGGGCACGAGCGGTTGGTGCTGCAAGCCGATAGCGCCTGTCCCGGCGATTAACTGGTGTGGCGCGCCAGCACGGCGCTGAATGCCGCAAAGGTGAAGGGCTTGGTCAGGTAGTCGTCGGCGCCGGCTTCCAGGCAGCGCTCGCGGTCGCCGTCGATGGCGCTGGCAGTCAGCGCGATGACCGGCGTGCGCGCCAGGCCCAGCGCCGCCTCGCGCGCGCGCATGCGGCGGCATGCCTCGTAGCCGTCCATCACCGGCATCATGCAGTCCATGAGCACCAGGTCGTACACGGCGCCGTCGAGTGCGTCCAGCGCCTGCTGGCCATTGTGGGCCTCGTCGGCTTCCCAGCCCAGCTTGTGCAGGAGGATGCGCGCCAGCTGACGGTTCATCTCGGTATCCTCGACCAGCAACACGCGCCTGCCTGCGCCCTGCGGCGCGGCCACCGCCACCGGGGCGGCCGCCGCCGGCGCCTCATCAAGCAGGCGCGCGGGCAATTCGAAGGTGAAGGTCGCGCCTTCGCCGGGGGCGCTGCGGCAGGCGATGCTGCCACCCATCAGTTCCACCAGCCGCTTGCAGATCGCCAGCCCCAGTCCGGTGCCGCCATACTGGCTGCTGATGCTCTGGTCGGCCTGGCTGAACGGCTCGAACAGGCGCTGCTGGCCGGCGGCGCTGATGCCGATGCCGGCGTCGCTGACGGCGTAGCGCAGCAGCCAGCGCTTGCCGTCATCCAACGGGACCGCGCTGAATTCAATCAGGATGACGCCGGCTTCGGTGAATTTGATGGCGTTGCTCAGCAAGTTGCCGAGGATTTGCCGCACCCGCGCCGGGTCGCCTTCGACCATGCCGGGCAGGGCGACGGCGCAGGTGTCGATCCGCAAGCCCTTGCGCTGGGCGCCGGCCTGGTGCAGCGCCACCACCTGGGCGATCAGCTGGCTGGGTTCGTATGCATGGCAGTCGAGCGCCAGATGGCCCGATTCGACCTTGGAGAAATCCAGCACGTCGTTGATGATGGCCAGCAGTTCCACCGTCCCCTGATGCACATTGGCGGCATAGGAGCGCTGGGTGTCGTCCAGCTCAGTACCCAGCATCAGCTCGGACATGCCGAGGATGCCGTTCATGGGCGTGCGGATTTCATGGCTCATCATCGCCAGGAAGCGCGACTTGGCCTCGCTGGCGGCGTCGGCGCGGGCCTTGAGCTCCAGTGCGGCCTCGGCGTCGCGCTCGCGCCGCTTGATCAGCACCGCCATCAGCCGGAAGGCCACCAGCACCGCGCCCATGCTGATCAGCGCGACCGCGCACAGCAGGCGAACATTGCTCCACCAGCCGCGCAGCAGCATTTCCTCGGTGATGGTGGCGTTGATGATCAGCGGATAGTCGCGCACCCTGCGCACCGCCCCCATGCGCGCGATGCGCTGATGGCCGGTGGCCGCGCGCGGGCTGTCGGTCAGCACCACGTCGTGTTGCTTGCCTTCGCTGATGACCTGGTAGGTCGTGCCGGAACGTATCTGCTTGCCGATTAACCCGTCGGTCAGCGGCCAACGCGTCAGCAAGGTGAAATCGTCGCGGTACAGCGAGATCGACGCCTGCTCACCGAGGTTGACGTTGTGGAAAAAGTCGGCGAAGAAGTCGCAGGACACCCCCACCAGCAGCACGCCGGCAAAGCGGCCCGCGGCATCGTCGAGGCGGCGGCTGACGTAGAAGGTCCAGCGGCCGTTGCCCTTGTTGCGCACCGGCGCGCTGAGAAACGGCGCCGGCCCCGGATGCTCGCGGTGGTGCTCGAAGTAGTCGCGGTCGGCCAGGTTGATCGGCGGCGCCGGGTAGCTGCGGGTGAAATTGAGCAGCTTGCCATTGGCGTCGAGCAGCGAGGCGACGCCGATCTGCGGCAGGCTGCTGATCTGGTCCCGCATGGCGCGCTGCACCGCCTCGCCGCTCAGTGCGGCGCGGTCGCCGGCAGGGACGCTCTCGGCCAGCGCGGTCAGGCTGTCGAGCAGCTGGAAGCTGGCCGCCATGGTTTGCGCGGTGTTCTCGGCCAGGACCAGCGTCAGGTTTTCGAGGTCGCCGCGCCAGCCGTTGATCTCGTGCTCGCGCAGCATCCAGGCCGAGCCGATGCTGGTCAGGCCGAGCAGCAGCAACAGGCTGCCGCAGATCAGCGCGGTGGCGCGGCGCGCACTCAGGCGGGCCCAGCGCCGGCGTTCGACGCCGTCCGGCGCGGCGGCAACGGTGTGCGCGCCCATGTCAGGCGCCGCCGTAGGCAGGGTCGTCCAGGCTCAGCGCCACTTCGCGGCACACCTGCTCGAAGCACGGCATCCATGCAGCCGTCGCCGACGCCGGCATCGGCTGCAGCAGCCGGGCCGCCGTTTCCAGTTGCTGCAGCAGGGCGATCATCTCGGCGGCGCCGATCAGCCCGGCCATGCCCTTGAGGGCGTGGCTGTGGCGGCCGATGGCGGCGTGCTGGCCGTCGGCCAGCGCCCGCTGCAGCTGGACCGCGATGGGGGCGGCGTGGTCGAGAAAGGTTTGCGACAGCATCTTGAAACTGGCGCCGTCGCCGGCGGCCACCATCAGCACGGAGGGATCGATGGCCTGGTAGGTGACGCCGCTCATGCCGACACCTCGCCCGTGGCCACCTGCTGCGCGGCGCCGCGCGGCAGCCGCAGGAAGGGCAGCGACACGGCGAACACCGAGCCGTTGTCGTCGCTGTGTTCGAGCTTGATGCGGCCGTCCATCAGCCGCACCAGCTGGGCGGCGATCGCCAGTCCCAGGCCGGCGCCGTCCTTGGCGCGGGTGCTGCTGTCGTCGCCGGTGCTGAAGCGTTCAAACAGGCGCGGACGCACTGCGGCAGGCACGCCGGTGCCGCTGTCCTGCACGCGGAATTCCAGCCGCGAAGGCGCGGCGTTCACCTGCAGCCGCACCTGCCCCGAGGCGGTGGCGTCGACCGCGTTGCGCAGCAGGATGTCGAGTATGCGCAGCAGTTTGGCGCGGTCGCACACATAGTGCTCGGGCAAGCCGGGCGCTAGCACCAGCTCCAGCCGCAGGCCGCGCGCGGCGGCGGCGCTGCGCTGGCCCTCCAGCGCCTGCTGCGCCAGCTCGCCCAGCGCTTCCTTGTGCAGCGACAGCCGGGCCTGGCCGGATTCCAGCCCGCTCAGTTCCAGCACCGCTTCGACCAGCCCGAGCAGGCGCAGGCCGCATTCATGGATGGCGCCGGCAAAGCCGCCCTGGCGTCCGCCGGCGAACTCGGCCTGCAGCAGTTCGGCGTAGCCGAGGATGCCGTTCAACGGCGTGCGCAGCTCGTGCGACATATTCGACAGGAAGCGCGACTTGGCGCGGCTGGCGGCATGGGCCTGTTCGCGGCTGGCGATCAGGCGGCCGATCAGCACGATCAGGCCGGCGGTGAAGGCCAGCACCACGGCGGTCGAGGCGGCGGCGAGCAGCAGCGCCTGGCGCCGGTGTTGGACATAGCCGGCCATGGTTTCCTCGCGGTCCAGGCCGACCACGGCGTACAGCGGCAGATTGCGCAGCCGGGCGTAGGCGTAGAAGCGGCGGCGGCCGTCGATCGGGCCGCTGAGCAGCCCGTCGCCGCGCACGCCGGCCCGCATGGCGGCGAACAGATCGCTGGCGTGGATATCCTGGCCCAGGCTCTCGTTCTTGCCGACCCGGCGCGCGCGCACCACGCCGTCCTCGCCGACCAGCGCGATCGAGCCGTGGCCGCCGACGTCGATGTCGCCATACAGCCGGGTGAAATAGGCGGGGTCCAGCGACACCACGACCACGCCGTTGAAGCTGCCGTCGGGCTTGCTGATGCGGCGCGTCATCTGCAGCGACCATTTGTGCGACACCCGGCCCAGCACCGGCTGGCTGATGTAGAGCTGGTCGGGGCCGGCCGGCAGGTGCACGCGGATATGCGGGCGATCGCCGAGGTTGGTGGTCTTGAAAGGCTGGGTCGACAGCACGACATCGGCGCGCTGGTCGACGATGGTGAACAGATGGTAGAGGTCGCTAGGGCCGAGGCCGGAACGCAGCTCCTGCTCGATGTCGAGGCGGGAGCCCAGGCTGTTGTAGCGGTGACGCAGGAAGATCACCGCCTGGTCGGCGGCGGCGATGGTGCGGCTGGCGTGTTCGTCGAAAAGACGCACCAGGTCGCGCGCCTCGCGCTCGGCGCCGGCGACCTCCTGGCGCTCTTCGGCCGCCAGTTGTGTCAGCGTCACGGCCCAGGTGGCGCCGATCAGCAACACGGCGAACAACGCCAGCAGCCAGCGGACATCGAGACGACGGAGTAGGGAGGACCGCATCGTACGCTCCTTGCCTGCTGGCCGGCAGCCGGGATGGCCGCCGCGCTAGCAGACTGTCAGGACTAGCGTGACAGAGAAAAAAATATTTGTCAAATTCAATCAATTCATTAAATTCGTCACCGATCCCGCTCGTGCTGGGCGCAGCAGGCGCGCAGATAGCCGCGCAGTTCGTCGTAGTTGACCGGCTTGGTGAAAAATACCACACCGGGCGGCACGCCGCCGCGCGCGGCCAGTGCCTCCTGGTCCAGCCCGGACAGGATGGCGATGTGCATGGGCCGCAGCTGCGGGTCGCCGACGATGGTATTGATCACTTCGTAGCCGTCGATGCCGTCCATGACGATATCCGTCAGCAGGACATCGGGCTGGCGGCGGGCGATTTCCAGCAGGGCCTGGTAGCCGTTCTCGCAAAAAGTCAGGCTGGCCGGCAGTTGCCAGGCCGCGATATGGCGCTGATACAGGGCGCGTTGCATGGGATTGTCCTCGACCACCAGGATGGCCGCCTGGCCATCGCCGGTGCGCGCCGGCGCCGGCGCGGCGGCGCCCGGCTGGGCCTTGTACCCGAGTACGGCTGCCAGCGGAATGCGGCGGTGGCCGCCCTTGGTCTTCCAGGCTTCAATCACGCCGGCTTCGACCAGTTGCTGCACCGAAGATACGGAGATGCCGAGGATTTCGGCGGCGCGCTGGGTCGTGCAGACCTCGTCCGTCTGGTTGGCATTCTTCATAGTCTCAAAAGTCCCAAATAAACCACATTAAAAATTTAAAATTAAAAAAATCACGCAAAATCATTATAATTGGTTTTATTGATGGCAGCGCAGGCGTATTCGGTATTATGCCGGTGAATGCGCGCCACGCATAGCGTTGTATATCCAACTGTATGGGAGAGCACCATGGAACACACCACCACCACCTCGCCGGCCGCCGCCGGCATGGAGCCGCGCCGCACGCTGGTGTTCGGCCTGGGCGCCGAAGACTATGCGATCGATATCGGGCTGGTGCAGGAGCTGCGCGGCTATGGCGCGGTCACGCGGCTGGCCAATGCGGCCGGCTGGCTCAAGGGGGTGATCAATCTGCGCGGCGTGATCGTGCCGCTGGTCGACCTGCGCATCAAGTTCGGCCAGCCCGCCCCCGGCTACGACGCCAGCACCGTGGTGATCGTGCTGAACCTGGGCAGCCGGACGGTGGGCGTGGTGGTCGACCGCGTGGCCGATGTGGTGGGCATGCAGCCTGAACAGCTGCAGCCGCCGCCACAGCTGGGCGAGTCGGGCGTCACCGATCACGTGCTGGGGGTGGCCACGGTCGACCAGCGCATGCTGATCCTGGTCGACATGGCGCGCCTGCTGGCCGAATTCAATCTGGATGGCGCCGCGGCTTTGCCGCTGGCGGCCTGAACGGATTACCAAGGAGCTGGCCATGAATGTACTGATCGTTGACGACAACCAGATGAACCTGGACCTGTTTTGCCACATGCTGAGCATGATCGACGCGGTGGAGGCGCTGCCGATGTCCGACTCCGCCGCCGCGCTGGCGCGCTGCGCCACCATGACGCCCGACCTGGTGCTGGTCGACTATATGATGCCGGGCGTCGACGGCCTGGAGTTCCTGCGCCGCTTCCGCCAGATGCCGGGCATGACCGGGGTGCCGGTGATCATGGTGACGGCCGACACCGAGGTGGGGGTGCGCCACGAAGCCCTGCGCCTGAGCGCGAACGACTTCCTGACCAAGCCGGTCAACTACACCGAGCTCAACGTCCGCGTCGGCAACCTGCTGGCCTTGCGGCGCGCCCAGCTGCAACTGGCCGAGCGCGCCGAATCGCTGGCGCAGGCGGTGCACAAGGCCACCGCCGGCCTGGTCGCCAGCGAGCGCGAGGTGGTGCACCGGCTGTCGCGCGCGGCCGAGTTCCGCGATCCGGAGACCGGCAGCCACCTGTTGCGCATGTCGGCCTATGCGCGGCTGGTGGCGGTCAACCTGGGCCTGCCGCTGGAGGAGTGCGAGCTGATCTGCGAGGCGGCGCCGATGCACGATATCGGCAAGGTCGGCATTCCCGACAGCGTGCTGCTCAAGCCGGGACCGCTCGACGCCGACGAGATCGCCATCATGCGCGCCCACCCGCAGATCGGCGCCGACATCCTGGCGGGCGGCGAGTCGGCGCTGTTGCAGGCCGGGGCGGCCATCGCCATCAGCCACCACGAGCGCTATGACGGCCGCGGCTATCCGCATGGGCTGGCGGGCGAGGCCATTCCGCTGTACGGCCGCATCGTCGCCGTGGCCGACGTGTTCGACGCGCTGACGACGTCGCGCCCCTACAAGGCCGGCTGGGAGCTGGACCGCGCCGTGGCCCACATGCGGGCTGGCAGCGGCAGCCAGTTCGATCCGCGCTGCGTGACGGCGCTGCTGCAGGACATGGAGGCAATGCTGGAGATCCAGCGCCGCTGTCAGGACGATACCGAGCGGAGGGCGGCATGACGACTTCGACACATGCGGACGCGGCCGCCGGCGCCCGGCCGCACAGCCTGCTGGACCATGTGCTGCGGCGCCAGCGGCTCAAGAACGATGCCGAACTGAGCCGTCGGTTGCTGCTGGCGCCGTCGAGCATCAGCAAGATCCGGCGCGGACGCTGCGGCGTCAGCGCCGAGGTGATGCTGCGGGTGCATGAAGCCTTCGACATCCCCATCGCCGAACTCAAGCAGCTGGAGGCCGCCCATCAGGCCGCGCTGCAAGCACGCGGCGCCTGAGGCGCCTGGCACGACAACTATCCTTACTGGGAGATTGCAATGCGGACCAATATGCCGGTCACTCATGTCGAATACGTTTTGCAGGAGACGCAGACCATCGTCTCTAAGACGGATTTGCAAGGCAAGATCACTTACGTCAATCACGATTTCATCGAGGTCAGCGGCTACACCGAGGCCGAGCTGATCGGTGCGCCGCAGAATATCGTGCGCCATCCCGACATGCCGCCCGAGGCCTTCGCCGACTTCTGGCAGACGATCAAGGCCGGCCGCGCCTGGACCGGCCTGGTCAAGAACCGCTGCAAGAACGGCGACCATTACTGGGTCGAGGCCAATGCCGCGCCTTATCTGGAGAACGGCCGCGTGGTCGGCTACACCTCGATCCGCGTCAAACCGTCGCGCGCCCAGGTGGATGCCGCCGAGCAGGCCTACCGGGCGATCAAGAACGGCGACCGCGGGCTGATCATCCGCGAGGGCGTGGCGATGGCGCGGCCCGGCGTGCCGGCGTTGGCCGCCTGGCGCACGGCGTCGCTGGCGAGCAAACTGAACCTGGCGCTTGGCCTGGTTGCGGCGCTGATGCTGGCGATGTTGTGGGCGGCGCTGGCAGGCGGCGCCGCGGCGGCCTGCGCCATCTGCGGCGCCGGACTATGCATGGCCAGCGCGCTGTTGCTTGCCGTCCGGACCGCGGCCACGACGCCTTTCAAGATATTGCGTGCCGGCTTGGAGCAAATGGGCAGCGGCGACTTGTCGCAGCATATCGTGGCCGGCGGCGGCGCCGAGGCGGCAAGCTGCCTGCAGGCTTTGCGCGTGCTGCAAATCAATCTCAAGCTGCTGGTCGGCCAGATCAAGGAGGCCAGCGGCGTGGTCAACGAGGGGGCGCGGGAAATCGCCAGCGGCAACGCCGACCTGTCGGCGCGCACCGAGCGCCAGGCGGGCTCGCTGGAGGAAACCGCTTCGTCCATGGAGGAGATGACCAGCACCGTCAGGCAAAACGCCGCCAATGCGCGCGATGCCGATGTGCTGGCGATGGCGGCGGCCAAGGTTGCCGGCGAAGGCGGTGCGGCGGTGGACGCGGTGATGGCGACCATGTCGTCGATCAAGCAAAGCTCGGGCAAGATCGCCGACATCACCGCCGTGATCGACGGCATCGCCTTCCAGACCAATATCCTGGCCTTGAATGCAGCGGTCGAGGCGGCGCGGGCTGGCGAACAGGGCCGGGGCTTCGCGGTGGTCGCCAGCGAGGTGCGCAACCTGGCCCACCGTTCCGCCACCGCGGCCAAGGAGATCAAGGAGTTGATCGCGAGCTCAGTGCATGAAGTCGAATCCGGCGCATTGTTGGCGGCCAATGCGGGGCAGGTGATGGCCGGGGTGGTCGATTCGGTCAACAAGGTGGAGCACTATATTTCGGACATCAGCCTGGCCAGCAAGGAGCAGAGCAGCGGCATCGAGCAGATCAACGCGGCCATCGTGCAGATCGACGAGATCACGCAGCAGAATGCCGCCGTGGTCGAGGAGGCCGCCGCTGCGGCGGAAAACATGCGGCGTCAGGCCGACCTGCTCAGCGAGTTGATCGGACATTTCCAGCTGGTTTCCAGCGGCGCGCCGCACGGCGCCCGGGTGCGCCCTATCGGACGCGCGGCGTCGGCCGCAGGAACCGTCCTGGCGCTGGCGCCGCCTACATCGGGCCGGCGCCGCGCCGCGTAACGGCCGCCGCGGTTCAGCCGGCCGCCGTCAAGGCCGGCGCGGCGGCCAGCCAGCCATCGAAGGCCGGCGCCGGCAGCGGCCGGCAGTACAGATAGCCCTGGTAGGCGTCGCAGCCCAGCTCGGAGAGCAGTTGGCGCTGGGCCGGCGTCTCGACGCCCTCGGCGATGACATCGAGCCGCAGGCTGCGCGCCATGGCGATGATGGTCAGTACGATGGCCTGGTCGTTGGCATCGCTGGCCAGGTCGCGCACAAATGACTGGTCGATCTTCAGCTGGTCCAGCGGCAGCCGCTTCAGGTACTGCAGCGAGGAGTAGCCGGTGCCGAAATCGTCGAGCGAGAACTTGATGCCGAGCGCCTTCAGCGCGGTCATGCTGGCGATGGTGTCTTCGATGTTGTCGAGCAGCAGGCCTTCGGTCAGCTCCAGTTTCAGGCGCGCGGGCACGATGCCGTAGCGCTCGATGGCGCTGCGCACCCGGGCGCAGAAATCGGCTTGGCGGAACTGCTTGGCGCTGACATTGATCGACAGTACCAGTTCGCGCGTGGCGGCGTCGCGCTGCCAGTCGCGCAGCTGCCTGCACGCCTGTTCCAGCACCCAGTCCCCCAGCAGCAGTATCAGTCCGGTTTCCTCGGCCAGCGGGATGAACTGCGCCGGCGAGATCGAACTGCCGTCAGGCTTGATCCAGCGTATCAAGGCTTCGGCCCCGGTGGCGCGGCCGCCGGCGTCGACCTGGCCCTGGTAGTACAGCTCGAACTGCTGGTGGTCGAACGCGGTCCGCAGTTCGTTCTCCAGGTGGGCGCGGGCGCTGAGCGTGTCCTGCATGCGCTGATCGAAGAAGCGCATGCCGTTGCGGCCGGCCTGCTTGGCCTGGTACATGGCGATGTCGGCCTGCATCAGCAGCTCGTCGGGTTGTTGGCGCTGCTCGTCGTGGAACAGCGTGGCGCCGATGCTGGGCGTGCTGTGGCAATGGTGCGCGCCGAGCTGGTAGGGCTGGTTCAGCGTCGCCAGGATCTTGCTGCCCAGCGCCTCGGTCTGGGCCGCCGCCTCCAGCGCATGACGGCTCATGCCGTCGATCAGCACCACGAATTCGTCGCCGCCCAGCCGCGCGACGGTGTCGGCCTGGCGCAGGCAGGCGCGCAGGCGCGCCGCCACCTGTTGCAGCAGCAGGTCGCCGGTGTTGTGGCCGAGGGTGTCGTTGAGCGTCTTGAAGTTGTCCAGGTCGATGAACATCAGCGCGCCATAGCTGCCGCTCAGGGCGCTGGCGGCCAGCACCTGGCGCAGCCGGTCCATCAGCAGGCGGCGGTTGGGCAGGCGGGTCAGCGGATCGTAGAAGGCCAGGTTCTTGATCTCATCGTTGGCCGCCTTGCTCAGCGTGATGTCGGTCAGCGCCGCGACGTAGTGGGTGGTGCGGCCGTCCTCGTCGCGGACGGCGGCGATGTGCAGGCGCTCGGGGTAGATCTCGCCGTTCTTGCGGCGGTTCCAGATTTCGCCTTCCCAGGTGCCGGTGGTGGCGACCGCCTTGTGCATGGCCTGGTAGAAGGCGGCGTCGTGGCGTCCCGAGCTGAGCATATTCGGGCGGCGCCCTATGACCTCGTCGCTGGCGTAGCCGGTGATGTTGGTGAAAGCGTGATTGACCTGCACGATGTTGCTGTTGGCGTCAGTGACCATCATGCCTTCGGTGGATTCGAAGGCGATGGCGGCGATGCGCAGCCGGGCTTCGTGCTGGCGGCGTTCGGTGATGTCGTTGTGGGTGATCACCACGCCGGCCGCGCCGTAGCCGAGCGGAGTGACGTTCATGCTGAACCAGCGCTGCTGGCGCGGCGTGTGGCAGGCGTATTCGAGTTCGAAGCTGGGCGCGTCGCCGGCGAGCACCTGTTCGATGCCGGCGCAGGCCCGTAGCGCGCAGTCGGCGTCGTCGCCGGTGGCGGCGCGGCACACGTCCAGATAATTGCTGCCGATGTCGGCGCACCCGAGGTGGCCGGCGTTGTCGCGGGCAAAGTTGCGCCAGGCTGCGTTGATGGCCAGGATGGTGCCGTCCAGTCCCAGCACCACCACCTGCGCCGGCAGTGCGTCCAGGATGGCGCAGGCGAAGTGATGGCAGGCTTGCGGCAGCGCGCCTTGCGGCGCCGCCGGCGTCCGCTCGTGGTTGGGCTGGGCGGCGCCTTGCCAGGGGCAGGGCGGTCGATCCGCCTGCAGTGTAAGGGAGTGGGGGTGTTCCATGTCGCCGCCTTGCCGATTTAATTTGTCGATGGCATGAAGCGTATCGATTTACATCAAGAAAATAATTGATGTAGATCAAAGAAGAGGCGTTAAAGTTGCTTTCGGCAAACGCTTGCAAAAGGCAAGCGTCAGGCGGCGGCCTGGATGGCGCCGGCCAGCACGTAGCGGTTCTTGCCGTGCCGCTTGGCGAGGTAGAGCGCCTCGTCGGCGCGTTTGTAGCTGACCGACAGGTCGCTGTCCTTGTCGAATTCGGCGATGCCGATGCTGACGGTGCGCGGCGGATGGGTGGCGGCGCGCACGCCGTCCAGCAGCGCGGCGGCGAAGTCCAGCGCGTCGGCCGCGTCGCCGTGGAACAGCACGCCGAATTCCTCGCCGCCCAGCCGTCCCGACAGATGGCCCATGCCCAGCCTGCCGATCACGGCGGCCGTGTGGATCAGCACTTCGTCGCCGGCGTCGTGGCCCAGCGTGTCGTTGATCTTCTTGAAGTCGTCGATGTCTATCATCAGGAAGAACAGCGGATGCTGCGACGGCAGTTGCTGCGCGCGGCGCGCCTCCAGCGTGAACTTGCGGCGGTTGAACAGGCCGGTGACGACATCCTTGTAGGCGATCTCCGCCAGCTCGCGCCGGGCGCTGTGGCTGCGCACGCGCAAGTTGAGGAAGTAGGCGTGCAGATAGATCGCCATGGCGAAGCTGCTGCCCATGACCAGCAGCGACAGGTTGAAGCTGAGCTCGCCCGGCCTGGCGGGGAAATTGCCGATGGTAAGGATGGCCCACACGCCGACGGCGGCGCCGATGTAGTTCAGCATGCCGCCGAAGATGGGGGCGGCCGACAAGGTCAGCACGGTGCCGACCGGCAACACCCAGAACGTCGGGTCGGGACAATAGGCGGTCAGCAGGCGGAAGGCGAAGGCTGTGGAGGTGGTGCCGATGATGCCGGAGACCACCAGCGCCTTGACGGAAGGGGCGCGCAGCGAGATGAGCAGGCTGAGCAGCATGCCCGGCAGGCCGAACAGCACGGTAGCCTGCAGCGCCTGGCCGCTGGCCGCCAGCATCATCGCCGCCACGAACCAGCTCAGCAGGCCAACGCTTTGGGAAATGATGGCGACCGGCCGCAACTCCGAGAAGAACAGTTGCTGTTCGTCGCGGTCGCTGCCGTAGTAGGAATAGGGTAGTAGTTTGCGCATGCAGTCTCAAGGCCGTCCCGTGGAGGGCATTGAGTATACTTGTTAGTTTGCCCACATCCCAGCGAATTCCTGAAATGCGGGCAAATATTCAAGCATTACATGCGTGGTTCGCCGGTATTGCTGTTGACGGCGATGGACTGGCCTGGAGGCGTGCTCATCTGCACGCGATGTTCCTGGCCCCGGTAGTTATACGTCACATCCCAGTATTCAGGCTTGGGATTGCTGACGTTTTCACAGCGGCGCACGTCGCGCGCATAGCTTTGCTGGCCACTGTTGTTGGCCATGTTGTTGCCGATGGCCGCACCAGCCACCGCGCCGCCGGCCGTCGCCACATCGCGACCCGTGCCGCCGCCAACCTGGTGCCCCAGGATGCCGCCGATCAGGGCGCCAGCGATGACGCCGCCGACGTTGGTGCCGTTACGGGCAGGTTCGGCCACTTGCTGGCTTTCGACCCAGCAGCGCTGTTCCGGCGTGCCGACCACGGCGCGTACCGAGGTGACAGGCACTTCGACCAGGCGCTCGCTTGGGCGGCGGCGGTATTCATAGGTCGGTTGCGGCAGCGGCGCCGGCGCTTCGTTGGCGTAGCTGTTACGCTTGCCCACCGGGCGCACCGACGAGATGCGGTCGTTCATGCCCATGCCGCGCAGCGACTCGTAGCTGCCGCGGCGCAGCACCATGCAGTTGCCGCGGAAGTTGGCGTCGTCGCAGACTTCCCACTGGCCGCGGTCGACCACGACGGAAGAGGCGCGGTCGTTGAAGCCGTTGCGTGTGAAGTCGCGTACCTGCTGGTTGGCGGTGAAGGTGCGGCCGCGCCAGCCGTCATTCTCGTAAAACGTGATTTGCGCCATGGCTTGCGACGCCAGCGTCAGCGTGGCGATGGCCATTGCGATGTTGAGGGGCTTGTTCATGTTTCATCCTTTTATAGTTATTCGAGCACCTGCACAATGACCCCTTTGCGGCGGGCTATCTGTGCGGTCGACAACATAAGAGGATGGGCTGCGATCACGGCAGGGTGAGGATCACCTTGACGCTGTCGTCCACGGCGGATTTTTCGATGTAGCCGATGGCGTTGACATCGGCGGCGATGGCTTTCTTGACCTCGGCCGTCGAATGCAGCTCGGCCGGCATCACGCCCTTGCCGGTGAAGATGATCTTGGCCCAGGCCGCCTTGACCTGGGAAACGTCCTTGCCGGACAGCTTTTGGTAGAACTCGGCCCGGATCGGCGACTTTTCCGCCTGGTCCAGCGGCACGAACATATTCGATTTGCCGAGGAAGAACTGTGAGGCCTGGTCGGAGAACATGCGGCTGGCCGGATTCTTGGGATTGACCACCACCACGATCTCGGTGCTGGCCGCCGTGGCGCTCAGGAGCGCGGCGCAGACGAAGGCCGCCGGAACGATAATTGTGCGCATAAAAATCCCTCCGAATTAAAAGACGATCTGCCACGAAGCGGCCAGCAGGTTGGCGTCGCCGGTGAACTGGAATTTGGATTTGTCCTTGATCTTGTCGAATTGGACCTTCAAGGCCTGGGAGGTGGTGTAATCCCAGCGATAGCTGAGCGATGTGGTGGCGTGTTTCTCGGTGCCGGTCGGCCAATATTCGGCGCGCTCCTGGAATTGCGACCAGGAAATCATCCATGTGTGTTTATCCATCTTATATCCGCCTGAATAAGATTGGGCGGTGTAAGTGTTCTTGACCGACGGCCGGTTGATATAGTTAATCTCGCTGCGGACCAGCCAGTTTTTATAATCCATATTCAGCGAGATGCCATAGAAGGCCTGGCCGACGTCGTTGACGAAGTCGCCGTTCTGGCCGGTCATGACCAGCGAGCGCACGCCGTTGACGACGGCATAGCGCTCCACCACCGTGTGCATGTACACGCCGCGTACGCTGAAGATGTCGTTGCTGGCGTCGATGTAGCCGCCCACCATTTTCTTCCAGCTTTCATCGATGCGGCTGCCGTAGTACAGGTTGCCGAGCAGTTCGTTGTCGGTGCTCTTGCGGCGGCCCACCCAGGCGTTGGCGGTGTAGGTCCAGTCGCCGACGTTGTTGGTGTACAGCAGGTTGGCGCCGTCGTAGGAGTAGATCTGCCAGGCGTACAAGTCCTGCGACGGCCGCACCCAGGGGTAGGCGTAGCCGACGTACATGTAGTCCGAGTAGTAGTACAGCGGCAGCCGCTTGCGGCCGGCCTGCAGGGTCAGGTTTTCCGATATCTTGTAGCTGCCGTAGGCCCAGTCGGCGTTGACCGAGCTGTCGGCGCCGCGCGCGACCACCTGCACCGTGGCCGACAGCTCCGGCGTGAATTTGAAATTGCCCTGCACCCCGGCCAGCGATTCGGGTTTGAGATCGGTCTTGTGGTATTCGTACACGCCGGCATATTCATAATTGCCGGCAAAGCAGGGACACTGGTAGCTGTATCCCGGCTGGGCATTCAATTGATAGGGAGTGGGGCCGGAAGCGCTGCCGCTTAAAACCCGGCCGACGGTCAATTGCGCGAATCCGCTGAAACTGCTGTCGACGGCGAGCGCCGGAGATGAAAGGATGGTCAATATCGCTAATGCAGGAAATTTTGCAATTCGCATCGTGCTTCCCCTTTTATTAAATTTTCTGTTTTTTAATTTACTATTGAAAAAATAAAAGGGCAAGAATATTGACCGGAGTGTCTTATTTAGGTATTGAGCAGTTAATAATGTTAACTATTTATATGGTTTTCACGGCTCGACCGAATGGGCGCGTTTCAGGCAGCGCAGCACGAAGGTCGAACGGCTGTGGCGCAGGCCGGGCAGCTTGTACAGCTTGCGGCGCAGGAACTCCTCGTAGCCCGCCGTGCCGGCCACCGCCACCTTGATCAGGTAGTCGTACTCGCCGGTCAGCAGGTAGGCTTCCATCACTTCCGGCAAGTCGGCCAGCGCCTGGCCGAATTTCTCGAAGATGTCGTCGTCATGGCGGTCCAGCGTGACTTCGATGATCACCGTGTCCGGGTAGCCCAGCGCCGTCTGGCTGAGCAGGGCGGTGTAGCCTTCGATCATGCCGCCGTCCTCCAGCGCCCGCACGCGGTTCCAGCACGGCGTGGTGGACAGGCCGACTTTCTCCGCCAGCTTGGTGTTGCTGAGGCGGCCGTCGCGGCGCAGTTCGCGCAAGATCTTGCGGTCGAGTTCGTCGATTTCCATGCGATTTACCTGTAAAAGATGAATATTCCTCATATTTTACAGCGGATGGAAGAATCTACTGGCGTAGGCCCATAATCGAGCAAAACAAGGAAGCCTATTTTGCAGCTTCGCGGATATTCTGGTTGCATGAATACCACACAAAAAAGCTACCGATTTTGCGTCGAACAGGACGCCCCCATCGCCACGCTGGAAGCCGTGCTGGCGATTGTGCGCCGACTGGGACTGGAGCTGCGCAGCCTGCGCACCACCTTGCATCCGCAGGGCATGGACGTGCAGATCCGGCTGGCGGCGGAGGATGAGGAACCGCTGACGCTGTGCCGCATGCGGCTCAACAACGTGGTGGGGATACTGGCGGTGCGGGAGATGCCATCGCTGGTGGCATCCCCGCAGCGGACCGCGGCCGGCTGAACTCAGCCCTTCAGGTAGGTGTACTTGAACAGGAACAGCGCGGCGATGACCCACACCACCGGCTTGACCTGGCGCGCCTGGCCGGTCAGCAGCTTGAGGCCGGCGTAGGTGATGAAGCCGAAGGCGATGCCGTGGGCGATGGAGTAGGTGAACGGTATCACCAGCGCGGTAATGGCCGCCGGCACGCTCTCGGTGGTGTCGCTCCAGTCGACGTCGACCAGGTCGCGCAGCATCAGGCAGGCGACGAACAGCAAGGCCGGCGCGGTGGCGTAGGCCGGCACCACGCCGGCGATCGGGGCGAAGAACAGCGCCGCCAGGAACAGCAGCGCCACCACCAATGCGGTCAGGCCGGTACGGCCGCCGGCCTGCACGCCGGCCGCGCTTTCCAGGTAGGCCGTGGTGCTGGAAGTGCCCAACACGGAGCCGGCCACGATGGCGCAGCTGTCGGCCAGCAGCGCCTTGTTCAGACGCTTCATCTTGCCGTCGACCAGCAGGCCGCCACGGCTGGCCACGCCCATAAGCGTGCCGGTCGCATCGAACAGCTCGACCAGGAAGAACACCAGCACCACATTGAACAAGCCCAGCGAGGCCGCGCCTTTCAGGTCGAACTGGAACAAGGTCGGCGCCAGCGATGGCGGCAGCGACATGAAGCCGTGGAAGGTATTGCCACCGAAGAAGAAGCTCATGACCGTCACCACCACGATGCCGATCAGCAGCGCGCCCGGCACGCGCAGGCGGTCCAGCGTGACGATCAGCAGGAAGCCGAAGATGGCCATGATGGTTTGCGGCTTGTGCATGTCGCCCACGCGCACCAGCGTCTCCGGGCTGGCGACCACCAGGCCGGCGCTCTTCATGGCGATCAGCGCCAGGAACAGGCCCAGGCCCACGGTGATGGCGACCCGCAGCGAGTGTGGTATGCCGTTGACGATCAATTCCCGCACCTTGAACACGCTGACCAGGATGAACAGGCATCCGGAAATGAACACGGCGCCCAGCGCCGACTGCCAGGGCACGCCCATGCCCAGCACCACGGCGTAGGCGAAATAGGCGTTCAGGCCCATGCCCGGCGCCATGCCGATCGGGTAGTTGGCGTACAGGCCCATGATGACGGTGCCCAGCGCGGCCGCCAGGCAGGTGGCGACGAACACGGCGTCCTTCGGCACGCCGGCGTCGCCCAGGATGGCCGGGTTGACGAAGATGATGTAAGCCATCGTCAGGAAGGTGGTGATGCCCGCTACGACTTCGGTGCGGACGTTGCTGCCGTGCTCAGTGAGCTTGAAAAATTTGTCGACTGGCGACATGTGCGTTCTCCCTGATAGCGTCGAGGCCGAAGAATATCATGGGGTGGAGATTCTTCGCGGAATTGCTTCTTGCACAAAAAGATGTAAAAATGAAAAAAACCAGAATAAAACGCTACTTTCGCTTTCTTCCCCAGCACAGCGTACAGGCCATCACTATGGAACTTCAGCCGCAGCAATCGGGCCGCACTCTGGTGCTGAGCCCCGCAGGGCGCATCGATCATACCCATGCCGATGCCTTCAAACTCGCGCTGGACCCGCACCTGCGCGACTGTACCAAGGATGGCGCGGCGCTGGTGATCGATTTCAGCGGCGTCAATTACATCAGCAGCATAGGCCTGCGCGCCTTGATGGTGGCGATCAAGCAGGTCAAGGCGCAGGGCGGGCGCATGGTGCTGGCGGCCTTGCAGCCGCTGGTGCTGGAGGTGTTCACCATCAGCCGCTTCGACATGCTGTTTGAAATCTTCCCGGACCGCGCAGCGGCGCTGGCGGCAGTCGGCGGCGCCTCATGAAGGCGCGCATCTGGGGCGCGCGCGGCTCGCTGCCGGTGGCGCTGAACCACAAGCAGATCCGCGCCAAGCTGGTGACGGCGCTCGAAGGCGCCATCGGCCGCGGGCTCGATACGCCGGAAAAGGTGGCGTCGTACATCGACAACGATTTGGGCTTCGAGGTGCGCGGCACCTACGGCGGCAATTCCAGCTGCGTGGAAGTGGAGGTCTGGGATCCGGACTCGGTCTACGAGCACATCATCCTGGACCTGGGCTCGGGCGTGCGCGCGCTGGCCGGCGCCAAGCTGGCGCGCTACGGCCCGGCCAAGCCGCAGACCTACCATGTGTTCATGTCCCATCTGCACTGGGACCACATCATGGGCTTCCCGTTCTTCACGCCGGCCTACATACCGGGCAACCGCATCGTCATCTACGGCTGCCACCAGGAGCTGGAGACGGCGCTCCGCCGCCAGCAGGAACCGATCAGCTTCCCGGTCGGCTTCCACCAGCTGGGCGCGGCCATCGAGTTCGTGCAGATGGAGCCCGGCGTGCCGCTGCAGCTGCACGACGTGACCATCACCGCCAAGCTGCAGCTGCACGCGGGCGATTCCTACGGCTACCGCCTTGAGCACGGCGGCAAGGCCATGGTCTACAGCACCGACTCCGAACACAAGCTCGATAACGCCGCCGAACGCGTGGCCTTCGTCGACTTCTTCCGCGACGCCGACCTGGTGATCTTCGACGCCATGTACTCGCTGGCCGATTCGATTTCGGTCAAGGCCGACTGGGGCCACTCCAGCAACGTGGTCGGCGTGGAGCTGTGCCAGCTGGCGGGCGTGCACCAGCTTTGCCTGTTCCACCACGAGCCTATCTACGACGACGCGCAAATAGCCCGCGTGCTGGCCGAGACGCGGCGCTATGCCGAGATCACCGGCGAAGCGCCGCTGGACATCGTCTCCGCCTACGACGGCATGGAAATCGAACTGTAAGCGCGGCCATGCTGCTCCGCTTGCAAACCCAGGCCCTGGGCGGCGTGCGCGCAGGCCAGGGCCGGCCGCTGGCGCTGGTGCTGGCGGCTTTGCTGGCGCTGGCCCTGGCCGTCGGCGGCGACGGTCCGCTGCCGTCGCTGCGGCTGGCGCTGTTCAACGCCTACCAGCTGCATCTGCCGCGCCAGCGCGCATCGGGGCCGGTGCAGATCATCGCCATCGACGAGGCTTCGCTCAAGGAGTTCGGCCAATGGCCTTGGCCGCGCACGCGCCTCACCGAGCTCATAGAACACATCAACGCCCAGCAGCCGCTGGCCATCGGCCTCGATATCCTGATGCCGGAGCCGGACACCACCTCGCCCGAAGCGCTGGCCTCGCGCCTGCCGCCCGGGCCTCTGCGCGACAGCCTGGCGGCGCTGCCTGCCTACGATGACGTGCTGGCGGCGGCCATGCGGCGCGCGCCCGTGGTGCTGGGCGCCGCCGGCTTTGCCCATCCGGAGCCGGGCACCAGCGATGCGCTGCGCGTGTGGCCGGTGCACGTGAAGGCGCCGCCGGCAGCGGCGCCGGCGTCGCCGCTGCCGGTGATGCGATTTCCGCAAGCGATGTCCAGCCTTCCGCTGCTACAGGCGGCCGCTCGCGGGCAGGGCCTGTTGTCGGTAAACCTGGAGAAGGGCATCGTGCGGCGCGCGCCGTTGCTGGGCGCCGTGGGCGATACGCTGGTGCCGGCGCTGTCGATGGAATTGCTGCGCGTGGCCACCGGCAGCTCGGCGCTGGAGATCGAGGCTGACGCCGACGGCGTGCGCAGCGTGTCGGTCGGCGACCTGCGCGTGCCGACCTCGCCGGATGGCGCGGTCTGGGTCAACTTCTCCGCGCCGGCGATGGACCGTTATGTCTCCGCGCTGGACGTGATGCGCGGCCGTCTCGATGCTTCCGCGTTGCAGAACAAGATCGTCATCGTCGCCATGACGGGGCTGGGCCTGACCGACTACAAGACCAATGCGCGCGGCGACTTCATGCCCGGCGTGGACACGCATGCGCAGATGATAGAAAGCTTCTTCGACGGCGCCTTCCTGCGCCGGCCGCCGGCTATGCGCTGGATCGAAGTGGCGGTGTTCGGCGCCTGCAGCCTGCTGCTGGTCTGGCTGCTGCCCAAGCTGCGGTTGCTGGTGGCGGTGCCGCTGGGCGGCGCTATCGTGGCTGGCCTTTTCGGCGGCGGCGCCTTGCTGTTCGCGCGCGCCGGCCTGCTGTTCGACGCGGCCGCCGTGTCCTGCGCTTTCGGCCTGGTGGGATTGAGCCTGTTGACCAGCATGCTGACGGCGGCCGTGCGCGACCGCAAGCAAAGCGAGCGCGCCTTGCAGGTGGCGCGTGTGTCGGCCGCCAAGACCGCCGGTGAACTGGGCGCGGCGCGCCGCATCCAGATGGCGACGCTGCCGCAGGCGGCGCTGTCCTTCCCCGGCGAGACGCGCTTCGCGCTGGATGCCTTGCTGGAGCCTGCGCGCGAAGTGGGCGGCGACCTGTACGACTTCTTCATGCTGGACCGCGACCGCGTGTTCTTCATGGTCGGCGACGTATCCGGCAAAGGTCTGCCGGCCAGCCTGTTCATGGTGGTGGCGAAGGCGCTATCGAAAAGCATAGCGCTGCGCGGTCCCTGGGAGATGGCCGCCATCATGAACGGCGCCAATCGCGAGCTGACGCGCGAGAATCCCGAGATGCTGTTCGTCACCAGCGTGGCGGGCATACTGGATGCCGTCAGCGGCCAGGTCTTCCTGTGCAACGCCGGCCACGATGCGCCGCGCCGGCTGACGGTGGACGGCCGCGTCGAACACCTGCAAGCGGCGGACGGCCCGCCGCTGTGCGTGCTGGACGATTTCGAATATCCGGTGCAGCACTACCAGCTTCGGCCCGGCGAGTGCCTGTGCCTGACCACCGACGGCATCAACGAGGCCATGGACGAAGCGGGGAATTTGTACGGCAACGAGCGGCTGGACCGCCTGCTGGCGGCGCTGCCCGCCACCTCCTCGGCCACGCCGGCGGCGGTGGTGCAGGCGGTGCGTGACGACGTGCGCCTGCACGTGGGCCAGGCCGAACCTTCGGACGACCTGACCTTGCTGGTGCTGCGCTGGGATGGCGTGGCCTGATCAGCGCACGCGGATTTCCACGCGGCGGTTGCGCGGCTCGTCGACGCCGTCGGCCGTCGGCACCAGCAGTTCACGCTCACCGCGTCCCTGCACGGTGATGCGGTCTTCCGCGATGCCCACTTCCATCAGCAGGCGCTTGACGGTGGCGGCGCGGCGCAGCGACAGCTCGTCGTTGTATTCGCGCTTGGCGACGGTGTCGGTGTGGCCGATGACGATGATCTCGGGCGCGGGACGCGACGCCAACTGAGCCTTGATGTCCGCCAGCCGGGCCGCCGATTCCGGCACCAGCGTATCGGTATCGGTGATGAAGTAGACGGTGAACACGGCGGCCCGCTGCGGCAGCGCCGACAGCGTGGCGTCGTATTGTTTGGCGATGGCGGCGCTGTCGCCGTTGGCGGTGGTCGCGCCTTTGCTATCGATGGCGGCGATCTGGTAGGGCTTGTCGAGCACCGTCTCGACGCCGGCGGTGGTGATGACGACCGCGCTGGCCTTGCCGTCCTGGCTGGGCAGCAGCGTGATTTGCTCGGTCGGCGTGCGCTGCTGCGAGACGGCGGCCAGCAGGCAGGCGATCCAGATCAGCATGACCATGCTTTATTCTCCGTCCTTGACGTCGATAAGGAACTCGGTGCCGCGCACGCCCAGGATGGAGGTCGGCGTGCGGAACTGCACCGCGCCCGGCGACTGCTTGGACAGCTTGCCCGAGATGACGCCCAGCGTGCCGCGCTTGACGGTTGCATTCAGCACGCCTTCATGCGAGGTCGGATCGAAAGCGTATTTTTCCAGCCACACGTTGCTGTTCGGGCCCACCGCCAGCAGCGTTTCGTCGCGCAGGGTGATGCCCACGCTGCCGTCGGCGCCGGTGACGACGCGGTCGCTGGCCATCAGCGCGGCGCCTGCCGCCGCCGGCGTCTGTTTGCCCGCGCGCTCTATCGAGGCGGCGCCCTTGGTGGTCTTGACCATGCCGGCCGGCTGTTCGGCCGCGCTGGCGCCGGTTACGAGGAACGCCAGGGCCGCTGTGGCAGCGGCGACTTTTAAGTTTCGCATGTTGCTTCTCCTGAGATGAGCATTCCGATAATATGCTTGAATGGACAGAAAAGAAACCGGTGTTGCGCATCTGCTGCGGTTTCCCGCGCGGCTGGACGCGGTGCCCGGTGCGATGGCGTTTGCGGCGATGGCGCTGCAACAGGCCGGCCTGGGGCCGGGCGTGGTCGCGCGCGCGGAGCTGATACTGGAGGAGCTGCTGCGCAACAGCATCCTGCACGGCCACGGCGGCGACAGCGCCCATTCGGTGTGGGTCGGCGTCGAAGGCGCGCTGCTGGTGTACGAGGACGAGGCGCCTGCCTTCGATCCGCTGACCCAGGGACCGCCGCCGCCCGATCCGGCGCGGCCGCTCGAAGACCAGCAAGTGGGCGGCGTCGGCCTGCTGCTGATACGCCAGTTGGGCAGTGCGGTGGCGTATCGCCATTCCGGGGGACGCAACCGCATCGAGATCGCCTTACAATAGCGGCTGTCACCAACCAACAGGATGCATGCATGAGCGAGTTTTCCAGCGATATCTACACCGAACCGTCCACCATCGACGTCAACACCCTCGACAACCTCGGCCCGCTGGCGCCGATGGCCGGGATCTGGAAAGGTGAGCGCGGCCTCGATATCAAGCCGAAGGCGGATGGTCCGCGCAAGCAGGCCTACGTCGAGCGTATCGAGCTGTATCCCATCGATCCCGTGACCAACGGCCCGCAGCTGTTCTACGGCCTGCGCTACCTGATCATCATCAACAAGCCCGGGCAGGCCAAGACCTATCACGAGCAGGTGGGCTACTGGTTGTGGGAGCCGGCCACCAGCACCGTGATCCAGACGCTGGGCATTCCGCGCGGGCAGATCGCCATGGCCTCGGCCGTGGTGGCGCCGGACGCCAAGGAGTTCGAACTGGTGGCGCGGCTGGAGTCCGATACCTACGGCATCCGTTCCAATCCCTTCCTGGAGTATGGCTTCAAGACCGTCGAGTATCGCATCAAGGTGACGATCAACGACGACGGCACCTGGGGCTACGAGGAAGACACCGTGATGATGATACGCGGCCAGGAAGAACCCTTCCACCACGTCGACCGTAACCTGCTGTTCAAGGTCGCCGAGCCGGTGGCCAATCCGATGGCGACCGGCGTCCCGGCATAATCAGCCGCCTAGTCGGCGATCGCGTAACCGTCGCGGCCTTTGCGTTTGGCCGCGTACAGCGCGGTGTCTGCGCGCGCCACCAGTTCCGCCGGCGTTTCTCCTTCGCGCTGGTGCAGCGCGATGCCGATGCTGGTGGTGATGTGCATCGCCTTGCCGGCCACATTGAACGGCCGCCGCACCGCCTCGACGAACTTGGCCGCCAGCCGCGCGGCTTCGTCGGGGCCATCCACCTGTTCGAGCACGATCACGAATTCGTCGCCCGCCAGCCGCGCCACCGTGTCCGAGGCGCGCACGCTGCCCGCCAGCCGCGAGGCGAACTCCTTCAGCACGATGTCGCCGGCGCCGTGGCCCAGCGTGTCGTTGATGCTCTTGAAGTGGTCCACGTCCAGGTAGGCCAGCGCCAGCGGCCTGCGATTGCGCTTGGCCCGCACCAGCGCCAGTTGCAGGATCTCTTCGAACATCAGGCGGTTGGCGATGCCGGTCAGCGTGTCGATGCGGGCCAGCTGCGTCAGGCGCTCCTCGATCTCCTTCATGCGCGTGGTGTCGTGCGTCAGCGAATAGATGCCGACCACCTGGCCGGCCGCATCGATCTCCGGCACGAAGGTGGTTTCCAGCGTATGCAGGCTGCCGTCGATCTGCGCCTTCAGCTCGTAGGTGGCGATCTGGCCGTGATAGGCCTGTTCGAGATAGGACTCGGCGTGTTCGTAGTGGTCGCGGCCTATGCCGTCGACCAGGTGGCGGCCGATCAGCTTTTCCGGCGCCACGCCGAACCACTGGAAGAAGGTCGCATTGACGAACTGGAAGCGGCGCTTCTGGTCAAGGTAGGAGATCAGCGCCGGCAGGTTGTCGGTCAGCAGCTTCAATCGCTTTTCGCTGGCGGCCTGGCGCAGCTCGGCATTTTTGCGTTCGGTGATATCGACCGCCATCAGGTAGACGCCGGCCACGCTGCCGTCGGCGGCGATGTCGGGTATCAGGTCGCCCATCACCTGCTGCAGCTGGCCGTCCTTGCGGCCTTCGCGTTCGTAGTGCACGCGGTCGCCGCGCGCCGCCGCCGCGTGGTAGGGCGCGATGGAGGCGACGAATTCCTCGCCCAGCACTTCCGTCATGGTCCGCCCCAGCATGGACTGCGGATCGAGGCCCAGCATGGTGCGGAAGTATTCGTTGGTGAAGTGGTAGCGGTTGTCGCGGTCGATGTAGGCCACCAGCGCCGGGATGCTGTCGGCGATCATGCGCAGGCGCTTCTCGCTGGCGGCGATCAGCGATTCGCTCTCGCGTATCGCTTCCTGCGCCTGTTCGCGCTCGGCCATCAGCTCGTGGAAGGCGCCACTTAATTCGCCGATCTCGTCGTGGCGGCGGCGCTGCAGCACGCCGATGCTGACATCGCCGTTGCGGATGTCGTTGATGTTGCGGCGCAGCCGGCCCAGTGGCTTGAGCAGTGTCTGGATCGCCAGCCAGGCCATCAAGCCCGCCAGGGCGGCGAAGGCGCCGGACGCCAGCATCGCCTGGCGGCGCATGGCGATCATCGGCGCGAAGGCTTCGTGGACAGGGAAGCGGGCGCCGATAACCCAGTTGGTGGTGGCCAGGTGCTTGTATGAGTAGATGCCTTCGCTGCCTTCCTTGTTGGCTGCTTCGGTCCAGCCTTCGAAGCCGCGCAGCGCCATCTCGGTGGCGCGGTTGTAGCCGGGGCGGGCGTTGATGTGCTCCAGCAGCCGCTTGGGGTCGGGGTGGTGCAGCAGGATGCCTTCTGTGGTCATGATGAACATGTAGCCGGTCTTGCCCGGCTTCTGCGCCGCGATCTGCGCCAGGAAGTCGGAATTGGTCAGGTCGATGCTCCCGCCCAGCAGCATCACGGCCTTGCCCTCGGCATTGAGCACCGGATGGATGATCATGATGGCGGGGAGCCCGGACAGCAGGCTTTTGAACGGCGGCGACACCACCACGCGGCCCTCGGCCAGCACCTTCTGCATGTAGGTGCGCGGGCGCTCGTCCAGCGCCAGCACGGCGGCGCCCGCGCCTTCGGTGTGTATCAGCACGCCGTTGCGGTTGAAGATGTGCAGGTTGAGGAATTCCTTGCGCACGGCCGGATGGCGGGCGACGAAGGCGCCCATGCGTTCGGGATCGAGGCCGGCGTCGGCCGGCATATCGTCGGCCAGGCTGGCCAGCAGGGCTTTCTTGGCGGTGATCTGGGCGTCCACCTGGGCGGCGGCCGAGGAGAGCAGGGCATATTGCTGGTCGCCGATCACGCTCTTCATATCGCTTTCGGCCAGCACCAGCGCGACCCAGGTGACGATGACCGTCGCAGCCAGCACCAGCATCACGACGACCGCCGTCATGCGGAATTTGAGGCTGCGCGGCAGCAGTGCTAAAACGGCCATTTCGCTCTGTTCTTGGTATGTTGGACGGAGTATTACATACCCGGCCCGGCAAGGCCAGCGGGTACAATGTGCGCTTTACACAGGATAGTGACTATGCTGCGGGCGATTTTGTGGGACAACGACGGCGTTCTCGTAGATACGGAGCGCCTGTTTTACGAGGCTAACCGGGAGTTGTTCCGGCCCCTGGGACTGGAGCTGAGCGAGCAGCACTTCTTCGACTGGTACCTGGCCGATAACTGCGGCGCGTGGCATCTGCTGGATCCGCAATTGAGCATGGCCGACATGGACGCATGGCGCAACGAGCGCAATCGCCACTACGCGGCCACGCTGGCCTCCGAGCATATCCCGGCGATCGACGGCGTCGGCGCGGTGCTGGCCAACCTGTCGCCACGTTTGCGCATGGGCGTCGTCACCAGTTCCAACCGCGAGCATTTCGAGATCATCCATCGGCGGCTGGATCTGCTGCCGCACTTTGAATTCGTGCTGACGCATGAATCCTATGCGAGCAGCAAACCATCGCCGGAGCCTTACCTGCTGGGCCTTGAGCGGCTGGGCATGCATGCCGCCGACTGCCTGGTGGTGGAGGACTCGCCGCGCGGCTTGCAGGCCGCAACGGCGGCCGGCATCCGCTGCATCATCCTGCGCAATGCGCTGACGCGCGGCCATGACTTCCCCGGCGCCTGGCGCGTGGTGGACACCATGCCCGAGCTGCTGGCCGAGATCGAACTGCTGATCGCCGCTTAACGCGCCGACGACACCAGCTCGGCGAACTCCTGCTGCGCTTCTTGCTGCGACTCCTGCTGCGGCCGTACGGTCCCGCGCCGCGCCGACTTGATCGGCTTGACGCTGGCGCTGCGGCGCGCGGCCCCATCGCCACTGAGCTTGAACACGCCCACAGCGCCCTGCAGGTGCGCGGCCTGGTCGCGCATGGTCGCTGCCGCCGCCGATGCCTGCTCGACCAGCGCGGCGTTCTGCTGCGTGGTCTGGTCCATCTCGGCGATGGCGCCGTTGATGTGCTCAATGCCGGACAGCTGCTCCTGGCTGGCGGCGGCGATGTCGCTCATGATGTCGGTGAAACGGCGCACGCTGGCGACGATTTCCGTCATCGTCACGCCGGCCTGGTCGACCAGGCGCGCGCCGGCATCGACCTGCTCGACCGAGTCGCCGATCAGCCCCTTGATTTCGCGGGCGGCGGCGGCGGAGCGCTGCGCCAGGTTGCGCACCTCGTTGGCCACCACGGCGAAGCCGCGGCCTTGCTCGCCGGCGCGCGCCGCTTCGACGGCGGCGTTCAGGGCCAGGATGTTGGTCTGGAAGGCGATGCCGTCGATGACGGCGATGATGTCGACGATCTTGCGCGCCGAGGCGTTGATCGAGGCCATGGTGTCGACCACCTGCGCCACCACCGCGCCGCCCTGGCCGGCGACGGCGGACGCCGACACCGCCAGCTGGTTGGCCTGGTTGGCGTTGGCGGCGTTCTGCTTGACGGTGGAGGTCAGCTCCTCCATCGACGACGCGGTTTCCTCCAGCGAGCCGGCCTGGCGCTCGGTGCGCTCGGACAGGTCCATATTCCCCGCTGCGATCTCGGCCGAGGCGGTGCCGATGGCCTCGGTGCCGCCGCGCACCTCGGAAACGATGTTGATCAGGCTGGCGTTCATGTCCTTGAGCGCGGCCGATAGCTGGCCGATCTCGTCGCGCGAACGCACTTCGATGTTGGAGCTGAGGTCGCCGCCGGCCACGGTGCGCGCCACCCGCACGGCATGGCGGATCGGGCCGACGATGCCGCGCGTGATGTACCAGGCGGTGAACAGGCTCATCAAGCCGCCGGCGACGCCCAGCGCGATCATCAGCGTGGTGTAGAACGAAGCAATGCTGGCGGCCGTGCCGGACGCGTGTTCCGCGCTGGTGGCCCGCAAGCCCACGGCGCCCAGCGCCACCACTACGGCGAGCATCAACGTTGTTAATGAAAAAGCAATTGTCAGGCGTTGGCCTATCTTGATATCGGCAATCTTCATGTCTCGTCTTTTATTATGTTTGTAAGAACCGGTATTTGCTCCGGGGAACGGAAAGTGTATCAGCGAACGGTCGTGCGAATCTATAACTTTTAGCAATATTTCGCTGCGGTGCGACGACAGTGTTGCGCTTTCGGTAGCATGGTCCGGCAAACCAGTGTGAAGGAGCAAATCATGCCCAAAGGAGCGAGTCCCAAGCGCGAGCGCGAATACAAGGAACTGGAGCACAAATTCGAGAAGGAAGGCCGCTATCCGGGCCGCGAGGAAGAGGTGGCGGCCCGCATCGTCAACAAGCAGCGGGCCGAGGCCGGGGAGACCAAGGACGGCAAGCCCGCGTCCCCCCGTGGCGGCACCGGGCACCGGCGCGCCAATACTACGCGGGCTACACGCCGCAGTAAGCCGTCTTGACGGTGGTGAAGAACTCGGCGGCGTAGCTGCCCTGTTCGCGCGCGCCGTAGCTGGAGGCCTTGGTGCCGCCGAACGGTACATGGTAGTCGACGCCGGCGGTGGGCACGTTGACCATCACCATGCCGGCCTGGGCGTGGCGCTTGAAGTGGGTGGCGTGCTTGAGCGAGGTGGTGACGATGCCGCTCGACAGGCCGAACTCGGTGTCGTTGGCCAGCGCCAGCGCGTGCTCGTAGCTGTCGGCCGGGATCACGCTGGCGACCGGGCCGAAGATTTCCTCGCGGCTGATGCGCATGTCGTTGCTGGCGTCGGTCAACAGGGCGGGGCGCAGGTAGAAGCCGGGCGTCGGGCCGTCCAGGCGCTCGCCGCCGAAGGCCAGCGTGGCGCCTTCGTCGCGGCCGATGCGGATGTAGTTCATGTCCTGCTCCAGCTGGTTGGCGTCGACCACCGGGCCGATGTCGGTGCCGGCGGTCAGGGCGTCGCCCACGTTCAGCTTGGCCAGCTCTTGCTTGACGGCGGCGACGAAGCGCGGGTAGATGTTCTTGCCGACGATCAGGCGGCTGGACGCGGTGCAGCGCTGGCCGGTGGAGAAGTACGAACCCTGCACGGCGCAGAACACGGCGGTGGCCAGGTCGGCGTCGTCCAGCACGATCAGCGGATTCTTGCCGCCCATTTCGATCTGCACCTTGGCCAGGCGGCCCATGGCGGCCATGGCGACCTTCTTGCCGGTGGCGACCGAGCCGGTGAAGCTGATGGCGTTGACGCGGCGGTCGTTCAGCAGGGCCTGGCCGACCACGCTGCCGTGGCCCATCACCAGGTTGAACACGCCCGGCGGCAGGCCGGCGCGGCTGATGATCTCGGTCAGCGCCCAGGTGCTGGCCGGCACCAGTTCGGCCGGCTTCATGACGACGCAGTTGCCGTAGGCCAGGGCCGGGGCGATCTTCCACGAGGGGATAGCGATGGGGAAGTTCCACGGCGCGATGATGCCGACCACGCCGACCGGTTCGCGCGTGACCTCGACGTCGAGGTTGGGGCGCACGGAAGGCAGCTTGTCGCCGCGCAGGCGCAGGCATTCGGCGGCGTAGAACTTGAAGATGTTGCCGGCGCGGACCACTTCGCCTATGCCTTCGGGCCTGGTCTTGCCTTCCTCGCGCGACAGCAGCGTGCCCAGCTCTTCGCGGCGGGCCAGGATTTCGCTGCCGATCTTGTCCAGCGCGTCGGCGCGCTGCTGGATGTTGGACAGCGCCCAGCCCGGCGCGGCGGCAGCGGCGGCGGCGATCGCCAGCTCGGTCTGCTGCGCGTCGGCCAGCGCGTAGTGGCCGATGACGTCGTTGGTGTTGGAGGGGTTGATGTTGGCAGAGCTGCTGGCGCCGTCGAGCCAGGCGCCGTTGATGTAGAGTTGTTTCATTATTTCCGCTTTAGGCCTGAGAGGTGGGGAAGTTGACATTATCGCTCGTTATCATAATTTTCACCTGTCAGGCTCAAAACGATGTAAAATAGTAAGCAGTGTTGTCGCAATTGAAATTAAACTAAGCCTCTGGTAGGGCGGATGTTTCGAAAGGGTTGGAACCGTCGCGGTTCCAGCCCTTTTTTGTTTTTACGGCGTGGTCCAGGCCTGGCTGGCGCTGAGGATGGCGGTCAAAATCAGCAGCGCCCCCATCAGGCGGGCGGCCACGGTGGCGGCGGCGGGATGGGCGGCGAACCAGCCGCTGGCGCCGCTGGCGGCGTAGGCCAGCGCGCCGTAGACGCCCAGCTGGGTCAGCGCGGTGATGCCGCCCAGTACGCCGGACTGCACCCACAGCGGCCCCTGGCCCGGCTTGAGGAATTGCGGGAAGATCGCCAGCATGAAGATGTAGGCCTTGGGGTTGAGCAGGCTGGTGGTCAGCGCGCGGCGGAAGATGACGGCGTCGGCCATCGCCTCGGCGCCGGGCGTGGGGTGGAAGATGCTGTCGCTGCGCAGCAGGCTGTAGCCCATCCAGGCGATGTAGGTGGCGCCGCCCAGCAGCATGATCTTGAACAGCGGCGGCCAGTATTGCAACACCACGGCCACGCCGACGGCGCCCATGCACAGGTGGCAGAAGCCGCCGGCGATGATGCCGCCCACCGCCGCCATGCCCGAGCGGCGTCCGCCCAGCATGGAACTGCCCATGACGAAGGCCATGTCCAGGCCGGGCAGGGCGATGACCCCGAAGACGACGACAAAATACAGCCACAGGTTGGCGGTTTGGCTCATATTGATTCCTTGGAGAGGTTGTTTGCCGCAGTTTAATGATTAAATAGGACGGATTCGGCCCTGTTAATCTGCTATCTTTGCGGCATGTACCATCCAACCACCCGCGTTCTGGCCGTGCTGGAACTGCTGCAAACCCACGGCCGCCTGAGCGGCGCCGAGATGGCCAGCCGCCTCGGCGTGGACGGCCGCACGCTGCGCCGCTACATCGTCATGCTGGAGCAGATCGGCATCCCCATCACGACCGAGCGCGGCCGCCACGGCGGCTATGCGCTGATGCCGGGGTTTAAGCTGCCGCCGATGATGTTCACCGACGACGAGGCGCTGGCCTTGTCGCTGGGCCTGCTGGCGGCGCGCAGCCTGGGGCTGGCCGAGGCGGCGCCGGCGGTGGCCAGCGCGCAGGCCAAGCTGGGCCGCATCATGCCGGACGGCCTGCGCCAGCGCGTGGACGCGATCGACGCCACGGTGCGGCTGGATTTGCGTTCGGCCACGCAGCCGGGCGGCGCGCAGGATGGGGCGACGCAGGACAACGCGGCGCTGACCGCGCTCAGCCTGGCGGCGAAGTCGCGCCGGCGCGTGCACCTGCGCTACCGCGCCGGCGACGCCGACAGCGAGCGCGATGTCGATACCTACGGCCTGGTCTACTACAGCGGCTACTGGTATGCGGTCGGGCATTGCCACCTGCGGGGCGGCATCCGCACCTTCCGGCTGGACCGCGTGCTGCAGGTGGCGCCGACCGAGGGTGGCTACGAGCTGCCGCCCGGCTTTGACGCGCTGGCGCATCTGCGGCAGTCGGTGGCGACGCTGCCGCGCAGGTTCGCCGCCAGGATACTGCTGAAGACCGACCTGGCGTCCGCCCGCCGCGCCTTCATCGATACCTTCGGCCTGTTCGAGCAAACGGCGGACGGCGTGCTGCTGCACAACCAGTCCGACGAGCTGGGCTGGCTGGCGCGGCAGCTGGCGTCGGCGCCGTTCGAATTCGCCGTGCTGGAGCCTGATTCGCTGCGCGTGGAACTGCGCACCGTTGCCGAACGCTTGGTGCGCGCCGCCAGCCTCCGCTAGAATGCCGCCAAGCTAATTTACTCGAAGGAACTATGTATCTGATTCAACGATCCGTGGCAGCGGCGGCGCTGGCCTGCGGACTGCTGGGCGCCAGCCTGGCCTGGGGCGGCAACTGCCCCGCGCACTATGTCGACGGCCGCCTGCCGGAAATCCGCAACGCCAAGATGAACAGCGCCACCACCGAGCTGTGCTACGGTGTGTTCGGCGTCATGCACTCGGGGATCACGCGCACGCCGCTGTGGTCGGCCGAGCATCTGACGGCCGACAATATCGAGGCGGCCAAGAACCTGTCGCGCGAGAATTCCTTCCATACCGAGCCGCAGCTGCCGCCCGGCCGCCGCGCCGAGCTGTCGGACTACGCCCGCAGCGGCTTCGACCGCGGCCACATGGCGCCCAACGGCGACATGCCGGACCGCGCGAGCCAGCACGAAAGCTTCACGCTGGCGAACATGGTGCCGCAGGACGCGGATAACAACCGTCATGTGTGGGCCGGCATCGAGGGCGCGGTGCGCAAGCTGGCGCAGAAGGAGGGCGATCTGTACGTGATCACCGGCCCGGCCTTCATCGGCGGCAATCTGCAAAAGGCCGGCAATGTGCTGGTGCCCACGCATTTGTACAAGCTGGTCTACAGCCCGCGCCAGCGCGCCGGCGCCGCCTTCTTCATCGAGAACCGCGCCGACGCGGAATATGAGACGCTGAGCGTGGCGCAACTGGAAGCCCGCGTCGGCATCAACCTGCTGCCGTCGCTGGCGGATGGCCAAAAGGAGACGATGTTGCGTCTGCCGAAGGTAAAACCACGTAAATCCCGGAGCTAACCATGAGCAAATTTGTACCCTACGCCAACGAGGCCGACGTGCTGAACATCGGCCGGCTGTCGATTGAAAACCGGCTGGACCGCATCACCATCAGCGGCGATGTCGACCTGACCGCCGACCAGGCGGGCCTGGCCGACGCGCGCGCGCTGCATGCGCTGCTGGGCGAGGTGGTGGCGCGGCTGGAAGCGCAGAAACTGCCGGCGCGCCTGCCGCCGCCGGCCACGCAGACGGTGGCCAACCCGTTCGATTGATGCCGTTTTGATGTTACTATCGTGCAATCGTCGTTTCTTTTCCAGGCTCCATCATGACATTTTTCACGACCGGCAATAATTCGATTGACGCGTTGGTGTACAGCAGTTGGGCCAGCCGCCCCGGAACGCCCGTGTCGTTGACCTACAGCTTCATGACGGCAGTGCCCAGCGATGGAAGTGCGGACGATGTCAACGGATTCCTGCCGATGACATGGTTCCAGAAACAAGCGGTGCGCACTGCGCTGGCCACTTGGTCGGCTGTGGCCAATGTCAAGTTCACCGAGGTGTTTTATGACGGCGACATCCAGCTGGCGACCAACTACCAGGGCAACCAGAGCAGCGGCTATGCCTACCTGCCGAACGGCGGCGACCCGACCTATCTGTTCACCAACAATGCGGACACCTTCAATACGGTGTTCACGCCGGGCACTTTCGGCCCGTCGGTGCTGATCCACGAGCTCGGGCACACGCTGGGGCTCAAGCACCCGGGTAACTACGATTCCACCGGCGGGTCGATCGACGGCCCCTTCCTGCCGTCCTCCACCGACAGTATCGACTACAGCCAAATGTCGTACAACACCGGCGCGGGCTACGCGCTGAACCACCAGTACGGTATCACGCCCATGCTTTACGATATACAGGCGATGCAGTATCTGTACGGCGCCAATATGACTTACCACACGGGCAGCGACAGCTACGACTTCGTGCAGAGCTCGCCGCTGCAATGCATCTGGGATGCCGGCGGCAGCGATACCTTCAATTTCTCCGGCTGTAGCAATGCCGTCGTCATCAATCTCAACGCAGGCACGTTCAGCTCGACCGCGCCGGGCTACAACAATATTTCCATCGCCTACAACGTGACGATCGAGGCGGCCGTGGCCGGTTCGGGCGGCTCGACCATCTACGCCAATGGCGCCGGCGACACCATCATCGGCGGCGCCGGCGTGGACATCGTCTACGAGGGCGAGGGCAACGACACCATTCGGGGCAGCGGCGGCAACGATACCGTGGTGTTCTCCGGCGCGCTATCCAGGTATCTGCTGACCGGCGCCGGATCGGCGCTGACGGCGCGTGGCGACGGCGTCGACGCCTTGTTCGACGTGAAGACCTTGCGGTTCAGCGATCTCACGATCGATACATCCAGCACCGCCCGCTTTGTCAGCGGCGGCGCCGGCAACGATGCACTGAAGGCCGGGGCCGGTAATGAAGTATTCACCGGCGGCGCCGGCCTGGACTCTGTGAGTTTTAGCGGCGCCCGCAGCGACTACACGGTGACGGCCAGCGGCGGCGCCTTCCTCGTCACCGACAACAGGGGGGTGGGCGGCCAGGATATCGTCTCCGGCGTCGAGCGCCTGCTCTTCGCCAACGGCGACGCGGTGGCACTGGATATCGGCGACCACACCCCGGCGGGCGAGGCCTACCGCCTGTATCAGGCGGCCTTCAACCGGCTGCCGGACGAGGGAGGATTGGGATTCTGGATACACGCGCTGGACGGCGGCCAGGACTTCGTCGATGTGGCGCGGAACTTCCTGTTGAGCGACGAGTTCACCCGGACCTATGGCAGCAACCTGAGCGATAAGCAGTTTGTCGATCTGCTGTATCACAACGTGCTGCACCGCGAGCCGGACGCCGGCGGCGAGGCCTACCACCTGAAGGCGCTGGCCATCGGCGTGGAGCGCCAGTGGGTACTGGCGGCGTTTTCCGAGTCTTCGGAGAACCAGACCAACCTGGTGGGCTTGATCGCCAACGGCATCCACTACCTGGCCCATCCCGGCTAGGACGGATCCGGCTCCGGCAGGCTGATACGGTTGCGGCCCATGTGCTTGGCGCGGTACAGCGCCGAGTCGGCCGTCGCCACCAGCTGGCTGGGATCGGTGCCCGGCGCCGCCAGCGCGGTGGCCGCGCCTATGCTGACCGTCACCACATGTTTCTGGCTGCCCAGGTTGGGCAGGTGCAGCTGCTCGACGCGGCAGCGGATGCGCTCGGCCACGATGGCCGCGCCCTTCAGCGACTGGTTGGGCAGGATCACGCCGAACTCTTCTCCTCCGTAGCGCGCCACCAGGTCGTTGGCGCGCATTTCGCTCGACACCGCGCAGGCGATGCGCTGCAGGCACTCGTCGCCGCCCAGGTGGCCGTAGGCGTCGTTGTATTGCTTGAAGTTGTCGACATCGACCATCAGCAGCGACAGCGGCTGCTGGTGGCGCTGGGCGCGCTGCCATTCCGCCAGCAGGGTGTCGTCGAAACAGCGGCGGTTGGCCAGGCCGGTCAGGCCGTCGCGCGTGGCCAGTTGCTCCAGCGCCACCTGGGCGCGTTTTTCATCGGTGACGTCGCGCAGCGTTTCGGCCACCGCCACCAGCTTGCCCTCGGCATCGAAGATCGGGCTGGCGTCGGCCGCCAGGTAGCGGCGCCGCCCCACGCGCGGCATGTCGCACCAGTTTTCCGCGCGCAGGCCGCTGTCGTTGTCGTTGCGGCGGGCGTGCTGGTGGTACAGCGTCTGGACGTCGGCGTCGCGGCCCTGGATCACCAGGTCGGCCAGCGTCGGGCGCTGCTCGTGGTAAAAACTCTTCCAGTGGTCGGTCGTGCCCAGCACTTCCCAGGCTTCGACCCCGGTCAGGCGCTCGCAGGCGCGGTTCCAGATGATGACCTTGCCCTGGACATCGATGACGAACGTCGGGATGACCAGCAACTCCATCAGCTTGAGCGCGAAGCCGTGCTGCATGTCGGCCTGCGAGTACTCCATCAGGTGCTGGATTTTTTGATTGTGCATGGACGTGCCCCGCTGTAAATTATTGAACCGGGAAGGACATGGTCAGCGCCGTGCCATGGCCGGGCTGGCTGGCGATGTCGAAACGGCCGCCGGCCTCGGCCACCCGCTGGGCGATGCCGCGCAGGCCGCAGCCGCGCCGGGCGGGCGGGTCGGGCAGGCCGACGCCGTTGTCGCGCACCGTCAGGCTCAGGCTGCCGGCCACGCGGCACAGGCCGATGCACACCTCGGACGCCTGCGCATGGCGGGCGATGTTGCTCAGCGATTCCTGCAGGACACGGAAGACCACCGCATCCGTGCGCTCGTCGCCGGGGGCGCTGAAGGCGGCCGGCTCGGCCTCCAGCCGGCAGGGAATGCCGCTGAGGCGGGAAAACTGCTCCACCTGTTGCTGAACCGCGCCTTGCAATCCGCTTTCCAGCTGTTCCGGCTGCAGATCGCGCACAATGGTGCGCATGGCGCGGCTGGCGGCCTGCAGCCGGGCCTCGATCTGGGCCAGCGGCTTGGCCAGCGTAGCGTGGTGCTGCGCGAGCTGGGTGACGTCGAAGCTCAGGGCCAGCAGGTGCTGGCCGAGGTCGTCGTGCAGGTCGCGGGCGATGCGGCGGCGCTCGGCGTCGCGCAGGGATTGCTGGCTGGCGCCCAGGCGGTCTACCTGCCGGCGGGTGTCGGCCAGGGCTTGCTCGGCCAGCTGGCGGCGGTCCAACTCCTGCGCCAGCTTGTGTTCCAGGGCCGCCAGGGCGTTGCGCAGGTGGCGCTGGCGCCACAGCAGCAGCAGGGCTATGCCCGCCAGCATCACGGCGCCGCCGGCGATGATATCGATTTCCAGGAGCGGTTGAGCGTAGCGCATGATTTGTCCTCCCCGGTAAGCGTCCACCAGACCAACATATCGTGGTTGCCCCGCGGTAGCATTGTGGAATATCAATATTTCCCGCCATAGACCGAAAAGTGTGGCGTGGGATATAATTGAGGGTTGTCCTTTCAGGAACTGCCGTGACTTACAGCATCAAAGAGATTTTTTACACGCTGCAGGGCGAGGGCGCCCACGCCGGGCGTCCCGCCGTGTTCTGCCGCTTTTCGGGCTGCAATCTGTGGACCGGGCGCGAGATCGACCGCGCCAGCGCCGTCTGCCAGTTCTGCGACACCGACTTTGTCGGCACCGATGGCGAAGGCGGCGGCAAGTTCAAGACCGCGCAGGAGCTGGCCGCCACCATCGATGCGCTGTGGCCCGCCAGCTACGCCGCCAGCAAGTACGTGGTGTTCACCGGCGGCGAACCGTTGCTGCAGCTGGACGCCGCGCTGATAGCGGCGATGCACGCGGTCGGCTTCACTATCGCGATTGAAACCAACGGCACGCTGCCGGTGCCCGAAGGCGTGGACTGGATTTGCGTCAGCCCGAAAATGGGTTCCCAGCTGGTGGTGTCCAAGGGCAGCGAAATCAAGGTCGTGATCCCGCAGACCGGGCAGGACCTGGGCGCCTACGAACATCTGGACTTCGAGCACTTCTTCGTGCAGGCAATGGACGGCCCGCTGGCCGAGTTCAATACCAAACTGGCGATCGACACCTGCAAGCGCAATCCGAAATGGAAGCTGAGCTTGCAAACCCATAAACTTTTACAGATACCCTAATCATGCTGACCATTACCCGCAAGCTGGAATTCGACGCCGGCCACCGCATCCCCGACCACAAGAGCCAGTGCCGCAACCTGCACGGCCACCGCTACACGCTGGAAATCACGCTGACCGGCAACATCATCACGGCCGAAGGCAATTCCGACAACGGCATGATCATGGACTTTTCCGACATCAAGGCGCTGGCCAAGGAACACCTGGTCGATGTCTGGGACCACGCCTTCATCGTCTACGAGAAGGATGCGGCGGTGCGCGAATTCCTGGCGACGCTGCCGGGCCACAAGACGGTGGTGATCGACCGCATCCCCACCGTGGAAAACCTGGCCCACGTGGCGTTCGGCATCCTGAAGTCGGCCTACAAGGACCGCTACGGCACCGGCCTGCACCTGCACAAGCTGGTACTGCATGAAACCCCTAACTGCTGGGCAGAAATCACCGATGCCTGACGACCTGCCGCAACAGCCCGCTCCGGAGCAGCGCGATTTCATGCGGCAGGCGCTTGAGCAGGCGCAGCACGCGTGGGACGAGGGCGAGGTGCCGGTCGGCGCCGTCGTCGTCAAGGACGGCGTGGTGATCGCGCGCGGCTACAACCAGCCCATCGGCAAGCACGACCCGACCGCGCACGCCGAGATCGTCGCATTGCGCGCCGCGGCCGAGGCGCTGGGCAACTACCGCCTGCCGGGCTGCGAACTGTATGTCACGCTGGAGCCTTGCGTGATGTGCTCGGGCGCGATGATGCACGCGCGCCTGGCCAAGGTGGTGTACGGCGCCACCGATCCCAAGACCGGCGCCTGCGGCTCGGTGCTCGACCTGTTCGGGCAGGAGCAGCTCAACCACCACACCGACGTCGCCGGCGGCGTGATGGCCGAGGAATGCGGCGCCATGCTGAAGTCCTTCTTTGCCGCCCGCCGCGCGGCCGCCAGGCGCAACACCACAGAATAGCGGCGGTTTTCCCCGGTACGGCAAAAATGGTATGCTGAAGCTACTGTTACCGCACCATCGAAGGGAGGCCGCGTTGGCTACCGCACAAGCAAACGGCATTACGATCGCGTACGAAGCCAGCGGCAATCCGCACGACCCGGCGGTGCTGCTGATCATGGGCCTGGGCATGCAACTGGTGGCCTGGCCGCAAGACCTGGTCGACGGCCTGGTCGAGCAAGGCTATTACGTGATCCGCTACGACAACCGCGATATCGGCTTGTCCAGCAAGTTCGACCATTTCAAACGCCCCAATCTGGCGCTGGCCTACCTGAAATCGCTGGTGGGCTGGAAGCAGGCGCCTGCCTACACGCTGAACGACATGGCCGACGACGCGCTCGGCCTGCTCGACGCGCTGGGCATAGGCGGCGCGCACGTGGTCGGCGTGTCGATGGGCGGCATGATCGCGCAGATCTTCGCGGCCCGCTTCGGCCATCGCGCGCTGAGCCTGAGTTCCATCATGTCCAGCAGCGGCCGGCGCGGCTTGCCCGGCCCCACACCCGCCGCACGCAATGCGCTGATGCGCGCGCCCGCCTCGCCGCACAACCGGCGCGAAGTGGTCGACCGCATGGTGCAGGTGTACCGCATCATCGGCAGCCCGTCGTTCCCGACGCCGGAGCCGCTGCTGCGCAACAACATCGAGCGGGCGCTGGACCGCAGCATCTATCCGGCCGGCATGGCGCGGCAGATGGTGGCCATCGTCGCATCCGGCGACCGCACGCCGCTGCTGCGCAAGATCGCCTGCCGGACCATGGTGGTCCACGGCGCCGCCGATCCGCTGGTGCCGCTCGCTTGCGGCGCCGACACGGCCGCCGCGATCCCGAACGCCAGGCTGCATGTGATCGAGGGCATGGGGCACGACCTGCCGCCGCAATTGATCGAGCGGCTGCTTGCCTTGCTTGAGCTGCACCTGCGCGGTAATATGACGCCGGACATTCCTCCGCTGTTGCCGCATCGGGCGGGCAGCGGCACCCATCATTGACTGAGACATTTTTGAGCACATCGACTATCGGCATCGCGATTGCCGCGACGGGCGGCTACGCGCCCGACCACGCGGCGCTGCAAAACGGCATCGAGCGCCTGCGCCAGCAGGGCCACCGGGTCCACAATTACTACGACGACGATAAGAAATTCCAGCGTTTCGCCGGCACCGACGCCGGCCGCCTGGCGCAGCTGAACGCCGCCGCCGCCGATCCCGAGGTGCAGGTGGTGATCGCGCTGCGCGGTTCCTACGGCATGAGCCGCCTGCTGCCGATGATCGATTTCCGCGCGATGGCCGACAGCGGCAAGCTGTTCGTCGGCTACAGCGATTTCACCGCCTTCCAGATGGCGCTGATGAAGCAGACCGGCCGCGTCAGCTTCGGCGGCCCGATGATGTGCGACGATTTCAACCGCGAGACGCCGGTCGATTACACGATGCGGCAATTCTGGGATTGCCTGCGCGGGCCGGTGCACACGGTGCGCGGCACGGTGGCGGAGGGCGGCTCGGACAATCCGCTGGTCGACGTCGGCGGCAAGCTGTGGGGCGGCAACCTGGCGATGCTGGTGAGCCTGCTGGGCACGCCGTATTTCTCGGCGCTGCCGAACGGCATCCTGTTCCTCGAAGATATCAGCGAGCACCCTTACCGCGTCGAGCGCATGGTGTTGCAGCTGCTGTACGCCGGCGCGCTGGAAGGCCAGCGGGCGCTGGTGCTGGGGGACTTCTCCGGCTACAAGCTCAGCGCCTTCGACAATGGCTACGATTTCGAGACCATGCTGGCCTATCTGCGCGAACGGCTGCCGATGCCGGTGCTGACCGGCCTGCCGTTTGGCCACATCAAGGAGCGCGCGACGCTGCCTTACGGCGGCATGGCGCATCTGGTGTCCAGCGCGCGCGGTTTCGACCTGGCCATCAGCGACTACCCGACGCTATGAAGCGCTGGTTGGCAGCCATCGTGATGGCCGCTTGCGCGGCAGCGGCAGTCGCCGCGCCCAAGGCCTCCGCCGCCAAGACTCCCGCGCCCAAGGTCAAGAGCGATCCCGTGAAAGAGATGGCGGAGCAGCGCAACGTCATCGTCGAAAGCTTGTACCGCGGCGAAAGCCGGGAGCGCGCATGCGCCATCGTGGCCCAGCAGTTTTCGCTTTGGTGCTCGGTCAGGGGCAAGGATTTCATCCTGGTCCGCGGCATGGGCACCAGGATCACGTACTTGGCGACGCTGCGTGTTCCTTGAAATTAGCCCCTGGTCCGGCGACGGCGCGCCGCGTATCCCACCAGGCCCATTCCGGCGAGCAGCATGGCATAGGTCCCGGGTTCGGGAACCGGGCCCGGGCCCGTCACGGCCAACACTGTTTGCTCCGTCCAGTTGTGCTGGCTGCTCCATTTCAGGCTCACGGTAAAGATGCCGAAGTATGTTTGCTGCAGAATCGCAGAGCCGGTACGGATGTCCGTATACCAGTAATAAAATCCTTCCGGATCGCTGTGATATTCGTGTGTCTCGAAATTCAATTGTCTGCTGCCGAGAAGGTAACTGAACGACGATATATCGCAATGGCGAAGCGGACGCGGGTTCTGGACCTGCGTGCAGGGGAGATAGGGGAGATCGCCATTGATAGTGAAGTCGGTCAGCTCGCTTTTCTCAATCCTGCTGTCGTGATTGGCGTCGGTCGCCGAGAAGCTGCCGGCGATCCGGTAGTTGGGATCGAAGACGCCGGCGTCCGCATCATAGAACCCTGTGTAGCTGAATTGCCAGGTGTCCGCCGTCGCGGGTGTGATTGCCGCCAGTGAAACAAGAGCCGATGCCAGAATATGTGATGGTTTCATACGAGTCTCCAGGTGAGCGAAGAATGAGCCCACTTAAATCTAGCACCATTTAATTATAAATAAAGCATTTATTGAATTACTTGCAAGACAACGTATGACTACCATGGATTTTCATCCGTGGCTAGAGTGGTTGATGGTGGTTGCTGTATAATGCTGATCTTTCGCCTAACGGCATGATTACATTAAGAAAACTCCAAATCCAGTATGCTCTCTACAGCTAACATCACGATGCAATTCGGCGCCAAGCCGTTGTTTGAAAACATCTCCGTTAAATTTGGCGATGGCAACCGCTATGGCTTGATCGGCGCCAACGGTTGCGGCAAGTCGACCTTCATGAAAATCCTGGGCGGCGACCTGGAGCCATCGGGCGGCAACGTGATGCTGGATACGAACGAGCGCCTGGGCAAGCTGCGCCAGGACCAGTTCGCATACGAAGAAATGCGCGTGCTCGACGTGGTGATGATGGGCCACACCGAGATGTGGGCCGCGATGCAGGAACGCGACGCGATCTACGCCAACCCGGAAGCCACCGACGACGACTACATGAAGGCGGCCGACCTGGAAGGCAAAGTCTCCGAGTACGACGGCTACACCGCCGAATCGCGCGCGGGCGAGCTGCTGCTGGGCGCGGGCGTGAGCATCGATCTGCACCAGGGGCCGATGAGCAATGTGTCGCCGGGCTGGAAGCTGCGCGTGCTGCTGGCGCAGGCGCTGTTCTCCAATCCGGACATCCTGCTGCTCGACGAGCCGACCAATAACCTGGATATCAACACGATCCGCTGGCTGGAAGACGTGCTCAACGAGCGCAACTCCACCATGATCATCATTTCCCACGATCGCCACTTCCTGAACCAGGTCTGCACCCACGTGGCCGACATGGACTACGGCACGCTGAAGATCTACCCGGGCAACTACGACGAGTACATGTTCGCGTCGACCCAGGCCCGCAACCAGCAACTGGCCAACAACGCCAAAGCCAAGGAAAAAGTCGCCGAGCTGCAGGACTTCGTGCGCCGCTTCGCCGCCAACAAGTCCAAGGCCCGCCAGGCGACCTCGCGCGCCAAGCAGATCGAGAAGATCAAGGTCGACGACATCAAGCCGTCGTCGCGCGCCTATCCGTTCGTGCGTTTCGACGGCGAGAAGAAGCTGCACCGCCTGGCGGTCGAGGTCGATTCGATCGCGAAGAAATACGACCGCCAGCTGTTCAACAACTTCAGCATCATGGTTGAAGCCGGCGAGCGCATCGCCATCATCGGCGCCAACGGCGCCGGCAAGACCACGCTGCTGCGTTGCATCGGCGGCGACGATATCGCCGGCCTGCACGCCGACCACGGCATGGTCAAATGGGCCGAGAACGCCAACGTCGGCTACATGCCGCAGGATCCGACCGAGGAATTCGCCGCCGGCGATACGCTGACCGACTGGATGGGCAAATGGACCAAGGAAGGCGACGACGACCAGGCCGTGCGCTCCATCCTGGGCCGCCTGCTGTTCGGCGGCGACGAGGTGAAGAAGTCGGTCAAGGTGCTGTCCGGCGGCGAGAAGGGCCGCATGATGTACGGCAAGCTGATGCTGGGCCGCCACAACGTGCTGCTGCTCGATGAACCGACCAACCACATGGACATGGAATCGATCGAGTCGCTCAACATCGCGCTGGAAAAATATGCCGGCACGCTGATCTTCGTCTCGCACGACCGCGAGTTCGTGTCCTCGCTGGCCAACCGCGTCATCGAGATCAAGGAAAACGAGATCGTCGATTTCCGCGGCAACTACGAAGACTACCTGACCAGTCAAGGCATCGACTGATCATGCTAAAAGAATCCCGCTTCAAGCGGGATTCTTTGCAATGTGCCATAGTTATTGCTTCCCGTTTCACGTTCACTGAACACCATGCAAACCATAGACATCAAATCCGTCGAGTACGAGCATCCACAAGACGGAGCCAGCTGCACCGCCCACGCCTGGGCGCGCACGCCAGCGACTCCATCGCCTGAACAACGTATCGAACTCAAGGAGCGCATCAAGCGCCTGCTGAAAGAAAAGCAGGCCGTGCTCGTTTCCCACTACTACGTCGACGCCGACCTGCAAGACCTGGCCGAGGAAACCGGCGGCTGCGTTTCCGATTCGCTGGAGATGGCGCGCTTCGGCCGCGACCATCCGGCCAAGACGCTGGTGGTGGCCGGCGTGCGCTTCATGGGCGAGACCGCCAAGATCCTCAGCCCGGAAAAACGCATCCTGATGCCGGACCTGGACGCGACCTGCTCGCTGGACCTGGGTTGCCCGGCCGACGAATTCGCCGCCTTCTGCGACGCCCATCCGGACCGCACGGTGGTGGTGTACGCCAACACCAGCGCCGCCGTCAAGGCGCGCGCCGACTGGATGGTGACGTCGTCGATCGGCCTGGACATCGTCAAGCACCTGCACCAGCAGGGCAAGAAAATCCTGTGGGCGCCGGACAAGCACCTGGGCTCCTACATCCAGCAGCAGACCGGCGCGGACATGCTGCTGTGGCAGGGTTCCTGCCTGGTGCACGATGAATTCAAGGGCGTCGAGCTGGAGCTGCTGAAGGCCGAATATCCGCACGCCAAGGTGCTGGTGCACCCGGAATCGCCGGCCAATGTGGTGGCGCTGGCGGACGTGGTCGGCTCGACCACGCAGATCATCAACGCCGCCGTGGAGTCGGACGCCGATACCTTCATCGTCGCCACCGACAATGGCATCCTGCACAAGATGCGCGCCGCTGCACCGGGCAAGCGCTTCATCGAAGCGCCGACCGCCGGCAACAGCGCCAGCTGCAAGAGCTGCGCGCATTGCCCATGGATGGCGATGAACGGCCTGCAGAACCTGGCCGATGTGCTGGAAAATATGGACCGCAACTCCGCCAACGAGATCCACGTCGATCCGGAGGTCGGCAAGCAGGCGGTAACGTCGATCAACCGCATGCTCGATTTCGCGGCGGCCAAGAAGGCCAAGGTTCAGCCGGGCGCTGACCTGGCGAAAGAAGCTAAACTGTTTTCGGGAATTGGTCCGGCATGAGTACTTTAGTTAATTCCTTTGCACCTTTCGACGATGCGCTGAAGTCTGCGTTTGAAGGCAATCTGCTGGCGGCCCTGCTGGAAGACGTGGGCGCCGGCGACCTGACCGGCCTGCTGGTGCCGGACGGCGGCCGCGCCACCGCGCGCGTGATCGTGCGCGAAGACGCGGTGCTGTGCGGTGCGCCCTGGTTCGAAGGCATCATGAACTGCATGCAGGCGGGCATAGAGATCGATTGGCAGTATGCCGAAGGCGACCTGATGAAGGCCGACAGCCTGGTCTGCACCATCCAGGGCCCGGCGCGCGCGCTGCTGACGGCGGAACGCGCGGCATTGAACTTCCTGCAATTGCTGTCGGGCGTGGCGACGGCGACGCGCAAGTATGTCGATGTGATTGCCGGCACCCGCGCCGCCATCCTCGATACGCGCAAGACCATGCCGGGCCTGCGCCTGGCGCAGAAGTACGCGGTGCGCGTGGGCGGCGGACAGAACCAGCGGCTGGCGCTGTACGACGGCATCCTGATCAAGGAAAACCATATCGCCGCGGCCGGCGGCATCACCGCCGCGGTGCTGGCCGCCAAGCGCCTGGAGAAGGGCGTCAGCATCCAGGTCGAGGTGGAAAGCATCGCCGAGCTGGACGAGGCGCTGGAGGCGGACGCCGGTTCCATCCTGCTCGACAACTTCAGTCTCGACATGATGCGCGAGGCGGTGCGGCGCAACGCCGGCCGCGCCTTGCTGGAAGCTTCCGGCGGCATCAACTTCGATACCGTGCGGGCGATCGCCGAAACCGGCGTCGACCGCATCTCCATCGGCAGCCTGACCAAGGACGTGCGCGCTACGGACTACTCGCTGCGCATCGTCGGATAAGGCTTCAGCCGGCCAGCCGGCGCATCAGCGCTTCCACCGGGCCGCGCTCGAAATGGCGCGACCACCACCAGGCATAGACAGTGGCGGCCACGCAGAATATCAGCGCGGCCGTCACCGACGTCGCCAGGCTCTGGCCTTCGAGCAGGCCCAGCGCTTCCATCGTTCCCATTCCCAGCAATACGTGCGCGATGTATAGCGTCAGCGTCTGGCGGCCGGCGGGTATCGCCAGTTGCAGCAGGCGCTGGCGGTGCAGCCAGTCGGCGCTGCGCAGGCACAGGCCGATCGCAAGCACGGCGCTGCCGGAGGCGGCCAGCATGTACAGGGGCATCGGCGGAATGGGCTTGGTGGTCAGCAGTTCGGACAGGTCGGGCAGGAAGGCGCGCAGCACGACGCTGGCGCTTTCCGCCGCCAGCATCGCTAGCGCGCCCCAGCCCATCATGCGGTGCTGGACGGCGCGCTGCGCCAGCGGCAGCTTGCCCAGCAACATCCCCAGCAACAGGAATCCCAGCCACGGCAGCACCGGATGCCAGCCGTTGAACAGCAGGTTGCGGCCGAAGCCGGCCGGTGTCCAGAAGCCGCTGTAGGTGTAGGTGTGCCAGTCCCAGCCGGCGCTGTAGTTCTGGGTCAGCAGCAGGGCGACGAACGCCAGGTCCAGCGCGGCGATACAGGCGGCCAGCGCGCGCCACGACAGCTTGAGCAGCAGGGCGCCCAACACGAAGTAGAAGGCGTAGTAGTGCAGGATGTCGGCCTCGAACAGCAGCATATTGCACAAGCCCAGCACCAGCAGAAAGAGGGCGCGCCGCAGGGTGACGGTGACGGTGTGCGCGTGGTCGTTGCGGGCCGCGGCGATGCCCAGGCCTATGCCGGCCAGCACCACGAAGCAGGCTGCGGCCCGGCCTTCCAGCGCGCCGGTAAGCGCGGCCAGCGGGCCGTTGCCGCCCTTGATGCCCATCGCCATGCGAAAGTTGACGATGACCATGCCGACAAAGGCAAGAAAACGGGCCAGGTCCAGCCCTTGAAGACGTTGTTTCTGGGATTGCATATGGTTTCCTCATCCAGTTTGGCGTATGATGAACGAACGTTCGTTCATACTATGGGGTATTCATGGCTGAGTCAAGAAAGCAGCTGATCGTCGAGGCGGCCTGCGCCTGCTTCCTGCGCAAGGGCTATCACCAGACCGGGGTGCGGGATATCGCGGCCGAGGCGGGCATCAGCCTGGGCAATCTCTACAATCATTTCGCCGGCAAGGATGCGCTGCTGGCGGAGATCGCCGCGCTGGAGGCCGAGGAACTGACGCCCTTCCTTGCCCGTCTACAGGCCGCGGCCGATCCGGCCGAGGCGGTGATGGGATTCGTCGCCGCCTATCTCGACTACGCGTCGCGCCCCGAGCATGCGCTGATGACGCTTGAACTGGTCGCCGAGTCGGTACGCAACCCGGCGATCGCGCGGACGTTTGGCGGCAACCGCGACGGACTGCTGGCGGCGCTGGGTGCGCTGCTGGCGGCGGGGGCCGCCGCCGGCCGGCTGCGCCGCCTGGCGCACCCTGCGGAGACCGCCAGGCTGCTGCTCGATCTGGTGGAGGGGCATGCGCTGCGCGTGGTGCTGGGCGACACCGCGCCGGACGCCGCCGCGCGCGACGAGGTGATGAACTTTATTGCACATTCCATTGGTATTGAATGAAAATAAATCATGCAAATGCTTATAAATTATTAATTAGAAATGACTTAAGTGCAATATAATCTCGCTTGTTTTTTTAATACTATTAACAAACGGAGCGAATTAGATGAAATTGCAATTTTTAGCAGGTGTCGTAGCAATGGTCGGCCTGACGGGCCTGGCTCACGCGGACGGTTTTAGCAACGGCGGCTTCGAAGCCGGCAGCACCGCGGGCTGGACCACCGGTGGCGGCTATCGCGGCAACGTGCTGAACGCGGGCTTGCTGCCTGCGGATTTCCTGCCAGGCGGCAGCCTGAACGGCGATACCGGCAACCGTGGTCAAGTGATCGACGCCAACTACGTCGATCCTAACCTGGGTGCTTTGCTGGGCACGACCGTGCACAGCGGCAAATACGCCTACCGCGCGGAAGACACGACCAACGGCGGCAACGCGACGGTCATCAGCCAGAAGGTCAGCAACTACACCGAATCGAACATCTATTTCGCCTGGAAAGCCGTGCTGCAAAACGGTGGCCACGTGGAAGACGAATCGGCGCTGATGATGCTGACCCTGACCGACGACACCACCGGCCAGCTGCTGATCAGCCGCAGCTACAACGCCGGCTTCACCGGTTCGGGCGTGGACAGCCGTTTCAGCACCGAAGGCAGCATTTTCTACACCCCGACCTGGCAGGTTGAGCAGCTGAGCATCGACCAGTCGCTGTCCGGCCACAGCTTCACGCTGTCGCTGCTGGCTGCCGATTGCAACCCTACCGGCCATACCGGCTATGCTTACCTGGATGGTTTCGGTTCGGTGGCGCCACCGGTACCAGAGCCTACCACCTACGGCATGATGCTGGCTGGCCTGGGTCTGCTGGGCTTTATGGCTCGCCGCAAGAAATCGGCTTAAGCGTCTCAAGGAAGAGCGCCGGCGGCAGCGATGCCGGCCGGCGCTTTTTTTATGCGGCTATGGTTTTACGCATTTTCGCCAGCGGCACGCTGACGTTGCCCGGCAAGTTGATCTCGAATCGTTCGACCACGGTGAAGCCGCAGGCCAGGTACAGCGGCACGCCCGGCATCGTGGCGGCCAGTTCCAGCGTGCGGAAGCCGCCGGCCGCGGCCGCGTCGCTGCAATGGCTCAGCAGCAGCCGGCCCAGCCCCTGGCGGGCCGCCGACGGCTCGACGAAGAAGGCGCGGATGCGCGCCGCTTCGGTGGCCGGATCGAGCAGCGGATCGGCGCCTTGCTTGGTGCGGTCGGCGCCGAACAGCGTGCTGCGCTTGCTCCAGCCGCCGCAGGCCACCAGTTCCCCATGCTTTTCAACCAAAAAATACGTGCGGTCGGCAACCAGCTGGGTGTCGACGCCGAACACGTGGCGCGTGACGGCCGCCGCCTGTTCCTCGCTGTAGAAACCATCGCTGAGCTCGATGCCCGAGCGGGCGATCAGCGCTTCCATCGCGGGGATGTCTTCAGGCAGGGCGGCGCGCACGGCGATCATGCAGGGCTCCTTATTTGCGGCGCGACGGCGTCATGATGCTGGGCAGGGCCTTGGGCAGCGTTTCCGGATAGTCGCGGCTGAAGTGCAGGCCACGGCTTTCGTGCCGCTGCAGGGCGCTGTTGACGATCAGGTTGGCGACGTCGACCAGGTTGCGCAGCTCCAGCAAGTCGTGCGTGATGCGGAAGTTGCGGTAGTACTCGTCGATTTCTTCCTTCAACAGCGCGATGCGGTGCTGGGCGCGCTCCAGCCGCTTGGTGGTGCGCACGATGCCGACATAGTTCCACATGAAGCGGCGCAGCTCGTCCCAGTTGTGGGCGATCACGACTTCTTCATCGGCGTCGGTGACGCGGCTCTCGTCCCAGTCCGGCAGGTAAGGCACTTCGCCGGCTTCCTTGGCGGCGATGTCGGTGGCGCAGGCGCGGCCGATGACCACGCATTCGAGCAGCGAGTTGCTGGCCAGGCGGTTGGCGCCATGCAGGCCGGTGCAGGCGGTCTCGCCGACAGCGTACAGGCCCGGCAGGTCGGTGCGGCCTTGCAGGTCCGTCACCACGCCGCCGCAGGTGTAGTGCGCCGCCGGCACGATGGGGATGGGCTGCTTGGTGATGTCGATGCCCAGTTCCAGGCAGCGCGCGTAGATGGTCGGGAAGTGTTCGATCAGGAACTCGGCCGGCTTGTGGCTGATGTCCAGGTGCACGTAGTCGAGGCCGCGCTTCTTGATCTCGAAGTCGATGGCGCGGGCGACCACGTCGCGCGGCGCCAGCTCGGCGCGCTCGTCGTGGGCTAGCATGAAGCGGGTGCCTGCGGCGGCGCCGGCTTCGGGCGGCAGCTTCAGCAGGCCGCCTTCGCCGCGTATCGCTTCGGTGATCAGGAAGGATTTGGCGTAGGGGTGGTACAAGCAGGTCGGGTGGAACTGGATGAATTCCATGTTCGACACGCGGCAGCCGGCGCGCCAGGCCATGGCGATGCCGTCGCCGCTGGCGGTGTCGGGATTGGTGGTGTACAGGTAGACCTTGCCGGCGCCGCCGGTGGCCATGACCGTGTGCTCGGCGGCGAAGGTCAGCACCTGGCCGGTCTTCTCGTCCTGCACGTAGAGGCCGTAACACTTGGGCTGGCCGCTGCCTTTTTTGCCGGGATGCAGCTTGTCCGAGGTGATCAGGTCGATCGCGCAGTGATGCTCGAACAGCGTGATGTTCGGGTGGGCGCGCACTTTCTCTTCCAGCGTCACCTGCACGGCGTGGCCGGTGGCGTCGGCCGCGTGGATGATGCGGCGCTGGCTGTGGCCGCCTTCGCGGGTCAGGTGGAAGCCCAGTTCCGCCGATTCGTCCTTGGTGAAGGGCACGCCTTGCTCGATCAGCCATTCGATCGCTTCGCGGCCGTGCTCGACGATGTAGCGCGTGGCGCTTTCGTCGCACAGGCCGCCCCCGGCGATCAGGGTGTCGTCGATGTGCTGGTTGTGGCTGTCGCCCGAATCGAGCACGGCGGCGATGCCGCCCTGGGCCCAGTTGCTGGCGCCATCCTTCAGCGCACGTTTGGAAATGATCGCGACTGTGCGCGTTTCGGCCAGGTGGAGGGCGACCGACAGGCCGGCCAGTCCGCTGCCGACAATTGCAACATCAAATTTCATGATTACGTTTGGATGCGGTAGAGAACCATGACTATAGACCATTTGTCATGAACGCGTCATATTCCGCCGATTTTCGCTGTTTTAGGGCGGGAACCGGCGGGGCGATTGTGGCCGCTCAAGACGTCGCCGCTGAGTGTTGGCGATGATCGGCATGACACCGCGATTTGGTGCCGGGGAGCGGATTGTGATCAGGATATTCCACCATTATGTGTCCAAGATAGCCTTCATGCTGTTGCTGCTGGAGTTGCTGGTGCTGCTGACGGCTGCGGTGGCCAGCGCGCCATGGTGGCTCAAGGGGCGGCATGGCGCCGACCAGCTGTACCTGCCGGCGCTGGCGTTCGCGCTGGTCATGGTGCTGAGCATGGGCACGCTCGGCATGTACCAGCACAACCAATCCCGCGAAGATATCAAAAGCACCTTGTTGCGCATCCTGCCGTCGTTCGTGCTGGGTTTTTGCCTGATGAATCTGCTGGCCAACATGATCCCGGGCGTGCAGTTCGGCCGGCTGGGCAGCGTGGTGTTCGTGCTGGGCGGCGCGGCGGTGCTGCTGGCGCGGCTGGTGGTGTTCACGTCGGCGCAGTCGAGCATGATGGAGCAGCGGCTGATCGTCATCGGCGATGGCGCTACCGCGCGCGATTGCCTGGAGCTGGCCGCCAGCAGCGTCGGCTTCCACGCGTTCAAGGTGGTGGGCTTCGTGCCGGTGGCCGGCGAGCTGTCCTGTGTGCCGAGCACGATGCTGCTGCCGGCCGACCTGTCGTTGCTGGCCCTGGCGCGGCGCTATGCGGCCGACGAGATCGTCGTGTCGGTCGGCGACCGCCGCAATGGCGCGTTTCCGGTACGCCAGTTGCTGGAGTGCGCGCTGGGCGGTGTGCCGGTCACGGACGCCGCCAGTTTCTTCGAGCGCGAGGCTTGCCAGATCCGGGTCGATTCCTTGCAGCCGAGCTATCTGATTTTTGGCGGAGGCTTCGACCAGAGCTTGCTGCGGGCGGCGGTCAAGCGGGCCTTCGATCTGCTGGCCAGCGGCGCGATCTGCGTGGCGGCGCTGCCGGTGATGCTGCTGACCGCGCTGGCGATCCGCATCGAGGACGGCGGGCCGGTGTTTTACCAGCAGGAACGCGTCGGGCGCGACAACCGCTTGTTCAAGGTGCTGAAGTTCCGCAGCATGCGGCTGGACGCTGAACAGGACGGCAAGCCGCAATGGGCCGCGCTGAACGATCCGCGCGTCACCGCCGTCGGCCACTGGATACGCAAGCTGCGCATCGATGAGTTGCCACAGATGCTCAATGTGTTCAAGGGCGAGATGAGTTTTGTCGGGCCGCGTCCGGAGCGGGCGTATTTTGTCGACCAGTTGTGCGGCCAGATCGCCTATTACAACGTGCGGCACAGCATCAAGCCGGGCATCACCGGCCTGGCGCAGGTGCGCTACAGCTACGGCGCGTCGGTCGACGACGCGCTGCGCAAGCTGCAATACGATTTGTACTACGTGAAGAACAACAGCCTGTTCCTCGACCTGCTGATCCTGATCGACACGGTGCAGGTGGTGTTGTTCGGCAAGGGCGGGCGCTGATGTCCTGGCCGCTGGTGGCAGGCATCAGTTACGGCCTGGCTGCGCTGGCCTATGCCTTGTTGGCCATGTTGCTGTTGCGTGCCGGTCGGCGTCGGCGCGGACGGGCGGGTTTGTTCGGCGCCGCTTGCCTGGCCACGGCGGCCTGGGCGGCGGTCGCTGCCGGCGGCGGGCTCCAGTGGACGGCCTGGCTGGCGGCGCTGGACGGGCTGGAGGCGCTGCGCACCGCCGCCTGGCTGGCCTTGCTGGTGATGCTGGCCGGCGGCAACGGCGGTGGCAGCGCCGGGCGCCGTCGGGCCTGGCTGCTGACGGTCTGCGGGCTGGCGATCGCGGGCTGGGTGGCCGCGGCCGGGCAGCAGGTGCTGGCGCTCGTGGCCGTCCGGCTGGGACTGGCGGTGCTGGGTATGCTGCTGGTCGAACACCTGTATCGGGGCACGCCGCCGGGTGGGCGCTGGGGCATCAAGTTCGCCTGTCTGGGCATGGGCGCCTTGTTTTCCTACGACTTCTATTTGTACAGCGAGGCGCTGCTGTTCCATCGCATCAATGAGGAAATATGGGCCGCGCGCGGCGCCGTCAATGCGCTGAGCGTGCCGCTGCTGGCGCTGGCCGTGGCGCGCAATCCGGTGTGGACGGAGGGCCTGTTGCTGTCGCGGCAGATGATGTTTCGCTCGGCGGCGCTGCTCGGCTCGGCGCTGTATTTGCTGGCGATGGCGGGCAGCGCCTGGTATCTGCGCTACATCGGCGGCGAGTGGGGCACGCTGATGCAGCTGGCCTGCCTGTTCGGCGCCGGGCTGTTGCTGTCGGGCGTGCTGTTCTCCGGCACCGCGCGCTCGCGCTTGAAGGTGTTCATCAGCAAGCACTTCTACCAGGGCCGCTACGACTACCGGCAGGAATGGCAGCGCATCACCCACGCCATGGCCGAGGACAGCGCGCCGCTGGCGCAGCGGGCGATACAGGCGGTGGCGGAACTGGTGGAAAGTCCCGCCGGGCTGCTGTGGCTGCGCCGCGACGACGGCGATTTTCATGCCGTGGCCCGCTGGAACATGCCGGCGCCGCCCGCCGCCGAGGCGGCCGACGGCGCGCTGTGTGGCTTCCTGGCCGCACGCGGATGGGTGATCGAGATGCCGGAGTGGCGGGCCGACCCGGGCCGCTACGGCGGGCTGGCCTTGCCGGGCTGGCTGGCCGGCGACGATGGCGTGTGGCTGGTCGTGCCGCTGATGCTGGAACGCAGCCTGCTGGGTTTCATATGCCTGGCGCCGCCGCGCGCCAGGCTGCTGCTGAACTGGGAGGTTCGGGACGTGCTCAAGATCGCCGGCCGGCAGGCCGCCAGCTACCTGGCGCACCAGGCGTCGGCCGACAGCCTGGCGGTGGCGCGGCAGTTCGAGTCGTTCAACCGCATGTCCACCTTTGTCGTGCATGACTTGAAGAACCTGGTGTCGCAACTGTCGCTGCTGCTGGTGAATGCCGAACGGCACAAGCGCAATCCGGCGTTTCAGGAGGACATGCTGGAAACGCTGGCGCATTCGCTGGCCAAGATGAAGACGCTGCTGTTGAAGCTGCGCCGCGACGAATTGCCCGAGCGCGCGGAGCCCGTGCCGCTGGCGCCGCTGCTGGAGCAACTGGTGCGCGATTGCGCGCAACTGGAGCCGCGGCCGGTGCTGGAGCTGTGCGGAACGGAGCTGGTGGTGCTGGCCAACCGCCAGCGGCTGGAGCGGGTGATCGGCCATCTGATCCAGAACGCGGTGGAGGCGACGCCCCGCAGCGGCCATGTGGCCTTGCGTCTGTCGTGCAGCGGTGTTGCCGCAGTGATCGAGCTCAGCGATACCGGCCACGGCATGAGCGAGCAATTCATCCGCGAGCGTCTGTTCCAGCCGTTTGTATCGACCAAGAGCGCGGGCATGGGCATCGGTGTGTTCGAAAGCCGCGAGTATGCGCGGGAAATCGGCGGGCGTCTGGAGGTGAGCAGCGTGCAGGCGCGCGGCACCACTTTCCGTCTCGTGTTGCCCCTGCATGCCGATGCGGCGGCGGCCTGAACTTCGGAGCGAGAGTATGGGAAAAAGCAAATTGCTGGTGGTGGAAGACGATACGGGCCTGCAGAAGCAGCTGCGCTGGAGCCTGGACGCCTACGAAGTCGTGGTGGCCGACGACTGCGAGTCGGCGATGGCCCAGCTGCGCCGGCACCAGCCGGCGGTCGTGACCATGGACCTAGGCCTGCCGCCCGATCCGGACGGCGCGGGCGAGGGACTGGCGCTGTTGCAGCAGATGCTGGCGGCGGCGCCGGATACCAAGGTGATCATCCTGTCCGGCAACCAGGCGCGCGAGCATGCGCTGAAGGCGATTGCCATGGGGGCCTACGATTTCCATCAGAAGCCGCTGGATGCGGACACGCTGTCGCTGGTGGTCGCGCGGGCTTTCTATCTGCACACGATGCAGCAGGAAAACCGCCGCATGCTGCAAATCCAGTCCGATTCGCCGCTGGCCGGCATCATCAGCCGCGATCCGGGCATGCTGAAAGTGTGCCGCAGCGTGGAGCGGGTGGCGCCGTCGTCGGCGTCGGTGATGCTGCTGGGCGACTCGGGCAGCGGCAAGGAATTGATCGCGCGCGGCCTGCACCGCCTGAGCACGCGCCATGACAAGCGCTTTATCGCCATCAACTGCGCAGCCATCCCCGAGCAACTGCTGGAAAGCGAGCTGTTCGGCTACGAGAAAGGCGCGTTCACCGGCGCCCAGCGGCAGACGCTGGGCAAGCTGGAGCTGGCGCACGGCGGCACCTTCTTCCTCGACGAGATCGGCGACATGGCGCTGCCGCTGCAGGCCAAGCTGTTGCGGTTCCTGCAGGAGCGCGTGATCGAGCGGGTGGGCGGCCGCCATGAGATCAGTATCGACGTGCGCATCGTCTGCGCGACGCACCAGAACCTGAAATCGCTGGCCGACAGCGGCCGCTTCCGCGAGGACTTGTTCTACCGGCTGAGCGAGATCGTGCTGTCGATACCGCCACTGCGGGAGCGGGTCGGCGACAGCGCCTTGCTGGCGCACCATTTCAAGAACAAGTTCTGCGCCAGCGAGTCGCGCCCGGCGCTGCATTTCAGTCCAGAGGCGCTGGCGGCGATCGAGGCCTATCCGTGGCCGGGCAATGTGCGGGAGATGGAGAACTGCATACGGCGGGCGGTCATCATGGCCGACGGTCCGCAGATCGCGCCGTTGGATTTGGGCCTGCCGGACAGTGTCGAGGGCGAGGCCAGCGTCAACCTGCGCCAGGCGCGCGAGGCGGCCGAGTACAAGGTGATGGTGCAGGCGCTGGCGCGGGTCGACGGCAACATCGTCAAGGCGGCCGAGTTGCTGGGGGTGAGCCGTCCGACCCTGTACGACCTGATGAGCCACCACGGCTTGAAATAGCGTCTAGTCCGGCTCGCGCCATTGGCCGGCGGCCATCAGCTGGTTGCGCAGTCCCGGCAACGGGAAACCCATGGCGTAGGCCTTGTGGGCGCTGGCGCGGGCCTGTTCGTAGTCCTTGCGTTTCAGGTAGAGCAGGCCGAGGTTGTAGTGGGTGGTGGGGTTGTCCGGTTCCAGGCGGGCCGCTTCCTTCAGCTGGTCCAGCGCGGCGGCGGTCTGGCCCAGCCCCAGCAGGTAGGCGCCGTACAGCGCGCGGACGCGGGCGTCGTCGGGGCGGAAGCGCATGGCGCGGTCGAAAAAACAGTCGATGGAGTAGCGGGCGCCGACCGGCTTGCGGTTCTTGTCGCGCAGCGCCAGTTTGGTCATGGCCGCCAGTGCGCGGTGATGATTGGGGAAGTGCTCCAGCGTGTAGCTGATGTCGGCGCCGAGCGGGCCGGTCGCGCCGCGCACCAGCCGCTCGACGTCCGGAGTGAAATGGTAATTTTCGACAATGCTCAGGCCTTCGCGGTCGGTGGCGTTGGTGTAGTCGCCGCCGGGGTCGTGGCGGACGTAGCTGCCGCAATCTTCGACGACAGCCTGCGGCGGCATGGCTGCGGCGGCGCTGCAGGCGAGTATCAACAGGACGTGACAGGTCAGGCGGGCGTTGAGGTTCATGTCGGCTCCCGGGCGCTGGCGCGGTCCAGCAGAGCGGCCAGCTGGCGGGTGCGGGCGGCGCGCGAATGGCTGAGTACGAGGGCGGGCGCGGCGCGCGGCGCCTGGTTTGCGCGGCACAGCTGCAGAAAGCGCAGCAGCTGGGCGGCGATGTCGCTGGCGTTGTCGAGCTGGCCTATCGTGTGGATGCCGGCGTGGCGCAGCGCGGCGGCGGTGTCGCCGGCGGCGTCGGCCAGGGCCAGCAGCGGACGGTTGGCGCGCAGGTATTCGTAGAGCTTGGCCGGAATCTGGTCGTTGCAGTTGGCGGCCTGGAGCAGCAGCAAGCCATCGGCGCCCAGCATTTCGGCCAGCGCCTCGCGGTGCGGGAGCGGCGCAGTCAGTTCGACCAGGTCGGCTGCGCCCGGGTGGCGCTGCAGCAGTGCGCGCAGGTGATCGTCGTGCGCGCTGGCGCGCAGGCGCAGACGGAAATCCCCGGGAGCGAGGCGGCCTTCGCCGCGCAGCTTGGCCAGGGCCGCAAACAAGGGGCCGGGGTCGCGTTCGGAGGGGTAGATGACGCCGCTGTGCAGCAAGGTGAACTGGCCGTGCGGCGATGTGGCCGGGGCCGGTGCGGTCTCGGCATCGATGAAGCTCGATTCGTCGTAGCCATTTTCGATCAGCACCAGGCGTTGTGCGGCGGCGGATCCGTGGCGCTGGCCCAGCCGAAGCAAGGCGCCCGGCGTCGCGCACACGACGGCGGCGGCGCGGCGCACGGCTTGCTGCTCGATCCAGCCGTGGATGCGGCGGCGGCGCGGATCGGGCGGGTAGCCGGTGTCGACCATGGGGTCGCGCTGGTCGGCTATCCACGGGATGCCGCTGAGCCGGTGCAGGCTCAGCGCGATCAGGTGCGCGGTGGCGATAGGATAGCTGGACCAGATGGCGTCCGGCCGGTATTCGCGGATCAGGCGCAAGCCGGCCGGCACCGCGCCCAGCCACCAGGATATCCAGCGGTCAGGCTGGGCCAGCAGTTCAAGGTAGCGCCCGCGCAGCGCGAGATGGCGGGCGCTGTCCAGCGCGAAACTGCGGTGTACGGGGACACGGGGGGGATCGTCCGTGGGGCCGATGTCTTCGTAGGCACGCGGATGCACCGTCAGTACCAGCGGCTGCCAGCCGTGCTGAGGCAGATAGCGCGTGAACGCCAGCGTGCGGTGGATGCCGCTGCCGCCGCACATCGGCGGATAGTGATAGGCGATCATCAGCACGCGTTTTACCATGATGCGATCCAGGCGAGGCAGGCAGCGGAAACGTCGGCACGCCAGTGCTTGCTGGAGAAGGTGTGGTTGGCGTGTGGAACGTGGCTCAGTTGCACGCGCGGGCCGTCGAGCAGCTTGCGCCAGTGCGGATGGTGGTCCGGCAGCGCCGAAAATTCCCTGGCGCCCAGGTCCGCGCCGCTGAGCACGATGAGAATGCGGCCCGGGAACTCGGACAGGGCGCGGTGCAGACGCTGCGGCAAGGACGGTGCGGACTTTGCGCCTTCGCCAGTGCTGGGCCGTTGTGTCGCCGCGGCCGCCAGTTCGATAACCGAATGCACCGTGCGGCCGATGTGTAGCGTGCCGCCGGCTAGCTTGCGCCAGAAACCGCGCTCCAGCAGGCGCTGCACGTAGTAGTGGCGCAGCGTCGCACGGGCGTGCCCCTGTTCGGTGCGCACCCAGGGATTGAGCATGACGAGGCCGGCGACGCGGGGATCGCGCGCCGCATGGCAGGCAGCGGCGGTGGCGCCGTCGCACAATCCCCACAGCACCAGCTCTTTCATGGCCGGCAGCAGCTTGAAAAATTCGGCGATGGCGGCGTCGAGATCGTCGTCCACGCGTTCGAAGTCGCGCGGGTCGCCTTCGCTGTCGCCCATGCCGCGATAGTCGAAACGCATCACGGGGATCCCGCACGCGGCCAGCTCCTGCGCCATCAGGACGAAATGGCGGTGGCTGCCGACGCGGTACTGCGGCCCGCCCGTGACGACCAGCACGCCGCGTGGTTTGGGCACGGCTGGAAAATCCACGACGCCGACCAGCCAGCAATCGCCGCAAGCGAAATACACGGCCCGACGTTGCCCGTTCATGCCGCTTGCACCGGCATAGCGGCCAGCGTGGCCTGGATCAGGCCGGGGACTTCGGCGATCTCCGGTGTGGACCAGAAGGGCAGGCCTGGCAGCGGGTAGGCGTCGACCTCGGCGCCGGCGCGTTCCCAGCGCTCCAGCAGCAGGGCCGAGGCCGGCTGCAAGGCGGCGTCTTGTTCCGGCGCCGACAGTTCCAGCCATTGCACGGCGCAGGGCGGCGCGCTGGATGCTTCGGCCTGCTGGATGGCGTCGGCCAGTTCGGCCGCCAGCATGTAGCCGGCCACTTCGCTCATCTTCGCCGGCAGCGATGGCGCCGGCTGGGACGTGCCCAGCATCCGGGCCGCGCTGTTCAGGCGCATGAATTGGTGCAGATGGGCGCGTCCGCTGACGACCGCTTGCCACATCACCAGTCCTGCCGGCGCCGGCCGCGCTTGTGCCGCGAACTGCAAGGCCAGCAGGGCGCCCAGGCGCAGGCCCCACAGGTAGGCGGGGGCCGGGCAATGCTGCGTCAGCCATCGCCAGCCCAGCGCGAGATCCGCCAGCCACAGATGCCAGCGGGCATCCGAGAAGTCGCCGCTGCTGTCGCCGCAGCCGTACAGGTCCAGTTGCAGCACGCCGTAGCCGGCACGGGCGTAGGCGCGCGCCTGCAGCGCCGCCATGCGCCGGCTTTTGTTGAGCTCTTCTGCGAACGGATGCACATACAGCACCGAACCGCGCAGCGGTACGTCCGGGTGCGGCGGGTGGTACAGGCAAAAGCGTTCGCCCACATCTGCCGGCAGAAAGAAGGGTTCCGCGTGGGGCCGCTGAAGACGAATGTTCACGTCAGTTTTCCTTCGACGAAAGAGGTCAGGGTGCGGACGGTGGCGAAGTGGACGGCGCTGATTTCGTCATCCTCGACGGTGAAGCCAAATTGTTCCTCCAGCGCCATGATCAGGTTGACGACCGCCATCGAATCAAGCTCGGGCATGCTGCCCAGCAAGAGGGTTTCCTGTTCCAGAGGCCTGGCGCCCAGGCCCAGTGTGGCGCGCAGAATCCGGCAAACTTGATCGAGGACGGGCATGTGGACTCCTAGGGGGCGATGTCTGGCAGCGAACTGGTATCGAACGTCAATTGCGGGCAATCGGATGGATGGCGCGAGAGATGGAAATAGGGCGCCAGCGTCGCCCACATCCATTGCCAGCGGCCGCAGCGCAGGAACAGCGCGCCGCCCAGGCGGACCATGCCGATGCGCGCGTGCGCCCGCATTGACGCGGGGTTGAAGGCGGAAATCCGGCTGCAGGTCCAGCGCACGCCGCGCTGCCGCAGCTGGCGCCGGGCGCTCTCCCACAGGCGCGGGAAGACCCAGCCCACGCGCTCCTCCGGCCGCACCCAGACATCGAAATCCCACGCCGCGCGCGACGACGCCAGCCGGTAGCGCACGCGCACTTCGTCTTCCAGATAGGTATCGGAAACCAGCCACAGAAACCCGGCCAGCCGGCCTTTGCGCCAGGCCGCCAGGCTGCTCGCACCCTGGGCGTAGCGCTGGCTCACCACATGGTCCGGACGGGGATAGTCGGGCGGCCTGGCGTCCGCAGCGGTTTGCGCGCGGATGTCGATATCCAGCCCGCGCGCGCCGCACAACGGGACGTCGCCGACGTACTGGGCCACAAAATGGTAGCGATGCAGCGCCCAGGAGCCGGCGCTGGCCGCCGCCAGCAACTGGCCGAGCCAATACAGGATGGCGTTGAGCCAGCCCAGTTGCGCATAGGTGTGACGCAGGCCGGTAGTCATGGAGGCGAGTCCGAATGTGGGCGGAATCCGCATTAGACTCCGCCGTCGACGCGGCGAGTTTGAGCCAGCACAAGCGAACGCCATGCTTGAGCGATATCAAGAACCGAGGGGCGATTTATCTCAATCATAGAGGGCAGTCCTTCTATGGGGTGTCGCCATGACGCAGTTAGTTCACCAATTAATTTTCCAGTCGGCGCAACGCGAGCCCAGGCGGCAGGCGCTGTCGTACCAGGGCGTCGGACTGAACTATGTCGCGCTGGCGCAGATGGTGCAGGTGGCCGCGGCTGCCTGGGTGCACAACGGACTGGGCCGCGGCGAGCGGTTGGCTGTCTTCATGGAAAAGCGTGAAGAGGCGGTGGTCGCCATGTTTGGCGCGGCTGCGGCCGGCTCGGTGTTCGTGCCGGTCAATCCGGTGCTGAAGCCGGACCAGGTCGCGCACATCCTGTCCGATTGCGATGTGCGGATACTGGTGACGACGCGCGAGCGCTACAATCTGCTGGCGGCAGCGTTGGCGACGTGTCCGGCACTGCGCAAGGTGATCGTCATCGGGCCGATGGAATCCCTGGCGCCGCCGGACGGGGTGCAGTTGCTGGCATGGCGCGATTGCATGCGCGATGCGCCACAGCCGGCGCCGCATGCGTGCATCGATACCGACGTCGCGGCGATACTGTACACCTCGGGCAGCACGGGCAGGCCGAAGGGCGTGGTGCTGTCGCACCGCAATCTGGTGGCCGGGGCGCTGAGCGTTTCTTCTTATCTGGGCAATACGCCGGAAGACCGCATCCTGTGCGTGTTGCCGCTGAGCTTTGACTACGGCTTGAGCCAGCTGACCACGGCCTTTGCCGTCGGCGCCTGCGCGGTGCTGCTGAACCACCTGCTGCAACGCGACATCCTCGACGCCGTCCAGCATGAGCGCATCACCGGGCTGGCCGCCGTGCCGCCGCTGTGGATGCAGCTGGCGGAGCTGGACTGGCGCCACGCGCAGCGGCTGCGCTACATCACCAATTCCGGCGGCGCCATGCAGCGGCATACGCTGGCGGCGCTGCGCAAAAGCTTGCCGTACACGCAGATCTACCTGATGTACGGTTTGACCGAGGCTTTCCGTTCCACGTTTCTGGCGCCGGAGCAGCTGGACCGGCGTCCCGATTCCATCGGCAAGGCGATTCCCAACGCCGAAATCCTGGTGCTGCGTGGCGACGGCTCGAACTGCGCGCCCAACGAGCCGGGCGAACTCGTGCATCGCGGCGCCATGGTGGCGATGGGCTACTGGAACGATGCGCAGCGCACCGCCGAGCGCTTCCGTCCGCTGCCTGACCGGCTGGGCGGCCTGCCGGTGCCCGAACTGGCGGTCTGGTCTGGCGACACCGTGCGCTGCGACGATGAAGGATATCTGTACTTTATTGGCCGCAGCGATGACATGATCAAGACCTCCGGCTACCGCGTCAGTCCGACCGAGGTGGAGGAAGTGGTGTACGCGACCGGTCTGGTTGCAGAGGCCGCCGCGCTGGGCGTACCGCACGCGACACTGGGACAGTCCATCGCGCTGATCGCGGCCGCCATGCCGCAAGGCGCCGTCGACAGCGCGGCGTTGTTGGCGGCCTGCCGTCAGGCCCTGCCGGCCTACATGGTGCCTGCGACGGTCGAGATCCGCCAGACACCGTTGCCGCGCAATCCAAACGGCAAGATCGACCGCAAGCTGCTGGCCGATCAACTGGCCGCCTCACGGTGCGAGCCGTGATGGCGCCGCTGGATGCGCCGCAGCACGTTGCGTTGTACCAGTTCCCGGTGCTGGAGGATGTGCTGCAGTTGGGCGGCATCCGGCTGACGCGGCTGGCGGAGCGCGTCGGCCGCACGCCGTTCTATGCCTATGAGCGCAGCCATATCGCCACCCGCGTCGCCACGCTGCGGCAGGCGCTGCCGGAAGGCGTGCATCTGCACTACGCCGTCAAGGCCAACCCCATGCCGGCGCTGGTGCAGATGATGGCCGGGCTGGTGGATGGCTTTGACGTGGCGTCCGGCGGCGAGATGAAGGTGGCGCTGGATGCGGGCATGCCGGCCGATCGCATCAGTCTTGCCGGACCGGGCAAGCGCGATGCGGAGTTGCGTTGTGCGGTGGCGGCGGGCGTGTTGCTGCATCTGGAGTCCGAGCCCGAAATGGAACGCGCCGCCCGCATGGGCGGCGAACTGGGCATGACGCCGCGCGTGGCGGTGCGCGTGAATCCGGATTTCGAACTGAAGCTGGCGGGCATGAAGATGGGCGGCGGCCCGCGCCAATTCGGCGTCGATGCGGCGCGGGTGCCGGCGATGCTGCGGCGGCTGGCGTCGCTGGGCCTGGATTTCCATGGCTTCCATCTGTTTTGCGGTGCGCAGAATCTTTCCGCCGAGGCGATCTGCGAGGCGCAGCGGCTGAGCGTACAACTAGCCTTGCGTCTGGCAGAGCATGCCCCCGCGCCCCTGCGCATGTTGAATATCGGCGGCGGCTTTGGCGTGCCGTACTTCCCAGGCGAGCGCCCACTCGACCTGCCTGCCGTCGCCGATGGCGTGCAGCAGTGCCAGCACCTGCTGCGGCAGGCCTCGCCGCAGGCCACCCTGATCCTCGAACTGGGCCGCTATCTGGTGGCCGAGGGCGGCATCTATGTCTGCCGCGTGCTGGAGCGCAAGCGTTCGCATGGACAGACCTTCCTGATCACCGATGGCGGCCTGCATCAGCATCTGGCCGCCTCAGGCAATTTCGGCCAGGTGATCCGCAAGAACTTTCCCGTCGTCATAGGCAATCGCGTCCATGGCGGGCCGCGTGAGACGGTGTCGGTGGTCGGCCCGCTGTGCACGCCGCTGGATCTGCTGGCCGATCGCATGGAGCTGGCGCGCGCCGAGGTCGGCGACCTGGTGGTGGTGCTGCAGTCCGGCGCCTATGGGTTGACGGCGAGCCCGACTGCGTTTCTTGGCCATCCCGCGCCCTTGGAGGTGTTGGTATGAGTGGTTTGTGCGGTTATCTGGGTACTGCGGAGGGCGCGGCGGTCCAGCACCTGCTGGCCGGCATGGCGGCGCCGCTGGTGCGGTTTGACGATAGCCCGATTCGCATTGCCGCCGCGCAGCGGGGCGGCATCGCCGTGGCGGCCGCGGCGGGCAGCGCCAGCGTGCACGGCAGTGGCGGCGTGCTGGTGGCGGTGTGGGGACGTCCTCTGTTGAATGGTTGCGCCGAGAATCTTGCCGAGCGTTTTGCCGCGCTGTGGCAGGTCCACGGCGCCAAGGCTTGCGCGGCCTTGTCCGGCCCGTTCGCGGTGTGCGCGATGGCGGAGCCGGGCGGCCAGCTGCTGCTGGCCATCGACCGCAGCGGCGTGCACACCATGCACTATCAACAGCTGACGCAGGGCGTGCTGTTCGGCTCATCGGCTGCCGCGTTGCAGGCCCACCCGATGGCAGTGAAGACGCTGGACCCGCAGTCCATCTACAACTATCTGTATTTCCACACGGTGCCGGCGCCGCGCACCGTGTTTCGCGGCCAGCGCCGTCTGCAGCCTGGCGAGTATGTGCAGTACCGGCACGGCCATCTGGAGACTGGCCAGTATTGGAAGATGGAGTACCAGGAAGAAAGCAATATGCCCTTTGGCGAACTCAAACGGCAATTCCTGAGCACGCTGGAGGGCTCGGTGCGGCGTGCGTCCGGCGGCGCCAGGACCGGCGCTTTCCTGAGCGGCGGGACGGACAGTTCCACGCTCGCGGGCATGTTGGCCCGCGTCAGCGGCACGGCGCCGCGTACCTACTCGATAGGTTTCGATGTCGCGGGCTATGACGAAATGCGCTACGCCCGCATTGCCGCCCGACATTTCGGCGCCGATCATCACGAACTGTACGTGACGGCCGGCGACGTCGCCAACGCGATACCCCGCATCGCGGCCGCGTCGGACCAGCCTTTCGGCAACTCGTCCGCCGTACCCGCCTATTATTGCGCCAACATGGCGCGCGCCGACGGTGTGACGCGCTTGCTGGGTGGCGATGGCGGCGACGAATTGTTCGGCGGCAACGAGCGCTATGCGCACCAGGCCGTGCTGTCGCGCTACGAACAGTTGCCGTCGGCATTGCGCCAGGTGGCGCTGGAGCCTTTGCTGTTCGGCCTGGCGGGCCAGCTGGACTTGACGATGTTGCGCAAGGCGCGCAGCTATATCGAGCAGGCGCTGATGCCCATGCCTGCGCGGCTGGAAACCTACAATCTGCTGCTGCGTTATGGGCCGGCGGAGGTGCTGCATGCCGACTTCCTGGCCGGCGTGGACGAGAGCGGCCCGATCGGCCAGCTGAACGACTGCTATTGGCAGGGCAAGGGGCTGAGCCAGATCAATCGCATGCAGACGCTGGATTTGCGCTACACGCTTGCCGACAACGATCTGCGCAAGGTCAGCCTTGCGTGCGAGCTGGGCGGCGTGGAGGTGGCGTTTCCCTTCCTGAGCGACGAGATGCTGGCGTTCTCGGGGCGGTTGTCGCCGAAGGACAAGTTGAACGGCACCCGGCTGCGCTATTTCTTCAAGCGGGCGCTGCGCGGTTATCTGCCGGCGGCGATACTGCGCAAGAAGAAGCATGGCTTCGGCTTGCCTTTCGGCTACTGGCTGCAGCGTGACGCGGGCTTGCAAGGGCTGGTGCTCGATAGTTTGAGCGATCTGAAGAAGCGGCAGATCATCCGCGCCGACTTCATCGACCGCCTGATGCGCACGCTGATCGCCGAGCATCCGGCCTATCACGGCACGATGGTGTGGGTGCTGATGATGTTGGAACAGTGGCTGGCCAGGTCAGACGCGCCGGTTCGCAAGTAGGCGCAGCAGGAAGCGCGGACGGTCCCGCTCCCACGGCGTGTAGCGCGGCAGTTGCAGCGGATCGCTGGCGGCGTCCGCGGCGCCGGACACGGTGCTGAATGCGGCGGTGAAACCGCTCGCCTTGACCATGGCGACATGGCGCTGGTCGTAATCCAGGCCAGGCTTGCCGTTTGGATAGGCGAACAGCGCGACCGGCGTCTGCGTGATGGCTTCCAGTGCGGTCTTGCCCCGGACGATGTCGGCCAAGGCGTCGGCATCCGGCAGCTTCGCCAGGATCGGATGCGATGCCGTATGCGCGCCGATTTCCATGCCGGCCGCCTGCAATTGCCGCAGCTGATGCGTGCGCATCATCAATTCTTCGGCCGGCGCCGGCGCCATGCCTTGCGCCAGCTGATGGCGTTGGCGCTGCGGCAGGTATTTCAACGCATCGAGCAGGCGGTCTACGGCCAGCTGCTTCTGGCGCAGCGTCTGCACCGGCAGCGCGGCGCAGCCTGGCGCCGCTGTCTCCAGCACTGCTTGTTGCGCATGGCGCACGCCGGCGATCACAGCGTCGTTCCACATGCGGCCGCCGTTCAGGTAGTCGCTGGCGATGAAGAAGGCGGCGGACAATCCGTGGCGTTGCAGCACCGGCAGCGCCCATTCGGCGTTGTCGGCGTAGCCGTCGTCGAAGGTGATGCAGGCGGCCCACGCCGGCAGCGTTCCCTGGCGCAAGCGGCTGACGGCCTCGCTGACCGGCAATACACGGAAGCAGCGCTTCAGCAAGGCCATGTGACGGTCGAACAGGCGGGCGTCCGGCAGTTCGGGCAGCAGCGGATCGGGTTGCGCGAGCACCCGGTGATAGACCAGGATAGACAGGCGCTGGTTCATGGCTGCCCGATGGCGGGGCGCCCGCCGCCGACGTGGCCCAGCGTGGCCGCAGTCGTTGCGGTTTGCCGGCCTGCGATCAGCAGGCGGGTGGAGACGATGACGCCCATCAGGTAATACGGGACGTCGAAATACAGCAAGCTCAGGAAAGCGCCACCGACGGCGAAGCCGACGAAACTGGCTTGTATCATCGTCGCCAGTTGCTGTGCCCATTCCAGTTCCGGCTGGTTCCGGCTGTGCCGTACGATCCAGGCCGCCGAACGCCAGGTCATGCCCAGCAGCAGCAGATACAGCCCCAGCCCGATGAATCCATGTTCGCCCAAAGCCTGGAAGTAGATGCTATGGGCGGCGTGGATGTCGGTGGGATTGGGCGCGTACAGGAAGAAGGCGCCCGGTTCGGCGATCTCGAAGCCGCCGCCGAAGAAGCGGTCCCTGGCCAGGTTCCAGGCCATGTACCAGGCGTTGATGCGGCCCATCGCGGATTCGTCTTCCTGGTAGGCGCCGATGCTGTCCATGCGTTCGCTCCAGCGCTCCGGCATGAACAGGAAGGCCAGCGGCGCCAGCAGGACGATCAGCGCGCCGCCGGCCAGCTTGTGGCGGCTCTTCAGCCACATGAAGACGATCATGGCGGCGATCGCCAGCAGGCCGCCGCGCGAGTAGGAGCCGATGGCCGCCAGCGCGCTCAGCAGCATCGTCGCGCTCAGGCCGTGCCGCAGCCAGCGCTGGTCGCTGCGCTGCTGCAGGTAGTGCATCAACGGGATGGTCATGATCAGGGCCAGCGCGATGGCGTTGTTGTCGCCGATAAAAGTACCTTCCGGCCCCCAGACGCGGTCGACGCCGCCGCTGCGTATCGTGAAGATGCCGCCTTTGACGCCGTAGTAGCCGATCGACATGGTCAGCACCCACATCAGGCGCTGGATATCCTCGCGGCTGCGTATCACCGTCATCGTTACCAGACTCATCAGCATGATCTTCATGACCTTGCTCCATTGCGTGTAGGCCGTTTCGGGATACAGGGCGAACAGGGTGGTGACGTTCATCCACAACGCCAGCGTGATCATCGTGAACGTGATGCCGGACATCGGCAGCGCCTTGGGCAGGCGCGAGATGGCGACGCTGAACAGCGTGGCGACGGCGACGATGAAGGCGAAGGGGAAGGTGGTGGCGAAGCCCCAGCCTTGGGTGTGCGGATTCATCACGCTGATCCACACCCACATCAGCACGCCGTTGACGGGATTGCGCAGGATCAGTGGCAGGCTGCCGAAGACGATGAGGGTGATCAGAATGTCGCGCATGGCCGGGAAACTCGTTGATGCGGCTCAACGATGCCATTGAGCCTGTCACTACACTGGATTGTCACGTGCTGCAATCATAGGATAGGGAGGATGCGCCCTTGTTGACCGTTCTCATGGCGACTTGTAATGGCGAGCAGACCTTGTCCAGGGTGCTGGAGGGATATTGCCGTTTGCAGGCGCCGCGCCAGGCCTGGCAGTTGCTGGTCGTCGAGAACGGCAGCAGCGACGGCACGGGCGCACTGGTCGCCAGCTATCAGGACCGGCTGCCGCTGCATCTGCTGCGCAGCCCGCATCCGGGCAAGAACGCGGCCCTGAACCTGGCGGTGGAATGGGCCTTGCGCCATGACGGCGGCGAGGGCCTCTATATTTTCAGCGACGACGATGCGACGCCCGCGCCGGATTGGCTGGTGCAGTGGGAAGACTGCGCCGACGCCCATCCCGGCTATGCCGTCTTCGGCGGCGCCATCGCGCCCGATTGGGCGGAGGCGCCGCCCGAGTGGCTGCCCCGGCTGGTGCCGACCGGCTTGACGTTCGGCCTGACCGCCCCCGACCTGCCGGACGGCCCGGTCTTTCCCGGGCTGGTGTGGGGAGCGAACATGGCGATGCGGCGGGCGGTGTTCGCGGCCGGCTATCGCTACGACACGGCGATAGGCCCCAACGGCGGCGCCTATGCCATGGGCGGCGAGACCGAACTGACCCGCAGGCTTGCGCTGGCCGGCTATCCGGCGTGGTTTTGTCCCAAGGCGCGGGTGGGGCACTACATCCGCAGGCATCAGCTGACCGCCGCCTACGTGCTCGACAAGGCGTGGCGCTTCGGACGGGGCAAGTATCGGCAAGACCGTCCCGGCACTTTCCCCGAATGGTGCGGCGTGCCGCGCTGGATGCTGATGCGCTACGCGCTGGAGTGCCTGGGCTATCTGCGGGCCCGGCTGACGGGAGCCGGCGACCGGCTGTTTCGGCGGCGCTGGGAGCTGGCCTATCTGCGCGGCTATTTTGCCGAGGCCCGGCTTGGGCGGCGCGCCACGGGGCGGCAGGTGCTGATCACCAGCTACTCGGGCGAACTGGGCGGGATGGAGATGCGCATGGCGCAGGAGGTCCGCTATCTGCGCCAGGCCGGCGCCGATGGCAGCCTGGCGCTGCGCCGCTTCGCCGGCATCGACGCCTGGTCGAGGCAGCTGGCGCGCGAACAGATCACGGTGGCGGAGTTCGATCCGCCCCGGTTCTTCGAGCAATGGGCCTGGCGGCGCTGGAATCTGCTGCGGGCGCGGCTGTGGGCTGCGCGGCGGCTGCGGGCTTTCCGCGCGGACCTGGTGCATGTGGCCTGGTGCTGGACCAACTATGGCGCTTCCGTGTTGTGGCTGGCGCGCTACTGCCGCCTGCCCGCGGTCGTCAGCGTGCACAACGCCTTCCCGGCGGCGGAGATCAGCGCCTGGCATCGCCCGTTGCTGCGGCAAGCCTTTGATGGCGTGCGCGGCGTGTACGCGGTATCGCAGTCGGCGCTGGACCACTTCATGGCGATTTATCGGCCGTATTTGCAGGCCTCCACGCGCGTGGCCGTGATACCGAATTGTGTCGATACCGACCGCTTCAAACCAGGCGAAGCCTTGCGCCGCGCCGCCCGGTCGGCGCTGGGCTTGCCGGAAGATGCGCTGGTGATCGGCGCCGCGGCCCGCCTTTCCGAGCAGAAGCGGCCGATGCTGCTGCTGGAGCTGTTCATATTGCTGCGCCAGCGCTACCCGCGCCTGCATCTGCTGATGGCCGGCAGCGGGCCGCTGGAGGCGGAGCTGAAGGAAACAGTTCGCCTGGCCGGATTGGCGCCGTACGTCGTCTTCACCGGCTTTGTCGCGGCGATAGAAACAGTGTTGCCGGCGCTGGACCTGCACATCCTGATGAGCCGGAACGAGGGCTTCGGCATCGCCACCATCGAAGCGATGGCCTGCGGCGTGCCCGTGGTGGCGACCGATGTGCCGGGCAGCGCGGACATCCTGCGCGACAGCCAGGGCGGCGTATTGGTGCCGGCGCACGATCTGGATGCGGCCTCGGCCATCGTCGCGGGCTTGCTCGACGACCCCGGGCGGCGGCGAAGCATGGGGCGGCTGGCGCGGGACGAGGCGGTCTCCCGCTACAGCTGCACGGTCGTGGGCAAGCAGGTGCTTGCCTTCTATGATCAGCTGATCTGAGGCGCGGCGATGCAGACGCGCTGGTCCTTCCTGATCTCGTTCGCCGAGAAATACACCTTGCTGGTGCTGAACACGGTTGGGACGATGATACTGGCGCGGCTGCTTACGCCGGCCGAGATCGGCGTCTACGCCATCGGCGCCGTGCTGGCCGGCCTGGCGCAGGCGGTGCGGGATTTCGGCGTGGGGCCTTACGTGATTCAGGAAAAACAGCTGACCGAGGAAAAGCTGCGGGCGGCGCTGGGCACCAGCTTGTGCGTCGCATGGTCGCTGGCGGTGGTGGTGCTGCTCAGCAGCGGCCTGGCCGCGCGCTTCTACCGCGATCCGCGCTTGAACATGGTGCTGCAACTGTTGTCCATCAATTTTCTGCTGATCCCTTTCAGCTCGCTGGCCTTGCCGTATCTGCGGCGGCAGATGCGGTTTTCGGCGATCTTTGGGATCAACATCACCAGCAGCTTGACGCAGTTGCTCGTTTCCGTTGGCTGCGCGTGGCTCGGGTATGGCTATTTGAGCCTGGTGTGGGGCGCCGTCGCCGGCACCGTCGGCGCGCTGATGGCGAGCATCTGCTGCTGGCCGCGCGGCTTGCCCTGGCTGCCGGCGCGGCGCGGGATGAAGGCGATATTGTCGTTTGGCTCCATCTCCACCGCAGGCAGCGTTATCGACGAGCTCGGCATCGCAGCGCCGGACCTGATCATCGGCAAGATGATGGGTGTGGCCGAGGTCGGTATTTTCGGCAAGGCGCAGGGGGTGGTGAATGTGTTCAACCAACTGGTGACGAGCGCCATCTCGCCGGTGATCTTTCCACTGTTTTCGGCGCAGGCGCGCGCGGACGGCGACTTGCGGCCGGTCTACCTGACCACGGCCAGCTACATGACGGTGCTGGCCTGGCCGTTCTTCGGTTTTGTGGCGATCATGGCGCCGGACGTGGTGCGGGTGCTGTACGGCGACCAGTGGGACGCATGCGTCCCATTGATACGCGTCATATGCCTGTCGAGTGCCTTGTATAGCATGTTCAGCATGGCGCGATATCTGTTCGTGGCGATGGGGGCTGTGCGTACACAGACCAAACTTGAAGCGTTGTCGGTGCCGGTGCGCGTGGTTGCCGTGCTGCTGGCGGCGCCATTCGGCCTGGAGTGGGTGGCCTGGGCCGTGGTGGCCGGCGCGGTGTTCAGAAGCTGCTGGACGTTTCTGTATCTGCGGCGGCTGGCGGGTTTGCAGCTGTGGGCTTTGCTTGCCGCGGTCAGGTGCAGCGCGCTGGTTGCGTCCGTCAGCCTGTGCGGGCCGTTGATGCTGGTCGCCTGGTATCCGATGCAAGCGGCGTACGCGGTGAACCAACTGATGATCGCGGCGCTGTCCGCCTTGCTGCCGTGGCTGGCGGCGGTACTGTGCTTCCGGCACGAACTGGCCGCCGAATGCACGCTGGCGGGACGCAAGGCGTGGGCAATGCTCGGCAAATAAGGGATCGTATATGCGCATAGGCGTCCTGTCATATCCCATGTTGTTCCAGCGCGAGGGCGGCCTGCAGGTGCAGGTGCGCTCGACGCTCGATGCCTTGCAGGCGCAGTCCGCGCCGGGGCTGGAGGTGGAATTGGTCGATCCCAATCGCCAGCGCCTGGATCAGTTCGATCTGATCCACGTGTTCTCTGCAATCAACGGCAATCACCGGCTGGTGGAGCTGGCTGCCGACCTCGGCGTGCCGGTCGTGCTGTCGGCCCTGCTGTCTCCGGGCTGGACGAGGATGGACGGCATGCGCGCCAGGCTGGCGGACCGCCTGACCGGTCGCCTGACGGGGTGGACCGTGCAGACCAGCTACGCGCAGACCAAGCGCGCCTTGCAGCTGGCGCAGTTGGTGATCGCGCTGGGGCCGGCGGAGCGTGACGCCATCGTCAGCGCGTTTCATACGCCGCAGGCCAAGATACGCGTGCTTCCCAACGGCATCAGCTCTCATTTCTTCGGTGCGCGGCAGGAGGAGTTCCGGCGCTGCACGGGATTGACCGGGCCGTTTGTACTGATGGTGGGGGCGATCTCTCCCTACAAGAATCAGCTGGGGCTGGTGCACGCGCTGGCATCGACGGAATTGCCGGTGGTATTGATCGGCAGGGCGCAACGCCAGCACCAGAATTATCTGCAGCAGCTGCTGGCGGCGCCACGGGTGCGCTGGCTGGGCCAGCTGGAACATGACGATCCCTTGTTGGCCAGTGCCTACGCCAGCGCTTCGGTGCTGGCCTTGCCCAGTCACGGCGAAGTATTCCCGCTGTCGGTACTGGAGGCCTTGGCGGCGGGCACGCCGGTGGTGATGACGAACGAGAGCGCGCTCAACCTTCCCGATAGCAGCTTCGCCTTGCGTCAGTTGCCTTGGGATGATGCGTCGGGCCTGCGGCAAGCCGTGCTGGAACTGCTGGGCAATCCGCCGGACCGGGTGGCCGTGCGGGCGCTGGTCGAACGCTATAGCTGGCAGCGCGTGGCCGAACAAATGGTCGCCTGCTACACCGAGCTGTATCACAGAACGCGGCGGGAACAGGGGACGCGCCGTGCTGTTTAATTCTTCGGGATTCTTGTTCCTGTACCTGCCGCTCGTGCTGGCCGGGTACGCCTTGCTGGCGCGCGCGCGGCCGCGCTGGGCTGCCGGGTGGCTGGCGCTGGTGTCGCTGTTTTTCTACGGCTATTGGAATGTGCGCTATCTGCCGCTGCTGATGGCGTCGATACTCTTCAACTACTGGGTCGCTGGACGCATGCTGGCGGCCGTCGCGGCGCGGCGCAGACGCTGGCTGGTGTTCGCGCTGGCGGCCAATCTGGCTTTGCTGGGGTATTACAAGTACGCGAATTTCTTTATCGGCAGCATCAATGCGCTGGCGGGCGCGCATCTGCAGGGCTGGGAGGTACTGCTGCCGATCGGTATCTCGTTCTTCACTTTTACGCAGATCGCCTTCCTGGTCGATTGCTATCGTGGGCTGGCCGGGGAGTATCGCCTGGTGCACTACACCTTGTTCGTCAGCTATTTCCCGCACCTGATCGCGGGGCCGGTGCTGCATCACAGGGAGATGATGCCGCAGTTCGAACGGCCGCCCGGCTTGAACGCGGCCGATGTGGCGGTGGGCTTGTCGATCTTTGTCGTCGGCCTGGCCAAGAAGGTGTTGCTGGCCGATCCCTTGTCGACGCTGGCCGGCCCGGTGTTCGCCGTGGATGCGCACCCGCAGCTGGTGGAGGCCTGGATAGGCGCGCTGGCCTACGCCTTTCAGCTGTATTTCGACTTTTCCGGCTACTCGGATATGGCGATAGGCTTGTCGCGGCTGTTCGGCGTCAAGCTGCCGCTCAACTTCAACTCCCCGTATCAAGCCGCGAACATCGCCGAATTCTGGCGTCGCTGGCACATGACCTTGTCCCGCTTCCTGCGCGACTATCTGTACGTGCCGCTGGGCGGCAATCGCCATGGCCGCTATCGCAACCTGATGTTGACCATGCTGCTGGGCGGCTTGTGGCATGGGGCAGGCTGGTCGTTCGTGGTGTGGGGCGGCTTGCATGGCGTGTATCTGATGGTGTATCACGGCTGGGTCGCGCTGGCGGGGCAGGGGCCGCCGCGCTGGTGGGGGCGGATGCTGACCTTTTTCACGGTGCTGGCCGCATGGGTGGTGTTCCGCGCGCCGGACCTGTCGACCGCCGGCGATATCCTGCTCGCCATGGTGGGAGGCAATGGTGTGGCCTTGCCGCACGGACTGGAAGCGTACGCATCCTATTTCCCGGCTGGCTGCAGTTTCGGGGGGATACGCTGGATCGACTTCAGCGGCGTCGCGGTGCCGGCGTTGCTGCTGGCCATGGTCCTGGCCTTTGCCGCGCCGAACACGCAGCAGATTTTTCGCCACTACGCGCCGTGCATCGAGCAACTGCTGGCTACGCCAAACCGCTTGCTGTGGAGCTGGCGCCCGCACAGTTACTGGAGCCTGGCGTTTTCCATGCTGTTTCTCGCCTGCGTGTTCAGCATGAACCGGGTCAGCGAATTCCTCTATTTCCAATTTTGATCATGGATCCGCGCAGTTACGTTACCGTCTTTTGTGGCAGCAGTGCGCTGGTGATCGGCACGGTGACGATGTTGAATTATCTGGTCGATCCCTACCTGACCCATCAATGGCAGACGCCGCAAGTGCTGCGCTTGCAGCCGGGCCGGGAAAAATTGAGCGCCTGGGGCAAGACCTACGCGCTGGCCAAGTTCAAGCCCGCCGTGCTGTATGTCGGCAATTCCCGTACCGAGCTGGGCCTGCCTCCGCGCGCGATGGCCTTTGCCGGCCAGGATGTGTTCAATGGCGCGCTGTCGGGCGCGTCGCTGGGCGATGCGATGGCGATGGTGCGCCACGCGGCGCAGGTCGGGCAGCTGAAAACCGTGGTCTGGGGCATCGATGCGCCATCGTTTTCCATGGAGATCGGCAACACGGACTTCGACCGCGAACTGGTGGCCGACGGCCCGCTGTACCTGTGGCGGCGCGGGCTGCTCAACGCCAGGCGGGCGTTGAGCTTCGATATGACGGCCGATTCCATCCGTTTGCTGCGCGGCACCTTTGGCAGTGCCTGCCATTCGAGTCTGGCGTTGTATGGCCAGCGCGACGGTGTCTGCGTGCGCGACCGTATCGACAGCCTGGGGGGAACCGGCGCGGCCGTGGCGCCCAGAGTCCGCGAATTCATCCGTGGCGCGGGGCCGACCGCCGAGGCGACCGCGGCATTGGACCGCAGCGTGGCCGCCCTGTGCAAGGCCGGGACCGTCATTCGGCTGTACATCAACCCCACGCACGCGATGACGATCGACGGCTTGTACTGGGCCGGAAAATGGCCGGCGATGGAAGCCTGGCAGACCGGCCTGGCGGAGCTGGCGCAGCGGCATCGTTCGGCGGGCTGCGATGTGCGCGTCCATGATTTTTCCGGCTTCAACAGCGTGACCACGGAGGCCGTTCCCCAGGTCAGCAAGCAGTCCGATATGCTGTACTACTGGGAAACGTCCCACTACCGCAGCAATGTCGGCGCCATGATCCTGGCGCGGATGTTCGGAGGCGGCGAGGCGCAGGCCGATTTCGGCGTCGAACTGCGGAGCGACAACGTGGCCGCCCATCTGGCCAGGATGCGCGCCGCGCGCGAGCGCTATCACAGCGCGCATCCCGAGGAGACCCGTATCGCGCGCGCCTTGGCGGCGGAGCGCTAGCCGACCCGCAGCACGGCGCAGCCTTTTTCGCAGCCCGGGGACGATTGCGCCAGTTTCGGAAACTCCTCGCGCCAGCGGCGCAGGATGGCTTGCTCGTCCGGCCGCGCGGCGTCGTCGAGGTAGACGGCGGCGCCGGCGGCCAGGCGGGGAAACAGCAGCGGACCGGCCGGATAGCGCGCCTGCGCGCGGGTGGCCTGCGGCGGCCCGTCGATCACCAGCAGATCGAAGCTTGGCAGCGCGGGCAACTGCGCCAGGTCGTACCACGGCCAGGATAGGCCGTCGAGGTCGTAGGGCGTCAGCGGCGCGTCGATGACGGTGGCGAAATCCTGCAGGCCGTGGCGGCGCAGTTGGGCGCGGGTCTGCGCGGCGAAATGCACGTCGTGCTCCAGGCTGTAGACCTTGCCGCCGCCGTTCAACTGCATGCAGCGCGCCAGCACCAGGGTGGAAACGCCGCTGCTGCACTCCAGCACAGTCGCCTGCCGCAGGGTGCGCGCATGGCGGGCCACTTCCAGCAGAAAGTCGGGCGACGCGGCCCAGCCCCGCGTCGGCGGCAGGCTGTGGCGGAGATCGAGTTCGATGTACAGACCTTGCAGGGCCTCCAGCTGCCGGAACAGGCCGGCCTGGTCGTGGTGCGCCTGGTCGCGCACGTCGTACATCATGATGTGCATGCTGCGTAGCTTGTGCAGCGCATAGAGCGAGATCGCCAACAGCAAGCTCAGCGCGGTGTAGGAAAGGATGGGCATGGGACCTCCGGCTTCAATGGGGCGAAACTTTGCTGATGACGTAGCGGTGCTTGCCCGACGCTTCCGCCGGGATGGCCTTCACCTCGTCGATCAGTATCTCGACGGACGCCCCCAGCCTGGCACGGAACTGGCTGATGATGCTCAGCCGAAGGGCCGGCGGCAGTCCGCTCACGCTGACCAGCAGCACGCGGGTGGTGTCCAGGCTTTCCTGGATGATCTTGAAGGCGCGCACTTCGGGCAGGTCGCGCAGCACGTAGATCAGCGCCAGGCCATGCATGACGGTGCCGTCGCGCGCCACGACGAAATCGGTGACGCGGCCTTCGACGCGCTTCAGCAGCGGCAGGCCGCGCCCGCAGGGACAGGGGCGGGTGTCGAGCGCGCCGACGTCGCCGGTGGCGTAGCGGATGAAGGGGAAGTCGCGGCTGGCCAGGTGCGTCACGAGGATGGCGCCGCTGTCGCCCGGCGCGACCGGAGCGCCCTGGCCATCGACGATTTCGATGATGACGTCTTCGGCGGTGATGTGCATGCCGCCTTCCGGACATTCGTGGGCGAGGAAACCCGCGTCCCGCCCGCCGTAGCCATTGGCGACCGGGGCGGCGAAGGCTCGCTCCAGCAGCGCGCGTTGTTCGTCGTACAGGCGTTCGGCAGTAACGAACACTACCTTGACGCCCAAGCCGTCCAGCGCAATCCGGCGGCTGTGTGCGTGCCGGACCAGCAGGCACATGGCCGACGGGTAGCCGAACAGCATGGCGGGGCGCAGGCGTTGCAGCCGGCCCAGGTAGTCGTCCAGGCGGGCGGCCGACAGGTCGAAGGCCGGCAGCAGCAGGCTGCGCAGCAGACGGTCGCGGCGCATGCGCCAGCGGTCCTGCGCGTTCAGTTCGATGGGAGAGCCCCACATCAACGCTTCGCGGTCGCCGATGTCGACGCCCCACCAGCGCGTGGCCCGCCACTTGGCGGCGACGTCGTGGCTGACGCGGTCCTTGCCCTGGAAGAAAATCAGCGGTTCGCCGCTGGAGCCGCCGGTGTTGAAACGTCGCAGCGGACCGGCGTTTTCGGCGACGAAGTCGTCGCGATGGCGGTTGATTTCAGCTTTGTTCAATATGGGCAGGCAGCGCAGGTCGCGCAGGTCGTGGACGCGGTTGGCGTCGAAGTCGAGGCGGGTGTAGAGCTGCCGGAAGTAAGGCACGTGCTCGGAGGCATGCAGCAATAGCGCGCGCAGGCGTTGCAGCTGCAACGCTTCCAGTTGCTGCGGCGACCACCATTGGCTGCGCTCCATGTTCCGCCGCAGGCCGACGCTGCGGTGCCGCTTGAGCATTTCGTGCACGGGGAACAGCAGGGTGGATACCAGCGCCGTGTAGCCGAAGGCGGGCGGGCGCTTCAACACGAGCCGGTATTGCGCCATCAGCAGCGGAGCGACCTGGGGCCAGGCGTAGCGCCGGGCCGCCTGTCTGCCCGCGCTGGCGAGCGACCACGCGCGGGACGGATGCTGGAGCACGGACAGCATGGCCTGCGCCATCGCCGCCGGGTCTTGCGGCGGAACGAGCACGGCGTTGATCTGGTCGCGCACCAGATGCGGAACGCCGCCGACGCCGGTGCTGACGACCGGCACGCCGCTGGCCCACGCTTCCAGGATGGAAATCGGCTGGTTGTCGGCCAGGCTGGGGTTGAGCGCCAGATCGCAGAGCCGGTATTGTCCGGCCATGGCGGCATTGTCCAGCTTGCCGGCGAAGTGCACCGCATCGCTGACGTCCAGTGTCTGCGCCAGTTGCTGCAGCCGCTGCAGCTCGGGACCTTCGCCGCAGATGGTCAAGTGGGCGTGCGGCAGGCTGCGACGGACGATGGCAAAGGCGCGCAAGGCCGTCGCATGGTCGTACAGCGGCTCCAGGTGGCGGGCGATCAGGATGGAAGCATGCGGCGCGGCGCAGTCCGACGGCCGGAACTGCGCCAGGTCGACGATGTTGGGGACGATGCGCGCGCTCACGCCATGGCGCGCGAAGACGTCGGCGAGGAAGGTGGACGGCACCACTACCTGGTGCGCGCGCCGCATGGTGAAGCGGACCAGTGCGGCCCGGCGGGCCAGGAAGGCTGCGGCCTCTCCACCGCGATAGTTGAGCAGTACGCCTTTGCCGCGCAGGCGGGCGATCCAGATGGCCGGCGCGGCGTGCAAGTGCCATGACCAGCCGGAGTTGGCCATCACGTGGACGACTTGCGCCCGGCCGGCTGCGCGCCACAAGCGCCACAAATACGGGGGAAGGCGCAGCGCGGCGCGCAGTCCGCGCAGGGATGCGGCCCAGGCCGGCCCCCACGGCGGGTTGACCTGCACCACATCGACCTGGGCGCCGGTGTCGCGCAACAGGCTGGCCAGCTGCGCGGTCTGGTTGGCCATGCCGCCGGCAGGGGGCGGCAGCGGTCCAACCAGCGCGATCCGCAGACCGGCGATACCGTCCGGCGTGGCGCCGGCGTCGCGCCCCGCTGGCGCGCTCATGGCGCCTGCGCGCACAGGCGCTGGTAGATGGGCGCGTAGCGCGCAACGCTGGCGGGCCAGTTGCGCTCGCGCTCGACGTAGGCGCGGGCTTGCCTGCGCAGCGCCGGCCAGGTTTCCGCATGGCGCAGCAATTGCAGCAATTGCAGCGTCAGCGACTGCGCGTCGCCGGCCTTGAACAGCAAGCCGGTCTTGCCGTGCTCGATCAGTTCGCGGTGGCCGCCGACGTCCGAGGCCAGCACCAGCCGCCCCTGGGCCATCGCTTCGAGCGGCTTGAGCGGCGTGACCAGCTCGGTCAGCCGCATCGGCAGGCGCGGGTAGACCAGGATGTCGGTGAGCTGGTAGTAGTCGGCGATGCGCTCGTGTGGGACACGGCCGGCGAACTTGACGGTGGCGCGCAGGTCCAGCCGGTCGACCAGCGCGCGCAGCTCGGCTTCCTGCGGCCCGCCGCCGACCAGCAGCAACTGCAGGCGCGGCGCGTCGTTCAGCAGCCGTGGCAGCGCGGCGATCAGCAGCGCCAGGCCTTCGTAGGCGTAGAAGGAGCCGATGAAACCCAGCACCGGTCCATCGCCCAGGCCCAGGCCAAACGCGGGCGCCAGCGGGTGCATGGCGGGCGGGGGCGGCAGTCGGCTGCTCTCGACCGCGTTCGGTATCACGGTCACTTTGGCGGCGGGGATGCCGCGGGCGACGATGTCGCTGCGCAAGCCTTCGCAGATGGTGGTGATGGCGTCGGCGCGGTGCAGCACGTAGTTTTCCAGCGCGCGCGTGAGCCGGTAGCGGACACCGCCGGCGCGGCTGGTGCCATGGTCGGCGGCGGCGTCCTCCCAGAAGGCGCGGATTTCGTAGACCACGGGGATGCCCAGCGCGCGCCCGGCGCGCAGCGCCGCCAGGGCGGTCAGCGCGGGCGAGTGCGCATGCAGGATGTGGGGGCGGATCCTGGGCGCGATCTGCAGCAGGCGCCGGTGCAGGCCGGCGACCACGCTCCATTGCCGCATGAGCGGCAGGCGCGACCACCAATTGCGCAGCGGCGGCGTGCGGTAGAAATGCCAGCCGTCGACTTCCTGCTCGCCCGGGCCGGCGCCTTGCTTGGCGCTGGTCAGGTGGGTGGTGTGCCAGCCCAGCGCGCGTTGCTGGCGCAGGATAGCCAGCGTGCGGAAAGTGTATCCGCTGTGCAGCGGCAGCGAATGGTCGAGGATGTGGAGCACGCGCATGGTCATGCCGCCTTTCGTGCGCAGTTGCGCGGCGCGGCGGCCGGCAGCTGCCGCAGGAACGATTCGAACATCAGCAGCGACCACAGAGGGGCGCTGTGGTCGGCGCGGCCGGACAGGTGCTGCGCGACCAGTCGCTGGACCTGGTCGGGATTGAACAGGCCGCAATCGGCCAGCACGGGACTGGCGAGGCTGCGCTCCAGGTGGCTGCGCAGCGGTCCGCGGAACCAGTCCGCCAGCGGCACGGAGAAGCCCATCTTGTTCCGGTACAGTAGTTCCTTCGGCAGATGCCGCTCCAGGCCGCGCTTGAACAGGTATTTGCCGGTGGCGCCGCGCAGCTTCAACTCCGGCGGCAGGCCGGACACCCATTCCACCAGCGTGTGGTCCAGCAGCGGTACGCGCACCTCCAGGCCGTGCGCCATGCTGGCGCGGTCGACCTTGGTGAGGATGTCGCCAGGCAGATAGGTTTTCAGGTCCAGATACTGCACCCGCGACAGCGCGTGCCCGGAGGGGCAGTTGCGCGCATGGCGGCGCAGCACTTCGGCCGCGTGGTAGTCGCCCAGCTCGCGCTTGAGGCGGTCGCTGAACAGGGCTTTGCGCGTGGCGTCGCTCATGATGCTGACGCTGTGGAAATAGGCCGATACCGCGTCGCGGGCCAGCGCCTCGAAGGTGGTCTTGGCGCGCAGTGGGCGTGGCGCCCAGTCGGCTTTCGGGTAGAGCCGGCCCAGCGTGCCGAACAGCGGTTTGCGCAGGCCGAGCGGCAGCATGGTGCGCCAGCGTTCCTCGTGCAGGTGCCAGCGGTAACGGCGATAGCCGGCGAGGTTTTCGTCGCCGCCGTCGCCGGACAGCGCGACCGTCACACGCCGGCGCGCCAGCTGGCAGACGCGGTAGGTCGGCAGGGCGGAACTGTCGGCGTAGGGTTCGTCGTACAGGCCCGCCAGCTGGTCGACCAGCTCGAAGTCGTGCTGCTCCACGGCCTGCGTGTGGTGGCGGGTGGCGTAGCGCTCGGACACCAGCTGCGCGTAGGCGGTCTCGTCGAAGCGGGGATCGCCGAAGGAAATCGAGCACGTGTTGACGGGCTGCCTGGATTGCTGCGCCATCATCGCCACCACGGCGCTGGAATCGACGCCGCCGGACAGGAAGGCGCCCAGCGGCACCTCGGCCACCAGACGGATGCGGACGGCCTCGCGCAAGCGTTCCAGCAATTCGTCGGCGGCCTGGGCTTCGCCGTACTGCGCCTGGGCCTGGGCGGCGAACGGGATATCCCAGTAGCGCCGTGGCTGGGCCAGCGGCTGGCCTTTGCGCAGCAGCAGCGTGTGGCCGGGCTCCAGCTTGCGCGCCTGGCGGAAGATGGTGCGCGGTTCGGGGATGTAGCCGTAGGCGAAATATTCTTCGACCGCCAGCGGGTCCAGCTCGCGCCGCAGGCCGTCGTGCGTCAGCAGGGCCTTGAGTTCGGAGGCGAACAGCAGTTGGCCATCGTCGAGCACGGCATAGTGCAGGGGCTTGACGCCGAGCCGGTCGCGCGCGAGGAACAGGCTTTGCTGCCGGCGGTCCCACAGCCCGAAGGCGAACATGCCGCGGAAGTGGTCGACGCAGCGTTCGCCCCATTGCTCCCAGGCGTGGACGATGACCTCGGTGTCGCACTGGGTGCGGAAGGCGTGGCCGTAGTGCTGCAGCTCGCGCATCAGCTCGCGGTAGTTGTAGATCTCGCCGTTGTAGACCACGGCCACGCTGTGGTCTTCGTTGAACAACGGCTGCTGGCCGCCGCTCAGGTCGATGATCGACAGGCGCCGGTGGCCGAGGGCGACGCCCGGTTCCAGGTGGACGCCGCCCTGGTCTGGGCCGCGGTGGAACTGGATGTCGGTCATGGCGCGCAGCAGGCCGGCGTCGATGTCGGTGTGGTGGTGGAGGTCGTAGATTCCGGCGATGGCGCACATGGCTATCCTTTCATCGATCGCGTTGCGGTGGGGCGGCGAGGGAATCGTAGACGGCCAGGTAGGCATCGGCCATCGCGATCAGGCTGTACTCGGCCAGCACGCGGCGGCGGCCGCGCTGGCCGTGGCTGGCGGCCAGCGCGGGCAGGCGGTAGTAGTCGTGGATGGCGTCGGCCAGCATGGCCGGCGATCGGGGCGGCACCAGCGTGCCGGTCCAGCCGCTGTGCACCAGGTCGGGATTGCCGCCGACGTCGGTGGCCACCACCGGCAAGCCGCTCGCCATCGCCTCCAGGATGGTGTTGGACGTGCCTTCGGCCAATGACGGCAGGACGAACACATCCATCGCCCGCATCAGTTGCGGCACGTCGTCGCGGGTGCCGGGCAACCAGGCCAGCTCTTCCATGCCGGCCTGGCGCAGCAGGTCCAGACAGGCCTGGCGGCAAGGGCCGTCGCCGGCGATGAGCAGGCGCAGGCGGTTGCGCGGCAATGCGTGCTCGGCGATCAAGAGGAGGAAGGCTTGCACCAGCGCCAGATGATCCTTGACCTCGGCCATGCGGCCGACGCTGCCGATGACGTAGGCGTCCTCGCACAGGAAGCCGGCGGGGCCGACGGCGGCGGTCGGGCCCAGCCTGGGATGGAACTGCAGGCTGTCGACACCGTTGCCGATGTGGGTGACGTGTTGCGGCCGCGCGCCGATGGTGCCGATCAGCCAGGCTTCCAGGTCTTTGCTGACGGCGATGAAATGCCCGATCAGCGGCCGCAGCAGTTTGCGCAGGCAGCGGTATTTGAGGCTCAGGCCGTGCAGGTCGTCGATGTCTCGGCCGTGCTCGCCGTGCACGCGCAGGCGCACGCCGGCGCAGGCCGCCAGCAGCTGGCCTTCGATGCCGGACAGGTTGCGGGTGTGGATCAGCAGCGGGCGCAGGCGTTTGAGCGTCTGGAACAGGCGCAGATAGTGGCCCCAGTCCTTGCCGTCGCGCTTGTTGATGCTGATGATTTCCACGCCAGGGCGCTCGATGCGCAGGTGGTAGTCGGTGTAGTCGCGCAGGCAGACGATGGCGTGCCGGTAGCGGCCCGGCGGCAGGTGGTTGATCAGGTTGATCAGGCCGTTTTCCAGGCCGCCCACGTCCAGGCGGTGGATCAGGTGCACGATCAGCGGCGCGGCGGCCATCTCAGTGTCGGGCAACATGGGCGAGTCCTTGATCGATGGCGGGCAGCATGTCCGACAGCAGGCGCTGCATGGGGATGGCGGCCTGGGCCGGTTGTTCGTCGTAGCGGGCGACCAGTGCGATCTCGGCGCCGTCGTCGTCCGCGCCCAGCAACTTGCTGCGGGCCAGCAGCAGCTTGACCAGCAGCGGGCTGGCGGTGTCGCGGCCGGCGGCGCGGTACCAGCGCCACACCAGCAATTTGACGTCGCCGGCCTGCACGATGGTTTGCCGGACGGTCACGCGGCGCCGGGCCAGGTCGATCTGGCGGGTGGAGTCGGCCAGTTCCTTCCAGTGCGGGCTTGCGGACGGCGGCGTTTTCCACACTGGCGTCAGTATTTCCCTGTCCTTGGACTGGTGGCGGTACCAGGTCAGTTGCAGCGCGACCTGGTGGACGCCGTCGCTGTAGTTGGCGCTCCAACGTTGCGGCTCGCCTGCATGGGGGATGAGCCAGTCGCCGGCCGACAGCTCGCCGGCCTGCCATGGCGCCGGCGGCGGCGCCAACGACAGCTGCGCTTGCTGCTGCGCCATCGGCGGCGCGCGCAGCGTGAAGTAGGCCAGCGGCGGCCAGACCGCGGCCACCGCCATGCCGGCCAGCGTCGCCCCGATCAGCGCTGCCGGACGGGCCACCTGAAGTTGGACTGGTGGATGCACGGCAGTCTGCGGCGGCGGCGTGACATCGTCCCGCCAGCGGGCGCCAACCCAGAACATCAGCGCCGAGACCAGGCCAAAGAACAGCCAGCCGTAAATCAAATGGTCGATGCCGACGGCCAGCGTCATGTTGCTGCAATGGCCGACCAGTACGATGAGGAAGGCGCGCAGGCCGTTGGCGACGATGGGCAATACCAGGGCCACCGCGACGAAGGCGGCTTGCCGGAGGCGGCTGCGGTAACTCAGGTGGGCGTACAGTGTGCCGAGCGCAACCGATGCGATCAGATAGCGCAGGCCGCTGCACGCTTCGACGACGGACCAGCTGCCGCTCGGCAGGGACAGGACGTTGTTGTCCTGGAAGACGGGTATGCCCACCAGCTGCAGCGCGCCTACCGTGAAGGCGGCGGTGAATTCGATCAAGGGCGGGATGAAGACTTCGCCGAAGGGCACGGCAAGCAGCAGGTAGGCCAGCGGAAAAGCGATGGCGCGCGCGTAGCGCCGGCCCTGCACCAGCACCACGGTCGCGACGACCATGAGGACCAGGCAGTATTGCTGCAACACCGGCACGTTGGCCACCGTGGCGAGGAACCAGAGCGCGCCCAGCATTGCGAGAGGCAGCAGCATGAGCGGCGAAGGATGGCGCGGGCAAGCGGCGAGCCCGGCGCGTTGGCGCCATACCAGCCAGACACAGACCGGCGACACCAGCAGGCCATGGGCGAAGGTTGGGGAATGCCACCACAGGTTGGCCATGGCGGCGGCCGTCGTCCAGTGGGTAGCGACCAGGCCGGTGAGCGCGAGCAGCAGGCAGGCGTGCGCCCGGTGCATATCGGGACGGGGCGGCGGGACGGGTACCGGCGCCGTGACGGGCGACAGCGCGGCGGTCATGGCGCCGGCTCCGCCTGGGATGGATGGGACTCGGTAACGCCCAGCACGACGCCCAGCCGTTGCAGGTTCTTCCCCCATTGGTAGTCGTTCAGCACCCGCTGGCGGGCGGCCGCGCCGAGCTCGTCGGGGTTGCGCAGCTGCCGGCCGACGTGGTGGATGAATTCGGCTGCGCCGGCGGCACAGATCAGGTCTCGTCCTGGCACGGCGGAAAGGCCTTCCAGCGCCTGCGGCGTAGCGATCACTGTTTTCCCCATCGCCATCGCTTCCAGCACTTTGTTCTGTATGCCGCGCGCGATCTGCAGCGGAGCCACCGCGAGCGCCGCATGATGCAGGTAGGGCCGGATATCGGCTACGGTGCCGCTGACGTGGATGCCCGGTTGGCGCGTCAAGGCTTGCACTGCCGGGCTGGGCCGGGAGCCGACGATGTGGAACTGCAGGTCGGGGAATTCTTGCCGCAGTGCCGGCATGACGTGTCCGGCCATCCAGACCACCGCTTCGACGTTCGGCGGGTAGTCCATGGCGCCGGTGAACACCAGCACGCGGGCGCTGTCGTAGGGATCGGCGAAGCCCGGTTGCGGGGAGAAATAGCTGCTGTCGACACCGTTGTTGAAGTAGCCGGTCTTGTGGGCCGATTCCGGCGCGCGCAGGCGGAACAAGGCGGCTTCGGCGCGGGAGACCAGCAGCACCTGGTCAAAGCTGCGGGCGGCGGCGCGTTCGAACTCCAGCAGGCGGCGGCCTTCGCGCCGGTACAGCGCGGACGACGGCCAGCGGCGATGGTCGGCGTAGTTCTGCCATTTTTCCGAGTCGACATCGACCAGATCCAGCACGCGGTGCAGCGGGCCATGTGGGGTGCGCGCGGGCAGGTATTGCGCCATGGGACCGGAGAAGGCCATGGCGATGTCGATGCGATGCCGGCTCAGCGTGCCTTTGACCCAGTCGCGCAGCTCGGGGTGGCGGTAGTAGGCGATGCTGAGCGCGTCGCCGCGCCACAAGGCCGGCAGGCTCGCGACGCGGGCAAGGCGCGGGTGCAGGCGGACGAAGCAGCTACTGGCGCAGTCGGTGGCCAGGTGGGCGGCGTGGGCCTGGTCGGCGGCGTCGTCGATGAAGCTGCCCAGGTGGACGCGGAAGTGGCGTTGCAGGTAGCGCAGGACGTGATAGGCGCGTATCTTGTCGCCCTTGTTGGGAGGGAATGGGATACGGTGGGTCAGATACAGCAAGTCGCGCATGACGCTACCCCAGCTGGCGCACGATGTGCGGCCCGAGTGCGTTCGCCACCGGCAGCGGCAACAGGCGCCAGGCCCGTATCAGCAGTTGCAGGCGCGGGTTCAGCGGCTGCACGTCGGCCAGTTTTTTGCCGCGATGCAGCTGATAGTCGTAGCGCAGCGGCTGCGGCGCGAAGCCCCAGTTCTTTTTGAACGCGAACGAGCCGGTGCCGTACTTGCTGCGGCCGAAGTCGAACAGCCGGCGGCCGCGCTCGACGGCGCGGCGCATCACTTCCCAGTACATGAAGTCGTTGCCGGCGAGCGCGCGGGCGGCGTCGCCGCCACCGCCGTAGTAGGGCAGGATTTCATCGCGAAAATGAAAGCTCATGACGGAGCAGATGGCTTTGCCGTTTTGCAGCACGCTGAGGATTTCGCAGTCGTCGCCAAAGGCTTGCTGCAGCGCGCGGAAGTAGCGGCGGCTGAACACCGGCGTCCCCAGCCTATGCACGCTGGCGGCGTAGTTATCGTAGAAACGGTCGGGCTCGGCGTCGATCACGCTGACCAGCCCGGCGGCCATGCCTTTGCGGACCATGGCGCGCTGTTTGCGCGGAATAGCGAGCAGGTTTTGTTCGTGGTCCGCGCTCAGCGGCTTGCGGAAGGTGGCGTACAAGTCCTTATGCAGCCAGTCCGCGTGGATGGACTGCTGGTGGCGGTATTCCAGGTGATCGACCCGCAGGCGGCGCGCAAGCTGCTGGGCGGCGTGGTCGAGCTCGGCTGCGGCGCCGTCGTCCAGCGCGGCGATGCCGCCGTAGACGCAGAAAGGCAGCGAGCACAAGGTGTTGCCGAACAGGCGGCTGTTGACCTGGGCCAGCGGCAGGACGGCCTGCATCCGGCCGGCCGACTCGGCGTACAGATACCAGGTGGGATGGCCGAAAACGTCCTCGATCACTTGCTGCCAGCCGGCGCGGTGGAAGAACGTGGCGCCGGGGCAGCGCTGAACGAAGTCGTCCCAGCGCGCGCGATCATGCGTTCCCAGCTGTGCGACGCTCCATTGCATCATGCGCTCCCCAGAAAGATGCGGTCGATCCGGTCCCACGAGAAATCGTGCAGCAGGCGGGCGATGCGGCCTTCCATCCTGTGCAGGTTCAGATAGTGCCGAAACCTGGTCTTGAGCGCGATGCCGCGCTGCCGGGGTTGACCGGGATCGAGTTCCCACGGATGAAAATAGAATATGCCAGCCTGGCCGTCGGCCGAATTGATGCGTCGCAAGGCCCAGCGCGAGGCGGCGTAGGGCAGCAGGCGGAAGTAGCCGCCGCCGCCGGCCGGCCAGTTGCGCCCCAGCATGCGCACGGTGCTGACCGGCAGTTCCAGCACGCCGTGCGCGCCGCGCGGCCGCCAGGCGAAGCGCGCGCCGTCGGGCATGCCGTAGTGGTCGTGGCGGATCGGATAGATGCTGGAACTGTAGCGGTAGCCCGCCGCCCGCAGGCTGTCCAAGGCCCACAGATTGTCGGCGCCGATGGAGAAACTGGGGGCGCGATAGCCGAGCACGGCTTGTCCGGTCAACTGTTCCAGCAGCTGTTTGCTGCGGCTGACGTCGTCCAGGAATTGCTCGGGCGTTTGCTCGCTGGCGCGCCGGTGGGCGTAGCCGTGGCTGGCGATTTCATGGCCGGCGTCGGCGATGCCGCGCACCAGGGCGGGATAGCGTTCGGCGATCCAGCCCAGCGTGAAGAAGGTGGCGTGGGTTTGCCGCTGGGCCAGCAGCGCGAGGATGCGTTCGACATTGGCTTCGACGCGGCAAGGCAGCGCGGCCCAGTCGGCAGGCCGGATATGGCCGGCGAAGGCGGATACCTGGAAGTAATCCTCGACGTCGATCGACAGGGCGTTGCGCATCAGCGATCATCCTGGTTGTCCAGCCACAGGCCGATGTGGTCCGCGATGCGTTCGGCGGCGCGGCCGTCCCATAGTTGCGGAATGCGGCCGGCCTTGCCGCCGTAGCGCAGGATGTCGCGGCTGAGCGCCAGGATGACGGACGGGTCGCGGCCGGCGATGGCGTTGCTGCCCTCGGTGACGGTGACGGGGCGCTCGGTGTTGTCGCGCAAGGTGAGGCAGGGCACGCCGAGGGCGGTGGTTTCCTCCTGCACGCCGCCGGAATCGGTCAGCACGACGCGGGCATGCTGCATCAGGCCCAGCATGTCGCGATAGGATTGCGGCGGCAGGCAGGCGACGCGCGGCGTGTCCAGCAGACCGCCGAGTTCATGGAGCTGCAGCATCGCGCGGGTGCGGGGATGCAAGGGGAACAGGACGGGCAGGTCGGCGCTGAGCTTGACGATGGTTTCGATCAGCGTGCGCAGGCGGCGCGGATCGTCGACATTGGACGGACGATGCAGCGTCAGCAGCGCATAGCTGCCGCCGTGGTCGACGAAGCCGGCCAGATGCGCCTGCCGCAGCACCTCCCGCAGCGGCGTGGCGTGGGGCAGTTCGTGCCGCAGCGTGTCGACCATCACGTTGCCGACGAAGTGGATGCGCGCCGGCGATATGCCCTCGCGCTGCAGATTGCTCGTGCCGCTGGCCTCGCTCGTAAACAGCAGCGTGGACAGCTGGTCGGTGAGCAGGCGGTTGATTTCTTCCGGCATCGCGCGATCGTAGCTGCGCAGGCCGGCCTCGACGTGGAAGACCGGTATCTGCTTCTTGGCGGCCGTCAGTGCGCAGGCCAGGGTCGAGTTGACATCGCCGACCACCAGCACGGCGGCCGGCGCGGCTTGCTCCAGCACCGGCTCGAAACGCTGCATGACCTGTGCGGTCTGCTGCGCGTGGCTGCCGGAGCCGACCTGCAGGCGGAAATCCGGCGCCCGCAGCGCCAGCGTGGTGAAGAATTCGCCATCCATGTTGTCGTCGTAGTGCTGGCCGGTGTGCACCAGCACGGTTTCCAGCTGCGGCAGGGTGCGCGCCAGTGCGCGCAGGATGGGCGCCATCTTCATCAGGTTGGGCCTGGCGGCGACGACGCAGACGATGCTTGGCATGGTGGACTCCTCTAGAACGCGACCATCAAGGCCGCGCCGATGCCGTTTTCGCGGTAGTTGCCGCCGGCATTGCTGGTGTGGCGGACATGCCGGAGATCGACGCTGGCGCTGACCTTGGGTTGCAGCTGATGGGTCAGGGTCAGCGTCAGTGCGGTGTTGCGGTCGCTGCGGCCGGTGGTCAGCGATTCCGCGCGGCTGTGGCTGGCGCCGACCGTGAGGTTGCTGCGGGGCGACATGCGCCAGTTCCAGCCGGCCTGGGCGGCGCTTTGGCGGGTGCGGTCTTCCAGCGCCAGTTCATCCGGGCCCAGCAAGGGGCTGTCGATGGCGCTGCTGGTTTGCGCCGTGCGCTGCGTGGTCGACAGGTTGAACGCCAGCGCGCTGCGCGGGCCGCTGTACACGGTCGCCAGCCGCCAGTCCTTTTGCAAATAATAGCGATGGCTGAAGAAGTTGACGTTGCCATCCGGCCCCAGCATCTGCGAGATCAGCAGGAAGACCTTGATGGTTTGCAAGCGCGTCTGCGGATCGGGAATGCGGGTGGCCCACAGCTGATACAGGAAATCGCTGAGGCCGGTGGGTGGAATGCTGAGAAATTCGCCGTGGGTGGTGGTGATGTTTTCGTTGTAGTTGAGCGTATAGGCCATGCTGCGCAGGCGGTATTCGGCGTCCAGGTTGTAGGTGTTGCCGAAGAAACGGCGGCCCACGCTGGCGGAAACCCGGGTGCGCGGCGACGGCGTCCAGTTGCCGCCCAGCGAGCCGTAGCGGCCCTGCGGTTGCTTGCCGGTGGAATGGTAGTCGTTTTTTTCATAGCCGCCGGTGACGAAGGTGGACAGGCGGCTGTTGACGGGATAGCTCAGTGTCAGCGCGGTGTCGCTCATGGTCACGGGCGGCAGCACGGCGTCGTCGATGTTTTTCCGGTCGGCGCGCAGATCCCAGTTCCAGCCCTGGCCGCCGTTGTCACCGGTCAGTTGCAGATTGAGGCCGTCGCTGCGCACGCCGAGCAGGCGGCCGCTGCTGACGCGCTGGTAGTCGTAGCGCAACTGGGCGGTCGCCAGTCCATGGAAGTAGTGGCGCAGGACCGGGCTGATGCTGGTGGTGCGCACGGTGCTGCTGTTGCCGGTGGTCTGGCTAGGGTCCAGCAATTGCGGGCCGAAGGCCGACATGTTTTGCTGGCTGATGCCGGCGCGGGCGTCGATCGACAGCCAGTCGCGCACGAGGTCGGCGTGGCCGCTGGCGTCGAGTTGCTGGGTGCTGCGGTCGGCCTGGCGGGTGTGGAGGATCTTCTGCACAGAATAGTCCATCCGCAGTGCGAGGCCGGGTCCGTTGGCGTCGACGGCAATGCCGGGCGACACTTCGGTGGTGAATTCGCCGCGGGCCTGGCCGGGCGGCGCCAGGTTCATATTGTCGGTATAGGACAGGCGCGTGCGCACCGACGGCACGAGGGTCCATTCGGCCGGTACGGCGCAGGCCGGCAGCGACAGCAACACCAGTATGCTCAAGCGATAGGGGGCGCCGTGCGGAGCCAGGTTAATCATAATAACCATAGTATTCGCCGCCCGGGAAGGCCTTGCTTTTGTTGTAGATCAGGCTGACGTGCGGGCACTGTTCGATGTGGCGCAGCGCTTCCTTGACGGCATGCTGGCTGGTGGTTTCGGACTCGACCACCATGACGATCTGCCCCATCTGCGCCGCCAGCACGCTGGCCTCCGTGGTCATCAGCAGGGGTGGCGAATCGAAGATGACGATGCGGTCGGCGTAGCGTTCGGCGATCTCGGTCAGCAGCCGGCTCATGCTGCGGCTGGCCAGCAGTTCCGTGGCGTGCTTGTTGGCGCGGCCGGCCGGCAGGATGCTCAGCGTGGCGACATTGGTGCGCAGGATGACGTCGGACAGTTCGGTTCGTTCGCGCAGCAGGATGTCCATCAGGCCGGGCTCGGCAGGCAGGCCCAGCACCTTGAGCACCGAAGGCCGTGCCACGTCGGCGTCGACCAGCAGCACGGTGATGTCCATTTCCATCGCGATGCTCATCGCCAGGTTGACGGCGCAGTAAGTCTTGCCTTCGCCGGGCAAGGCGCTGGTGACGACGATCAGGTTGCCGTGCCGCAGGGCCGCGACATCGTGGTCGCCGCGCGCGTTGCGCAGCAGCGGCCGCTTGATGATGCGGAAGTCCTCGGCCACGGCCGTGCGTCCGCCATCGTGCGTCACCATGCCCAGCTGGTGCAGGCGTTCGAGGTTGATCTCGATATGGCGCGGGGCGCCGCCCTGGTGCATCGCTTGCTCGCTTGATTGCTCCATACGCTACTCCTAGTATCGCAACGCGGCCACCGCCAGGACGGCGCCATAAGCCACAAACAGGCAGGACAGGGCGGTGCCGAAGGCATAGCGGCCGCGCCGGCGCTTGATTTTCTGATTCTCGGTCCAGTTCATCGACACCGTGCCCAGCACCGGCAGGCCGGTGCGCTCGCGCAATTCGCTGGGACTGAGGAAGGTGGGCCGCACCTGGCTGATCAGCAGGGCCGCGGCCACGCCCGTCAGCAGCGCGGCGCCGAGCACCAGACTGGACAGCAGAATCCGGTTGGGGCCGACCGGCGTCAGCGGAATGGTGGGGGGATCGATGATCTTGAAGGTCATCATGTCGGTGGCGGAGCTCAGTTCGCCGGACAGCTTGGCGGCCTCGCGCCGGCCGATCAGTTTTTCGTAGTTGTCCTTGTTGATCAGGTAGTCGCGGTTCAGCTGGGCCAGCTCGGACTCGACTTCCGGCACGGCGTTGGCCTGCGCCAGCAGGCGCTGATGGCGGGCCGCGTACTCCTGCACGCGGGCGCTGATGGCCGCGACCTTGGCGTCGGCCTCGGTCTGCGCCACCTTGAGCTGTTGCAACATGGGGCTGTAGTTCTTGCCCAGATCGCCGGCGGGCTTGAGTTTGCTTTCCTCGACCTTGCGCGCTTCCAGCTGGGCCACGAGCCGCTTGGCGGCGACGATGTCCGGATGCAGCTCGGTGTACTGCATGCGCAGGGTGTCGAGGTTTTTGTTCAGCGCGGAGATACGGCTGTCCAGCTCGGGGTTGTCGATGCTGGCCGGATTCAGGTCGGCGCCCAGCACCGGTTCGTCGCCGCTGACCTGGCTGCGGATGGCGTTGCGCGCCTGTTCGGCCTCAACCAGCTCCAGCTTGGCGGTATTGAGCGCGTCGGACGACTGCATCAGCTGATTGCTGTAGTCCACGCCCTGGCGGGGCAGCAGGCCGTTGTTCTTGAGCTTGAACTCCTTGACCGAGTTTTCCGCTGCGATCAGCTTGTCTTCGTAGGCCTTGATCTGGTCGTCGATGAATTGCACGGCTTTCTTGGTTTCACCGTTCTTGCCCTTGAAACTGCCTTCGACAAATATGGTCAGCAGCGATTGCACGACGTCGCGCACCAGTTTGGGATTGCGGTTGTTGTAGGTGATGGTGTAGATGTCGTAAGTGCCGGTGCCGCCGATCTTAATCTTGCTCATCAACTCGTCCAGTTGCTGCTCGTGATCGCGCGGGGTCTTGGCGTTCAAATCCAGGTCCACCATGCGCATCACGCGTTCGACGTTGGGACGGCTCAGCAGGGTGCGGCTCATGATGGAGACTTGCTGCTCGACGTTGGGCACGCTGGTCATGCCGGACAGCAGCGGCTTCAGGATGCTCTGGGTATCGACAAACACCCGCGCCGAGGTCTGGTAATCGTCGGGCAGCGTGGCGACCTTGGCCCAGCCGGCGACGGCAACCAGCCACATGACGGCGATCGCGTGCCATCGATATTTCCATATCCCCTGCATGCTGATTAACAACTGGCTAATCATCTGCTCCATGGCACGGTTTCTCCGCTGGTCTGGGGGTAAGTGAAGCTAAATTATATGGCTCGAACAATGCGGATTTTTCTTAACTGGGCAGTAGTTGAGACAGATCAAGCAGAGGCGGGCGGCTTTTCTGAATCATGGAAGCCAGACTATTCAAGCGGGAGACGACATGCATCCTATTCTGCGTATGGCCTTGTCGGCCGGGCTGGTGCTGCTGGCCGGATGTGCGCACCGCGCCGTGCTGCTGCCTGAAGAAGCGGTGGCTCCGCAGGGCGACTATCTGATCGGCGCCGGCGACGTCATCAGCATCAATGTCTGGCGCAATCCCGAGGTCTCGGCCAGCGTGCCCGTCAGGCCGGACGGGAAGATCACCACGCCGCTGGTCGAGGACCTGCAGGCGGCCGGCAAGACGTCCACGCAGTTGGCGCGCGATGTCGAGAAGGCGCTGGAAAAATACATACAGCAACCGATGGCGACGGTCATCGTCACCAGCTTCGTCGGCCCGTACAACCAGCAGATCCGGGTCATCGGCCAGGCGGCCAAGCCGCAGGCGCTGCCTTACCGGCAAGGCATGTCGCTGATGGATGTGCTGATCGCGGTGGGCGGCATCACGGATTTCGCCTCGGGCAACAAGGCCAACATCATCCGCACCGTGAACGGCGCGCGGCAAAGCATACCGGTGCGGCTGCAGGACCTGTTGCGCGATGGCGATATTTCTGCCAATGTTGCGGTGCTGCCGGGCGACGTGCTGGTGATCCCGGAAGGCTGGTTCTGAAACGAACAAAAATATTTTGATTGTTGGGGAACTTTTCATCCAAAAGGCAGGTCTGAAGAGCATGAGCCCAGTTTGTCCGTTTTCGGCAGCTGGCCGACAGACCTGACAGGATGCCAACCGTGCAATATGACGACGCAATAGTTTCTTTTGAAGCCGGTCCAGGCCTGCGCGACCTCGTGGTCGGCGAAGGCGTAGCCAATCAGGAATTGGACCATACCTTAGACCAACAGATCTTCCATATCCGCATGGCCAACTCGCAGGGCCGCCGCGAAGCGGCTAGCTTGTTGCTCAAGAAGATGTACGGATGGCGAGGTTACTCGGTCGATCCCAACGCCATTCATGCGCCGAACAAGATCACGCTGTTCGCCGAGACTGGCGGCCAGACGGTGGGAACGATGTCCCTGTGCCTGGACAACGACGAAATCGGCCTGCCGGCCGATGAAAATTTCCGCGACAAGCTGGACGAACTGCGCGAGCAGCAGCGCCGCCTGTGCGAGCCTTCGAAGCTGGCGATCGACAAGGGCGTGTCCAAGCGCGTGTTCGCCGCGCTGATCCACATCTCCTACATCTATGCGCGCAACATCCACGGCTACACCGATTACGTGATCGAGGTGAATCCGCGCCATGTGATGTTCTACAAGCGCATGCTCGGTTTCCGCGACTTCGGCGGCGAGCGTCCGTGCACGCGGGTGGGCGCACCGGCCGTGCTGTTGCGTCTGGAGCTGGAGTATATGGGGGAGCAGATCCGCCAGTTTGGCGGGCTGATGGAGCAGCAGACCACCGAGCGTTCCTTTTATCCGTACTTCTTCCCGACCTGGGACGAGCCCGGTATCACAGGGCGCCTGATCGCGGGTAAGTCCTGAGCCTACTTCTCTGTGGCCGGCGCAAGGAAGCTGGCGGGGATGGCGTAGGCGATGCCGCTGGGCGCGCTGATGGCCGTCTCCTTGACGCCCTTGACGAACACCATATTGACCACGCCGATGACTTCACCCGTGTCGGGGTCGAACAGCGGGCTGCCGCTGTTGCCAGGATACGCGGTGCCATCGAGCTGGAACACGACATAGGACGATTTCTGCAATTGGTTCAGCACTTTAGCGTCGAGCTTGCTTGAGCTGGACGAGGGCGTGGCCACCGGAGTGATCGCGGATACCGTGCACCGGTGCGTGACTTGGCGCAGCCCGAGGACCATGCCAAGCGGAAAGCCCATGAAGGCCAGGGACTTCCCCTCCTGGACTGTGGCCGAGTTGCCCAGCTTGAGGGCGGGAAGCGGCGTGCCGCGCACGCGCAGGCGGGCGAGGTCATGTTCCTTGTCGATCATCGCGACGGTGGCAGCGCGGAACTGTGCGCTGTCGCCGTCGCGCACCAGCACGCCCATCGCGTCGCCCAGGTCCGTTCGCAGCAGTTCGTTGACGACGTGGGCGGCAGTGACGATGGTCAAGCCGTCTTCGATGACGAAGCCGGAGCCGATGAAGGACAAGGCGGGGCTGCGGGTTTTCTGGAAGCTGCCGATGCCAACGACGGATGGTTTGACCAGGCCGATGGTGCGGCTGAGTTCGTCTGCGGATGCCGGCAGAAGCAGGCTCAGCGCTAACAGCAGGGAAAAGGGGCGCGGTCTTGGCATGGGGAGCTCACGATGGAAGAGGTTGGATGAGCCGGCCGCAAGGCGGCGGCGCACAGCAGCAGCATGAAAAGCAAGGTGATGCGGGGCACGTCGAACAGGCTGTCGAACAGGCCGACTGTCTGCAGCGCCACCAGCGCGGCAAGGAAGGCGGTGGCTTCGGCCCGCTCGGCGGTGTCTTGCGCCCGCCGCACTAGCTCGGCGCCGGCGCTGCAGAGCAGGCCGGCATACGCCAGCAAGCCCGGCCAGCCCATTTCGACATACAGGTTCAAGCCGAGGTTCTTGACGTGCCAAGGAAGGTGGTGACGATCGCTGCTGAAAAACCAGTAGTCATTGACGTCTGAAAAACCGCCATTGCGCACCAGCTCTTGCTGATCGATTGATACGCGCAGACTGACGTTGTCGATATCCAGGGCGGCATGTTCGCCCTCCACGGATATCTCCAGTTGCACGGGCCGTTCCGATGAGCCGAGCAGGCCGGACGACAGTGGAAACTGCAGCCGCTGCCAATTGGGAGCGCGCAAAATTTGACGCAATGGAAGGGCAATGCATCCCTGCGGGTACAGTAGTTGCCGCTCGCATAAATTCACGTGCAGAAAGGCCGGTGGGCCGCTGTTGCGCGCATCCAGGGCCAGTACATAGGCGGTCTCCGGCTGCAAGGGAACGATGTGCAGCATGCGCAGCATCTCACCGTAACCGGCCTGGTAGTCGCCGGCGGTCAGGCGCAGATAGCGGTTGTCGTCCTGGACCAGATAGCGGTAGCCGGGCGGCACCTCGTGCTGCTGGTTGCGCCAGTAATAGAGCGATGGAAACTTGCCGAATCCCGCACCCAGCATGGCGGTATCCAGCGTGTCGTCCATCAAGGCCAAGGTTCGGCTCCAATGGCTCATTCGTGCGGACAGGTCGCTGCCCACGTTGGCAAAGCGTTCGGCGACGAAATAGCCATGGTAGGTCGGTATGGCGACGGCCAGCACGGCCGAGACGGCCATGAGCACCGTCACATTGCGGCGGTTGGGGCGCCAGGCGGGGCGCCGCGTCAAGAGGTTGAGCGTGATCGGCGACATGGCCATCAGTATCAGTCCGGCGCTCGGCGCCAGCGTTGCCGCGCCCGCGTGGTGGTAGGCGATCCATACCGTGCTGACCATGAGCCCGGCCAGCGCGGGCACGGCCAGCAGCGACAGCGTGCGGGAATATTGCAAGCTCAGCGCGAAAGCCAGACCTGAACACAGGAACATCAGATACGGTGCTTTCATGACCGCGACGGCAGGTTCGCCAACCGGCAGCAACCAGGCCAGCATCCCGGCCAAGCCCAGGCTGCATATCAGGCCGCTGATCAGTAGCGCAGGATGCCAGCTGCGGGCCGACAGCACCAGGGCTACCGACAACAAGCCCAGCGCCGCGGCGTAGCCCCGATAACCGCTGCTCGCAAACACCAGGCCGAGGCCGTACACGATCGCCATGGCGGCCACCGACGCGGCCGCCATGGTCCGCCAACGACGCCTCAGCAGGCCGGTTCGCGACCAGGCCGCCAGCGGAAAGCCTGCCAGGACGAGGAGGGCGAGGGCATAGGCGAGGTAGAGTCCGCGTGAGAACGTGGCGAGGCCGGCATAGAGGGACAGGGGCAGCAGCGTCATCGCCACCGTCTGGCGGACGGCGGAACGCGCTCCGAACAGCCAGGCTGCCAGCAGCGGAACGCTCATCGCAAGATAGCCATCCAGCGCCGCGCCGCCGGTGTGCATGGCCGAGAACGGCGCGGTGATGCGGTAGTCGCTGGCGAAATTGAGCAGGCCAGGGAACTGCCAACGTTCGCGTATGGCGGCCGCGAGTACGCCCGACAGTCCGAGCAGCATGCCGGGCAAGAAGAATTTTCGCAAGCCATCGAGCGCCGGCCCCGCCGCCTGTTTCAACGGCGGCAAGAGCACGAAGCCCCAAAACCAGGCCTTGCCTACCCGTAACGCGTTGTAGGGACTGAGATAGTTGTTGAAGGAATTGGCATCGATGGCTGGCAATGGCTGCAGGCCGCGCCACAAGCCGATGCAGCAGGCGATGCCCAATCCCCACAAGCTCAGATGGAACAGCGGCGGAAACCGCGGCTGCAGGGCCGAGCGGTCGAGACGCCAGTAGCAGAAGCCCGCCGTCAGGCAGAGCAGCACGTCGATTTCCTCGACGAAGAACCAGCCGGTATGCGGCGCCAGGTCCAGCACGGGTAGCAAAGCCGGCAAGGCCAGCAACCACAGCGCAGGCCGCCGCCACAGCAGCGCGCCATAGCCCAGCACGATCGCCGGCAGCCAGCTGCCATGCAGGGGATAGACGCTCAGCACCGCAATCGCAGCGCCGAAAAACAGCAGCGACAGCAGGCGGCAGCACCACGGGGGCAAGCGCATGGACGCCCTTAGCGCGGGCGAGCCGCGCGTTGTTCGCCGGACTTCGCCAGCGCAGCGCTCAGATGGTCGCGGATGTCGTTGTTGGCGGGGGCGATGGCGGCGGCGGACTTCAGCAAGGGCAGCGCGCGATCCAGCCGGCCTTGTTCCGCCAGCAGCCAGCCCAGCGTGTCCATCACCGATGCGTCCGCCGGCGCCAACTGATAGGCTTGTTCGGCCAAGGCCAGCGCACGCGGATCTTTTTTCTGCTGATACAACCACGCCAGATTGTTGAGCGCCATCGCATGGCGCGGTGACTGCTTGAGGATCTGCTCCAGCTGGGTCTGACTGGCGGAGAAATCCTTCTCGGCCAACAGACTGCTGGAAAAATACAAGCGTGTCGTCTGGTCGTCCGGATGGGCGTCCAGCCACTGCAGCACGCGGCTGCGGGCCTCGCGCGACTGGCCCGCTTGCAGCATGGCGCTGTGCAGCGGGATCAACAGGGCGCCCGACGGCTGCATGTCGTATGCCTTGCGGTACAAGGCCAGCGCCGGTTGCAGATGCTTTTGCGCCATCTGCACATCGGCTTCCAGCTTGTAGGGCAGCGCGGCATTGCCGGCGGTCTTCTGGAAGCCGCGCACCGCCTGCATGGCTTTGCCGTAGGCGCGCTGATCGAGCAACAACGTGACCAGGCCCACTTGCGCGGGCGCATAGTTCGCCTGCAGCGACAACGCCTTGTTAAGCGCTTGCAGCGCGCCGTCGCTGTCGCCGACGGCGCTGCGCAGGACCGCGATGCGCACCTGCACCTGGGGCGAACTGGGCTGGACCACCGCCAGCTTGACCAGATGGTCCAGCGCCGCGTCGTTATTGCGGTTGCGCAGTTGCAGCTCAGCCATGAAGGACAGCGCATCCGCATTGGCCGGGTTGGTCGCCAGCAGTTTTTGCATCAGCACCAACGCCTTGGGCAATTCCTTGTTGCGCACATAGAACTGCGCCAGCATCAGGTTCAGATCCGGCACGTCCGGATGTTCCCGGACAGCACGCTCCAGCCAGCCGCCGGCTTGCGCAGCCTGACCCTGCGAGATCGCCAGGTTCGCCAGCGCCGTCATGATATCGGCATTCTTGCCGTCCTTGGCCAGCGCCGCCTCCAGGCGCAACCTGGCTGGCCCGGGCCGCTTGTCGAACAGGTCCATCTGCGTCAGGTTGTCCAGCGCCGGCAAATACACGGGGTCGAGCGCCAGCGCGCGCTCGAAGGCGGTCCGGGCGCCGGCGCGGTCGCGGTTCATCAGCAGCACGCCGCCTTTCAGGTTTTGCACCATGGGGTTGTCGCCATTCTGGCTTTCCAGTTGTTTGACGGCGGCGAGCGCCTTGGCGTAGTCCTTGTTGCGCAGGTGGGTCAGGGCGAGCAGCACGCCGGCGCGCGACGATTTTCCGTCCAGGCTGGTGGCCCGCTCCAGCTCGGTGACGGCGCGCGCGGTGTCGCCCATGCCGATGTGGCTGACGGCGATCGCCGCGTGCAGCATCGACGTCTGCGGCGCCAGCGCGCTGGCCTTCTCGAAATAGCTGGCGGACTGGGGATACCGCCTCAGCCGCATATAGATTTCGCCGGCCAGCGACATCATTTCCAGGTCCTGCTGGTTGCTGTCGAACAGCGGCTCGACGATGGCCAGCGCCTGTTCCGGATTACCGCTTGCCATCAGCACCGCCGCCAGCTGTTTGCTCGCATAGGCATGACCGGGCTGCGCGTCCAGGAATTTTCTCAGGTGCTGCTCGGCCTGCGGGTAGTTGGCGAGGCCGCGCAATACCGTTCCCATCAGCAGATTGCCGGGCAAGTGATCGGGGGCGGCGCGCAAGACCAGTTGCAGACGTTCCTGCGCGGCCGCCAGCTTGCCTTCCCTGAAGTCGAGCAGCGCCTGGGTATAGGCGGCCATCAGGCTGTTCGGTGAAATCTTGCGCGCAACGGCGAGTTCGGCCCTGGCTTCATTCAGCTTTCCGGTCTGAATGTACAGGCTGGCGATGTCGATATGGGGCTGCACAAGCTCGGGGCCCAGCTTGAGCATGTGCTGATATGCCGTCAGTGCCCCGGCGGTTTGCCCCAGCGTGCGCAGCAGGTCGCCTTGCAGGCGCAGCGCGTCGAGGTCGTCGGGCGTCCCCTGCAGGGCTTGGGTAATCAGGCGCAGCGCCGTCTCCCGGTCATGCGCCTCCAGCGCCAGCCTGGCCTGGCCCAGCAAAGCGCCCGGCTGGCCGGGATGCTCGGCCAGCACTTGCGCGAAGACTGCGCGCCCCTCGTCCACGCGGTCCAGGCCGACCAGGGCGTGGCCGCGCAGGACCTGCAGCTGCGGCCGCCGCGGATCGGCCTTGATGTCTTCCAGCACCCTGGCGTATTGCCCTTGCAGCAGCAAGCTCTTGCCCAGCAGCGGCAGCACGTCGGCGCCTGGCACGCCCAGGTCCAGTGCGCGGCGCAATTCCTTGTCCGCCGACAGAACGTCGCCGGCGCCCAGGTACAGTTGCCCCAGCATCACCCGCGCGGGGCCGCTGGAGGGGTTGCGTTGCAGGACATTCTTGAGCTGGATCACGGCGGCGCGCGTATCGCCCGCGGCCCAATATTGCCTGGCCTCCGACATCAGTTGCTCGTCGCTTTGCATGCGGCCGCAAGCGGCAAGCAGCAGCAATACCCACAAGACACGCAACATGAGACTCTCCCTGGCGAACGGTATGACTAGAGTAGGAAGTCTGATCGCGCCGCCCTTTGATCGGTCGCAAACGGACACGCCTTGCCCTGCAATCGGCAGCCGTTTGCGCCACCTCAACAGCACGGCGGACACGCTCCGTAGAATCGGCCGAGACGTGTGGCCAACGCTAGGATGCGAGGTGACTTATGGAAGTCGTAGCCGTGGTGGGACTGGGATATGTGGGCTTGTCGCTGGCGGTCGCTTTCGGCGCGCGTCGCCGCACCATCGGCGTGGACCTGTCGGCGCGCAAGGTGGCCAGCTACCGGCGCGGGATCGATCCGGGCGGCGAAGTCTCCGCCGCGCAGTTCGCCGCGGCGCGCTGGCTGGAGATGGGCGGCGACGCCGCTGCGCTGAGCGAAGCCGACTACATCGTGGTCGCCGTGCCGACGCCGGTCGACGCCGCGCACAATCCGGATTTCTCCGCGCTGATCGGCGCCAGCCAGTCGGTGGGCCGCTATATGAAGGCGGGGGCAGTCGTGATCTACGAGTCCACCGTCTACCCCGGCGCGACCGAGGAAATCTGCATCCCCGTGCTGGAGCAGTGCTCGGGCCTGCGATGGCAGCGCGATTTCCACGTCGGCTTCTCGCCCGAGCGCATCAACCCCGGCGACAGCGAACACACGCTGGCAACGGTGCGCAAGATCGTCGCGGGTGACGACCACGCCACGCTGCAACGCGTCGCCGCGCTGTATGAGGAAGTGGTGGGCGCGGGCGTGCATCGCGCCTCCAGCATCATGGTCGCGGAGGCGGCCAAGGTGATCGAGAACACCCAGCGCGACCTCAACATCGCGCTGATGAACGAGCTGGCGATCATCTTCGACCGGCTCGATATCGACACGTTGGAGGTGCTGCAGGCTGCCGGCACCAAGTGGAATTTCCTGCCGTTCCGGCCTGGGCTGGTGGGCGGGCATTGCATCGGCGTCGATCCCTACTACCTGACGCACAAGGCCGAGATGCTGGGCTACCATCCGCACGTGATCCTCGCCGGGCGCCGCATCAACGATGGCATGGCCAAGTTCGTGGCTGAAAAAACCGTCAAGGAAATGGTGCGTGCCGGGTTCAAGCTCAAGGGCTGCCACGTCAACGTGCTGGGGCTGACGTTCAAGGAGAACTGCCCGGACCTCCGCAACTCCAAGGTGGCCGACCTGATTGCCGAGCTGGAGTCCTACGGCTTGCAGGTACACGTCCACGACCCGGTGGCGGACCCGGACGAGGCCCACCACGAATACGGCGTGCAGTTGCAGTCCTGGGAGGCGCTACCTTGCGCCGAGGCCCTGATCAGCGCAGTCGCGCATCGAGAACTCAGCGAAAGGCCCTTGCACCAGATCCGCGCCAAGATAGTCCAGGACGGCTGCTTCATCGACCTCAAATCCCAGTTCGACGAACGGGCCCTGCGGGAGAGCGGGCTCAGCGTATGGAGGCTGTGATGGCCGACTATGAAAACGGCACGCCGGCCACCACCAGCTACCAGGACGCGCGCGAGCACCTGCAGCAGCGGCAGTACCGCTGGGTAGTGACCGGCGCGGCCGGTTTCATCGGCTCGAACCTGCTGCAGACGCTGCTGGAACTTGGCCAGCGCGTCGCCGGGGTGGACAATTTCCTGACCGGTTATCACCACAACCTGGACCAGGTCAGGGACGCGGTCGGCGCGGAAGCCTGGCGCCGTTTCGAACTGATCGAAGGCGACATCCGCGACATGGCGACCTGCACCCAGGCCTGCGACCATGCCGACTTCGTCCTGCACCAGGCCGCGCTGGGCTCGGTGACGCGCTCCCTGCGCGAGCCTTTGCTGTGCAACGACATCAATATCGGCGGCTGGCTCAACGTGCTGGAGGCCGCGCGGCTGGCCGGCGTGCGGCGCATCGTGTACGCCGCCTCCAGCGCCAGCTATGGCGACCACCCGGCCCTGCCCAAGCAGGAGGCCCATGTCGGCAAGGCCCTGTCGCCTTACGCCCTGACCAAATACGTGAACGAACTTTACGCGGATGTGTATGCGCGATGCTACGGCACCGAAACGATAGGCCTCAGATATTTCAACGTGTTCGGTCCGCGCCAGGATCCGTCCGGCGCCTACGCCGCGGTCATCCCCCAGTGGATCGCGGCGATGATAGGGCGGCGCCGGCTGGTCATCAACGGCGACGGCGAAAGCAGCCGGGATTTCTGCTACGTCGCCAACGCCGTGCAGGCCAACTTGCTGGCGGCGCTGACCGAGCGCAAGGACGCCGTCAACCAGGTCTACAACGTCGCGCTCAATTCCCGAACCAGCCTGAACGAGCTCTATCTGATGCTGCACGGTCTGCTGGTGGAGCGCTATCCCCACCTGCGCGACTTCCAGCCGGAGTACGGCGAGTTCCGCGCCGGCGATGTCCGGCATTCGCAGGCCGATATCGCCAAGGCCAGGGAGCTGCTGGGCTACATGCCGACCCACGACCTGCGGCGCGGGCTCAGGCAGGCTTTGCGCTGGTATGTCCACTATCTGGGTGGCTGACCGTCAGCACCCGCTGCGCGCCACGAAAATCCACGGTGTGCAGCGTCACCGGTTTGTGCCAGATGCGGGCCACGTAGTTGAGCACCTGTTCCGCCGCCGCCAGGTCCAGGCCGCGGCCGTCGCTCGCATGGTCGTGCCGTAGCACCAGGCTTTGATCGTCGTGCACGCGGTCGACGGCGATGCGCGGCGCCCCGTAGTTGTAGCGGGGGCGCAGGATGGCCTCGCGCACCGCCTGTATGTCGCGGCTGAGCACGCGTGTTTCGCCATCCTTGCGCACCTGATAGCTGAACAAATCCAGCCGTTCCGCCAACGGCGCGTCCAGGTAGTTGCGGATAAAGCCGAAATCGTCCTCTTCCGCGCAAATGCGGCGTGCCGCCTCGATGCCATGCCGCTCGACGATATGCTCCCACATGCAGGACCCCAGATGGTAGGGATTGATCGCCAGGGCCAGCTGATGTTCGCCCGCATACGGTCGCACGACGTCGGAATGCACCTTGAGCGCCTGCAGATAGAGGGCATGCGGCAGGAATTCGGCCTCGCGCAGCAGCCGTGCGTGCCAATAGCATGCCCAGCCTTCATTCATGATCTGGCAGGCATGGACCGGATAGAAATAGAACGATTCCTCACGCACCGCCAGCAGGATATCTCGTTCCCAGTCCCGCAGCTCCGGCGCGTGGCGGGCGATGAACCACAGCAGGTCGTACTCCGGATATGGCGGCTGGCGCGGCCGCTCCACCGGCGCCGCATCCGGCGGCTTTCCGCCGGGCAGGGCTTGGTAGCGTTGCTGGAAGAGGCCGGGCGGCGATGGTTTCGCCGGCGTGGCGGCGGGGTAGGGCGGGCGATACAGCTCCTGCTGGATGTCGATGTGCGGCTCCAGCGCCAGCGCCGCGTCCAGCACGGCTTCGACGGCGGGCCGGCCGTGGCGCGCCAATGCCTGCTCCAGCCGGTGGGCCCTGGCGGCGCTCTGTTCCAGGATGTGCCCGCCGGCCATCTTCATGAAACGCTCGAACAGGGCGTTGCGGCGGACAAAATCCGCGTGGCCGATGACATGGGCGGCCACCAGCGTATTCTCGGCCAGGCTGTTTTGATTCATCAGGTAGGCCCGGCAGGGATCGCCGGGGAACATCACCTCGAAGATGCGCGAGTGCCCCATGTTCTGATGCAGCAACTGATGGATGTAGCGCAGCCCGAACGACCAGTGATGCATGCGCACCGGCACGCCGTAGACCGCAATTTCCAGCATGAAGTTTTGCGGCACCAGCTCGAAATCCACCGGGTAGTATTCGAGCCCGAGTTCTGCGGCCAATTGCTCGATGCGTGCGGTGTAGTCCTCCAGCTTGCTCACGCGCGCTCCTCTGCGGCGGCCTGCCGCACCAGGAATTGCTTCAGCGCGGAGACCACGTCTTCAGCATCGGTCAGCACCACGCTGGACAGCGGCAAGCCCTGGCGCTCGCGCTCTTTCCAGAGGCGGCCCATCTCGGTCTCCAGCATGCGCGGCATGCCGGGCAGGGTTTCGACATAGCCGAGATAGTTCATGCGGCCGGCCAACTGCCCCAACGACTGGCTGGCCGCTATCCGGTCTTCCGAAAAATTGTCGCCGTCCGAGGCATAGAACAGGTAGCTGTTGTAGCTGGCCGCATCATACTGCTCGTCCAGCAGCGATTGCGCGAGGTGGAAGCCGGTGGAAGCCATGGTGCCGCCCATGCCGCTGACCTCGAAGAAATCGCGCTCGTTGAATTCCCAGGCGCGTGCCGCATGCGCAAGAAAGCGCAGCTCCACGTGACGGTAGCTGCGCCGCAAGCCTTGCAGCGCCAGAAAAAAGAAGGTCTTGGCCAGACGCCGTTCAGGCTGCGTCATGCTGGTCGACACGTCGAGCATGAAGAACACCACCGCGCTGCTGCTCGGACGCGGCCGCTCCACCAGTTGGCGGAAGCGCAGATCGTCATTGGTGAAGGGTGCCGGCGCGTTCTGCACGGCACGACGCTTGATCGCCTCCTTGACGGTGCGGCGCCGGTCCAGCCGCGAGCGGGCGCCGTGCTTGTCCCAGCCGCGCTGCACGACCTCGGGCTGCTCCAGCGTGGCCTGGCCGCGCGGCTGCAACAACGGCAACTGGAATTCCTCCCACAGCCAGTCCAGGATGTCATCGACGGCAAGCTCCATCATCAGCGTCACCTCGCCCGGTGCATTGCCCGCGCCGCTGCCATCGCCATGCACGTCGTCCGCCGGCAACAGCAGATCGCCAGGCTGTCCCGGTCCCTGGCCGGCGCCGGTATTGCTGTTTCCTTCGGCCAGACGGAAACGCGCGTGCTCAAGTAGCCGCAGCGGTACCTGCACGCTGCGCTGGCCCGCCTCGCTCATCAGGTCCGGCGAGGCGATGATGTCCGGCAGATGGTCGCGCACGGCGCCGCGGACCTTGTCGTTGTGCCGCAACCAGTCGCGCGCGCCGCGGGAGAACAATTCGTACCAGTCGCGTTGATGGGTCTGCATCGTCCGGCCTCATTCCTGCGCCAGCAGCGTGGTGACATAGTTCAGCGCCTCGCGCGCGCCATGGCTGTCGTAGCCGTACTCGTCGACCAAGCGGCCCTCCACGGCGGATATCTTGGCGCGCACATCGTCGTCGGGGCGCTTGCTGGAACTGACCAGCCGCAACACGTCGCGCCGCTGCTCGAACAGGTATTGCTGCAACGCGTCGCGCAGCTGCGCGTGGCTGCCCAGGCCGAAGGGCTGGCCGCGCTTGTAGGCGCTCATGGCCTTGCGCACCACCTCTTGCCGGAACGATTGCTTGCCCGAATCGGAGATCGAAATCTTTTCCTCGACCGCGCGCAGGAAGCGTTCGTCCGGACGCCGCTCCTCGCAGGTGATGGGGTCTTTCACCTGCCGGTTGTCCAGCATGGCTTCGACCTCGTCCAGGTACTTGCCCAGCAGTTCCTCCACCTCTTGTTCGAAGGAGACGAACAAGGCCTTGTGCACATCCTCCTTGACCCAGCGGTTGTAGAAATCCTTGCGCGTCAATACGAGGTAGTCCACCCATTTGCGCTTGCGCGCCGATTCGATGCGGGCGTCGCTCTCGATGCCGTCCTTCAGTGCCAGCAGCAGGTCCATCGTGGTCAGGCTGCTGCGGGACGACTGGATGATGGCATTCGACAGGGCATTGATCACGAAGCGCGGCGACACGCCGGAAAGACCTTCGTCCGGCGCCCGGTCCTTGCCGCGTATCCGCTGCGCCTCGGCCTGGTGCACGCCGTCCACATCCTCGCCCGCATGGATGCGCACCCGCTTGGACAGCTCGCCGTCGCGCTCCTCGCCCTCGTGCAGCCGGGTCAGCACGGCGAACACCGCCGCCGCGTGCAGCACATGCGGATCCAGATGCACGCTGCGGAAGGCGGGCGCGGCCGCCAGGATCAGCTTGCGATAGATGCGCGCCTCTTCGCGATAGTTCAGCGTGTAGGGCACTTGCACGATCACCATGCGGTCCAGCAAGCCCTCGTTCTCGCTCTCCTGCAGGAACTTGCGGAACTCGGCGAGGTTGGTGTGCGCAAGGATGGTCTCGTCGAGATAGATCAGCGGAAAGCGCGCCACCTTGACGTTTTTCTCCTGCGTCAGCGTCAGCAGCAGGTACAGGAACTCGCGCTTGACCTTGAGGATTTCGATCATTTCCAGCATGCCGCGGCTGGCGGCATACACGGCGCCGGACCAGGACCATGCGCGCGGATCGCCCTCGTCGCCGAACTCGGCCACCTTGGACAGGTCAACCGAGCCGACCAGGTCGGCGATGTCGGCGGTATTCGGGTCATGCGGCGCATAAGTGCCGACGCCGCTGCGCCCGGCTTCGGAAATGAATATGCGCTCGACCGGCATGCGCAGGAAGTCGCCGCTCAGTTCATGCTCAAGCCGGGTGCGGCAGTGCGGACACAATTCGCCCGCCACCTCCACGCCATAGCTTGCGCGGAAACCGGAGCGCATGGTGTGCGGCACCAGGTGCAGCGGCGATTCATGCACCGGACAGCCGGCGATGCCGAACAGGGCGCCGGCATCGGTGTAGCTGTATTCCTCGAGCCCGCGCTTGAGGCGTATCACCAGCGTGGACTTGCCGCCCGAAGGCGGCCCCAGCAACAGCAGCAGCCGCCGGCCGACCTCGGATCCGGCCGCGGCCGCCTTGAAGTAGTCGGCCACGCGCGCCAGCGCATCGTCGATGCCGAACAGCTCGTCCGCGAACAGCGTGCAGCGCAGCTTGCCGTCCTCGCCCTGCTGTCCGCTCCAGCACAACATGTCCCAGATGTATTGATGCGAGCTGCGCACGAACTGGCAGGGCGCCGCCGGCAGCACCTGTTCCATGAACTGCGCGAAGCTGCCGCTCCAATGTCCCGCCCGGTGCTGACGCGTGAAGGCGTGCAATTGCTCCCTGTATAGTTCGCGTTGATCCATCGCCCCATTCCCTCCCGTGTGGTCAGCACATTCAAGTATCTGCGCTGGGGCAGCGGGGGCGTATGATCCGCGTCAAACGGAACCGGGGATATTTATGGCTGAAAATCAGTCAACGCGGTCCCATGGCGGCGTGCCGGCGAATTCCTCGACCAGGAAATCGATCATCACCCGCACCTTGGCGCTCAGGTGGCGGCGGCTGGGGTAGACCGCCAGCACATCGATATCGGGCATGTGGAATTCGGGTAGCACCTGCACCAGGGCGCCGGCGCGCAAGTCGGCCCCGACCAGGAAGCTCGGTTGCCAGATCACGCCCATGCCGCCCAGGGCGGCGCTGCGCGCGGTGTCGCCATTGTTGGTGTGCATGGCGCACGCCACCCTGACCGCGTGCGGCTGGTTCTGGGCGTCGAGCATCTGCCACTCGTCGGCGGTGGCCGCGTAGCTGTAGCCGATGCAGCGGTGCTTCAGCAGATCGGACGGCTGCAGCGGCATGCCGTACTCGGCGATGTAGGAGGGCGCGGCGCACAGGATGTTGCGCGAGGTGGCAAGCTTGCGCGCCACGTTGGACGCCGACCCGGCGCGCGAGATGCGGATCGCCATGTCATAGCCTTCCTCGACAATATCGACCACGCGGTCGATCAGCGCCACATCCAGTTGCACGTCGGGATACTTCTTCATGAACTTGGCCCACAACGGCGCCAGGTGCAGCACGCCGAAACTGAGCGGCGCGTTGATGCGCAGCACACCCTGCGGCTGCATGGTGGCCGAGGAAACGATCGCTTCGGCCTCGGCCACATCGTCGAGGATGGACTTGGCGCGTTCGAACAGCGCCTCGCCGCTGGAGGTCAGCGACATCTTGCGCGAGCTGCGGTTCAGCAGCCGGGTTTGCAGATGGGCTTCCAGGTCGCTGATGTAGCGGGTGACGTTGGCGGGCGAGGTGTCGAGCGCATCGGCCGCGCGGGCGAAACCTTCGCGTCGCACCACTTCGACGAACACCTCCAGCGCACGCAACCTGTCCATACACGACTCCCATTCATGTTTTATAAAGTATAAATCAGCAAGAAAATAAAAAAGCCGCAGCACCCGGGTGGTGTTGCGGCTCTATGGCGGGGCAGACAAGTCGCTCAGCGCGGAATGTAATTCACGTTGGCGGCTTCTTTGATCACGCGGCTGGCGCTGATCGCGGTATTGCCGCTTTGCACAGCTGCGGTGTTACCGTGGTACATGCCGACCAAACCGACCGCGGCCTGGGCATCGCCGGCACTGGCGGCGCGTTCGAACAAGCGCATGGCTTCATTGCGTTTGGCGGGGTTGGACAGGTAACGCAGCGCCAGTTCGCGCTGGGCCACCGGGGAGCCCTGATCGGCCCATTCCTGCAGCCGGCGCTCGGCGGCTGCCTGGCCCTGCGGACCCAACTGCGTGGCCATGGCTTCAATCACGGTCGGCGAGGGCACCGCGTCTTCCTGCGCCTGGCAGGCGATCAACGCGCCCACCAGAACCAGTACCGACGATACCAGCACGCCAGACTTGTTGAATAATTCCATATTTTAGTTACCCTTGGTTAAAGCAGTACCACTGTCGGCGAGGAAAGCCTTCCTACAATTCTGTCCAAGGCTAAAACCCGAGGCCGTCTGCTGCGGCGCTTCAAGTCCGGCGGGCGCGTCTGCCGCGCTCCGTCGCATTGCACCATTATACTTGCACCGGGACAAATTATCAATTGCGCAAGATGCTCAAACGCAATAATTCCCTCTTTCTATTCTACAAAATTGCAGAAAAACACAGCGCACGCCAGGTATCGCCTTGCTAGTCTGCCGTCATTTGCTGATCCGGAGGGGATATTATCACGAAGCTTTTGCCGCTCCTGAACGCAAGCTGATATTCAGGGTAACAATTGTAACCATTCGTTAAGGGGCCGCGAAAAGCCGCGAGGCGACATCCTTGGTTGCAATGCAGCACAAGTAAAAATTCATATTTACTGAACAATATGCCCGAATTTAGTTGAGCGCAATCTCTGCGTCAGGATAAATCGTTGAGTGTGGCGCAGGAATCGACGGCGGCAGAGCAAACCCCGCAGTTACCGCCGGTGACAGTGGTATGGAGCCAGTCAGGCTAAGCCTGGGCCGTTTGTCCGCTTTGAGGCGGGTTGCGTTGCAGCCAGGCATCGGCTGACTGCAATACCAGCTGGTATTCGGATTCCAGTGCGGCAAACAGCGGGGGAATTTGATCCGGTTGGCGCTCGGCGATGGCCTGCTCCAGCTTGAGCGAGGCCGCCACCAGCCGCTTGGCGCCCAGCGTGCCGATCGAGCCGCGCAGGCTGTGCAGCGTCTTGCCGGCGTCGGTGTAGCGCTCTTCGCGCAGCGCGGCGGCGGCCTGCTGCACCGGCGCCATGCCGGGCGCGCAGGCGTCGCGCACGATCTTCGAGACGATGGTCAGCGCCTTGCCGTCATTACCCATGTACTTGAGCAAAGTATCGACCGAAAAGATGGTCTCCTCGGTTGCCGGCGGGGTGGCGTCAGACATGCATCGCTCCATGAAGGTGGGTTTTATTTATCATACTCTCTCCAGCCATGCGCTACGTGCTGGATTGTTGCAATTATGCAGTATTTCGGCCTGTTATTGCTGTCCATCATGGAATTGCTGCGCCAACGTCTGCAACGGCGTGTTGGACGGCGGCGGCAGCGCCACGCCGGCCGGCGGCGCCACGCGCACCGGTTTGCCGCCGCTGGCGGACGAGTGCAACACGTTGCCGGTGGCTTCAGGCGCGGCGTCCCAGACCGGCTTGTCCAGTCCTTCAAACACGCTCTTCAATTGATGGCCCCAGGTATTGCGTATCATCTGGAAGTACTGGTTGCGTTCGTCGATGGTGACGAAATGGGTCACGGCCAGCTGTTCGTTACCGTAGACCAGCAAATCCAGCGGCAGTCCTACCGACACATTGGAGCGCAAGGTGGAATCCATGGAGATCAGCGCGCACTTGGCGGCGTCGTCCAGGCTGGTGGCGGGCGTCACCACGCGGTCGATGATGGGCTTGCCGTATTTGGCCTCGCCGATCTGGAAATACGTGCTTTCGTCGTGCGATTCGATGAAGTTACCGGCCGAATAGATCTGGAACAGGCGACAGCGCTCGCCCTTGATCTGGCCGCCGAAAATGATGCTGACATTGAAGTCGATGCCGAACTCGGCCAGCGCCTTGGCTTCGCGCTCATGCACCTGGCGCACGGCGTCGCCCAGGATGCGGGCGGCTTCGTGCATGCTGGTGGCGCTCCAGATGCTGCGGCCGTCGGCGTTCTGCTGCTCGGCCACCAGCTGGCGTATCGATTGCGAGATCGACAGATTGCCGGCGGTCATCATCACCATCATGCGCTCGCCGGGTATCTCGAACACGCTCATCTTGCGGAAGGTGCCCACCTGGTCCACTCCGGCGTTGGTGCGCGAATCCGATAAAAACACCAGCCCGGCATCCAGGCGCATGCCCACACAATAGGTCATCGTTGCAAGTTATTGATTAGAAGAATAAATATTGTACACCCCTCATTGGGGCACGATCTGCACATCCACGCTCATCGACTCCATGCCGCCGCCGCGCCGCACGCCGCGCACCGGCGCCGCCGCATCGTAGTCGCGGCCGATGGCCAGGCGGCAATACGCATCCGTCATCAGGCGCGCGTGGGTCACGTCGATGCTGACCCAGCCGCTGTAGTCGCGGTCCTCGGCCCAGGCGTCGACCCAGGCGTGGCTGGCCGCGTGGTCGCTGGTTTCCGGGTCGATATAGCCGGACACATAGCGCGCCGGTATCCCGTGCGCATGGCAGCAGGCCAGGAACAGGTGGGCATGGTCCTGGCACACGCCCTGGCCCAGCGCCAGCGCGTCGCTGGCCGTGGTGGTGACGGCGGTCGCACCGCTTTGATACCGGACCGCACCAAAGATGTGCTCCGCCAGGCACATCAAGTCCCTGGTCTGCGCCTTGCCTTCCGGCAGGCAGGACGCGGCCAGCTCCAGGATGCCGGGCGTCTGCTCCGTCAGCCGCGTCGACACCGTGTAGATCAGCGGCGACAGGCTGTCGCCATTGGGTATGCGGCCCTGTTTCGGGCTGCTGGTCTCGACCACGCCGCCGGCCACGATGGCCAGCCCCTGGTGCGGCAGGTTCATCGTCATCATGTGCGACAGGTTGCCGTAGGCGTCAGTGTACCCATGCACATGGCCGGGCATGGCGATCTGCCAGGACAGCACGTGCTGCTGCGCCTCCACGCGCGGCGTCAGGTGCAGCTGCTGGATGGTGTAGGCCAGCGGCGTGCTGTAGGTGTAGCGGGTTTCATGGCGTATCGTCAGTTGCATAACATGGCCTCGTGTCGTCAAGCCGCCAGCGGCACCAGGAAATCGCGGCTGACGCGGTTGCCCAGTTGATAAATGTCCGACAAAAAGCCGGTCAGGGTGTCGTGCAGGCCAGCCGCGAGGATATCGTCGATCTTGCCGAACTGAAGCTCCGCGTGCAGCTTGCCGGCGCAGCGTTCGGTATCGGCCGACACATCGTTGCGCACCTCGCGCAGATTCTGCACCACCTCGTCCATGCAGGCCAGCAGCGAGCGCGGCATGTCGGCGCGCAGCATCAGCAGCTCGGCGATGCGCGCCGGGGTGATGACGTCGCGGTACACCTTGCGGTAGATCTCGAAGCCCGATACCGAACGCAGCAACGCGCCCCAGTAGTAAAAGTCGCGCTGGGTCATGGCCTCGCCGGTGTTGTCGGCGCCGCCGCCGTGGAACTTCACGTCCAGGATGCGGGCGGTGTTGTCGGCCCGCTCCAGGAAGGTGCCCAGCCGGATGAAATGCACGGCCTCGTCGCGCAACATGGTGCCGACCGTGACGCCGCGCGACAGGTGGGAACGGAACTTGACCCACTCGAAGAACTTGCTGGGATCGGTTTCCAGCAGATCGCTGTTCAAGCGCTTCTGCATGTCGAGCCAGGTCTGGTTCTGGATTTCCCACACTTCCGTGGTCAGCGTGCCGCGCACCGCGCGGGCATTCTCGCGCGCCTCGGTCAGGCAGGCCACGATGGAGGAGGGATTGTCCGGATCGCGCACCATGAAATCGATGACGGCGCGCGCTTCCAGCGTATCGTACTTGCGGTCGAAGGCGGACTGCAGCTCGGAGATGCCGAGCATGGCCCGCCAGCCCTGGAGGTTTTCCTCGTCGGACTGCGGCAGCATCGACGTTTGCACGTTGACGTCCAGCATGCGGGCGGTGTTTTCGGCGCGCTCGGTGTAGCGCGCCATCCAGAACAGATGATCGGCGGTGCGGCTTAACATGGGGTCTCCTTAGCGTTCCAAAATCCAGGTATCCTTGGTGCCGCCGCCTTGCGACGAGTTCACCACCAGCGAACCTTCCTGCAGCGCCACGCGGGTCAGGCCGCCCGGCACCATGGAAATGGTCTTGCCCGACAACACAAACGGGCGCAGGTCGATATGGCGCGGCGCGATGCCGTTCTCGACGTAGGTCGGGCAGGCCGACAAGGCCAGCGTCGGCTGGGCGATGTAGCCGTCCGGCCTGGCCAGCAGGCGCTGGCGGAAGTCCTCGATCTGCTGTTTGCTCGAGGCCGGCCCGACCAGCATGCCGTAGCCGCCCGCGCCGTGCACTTCCTTGACCACCAGCTCCGGCAGATGGGCCAGCGTGTAGGCCAGATCCTCTTTCTTGCGGCATTGGTAGGTCGGCACATTGTTCAGCACCGGCTCTTCCGACAGATAGAACTTGATCATGTCCGGCACAAACGGGTAGATGGACTTGTCGTCCGCCACGCCGGTGCCGATGGCGTTGGCCAGCGTCACGCGGCCGGCGCGATACACCGACAGCAGCCCCGGCACACCCAGCGAGGAATCCGAACGGAACGCCAGCGGATCGAGGAAATCGTCGTCCAGCCGGCGATAGATCACGTCCACCCGCCAGGGGCCGCGCGTGGTGCGCATGAACACGGTGTTGTCGCTGACAAACAAGTCCTTGCCCTCGACCAGTTCCACGCCCATCTGCTGCGCCAGGAAGGCGTGTTCGAAGTAGGCCGAGTTGTACATGCCCGGCGTCATCACCACCACCGTCGGGTCGTTGATGCCCATGGGCGCGACCGAACGCAGGTTGTCGAGCAGCAGATCGGGATAGTGGTCGACCGGGGCGATCTTGTTGCGCGCGAACAGCTCGGGGAACAGCCGCATCATCATCTTGCGGTCTTCCAGCATGTAGGAGACGCCGGACGGCACCCGCAGATTATCTTCCAGCACGTAGAACTCGCCCTGGCCGGCGCGCACGATGTCGACCCCGGCGATATGCGCATAGATGTCCGACACCACCTTGATGCCCTGCATCTCCGGCCGGTACTGCGCGTTGCGGTAGATCTGCTCGGCGGGGATGATGCCCGCCTTGATGATGTTCTGGTCGTGATAGATATCGTGGATGAACATGTTCAGCGCGCGGACGCGCTGCACCAGCCCGGTTTGCAGCTGCTTCCACTCGGCCGCCGGAATGATGCGCGGTATGGTGTCGAAGGGGATCAGGCGCTCGGTGCCCGCGTCGTCGCCATACACGGCGAAGGTGATGCCGACCCGGCGGAAGGTCAGGTCGGCCTCGGCGCGCTTGCGTTCGATGGTCTCGGCCGGCTGGCGCTGCAGCCAGCCGCAGAACTCGCGGTAGTGTTCGCGGACCTCGGCGCTGGCATGGTGGGCCAGGCCGTCGGCGGTCATTTCGTTGAAGAAGTTAGCCATGTCGGACATTCCCTGTTGAACACGTTTAACTTCTATCAAGAAACGTGCCAGACGAAATGCCCGGTTTTGGTGCGCCTATTTGGCCAGGTCGATCTGCCAGAAGCCGCTGCTGGTCTCGGTCTTGCGGGCTATCAGGGCCGGCGGCAGGCTGACGTTCAGCGCCGCCATCCGGGCAGGGTCGACCATCACTGTCGGCGTCTCCTGGCGCAGGATGGGCATCACGTCGGGCTTGGTGTGGCGCTGCAGGATCTTGGCGGCCTGGTTGCCGGCCAGCCGGCCGACCTGGGTGAAGTCCGCGCCCACGTACAGCGCCGCGCCGGGTACGCGCACCATCGCCAGCGTCACCACCGGCACCTTGTTCTCGATGCCGAACTCGCCCAGGTCGATGGCCGCCTCGTAGCGGTGCAGGCCGTAGTAGGTGTCCAGCGGCACGGCGAACATCTCGACGCCGCGGCCGGCGCCATACAGTTCCTTCAGCGATGGCGCGATATGGGCGGTCTTGTTCACCAGCCGGGAACTGACATCCAGGCCCAGCGGCTTGCCGTTGCGGGTCGCCGCCGCCACATTGGCCACGCCGTTCTCGTCGTCGGTGTGCACCATGCCGATGCGGCGCACATTGGGAAACACATCCTTGACCAGCTTCAGCGAGTCGGACATGTCGGTGTACAGGGTGGAGCCGGTCACGCCTTCGCCGGCGTCGACCAGCGACACGCAGCCCGCATCCTCGGGATTGGCTACTGCCGTGAACACCAGCGGGATATGCGCATCGGCCAGCATGCCGCGCGCGTACTTGGTGGCCGGCGTACCGATGGTCAGCACCAGGTCGGGCTTGGCGTTGACGATGCGGCCGGTCTCCTGGCGGATGCGCAGCAGCACGCCGAGCTTGCTCCAGAAGCCGCCTTTTTCGACGTCGAAATCGATCGCCACGCGGTGGATGCTGAGGTTTTTGCCGGCCACCAGGCCGCTTGTCTGCAGCGATTTGATGAAGCCGTTATAGGCTTCCTGATAGGGTTCGATATCCGTGACCTGCAGCACTTCGACCTTGAAGACACGGGTATCGTCCATGGTTTCCGGCGGCAGCGGTTCAAACGCGAGGGAGTTGCCGGCACAGAGGGCCAGCGCGAGCAGGGGGATGGCGAGGGATTTTTGCATGGTGGGTCTAATTGCTGTCAATGCAACAATTAGACCAGAGATGCCCGCCAGGCATGCTTGCTATCGCATGCCTTGACGAGCCAATGTGCGCGTTCTGTGGGCCAGTTGCTACAGGTTGCCGCTGCCGCTGCCGGGATTGGAGCTGCTGCCGCTGTAGCCCGGGTCGCTTTGCAGGCTGCCGCTGCTGCTGCCCATCACGCTGCCGCTGGCGGTGCGGGCGCCCGGCACGTTCTGCTGGGTGCCGTAGAAGTCGTGGATCTGGGTGCTGAATTCGGTGCTGGCCATGTCCGGCCAGTTATCCTTGTTGAAGCCAGGTGCGTTTTTCAGGTGGTCCTTCGAGACGTCCAGCAGGAAGCGCTTGTTGGCGGTGTCCAGCTGCAATGCCTGCCATGGCACGGCGAACAGCTTGTCGCCCATGCCCAGCCAGCCGCCGAAGGACAGCACCGCATAGGCAACCTGGCCGTGGCGCATGTCGAGCATGATTTCCTTGATGTCGCCCAGGTCTTCGTCCTGGTGGTTGTAGACGTCCTCGCCGATCAGCGTGTCGGCGCCCATCAGGCGGGGGCCGGGGCCGCTGTTGTCCGAGGTGTCGCTGTAAATGCCATACGTATCGCGGTCTAGGTAGCTCATGGTGGTCTCCAGATGGTGAGTAAGGTCCCGCATTCGGTAACGCGGTGACAGGACTCATCATGCTTGGAGCGCGACCGTACAGGTATAGGTGCGCGTGCGGTGTCGGTGTAGGACAGTGCTGAGTTCCTGGGGAACCAAACTCAGACGTTCACGGCTGCCGGCGACACCACCCGGTTGCGGCCTTCGCGCTTGGCCTGGTAGAGGGCGCTGTCGCTGCGCTCTATCCATGCGTCATGGCCGCTTTCCTCCGCGTCGAACAAGGCGATGCCCACGCTGACCGTGAAGTGGAAGGCCCCATGCTCGCTCGGCACGGGGATGGCCGCCACGCTGGTGCGCAACCGTTCGGCAAAGGTATGGGCGCCGTCGGCATCGGCCTGCGGCAGGATGATCAGGAACTCTTCGCCGCCATACCGGCAGGCGCTGTCGATCTCGCGCGACAGGGCGCGGATCTCCGACGCCAGGATACGGATCGCTTCGTCGCCGGTGGGATGGCCGTGGCGGTCATTGATCTGCTTGAAATGGTCGATGTCTATCATTACCAGCGCCGCCTGCAGGCCCAGCCGCTGGGCGCGCTGCCATTCGGCGGCGATGCGCTCGTCCGCCACGCGGCGGTTGTGCAGGCCGGTCAGGCTGTCGGTGCCGGCCAGCATGTACAGCCGCTGGTTGGCATGGCGCAGGTCGCTCAGCAGCTTGTTGGTCAGCGTCTGCCAGTGGATGAACATGTGGTAGCCGAAGACGGCGATGAACACGATGATCAGCGCAAACACCCAGTAGAAAGCCCAGGTGGTATCGCGCGCCACCTCCAGGGAGCGCGCCAGCGCCGCAGGAATGCCGGCCGCCTGTACCTGCAGCAGATTGTCGGCCAGTTTCAGCGTCACGAAACCGTAGATCAGCACGCCGATGGCGACGCAGCCCAGCAGCCGCAGCACCGAACCGCGCGGATCGGCGCCGGCATCGGCCAGCAATTGCGGCCGCGCCTGCTGCCACCGTTCCAGGCGCGGCCACAGCACGGCCATCGCCGGCGCGCAGAGGAACACGCTTTGCAGGAAGGCGCCCAGCCACCAGCCTTGCCAGATCGGCAGCAGGGCGGTCGAATCGATACGGTTGGTATAACACCAGACCAGCGCGCCGCTGGAGCTGAAGATGGAGGCGACGAACGACAGCTGCACGTAAAACAGCATCGCACCGATACTGGTCAGGTTGCGGCTGATGGCGATCGCGCGGTAGCCCAGGCCCATGACGGCGAAACCGAGCGGATTGGCGGCGCTGAACATCAGCGCCCACGGCCACGGCATGCCGCCGTACAGGGCCAGCGTCAACGTCGCAAGATAAGCGGGAATCGCGCCCCACCACCAGCCGCAGGTCAGCGTCCACAGCAGGCAGATCACCAGCGGCGGATAGACAGTAATGTAGAGCTCGGTCCCGCCCAGCTCCAGCGGCAGGCCGGACCATTTGTAGATCACGGAAGCCAGCCCCAGCCCAATACTGGCGGCCAGCGACGCCAGCCACAAGGCTGCGATGGTCAGTTGTTCGCGCCGATTACCGTGGCGGAACAGTCGCCGCACCGACACCGCGCGCGCCATCTGTGGAAGCTCAGTGGATGGCTGGGTATTTCTCATAGGTAAATCCTAGTTGCATACAGGATTGTACCGCGAGGCAATGTCCATTTGCTACGTTAGACGGGAGATAGCAGCTTTCTGTCGCAAAATGGAAGGAAAAGCGCGTTGTGGACAGTCATTGCGCTCGCAAACCTTACATCCGTTGCCGATCGGCGTGGCGACATCGGGATCGGCCAGGTCCAGGCCCTTGGCGTACACCATGCGGTGCGCCTGGCTGATATCGCAACCCAGGGCGATGGCGAAGGACTTGCCCGGCGTCATGAATCCGGCCGGGCCGCTGCTGACCTGGCGCGCGATCCACAGATGCGTGCTGCCGTCCGGCATGCGGGCGACCTGGCGCAGCACCCGTCCTGGCAGGCTGAACGCCTCATACACCACCCACAGCGGACAAGTGCCGCCCGCGCGGGAGAAGTGGAAGGCCGCCGCCGACTGCCGCTTGGAGATATTCCCGGCCCGGTCCACGCGCACGAAGAACACCGGCAAGCCGGCAAAGCCCGGCCGCTGCATCGTGCTGAGCCGATGGCAAATCGCCTCGAAACCCACGCCGAACTGTCCGGCCAGCAGCTCGATATCGTAGGCGCAGGCCTCGGCCGCCTGTAGAAAACGCCGGTAGGGCAGGCGCACCGCCCCGGCAAAATAGTTGGACAGGGCCAGCCGGGCGCCGTCGCGCGTGGCGTCGCTGGAAAACGACGCGACCTGCACCAGCGACTCGATCACGCCCGCAAGCTCAAGCAAGCCTAGTTGGGCCGCCATTTGAAACGCCCGCTGGCTGTCGCTGATCGTATCGGGCAGCCACAGCACTTTTTGGACGGCATCGTAGCGCCGCCGCGCCATCGGCGTGCCGGACGGGTGCGAGGACAGCACCGTCACGCCATGCCGCTCCGCCAGCCGCTGTTGCAAGGCGGCCGCGCCGGCGTCGACGATCAGCTCCGCAGCCTGGTCCAGCTCATCGATATAGTTTTGACGCTGGTTCAGATAATCGCGCACTTCCTCGTCGACCGAGGGCGGCGCCACGCTGATGCCGCGATTGCCGTCGTCAAACTGCGATTCCAGCGCCGCCGCCCGTTCGGCCGCCATGCGGTAGCGGCTTTGCAGCTGCACCACGGCGCGGGCCACGCCCGGCATGTTCTCCACCAGCGTCTTCAGTTCCGCTAGCGAGGTATCGGCGTCGGGCAGTTCGCTGAAGGCGTCGCGCAAGTCCGCCACCAGCCCGGCGCTGTCGTGCTCCGAGAAAATCTGCGGATCGACGCCCAGCACCGCGCCCACCCGCAACAGGATGGACACGGTCAACGGCCGCTGGTTGCGCTCGATCTGGTTCAGATAGCTCGGCGAGATGTCGAGCATCTTGGCCAACGCGGCCTGGGTCAGCTTGCGCTCCTCCCGCAGGCGCTGCAAGCGCACGCCCATGAATACCTTAGACATCTTCGCAACCTTCGCAATTTTGCGCCGTAAACTTCGCAATTCCTCGCATTTTTACGTCTTTACGCGCGTTTTTAATAAGCGAATAATGCAAATAATTAGCAAATAAAGCAAGCTTTCGATAAACCACGAGGAGACCGACGATGACCCAAGCTATTCCTACCGTACCCCTGCTGATCAATGGCGAATGGGTCGAATCCCGCACCACCGTCTGGCGCGACGTCGTCAACCCGGCCACCCAGGAAGTGCTGGCGCGCGTGCCTTTCGCCACCGCCGAGGAAGTCGCCCAAGCCGTCTCGGCCGGCCAGCGCGCCTTCAAAACCTGGCGCAAGACGCCGATCGGCGCGCGCGCCCGCATCTTCCTCAAATACCAGCAGCTGATCCGCGAAAACATGGCCGACCTGGCCGCCACGCTGACCGCCGAACAGGGCAAGACCCTGCTGGACGCCGAGGGCGACATCTTCCGCGGCCTGGAAGTGGTCGAACACGCCGCCAACATCGGCACCCTGCAAATGGGCGAGTTCGCGCAGAACGTGGCCGGCGGCGTCGACACCTACAGCGTGCTGCAACCGCTGGGCGTGTGCGCGGGCATCACCCCGTTCAACTTCCCGGCCATGATCCCGCTGTGGATGTTCCCGATGGCCATCGCATGCGGCAACACCTTCGTGCTGAAACCGTCGGAGCAGGATCCGCTGGTGACGGTCAAGCTGGTGAAGCTGGCGCTGGAAGCCGGCATCCCGGCCGGCGTGCTGAACGTGGTGCATGGCGGTGAAGACGTGGTCAACGCCCTGTGCGACCATCCCGACATCCGCGCCGTTTCCTTCGTCGGCTCCAGCCATGTGGGCAAGCACGTGTACCAGCGCGCCACGCTGGCCGGCAAGCGCGCCCAGTGCATGATGGGCGCCAAGAACCACGCCGTCGTGCTGCCGGACGCCAACAAGGAACAAACCCTGAACCAGCTGCTGGGCGCGGGCTTCGGCGCCGCCGGCCAGCGCTGCATGGCCGCCTCGGTCGCCGTGCTGGTGGGCGAGGCGCGCGCCTGGCTGCCCGAGCTGGTGGAAAAAGCCGCCGCGCTGTCGGTCGGCGCCGGCAAGGACAATCCGGACCTCGGCCCCGTCATCTCCTGCGCCGCCAAGGAACGCGTGCTGGCGCTGGTCGCCCAGGGCCTGGAGCAGGGCGCCACGCTGGCCCTGGACGGCCGCGACATCCGGGTGGACGGCTACCCGAAAGGCAACTTCATCGCGCCGACCATCCTGTCCGGCGTCAAGCCCGGCATGGCCGTGTACGACCAGGAGATCTTCGGCCCCGTGCTGATCGTGGTCGAGGCCGATACACTGGACGACGCCATCGCCCTGGTCAACGCCAACCCCAACGGCAACGGCACGGCGCTGTTCACGCAAAGCGGCGCCGCAGCCCGCAAGTTCCAGGAGGACATCGACGTCGGCCAGGTCGGCATCAACGTGCCGATTCCGGTGCCAGTGCCGCTGTTCAGCTTTACCGGCTCGCGCGGCTCCAAGCTGGGCGACCTGGGCCCGTACGGCAAGCAGGTCGTGCTGTTCTACACCCAGACCCAGACCATCACCCAGCGCTGGTTCGCGGACGCGGCGTCGGTCGGGCAAGTCAACACCACCATCAGCCTGAAGTAACGATCATGGACTTCGCGCTCAATGAAGAGCAGCGGGCATTCCAGCAGGCGGCGCGCGAGTTTGCCGAGGGCGAGCTCACCCCGAACGCCGCCCGCTGGGACGCCGACGGCTACTTCAGCCGCGACGCGCTCGCCAAGGCTGGCGAACTGGGCTTCTGCGGCCTGTACACGCCGCAGCACCTGGGCGGCCTGGGCTTGTCGCGGCTGGAGGCGGCCATCATCTTCGAGGAACTGGCGGCCGGCTGCACGTCGACCACCGCCTATCTGTCGATCCACAACATGGCGACGTGGATGGTGGCGCGCTGGGGCAGCCAGGCCCTGTGCGAGCAATGGGTGCCACAGCTGGCGAGCGGCCAGGCGCTGGCCAGCTACTGCCTGACCGAAGCCCAAGCCGGTTCGGACGCGGCCTCGCTGCGCACCCGCGCCGAACGCCAGGGCGAACGCTATGTGCTCAACGGCAGCAAGGCCTTCATCTCCGGCGCCGGCAGCACCGACCTGCTGGTGGTGATGGCGCGCACCGGCATCGATGGCGCCTCCGGCATCTCCGCCTTCGCGGTCCCGGCCGATACGCAGGGCATCAGCTTCGGCAAGAACGAAGAGAAGATGGGCTGGAAAAGCCAGCCCACCTGCGCCATCCACTTCGACAACGTCGTCGTTCCGGCCGCCAATTTGCTGGGCGACGAAGGCCAGGGCTTTGCGATCGCGATGAAGGGGCTCGATGGCGGCCGCATCAACATCGCCGCCTGCTCGGTCGGCACGGCGCAGGCGGCGCTGGCCCGGGCCTGCGGCTACATCAAGGAACGTATCCAGTTCGGCCGCGAGCTGGCGCAGTTCCAGGCCCTGCAGTTCAAACTGGCCGACATGGTGACGGAACTGGTGGCCGCGCGCCAGATGGTGCGGCTGGCCGCCTGGAAGCTGGACCATGAAAGCCCGGACGCCAGCGTCTACTGCGCCATGGCCAAGCGCTTCGCCACCGACGCCGGCTTCGCCGTCGCCAATGAAGCGCTGCAACTGCACGGCGGCTATGGCTACATCCGCGAGTATCCGCTGGAGCGCCATGTGCGCGACACGCGGGTGCATCAAATTCTTGAAGGTACCAACGAAATCATGCGCCTCATCATCAGCAGGGCCATCCTGCGCGAGGGCGCCACGGAGAATATCAATTGAATAAAACCTACGCAAACCTGCAAGTGGAACGGCGCCAGCACACGGCCGTGGTCACGCTCGACAATCCGCCGGCCCACACGTGGACGCTGGACAGCCTGGCGGCGCTGGCCGAACTGGTCGCCGACCTGAACAACGAACGCGACATCTACGCGCTGGTCATCACCGGCGGCGGCGCCAAGTTCTTCTCGGCCGGCGCCGACCTGAAACTGTTCGCCGACGGCGACAAGGCCGTGGCGCGCGCCATGGCGCAACGCTTCGGCGCCGCGTTCGAAGCGCTGTCCGGCTTCCGTGGCGTCAGCATTGCCGCCATCAACGGCTACGCCATGGGCGGCGGGTTGGAATGCGCGCTGGCCTGCGACATCCGCATCGCCGAAGAGCACGCGCAGATGGCGCTGCCGGAAGCGGCGGTCGGCCTGCTGCCTTGCGCCGGCGGCTCGCAACTGCTGTCGTGGCTGGTCGGCGAAGGCTGGGCCAAACGCATGATACTGTGCGGCGAGCGCATCGATGCGCAGCGCGCCCTGGCCATCGGCCTGGTGGAGGAAGTCGTCGCCAGCGGCGCCGCGCTGGACGCGGCGCTGGCCCTGGCCGAAAAATCCTGGCGCCAGAGCCCGAGCAGCGTCACGGCCTGCAAAGCGCTGATTCAAGGCGCGCGCAGCTTGCCGCCGCAGCACATGCTGCCGCAGGAGCGCGAGCGCTTTGTCGACCTGTTCGACACCCAGGACCAGAAAGAGGGCGTGCAAGCCTTCCTCGAAAAACGTGTCGCACGGTGGCGCAATGCGTGAATCGGCCAATCTCGACTACGCACCAGCCGTATTGCTGGAAACCCGTGGCGCCGTCGGCATCATCACGCTGAACTCGCCGGCCAACCTGCACGCGTTGACGCTGAACATCATCCGCATGGTCTACCAGGCCTTGCGGGACTGGTCCACGGACGACGCGATCGCCTGCGTGGTGCTGCAATCGAGCACCGACAAGGCCTTCTGCGCCGGCGGCGACGTGCGCACCTTGCGCAACGCCATCCTTGCCGAGCCCAGCGCCATGCCCAATCAGCTGGCGCAGTCCTTCTTCAGCGAAGAGTACCGGCTCGACTACCTGATCCACACCTACCCGAAACCATTGGTGGTGTGGGGCGGCGGCATCGTCATGGGCGGCGGACTGGGCTTGCTGGCGGGCGCCAGCCACCGCGTCGTCACTCCGACCACGCGCATCGCCATGCCGGAAATTACCATCGGCCTGTTCCCGGACGTGGGCGGCAGCTGGTTCCTGCCGCGCATGCCGGGCCGCAGCGGCCTGTTCCTCGGCCTGACCGGCGCCGCGTTGAACGCGCATGACGCGCTGTTCACCGGCCTCGGCGATTACTTCCTGCCGCAGGAACAACGCGAGGCCGTGATCGCGGCGCTGGTTGCCGCCGAGTGGCGGGGCGACGCGGCCGCCTCGGTGGACCGCGTGCTACGCTCGCTGAGCCTGGCGCCCGAATCGCTGCCGGTCTCGGAAGTGCGCCAGAACTGGGATACCATCGACACGCTGACCGCCGGCCGCGAACTCGGCGAGGTTGTGGCCGCCATCACCGCCTACCAGGGCGACGTGGCCTGGCTGCAGCGCGCTGCGGCATCGCTGGCGAAGGGCGCGCCGTCGTCGGTTGCGCTGGTGTGGGAGCTGCAGAAGCGCAGCCGCCACATGAGCCTGGCGGACGTGTTCAGGATGGAGCTGGTGGTCGCCCTGCAATGCTGCGCTCATCCGGACTTCCCCGAAGGCGTGCGCGCACTGCTGGTGGACAAGGACAACGCCCCGCAATGGTCGCCGCGCACGCTGGACGAAGCGCTCGCCGTCGTGGACGAATTTTTCCAGGCTCCCGGCCCGCAGCATCCGCTGGCCGACCTGAACTAAAACAAGGAGACACCATGCATATCGCTTTTATCGGACTGGGTAATATGGGCGCGCCGATGGCGCACAATCTGCTGCGCGCGGGGCGTACCGTGTCGGTCTTCGATCTGTCGGCGGCAGCCATGGAGAGCCTGCACAGCGCCGGCGCGCGCGCCGCATCGTCCGCGCTGGCTGCGGTGCGCGAGGCGGACGTGATCGTCACCATGCTGCCGGCGGATCGCCACGTCCGCGAACTGTACCTGGGCGAGCAGGGCATCCTGGCGCATGCCGCCGGCAATGCCCTGTTCATCGATTGCAGCACCATCGCCGCGGATGCCGCGCGCGAGGTTGCTGCCGCCGCAGCCGAGCGCGGCCTGGCGATGATCGATGCGCCGGTCTCGGGCGGCACGGCCGGTGCAGCCGCCGGCACGCTGACCTTCATCGTCGGCGGCGAGACGGCCGCGCTGGAGCGTGCCCGCCCGGTGCTGGAACAGATGGGCAAGAACATCTTCCACGCCGGCGGCCCCGGCGCCGGGCAAGTCGCCAAGATCTGCAACAACATGCTGCTGGGGATACTGATGGCGGGTACTGCGGAAGCGTTGAACCTGGGCGTCGCCCACGGCCTTGATCCGAAGGTGCTGTCTGAGATCATGGCCAAGAGCTCCGGCCGCAACTGGGCGTTGGAGCTGTACAACCCATGGCCTGGCGTGATGGACAACGTGCCGGCCTCGCGCGGCTATGCGGGCGGCTTCGGCAGCTCGCTGATGTTGAAGGACTTGGGTCTGGCACAGCAAGCCGCGCAATCGGCGCAGGCGGCCACGCCGCTGGGCAGCCTGGCGCGCCAGTTGTATCAACTGCACACGCAGCAGGGACACGGGCAGCAGGATTTCTCCAGCATCCTGCGCCTGTTCCAGCAGAAGTCCTGAGCGTCAGCGGCGCAGCGTCAACCCATCCAGCGCGATGGGCGCAGCGGTGCCGCGCAGCATCCCGGCCAGCAGGCTGGCGGTGCCGCAGGCGAAGGTAAAGCCCAGCGGCCCATGGCCGACGTTTAGCCACAGATTGTCGTAGCGGGTCGCGCCGATAATCGGTGCGCTGTTGGGCGTGGCCGGGCGCAGGCCTGCCCAGGCTTCGGCGCGGTCGTAATCGGCCGCGTTCGGCATGGCTTCCTTCGACAACCGCACCAGGCTTCGCACGCGACGCTGGTCGATGCTGTTGTCGGCGCCCACCATGTCCACCATCGCCGCCACCCGCAATTGCTTGCCGATGCGCGCATACAGCACCTTGCGTTCGAAGTCGGTCACGCTGATCGAGGGCGCCACATCATGCGCGCGGATGGGTGCGCTCAGGCTGTAGCCTTTGAGCGGATACAGCGGAAGATAGATGCCCGCCGTGGCCGCCAGGTCGCGGCTTTGTATGCCGGCCGCGAGCACGAACTGATCCGCCTGAAGCGGGCCGGACGAGGTGTCCAAGCCCGTCACCTTGCCGCCTTCGGTCCGTACCGCCGTCACATCGCGATGCAGGACGCCGGCGAAGTTGCGGTGCGTTTGCAAGCGCACCGCCAGCGCCACACAGAATGCATGGCAATCCGCCACCGCCTCGCCGGCATTGAAGATGCCGCCCGCCAGATCGCCTTGCAACGCCGACAGCGCCGGCTCGCGCAGGACTGTGCCTGCGGCCGTCAGCACCTCGGCATCGCTGGCGGCCAGCCTGGCAGCGCGATCGAGCAGGTGCGCGCTGCGGTACACCACCAGCTTGCCCGCATCGCGCCAGCCGAACTCGGACAACGGCAGCTGTAAGGACAGCTCGCGCATCGCATGCCGGCTGTGTTCGCCCAGTTGCAGCAGCGTGGCGGTGGTGCGGCGGTTGGCGCCCGTATTACAGTTGCGCAGAAACCGGGCCAACCAGCGCCACTGCCGCAGATCCGCCTCCGGCCGGAAACGCAGCGGCCCATCCGGCTGAAACAGCCAATGCAGCGCCTTCAGCGGCACGCCCACATCGGCCAGCGGCGCCACGTAGCGGTAGCTGAGCTGCCCGCCGTTGCGGAAGCTCGCCATGCTGCCGACTTCGGCCTCGCGTTCGACCAGCGTCACGCGATAGCCGGCTTCCGCCAGCCACCACGCCGAGGTCAGACCCACCACGCCGCCGCCGATGACGATAATCTCGCTCATGGTCTCACTGGCCGAGTATCGCGCGGCGATACAGCGCCGTCAGGATGCGTTCTTCGCTGCGCGTCATCGCCGAATAGCGGCCGGGATTCCGTTCCGGATCGGCACCGGTGCCGCCGATCAGCGACACCATGCCATTGCCGCGCTCCAGATCGACGACGAAGGTGGAGATCAACCCATAGGCCTCGCCCAGATGCCCGGCCGCGCTGAAGCCGCCGCCTTCGACCAGGCTGCCTTCGCCGAAACGCTGGCTGCCCAGGCCCCAGCTCTGATACAGGCCGCGATACGTATCGCCGTTGCCGCCGTCGTACTTCCACTGCTGGCTGAACATCAGCGCCACCGATTCCGCCTGCAGGATCTGCCGCCCCTGATGCTGGCCATGCTGAATCAGCATCAGCATGATCTTGCCCATGTCGGAGGCCGAGATGCGCAGGCCGCCCGTCGGGCTGAACAGCGTGCCGTTGCTGCCGATGACATAGTTGCCGATGTTTGCGGGCGCGACGGGAGGGCGCGCGCTGTAGTCGTCCACCTGTGCAATCCATGGCCCGTCGGGATTCCAGAGCTCGGTATCAACGGCGCGCTTGCGGTACAGCGTCGCCACATCGTCGATCTCGGCGGCGGAAAATTCGGCCGGGTTGTAGCCGCCGCGCAGGCCCATCGGCTCCAGCAGCAGCCGCTTCATCAGCCGGTCGAAACGCTCGCCGCTGACTTTTTCCATGATGGTGCCGATCACTCCCCAGTTCAGGTTGGTGTACGTGAAATACGCGCCCGGCCCGGCGTTGCTGGCCCACATGCCGGCCTCGCCGCCGGTCAGCTTGTCGCGAATGGCGACCTCGGCGCCCCAGAAATAGCCCGCTTCGTCACGCAGCGACGAGGTATGCGCGAGCAGCATGCGCAAGGTAATGACCTTGTCCGGGAAGTGCGGATTGCGCAGCGGATAGCCGAGATACTCACCCACATCCGTATCCAGCACCAGCCTGTGCTGCTCCACCAGCCGCATCACGCCGAAAGTGGTCATCATCTTCGAGATCGATGCGATGCGGTACAGCGTGTCCGCCCTGGCCGGCGCGGCATGTGCGCCGATGCGGCGCTGGCCGGCTTGATACTGATACTGCACCTTGCCGCCGCGCACAGCCAGCACCGACAGGCTGGCCAACGGCATCGCCGGATCGGTCGCGATGGCCGCCAGTTCCTGGTCCAGCGTCGCGGCCAGGCCGCCACCGCTGACGCCCGCCATCAGCAACATCCCCATCAAGGCCTGCATTTCACGTTTCATGTTGGCCCTCTTGTTTTCAATGGAAGCAAGAATACTGTGGGCAGCGGGTCGTCGCCAATGAAAACCGGCTCTTGCCGTATAACTTTTCGGAATGCCCTCCCGGCAAGCTTTCATGGCTGCGCGCCGGGCTTCAAGATTAAACTGGCCATATGCTCAACACCGAAACCCCCAGCCAGGAACATGCCGGCCTGGACCAGTATCCGGTTGCCGACCTGGTCGATACGCTGATCGCCGACCAGTTCAATGCCATCGCCGCGGTCCGGGCGGCGGCGCCGTCCATCACCGCAGCGGTGGACGCTGCCGCACCGCGCATCGCCGCCGGCGGCCGCCTGATCTACGTCGGCGCCGGCACGTCCGGCCGGCTTGGCGTGCTGGACGGCGTGGAGCTGCATCCGACCTTCTCCTGGCCGCATGAGCGGGCCTTATCCTTGCTGGCTGGCGGCAAGGGCGCCATGTTCCAGGCAGTGGAGGGCGCCGAAGATGACAGCAAACAAGGCTTCCTGGACCTGGCCGCCTTGCTGCCGCAAGCAACCGATGTAGTCCTGCTGTTGGCCGCCTCGGGCAGTACGCCCTATGTGCTGGGTGCGCTGGACGCGGCCCGCACCGCCGGTGCGCTGACCATCGGCATCGCCAACAACCCGGACGCGCCGGTCGCCACCCGGGCCGAAATCGGCATCACGCTGGACACCGGTCCTGAAGTTATCTCCGGCAGCACGCGCCTGAAGGCCGGCACCTCGCAGAAGATCGCGCTCAACACCATCTCCAGCGCCATCATGGTCCGGCTCAACAAGGTCTACGGCAATCTGATGGTCGACATGAAGGCCACCAACGCCAAGCTGGTGCGCCGGGCCGTGGCCTTGACCCGGCACGCCACCGGCGCCGACGAGGCCAGCGCCCATTTCGTGCTGGAGCAGTGCGACTTCCACGTCAAGGTGGCGATCGTGGTGCTGAAGCGCAAGGTGCCCGTCGCGCGGGCGCGCACCTTGCTCGCCCAAGCGGAAGGCAGCATTCGGGCGGCACTCCTGCTACAGTAGCGCATCGTCATAGCGAAAGAGGAAGATGCGGCTGCGTCACATAGAAGTTTTTCACGCGATCATGCAAGTCGGCACCATCAGCGGCGCAGCCCAGGTGCTGCACATCTCGCAACCGGCCGTCACCAAGGTGCTGCAGCACTGCGAACTGCAACTGGGCATGCCGCTGTTCGAACGTGTACGCGGCAAGCTGTACCCGAAGCCCGAGGCGCACCGCCTGTTCGCCGAAACCGAAAAACTCAACCGCGACCTGCAAGGCATACGCCGGCTGGCCGCCAGCCTCAAGGGCCGCACGGTGGAGACCATCCGCCTGGTCTCGACGCCGACCGTGGCCGCCAGCGTGCTGCCGCAAGCGATGAGCAACTGGCGCCGCGCCTTCGCCGATACCCGCTGCGAGCTCGCCACCCACCACACCAGCGAAATCGTCAACACGCTGCGTTTGGGCGAGGCCGACCTGGGCCTGTCGCTGCAAGACCCGCGCCATCCCGGCATCGTCGCCGAGCCCATCGCGCAGGGCGTGATGACGGTGATCGCGCCGCCCGGCCGCTGGTCCGCCTCTCAAGAAACCCAACCATTCTCCGCGCCACAGCTGGAAGGCGAACTGATAGGCTACGCCGACAACGACCCGCTCGGCGACCTGGTGCTGGCCGCCTGCGAAGCGCAAGGCATACAACCGCATTTCCACACCGTCGTGCAGACCTACCAGATCGCCCGTTCGCTGGTGGAAACTGGCGGCGGCATGGCGGTGGTCGATCCGTTCACGGCGGCGTCCGGACGCGGACGCCTGCAGAGCCGGCCGTGGGCGCCGGAAATTCCGATCCAGCTTTACCTCCTCACGCCGGCCCACGCGCCGCTGTCCCACGGCGCCAGCCAGCTGGCCCGCAGCATTGCCGACGCCGCCCGCGCCTTGCTCGGCTAGTCTTTATTCCAGGGAAATGTGGCACAAATGATACAAGTGCCATTCCTGAAACCCCGGGTCGCTGGCATGCTGCGGGTAAGACTGCCACTTCATTACCAAAAGTTATGGCCGCAAAAGCTATTTTCATTGGCTGGCGAATGAAGCAAGGCGCTAATCTGAACAGATAACTAGTCAGATTCACCACAGGGAGAGACCGTGAAGGTTAAAAAACTGGCGCATATGATTGCGCTGATGGGCGTGTTCGTCCCGGCTGCGGAGTCGGTATTCGCGCAGGAAGTCATGCAGCGCGTGGAAATTACCGGCAGTAGCATCAAGCGTCTGGCGAAAGAGGGCGCTTTGCCGGTCCAGGTGATCGGCTTCGACACCATCGAGAAATCCGGCATCACCAGTACCGAACAATTAATCCGCAGCCTGTCCGCCAACGGCACCGGCGCCGACAACATGACCTCGGGGAACAACGTCTTCGGCGCGGATGCCGACCGCGTCAGCGGCGGCGCATCGTATGCCTCGCTGCGCGGGCTGGGACCGAACAGCACACTGGTGCTGCTCAACGGCCGCCGCATCGCCACCTTCGGCGCCAGCGCCAAGGCGGTCGACCTGAACGCGATCCCGCTGGGCGCGATCCAGCGCGTGGAGATCCTCAAGGACGGCGCCTCGGCCATCTACGGCACCGACGCCATCGGCGGCGTCATCAACTTCATCCTGCGCACCGACTACCACGGCGTCGAAGCCTCGCTCAACGACAACTTCACCCAGCATGGCGGCGGTGCGGCGCGCCGGCTGTCGCTGCTGGCGGGCATAGGCTCTTTGGAGAGCGGGGGCTACAACGTCATGGGCAGCGTCACCTATGACAACAACGAAAAGCTCAGCTCGCGCGACCGTGCGTTCGCCAACGGCTTCCAGCCTGCACGCGGCCTGTCGCCGGACACCACCGGCACGCCGTACGCCACCCAATTGAGCGGCGCCGGAACGGCGCTGGGCGCCGGCTTCAAGGTGCCGGGCGACAACACCACCTATCTGCAGGCGAACGCCCTGAGCCTGCAGGGCAAGTGCGATTCCATTCCCGGCATGTCGCAGTACCAGACCGCGCTGTGGAAGGATGTCACCGCCGTCACGCGCAGCACCTATTCCTGCGCCTACGATTACGGCGCCGACTACATCATCAGCTTCCCCGTCGAACGCCTGAATGCGGTGTCGCGCGGCACGCTCAAGCTCAACGGCGACCACAAGCTGTTTGTCGAAGCGCTGTATGGGCACACCAAGGCCACCGCGCAATTGACCCCGGTGCAGATCCAGACTTCGCTGGCGGCCGGCAACGCCTATCCGGTGGGCGGCGCCTACTACCAGGACTTGTCGGCCCTCATTCCGAGCTTCGACAAGACCAAGCCCATCATTTACAAATGGCGGGCCAATCCCTGGGGCTACCGCACCCAGGAAAACGTCACCGACAATGCGCGCCTGCTGATGGGCGCCGAGGGCGTACTGTTCGGCAAATGGGACTACCGCACCGGACTGTCGCACGGCGAGAGCACGACCAAGACCGCGCTGCTCGACGGCTACGGCTACACCAGCAAGATCTACGCGGCGCTGGGCGGCGGCAAGATCAACCCGTGGCTGGCCGCCGGCCAGACACAGACGCCGGAAGCCATGGATCTGATCGAGTCGACCAAGTTCCGCGGCGCTTTCCAGCACGGTAAAACCAGCTTGACGCAACTGGATGGCAACCTGTCCGGCGAAGTCTGGCAACTGCCATCGGGCCCATTGTCGATGGCGGTGGGTTTCGATCTGCGCCGCGAAGGCTATGACTTCGGGCAGGACGTGGACGCAACGCAGATCCTGCTGTCGCCCGGGAATGCCGCGCTGAACAATGCCAGCCGCAACATCAAGGCGGTCTACACCGAATTCATCGTGCCCATCACCAAGGAGCTGGAGACCCAGCTGGCGGTGCGCCGCGATCACTACAGCGTGTTCGGTGCGACCACCAATCCCAAGATCTCGTTCCGCTACCAGCCGAACAACACGCTGCTGTTCCGTGGTTCGGCCAACAAGGGCTTCCTGGCGCCGAGCTTTACGCAACTGTATTCCGGCCGCTTGTCGCAAGAGCTGCCGAACGGCACCATCGACCCGATCTTCTGTCCGCAGCATCCCGGCGATCCGGCGTTCTGCGCGATTGCCCGCCTGCCGTACTTCAGCGGCGGCAATCCCGGCCTGAAGCCGGAAACCTCGAAGCAGGGCAGTCTGGGCATGGTGATTGAGCCGGTGCGCGGCTATTCGGCATCGATCGACTACTGGGCGATCAACTCGCAGAACCGCATCCTCAACCGCACACCGCAGATCGTGCTGGCCAACGCCGCGCTGCTGTCGCAGAACATCGTCCGCAACCCCGACAACACGATAGCGTATGTGGATGCAGGCTGGATCAACGCGGCCGGCACCAAGACGCGCGGCGCCGACCTCAGCTTGCGTGGCGAAGGCAAGATCGACAGCTACAAGTGGGCGGTCAACCTCGACGGCACCTACACGCAAAGCTTCAAGTTCGCGGAGATCGAAGGCCAGCCGTACAAGGAATACGTCGGCAACTTCTACACGCGCGACCTGTACCTGCGCTGGAAGCACAACGCCAGCATCAGCCTGTCGCGCGGCGACTGGAGCGGCATGCTGATCCAGAACTACAGCTCCGGCTACAAGGACCAGCTACCCAACGCCGGCAAGTCCGCACCGCCGCCAGGCTTCAATCCGGACGTGAAGGCCTACACCAAGTACGATCTGTCGGCCACGTACACCGGCTTCAAGAACGTCACGATCACGCTGGGCATCCAGAACCTGCTCGACACCGATCCGCCGTTCACTGCGCACAATGTGGACGAAGTGGTGGGTGCGGGCTGGGATCCGAGGGTGGCCGATCCACGCGGGCGTTCGCTGAATATCCTGCTCAAGTACAAGTTCCTCTAATGCCGGGAGCCTACAGCCGGCGGCAGTTCGGCAACGCGCTGGCCGCCGTGCTGGGGGCGGGCGCCTTGCCTGCCACCGCCGCCCCTGTGGGGAGAAAGAACATGCGATTGATTAAACCGGCGCGCTTGCGGGAAGGCGACCTGGTCGGCCTGATCGCGCCGGGCGGCCACACCAATGACGCGGCGCTGGCGCAGGCGGTCAGCAATATCGAATCGCTGGGTCTGCGCGTGCGGCTGGGCGAGAACATCAACTACGTCTACGGCAATTACGGCGGCACGGTCGAGCAGCGGATCGCGGACCTGCATGCGATGTTCCTCGATCCCGAGATCAAGGCGGTGTGGGCGGTGCGCGGGGGCTCCGGCTGCATCTCCTTGCTGGAGCATATCGATTACCGGCTGATACGCGCCCATCCGAAAGTGCTGATCGGCTATTCGGACATCACCTGCCTGCATCTGGCGCTGCTGAAGAAGGCGGGGCTGGTGACGTTCCACGGACCGGTAGGCTCGTCCACCTTTTCGGAATATTCGGTGGCGCAGATGCGCAGCGTGCTGATGACGCCGCAAGACAGCTACACCATCGCCATGTGCGCGGACAACCCGCCGCCGCGCACCGTGCATGGCGGTGTGGCGACCGGGCGGCTCATCGGCGGCAACCTGTCGCTGGTCAGCGCGCTGGCCGGAACGCCGTATGCGGCGGACTTCAAGGACTGCATCCTGTATCTGGAAGAAGTCAACGAAGAGCCATACCGCATCGACCGGATGATGACGCAGCTGCAGCTAAGCCAAGGCTACCGCAACGCCGCCGCCGTTGTGCTGGGAATCTTCGAAAACTGCGAAGGCGCCGACGGCGAGAGCGCGCTGTCGCTGGACGACACGGTCGACCAGCACCTGCTGCCGCTGACCCGTCCAGCGGTGGCGGGCTATTCCTTCGGCCATATCCGCAACCAGTTCACGATCCCCGTCGGCCTGCGCGCCAAGTTGGACACGCGACAGCAAACACTGACCTTGCTGGAATCCGCAATCATTTGAAGCCGCATCTATTGTCATTGAAGCCGGGTGACATTTAACGCATTTTCGCTCTATCTCTGCCTGTTATGCTGCGTGGTACTTTGTATCTTGGAACGGACCTACTGGTTAGTCCACACTGAAAAGCGATTGCACGGAAAAAAATCTGCTCATCAATAGTAACGCCATCCCCCGTCGGAGATCAAAATGTCCAAAACATATGTGGTTTGCATCGATGGCGCAGGCGCCCATACGATTTCCGTTTGGGCAACTTCGCAGGTACACTGAAGCCGAGAGAACCGGGGCATGAAGAAGAAACTTATCGCGGCGGTTTGGTCCGTCGACACGAAGCACATCCAGGACATCCCGCTCGCGACCCGCATGAACGAGTTGAGGGAAGCCGTCGGCAGGGCGGACGAAGCGGTCATGCGGATAGTGAGGGAAACCGGGGCGTCGCTCGGCGACACGCCGCTGGGCGTGTTCGTGGCGCCGGAATACATGTTCGCGCATCAGATCGGCCGCGGGGATCACAACACCGGTGACAGGCGGCATATCAGCGAAGCCGACAAAAGCGTCCTCCTGGGCGAGTTGACGGCACTCAGCACCGCCTATCCCAGGCTGCTGCTGATACCGGGTACGATCGCCTGGAGGAAGACGTTCAACAGGGTCGGGGCCAAGCAGACCAGCACCAAGACGGGCCTGCCCAAAGCCGTATCGCGCCAGGACAAGGCCGTCGCGGCGCTGCAAACATATGCGAACCAAATGCAGTTTGCGATGGACGGCCGGCTGGCCGGGCGGCGCAGATCCCTGGGCGGGACCGAATACAACGCGCCGACGACCGCGGAAAAAGTGGCCGAGGTCACGGCGGCCGCTGCCATCTACATGGCAAGGAATACCGCCTACGTTCTGTTGAACGGCGCTGTCATCCTGAAATATAACAAACGCGGCGATTATCACGAGGTCGTACAGGCCGACCATGCCACGATCCATATTCCCGGCTCCCAGATGGGGCGATTCGAGGTCCAGCCCGTGCAATCGGTGTCGCAGCCCGGCGCCCCGCAGCTGCGACCGATCACGTTCGGACTTGAAGTCTGCCTCGATCACGCATGCGGAACTGCAAGGCGGGATCTTGCGGCGCACGCCGGGGGGGAAGTGGACATCCATATCGTGAGTTCCGCGTTGGTGAGTATCGGCAATGAACGGCTGGTCTGCAAACCGGGCGGGTACCTGATTCATGCCTGCTCGCACCGGCCGTGGTCGAAGGTGATGCGCAAGAACGGCGGCGTCAAGGGATTCTTCAAAAGCTTTTCAACACCCGACGCCCAGGCCGCGACCGTTGGCCGGGGCACGTTGCTGACCTGGGAAATCGAGCTCGACCTGTAGTAGCCGGCGCGCCGGCGAAAAAAAGGCTGTGTTCGCGTTAGTTAAGCAATGGACGAAACATTACCTAATTTAGCTGATGCAGGTAAACGTCGTGCGCGACCGCATCTCATCGCACTGTCGGCGCTGCTCGGCCAGGACGATCTTACAAAAAACTCTGCCAAAACGCATTCGCAAGCAGCTGTGCAGGGCCATCGTGCGCCGGATTACTGCCCAAGAAAGGCTTGTACTCGTCTGCTACGTATGGGTAGGTATGGCCTGCCCCCCCACCAAGTACAACCTGGTAGTCCTTCGGCCCCCAACGCCATTGGCTCGGTGTGATATCCAAGGCCATGTCATGGATGGTGACATGCGGGAAATGCCCTAGTTCGTAAACAAGCCCTGGCCCCCCACCGCCCAGCGCCTTGAGGTTGAAGTTTGCGCCATTTAAATTAACGGTGGCGGGCCAACCGCGGTTCAGATATGCCATATGCCGGGCAGTTCGTAATACCCTGGCATGAGCCGCGCCTGCATAAGTGGCTGCCATATTCGCCCATGCTGCTGCTGTGGCGCCATGCTGGTTGGCGTTATATCCCTGTGCCAGCGCCGCCTCGTCGGCCGCATTCCATCCCGCAATATCAAGCATGGCCGTGGCTGTGGCCGTCGTGGCTCGCGCTGCAGTCAGGTTGGCCGCAAGTGCCGCCCACTGGGGAGCCGTACGGTGTCTCTGATTGGCAATGAATGCGGCCGCCAGCAAGGCACGCTCCGCCGCGGTCCATTGCGGTAAATTCAAAAAGTTCAAAGCGTTAGCCGATGTCCGATATATGCCATTCAGTGCCGCCGCGATGACCGCCCACTGTGCCGCGGTCATGCCGTATTGTTGCGCATTGAAGGCCTGCGCCAAGGCGAGTTTTTCCGCGTTGGGCCAGCCGGCGAGGGCGGCGAACGCCACGGCGTTATCGCGGGTGGCGCGACCGGCGGTAAGCGCTCCTGCCAACGTTCCCCATTCCGCCGCGCTCATCCCTTGTTGATTGGCTTCATACGCCGCACTCAGCAGCGCACGTTCCGCCGCCGACCACCCGGCAAGCGAGGCAAAACTCATGGCCGTCGCCGCAACCGCACGGACACCGGTAAGCGACGCCGCGATCGCCGCCCATTGCATTGCAGTCAGCCCCCGGGCGTTCGCACGAAATGCCGCAGCCAGCAGTGCTTTTTCGGCTGCGGCCCATAAAGGGATGGCAAGCAAGGTTGTGCATTTCGGCGATTGAACATGGTCAGGGGCCAGCGCCGTTGCAACAGCGGCCCACTCGATGGCGGACATGCCATACGTGTTGGCCTCAAAAGCGGCGGCCAGCATGCCCCGCTCTTGCCGCGTCCATGGCAGCGGCAGGCGGGCAAATGCTTCGGCGTTGGCGGCTGTTGCATTTACTCCCGTCAAGGGGGCGGCGACCAGTAGCCAATGATCGGAAGACAAGCCCGCCTGATCCGCTTCAAAGGAAGCTGCCATGGCTGCGCGCTGCGCTGCCGGGTAGTTCAGCATCGCTGCAAAGCGTTTTACATTGGTATCGCTGCCGCGTACACCTGTCAGCGCTGCGGCGATCGCCGCGTATTCCGCTGCGGTAAGGCCTTGCGCAGCCGTTTGAAATGCCAGGGCAACTGCGGCCCTCAATCCCGCCGTCCAGGGTGCAGCCGGCAGGCCGGCGAATTCAAGCGCTGTTGCCGCCGTACAGTTCGCCCCCTGCAAACGCGAGGCAATCGCTGCCCACTGCGTAGCGGTCATGTTGAGCTGGGCGCCATTAAAGCTTCGGGCAAGCAAGACAAGTTCGGCGGTGGCCCATTGTGGACAGCGAATAAACTGCGCGGCGATTTGATCCGTCGCCAGCAATGGGGCCTTCAGCTCTGCCGCGATAAGTCCCCACTCGCCCGGCAGGCGATTGGCGCCATTGCCGTTGCGGGCCGCAAGGAGCAGCTGCTGTATGTGGCCTGTCGTCCAATTGTCAATAATAGGTACGGCCAGATCGAAAGCCGCAGTCAAGGCTGCCAGGTTCTGGCTGGTTTGAACGAAGGCTGGCACCAAGGCACGGATTTTAAGCTGGTTCAGATGGGGGTGGGGCAATCGCTGCGCCTGTTGCAAAACATCGTTGACGGCGTAATTTTTGCCCTGAACGTGGAAAACCACGGCGTTATATGCGACAGAGCCTAATAATACCGAGAGCGGGTGCGGAGGGGGCTGGACCGGCGGTTGGGCGGCAACCACGGCAGGTTGGTTATTCATGCCTGCCCACCCGGCATACCTTGCGCTTCGACCCAGAAACAAATATTCATAAGCCCCTCCGTAACAATGAATATATTGCAAATTATATATCATAGTTATTTATCGAAACGCGGGGCATCATCGCTCAAGGAAAAATTCCAGCCCGCGTGACAGGGCAGGGAACAACGCCGAGCCATGGTTCTCGCGCGGCAGTTCGATGAAGCCGACGCGCGCCAATCCCAATGCCTGCTTCTGCGCTTCCAATTTCGCCGCGAGGTCACGTGCCTCTTCGACCATCTTCTTTTGCGCCAATGCGGCGTTACGCTCGTTGGGCCTGGCGGTCGGCGGGCCGGCAGACTGCTCCAACTCGCCGACGGTCAGCAGCACTTGCGGCTTGTGTTCGCGGCGGGCAGCCAGACCTGCTGCTTCGCTGAGCACAAAGCGCTCGCTGAACCAGATTGACGGACTGGCCGCGATGTAGGTCTGGAATGCGGCGGGCCGCGTGAACAGCGCATGCAAGGTGAACAGGCCGCCATACGAATGGCCGAACAGCGCCTGCCGCTGCGGATCGATAGACACGGCGGCTTGTATCAAAGGCTTCAGCTCCTGTTCAATGAAGTCGAGGAACAGCTCGGCGCCGCCTTCGCCCTTGGCTGCCTTGCCTGCTGCGGGTGGCGTGTAGTCGCGTGCGCGGGCCGCCATGTTGAAATCCTCGCCGCTGGCGTAGCCGATGCCGACCACCACCGGAGCGTGCAGCCCGGTCGCCTTGCTGCGCCGGGCCACCGTGCGCGCCATCAGGGCCGCGCTGGGGAAGGCGGCGTTGCCGTCCAGGACGTACATCACCGGATGGCCGCCAGCCGGCGCCGCCGTCTCCGGCACGCTGATGAAGATGCGGTAGCGCTGTCCGGTCCGTGTGGACGACAGATCCAGCTGCCGCGCCTGCGGCAAGCCGGCAGCCTGCCATGCCGGCTCCGGCGCGGAAGCCGGCTGCGCAGCCCAGCCAGGCACGAGGGCGCAAGCCAGCAACCCGGCCGCGCCACCGAGGAAGGCGCGGCGCATCAGAAGTCCACCGATGCCGACAATTTGTACACGCGGCCAGCGCCCTGCGTCACATAGCCGTCGTTGAACGAACCGGCCCAATAGCTCTTGTTGGCGACGTTCTCGACGTTGGCGCGCAGCAGCAGCGCATGGTCCAGCCAACGCACGCTGTGGCGTGCGCCCAGGTCGATGCGGGTCCAGCTGTCGATCCGCTGCGTGTTGGTGCTGTTGACGAACTGGCTGCCGGTGTAGACCAGGCGGGCATTCAGGCTCAGGCCGTTGGCGCCCGGCACGATCCAGTCTCCGCCCAGATTGGCTTTCCATTTCGGCGTGCCATAGATGGTCTTGCCGGTCAGTGCCGCAGTGGAGGCGCGCGTCATCTTGCCGTCCGTGTAGGCAGCGCCACCCAGGATGCGTACCGGGCCGATCTGGCCGAAGGTATTCCACTCCGCGCCGCGATTACGTTGCTTGCCGTCGGCATTGTAGCTGTTGCTGGCCGTGTCCTTGACCATGCTGGGGCGGTCGATCTGGAACACACTGACGGTGTTGCCGTACTCGCCCTGGTCCCACTTCACGCCAGCCTCGACCTGCTTGCTCTTGTACGGCGCGAACACGGTGCCGAAGTTGCTGGCGGTGGTGTCGGTAACGGTGCCACCCTGGCTCAAGCCTTCGATATAGTTGGCGTACAGCGAGATCGCCGGCGACCACGGCTTGACGACCATGCCCACCGCCGGCGTCAGCGCGCGCTTGTCGTAGTAAGTTGGAGTGGCGCCGAGCGTGCGGGTCTTGACCTGCTGTTGGCGCGCGCCGATGGTCAGCAGCACCTTGTCGTCGGCGAATGCCAAGGTATCGGCCAGCGCGAAGCTGCGCAGCGCGGTATCGCCGGTCTTCGGCGCCGGACCGGGATCGGCACCCAGCGCCGGCGTGGCGGGATTGTAGATATTGGACTTGTAGTCGGCGCTGGTGCGCGGCGTGGCGCGGCCGGTATCGAATTCCAGCGATGTCACGCTGGCCACCGCCTGGTGGCGCACTGGGCCGGTGACGAAGCGCCCACGCAGGCCTACTTCGCCGGAAGTCGTATCGACCGAGCCGCGCTGGTGGAAGGTGTTGCCGACATAATCGCCGGCGGCGTTGCGTATGGCCGCGCGCGTGCCGTTGATGTAGCCGGAATAGCGATAGCGCAGCTGGCCCAGCGCGGCATAAGCGGTGAGGTTGTCGTTGAAGTCGTAGCTGGCGCGTGCGGCGACGGCGTCGTTCTCCAGCTTGCCGTAGATGCCGCGCAGCAGATTGGTGCCGGTCTTCGGCGGTGCGATCACGCCGGTGGCCGGAAACGCAGCCATCCAGGAGCTGCCGTTGTCGATATTCTCGCGGTTGGTGTAGGCATCGAGCGCCAGGTTCAGCTGCGAGCCGCGATAGTCCAGCGCGATGGCGGCCAGGCTGCGTTTCTTCTTCTGGTCGTCCACGCCGACCTTGCCGTCGCGGTAGCCGCCGTTGAAGCGCACGCCGTAGCGGCCGCCTTCGCCGAAACGCCGGCCTGCATCCAGGTGCACGCCGTATTGCGCATCGGACGTGTAGTCGGTGGTCAGGCGCAGCAGCGGCTTGTCGGCGGCGCGTTTCGGTATCAGGTTGATGACGCCGCCCACGCCACCCTGCGGCGACATGCCGCCCAGCAGCGCGCCCGGTCCTTTCAGCACTTCGACCCGTTCGATGAATTCGGTCGGCGCATGGCCGTATGGCGACAGGCCGTACAGGCCGTTGAAAGCCAGGTCTTCGCCATTGATCTCAAACCCGCGAATGCTGAAGTTCTCGTAGATATGGCCTTCGGACGTGGTGAAACGCACCGATGGATCGTTCAGCAGCACAGCGGCCACCGTCGAGGCTTGCTGGTCTTCGATCAAGCCCGCGGTGTAGGCGGTCAGGTTGAAGGGCGCGTCCATGGTGCTGGTGCTCCCCAGGACGCCAAGCTGCGCGCCGCGCGCGACCTGGCCGCCGGCGTACACGCGCGGCAATTCATCGGCCAGCAGCGAGGAGTGAACCGTTACGGGCGCCAGCGCCTGGTCGTTGCGCTGGGGCGTCGCCGACGGCACGGCAGGCCTGGCTTGCAATACATAGCCCGCGCTGGTCTTGCCGATCACGTAGGGACTGTCGCGCAGCAGGGCGTTGAAACCGTCGCCCACGCTGTAGCTGCCTTTGAGGCCGGGGCTGGTCAACCCCTGCACCTTGCCGGCATCGAGCGCCATGGACACGCCTGCCTGCTGGGCGTAGCGGCTCAGGGCGTCTGCCAGGGGACCGGCGGGTATATTGTATTGCGCGTTGGCGTTCTGCGCGATGGCGGCGTTGCTGGCAGCGATGGCGAGCGCGCCGCTGAAGGCGAGTCGCAGGGCCAGCGTCAGCGGAGCCATTGCGGCGCGGAGCGGAGCTTGTTGGTGCTTGAACATGAGTTTCGGTTTCCTGTTGGTCTGAATGAACTTGCTTACACAGACCTTGACGTGCGAAAAACGCCAAGCGGAACCAGTTTTCTAAAAAATATTTTCAGGAGGCGGGCGCGTCCACCATCACCACGTACGGCGTGACGGTGCGGATGCGCAGCGCCGGGAAGCTGCTCAGCAGCAGATGCAGCGCACGGTCGGTGTCGTCCAGCGGCAGCACGGCGCTGACACGCATCGCGGCGATCTGCCGGCCGTCGTACTGGATGATGCCGCGGCGGTGGCGTGCCAGCTCGTCCAGCACTTCGGACAGCGGCCGATTCTGCACCACCAGCTGATGATGACGCCAGGCAGCTGCCACGCTGACGGGATCGACGGTCTGGACCAGGCCGACGCCGTGCGCGGTGACACGCACCTTCTCGCCGGCCGTCACCACGGTGGCTGGGGACAGCAGGTCTTTGCCGCGCACCTCGGTTTTCGATTCCAGCATCGCCAGGTCGGTGACGCCGCCGCCGCGTTCCACCACGAAGCGTGTGCCGAGTGCGCGGATGCTGCCTTCGGCGGTCTGCACCAGGAACGGCCGACCGGGATCGCGCGCCACATCGACCAGCACTTCGCCGCGCAACAAGCGCACCACGCGCTGGCCCTTGCTGAACCGCAGATCGACCGCGCTGCCGCTGTTAAGCGTGATGCGGCTGCCGTCCTCCAGGGTGCGGGTTTTCCACTCGCCGGTTCCGGTGCGGACCTCCGCCATCAACACGGCAAGCTCCAGCGACGGCACGCCGATTGCAGCGAGCCCCGCCAGCAAGGCGACGGCCAATGCCACACCGGTCGCTGCGGCCGTCTTCCTGCCGGCCCTGCGGCGCGTATCCGAAGCGGCCAGCGCGGCGCGGGCAGGGCGGCCGTTGAATGCGTCGATCTGGCCGAGCATCGCTTCCATGCGCAGCGCGGCGGCTGCATGGCGGGGATCGGCCTGTTTCCATGCGTCGAAGCCGGAGCGGGCTTTGGCACAGGCGGCGGGATCGTCGCCGGTCAGGGAGATGATCCAGTCGGCGGCCTGCGCGGCTATGCGGCCTTGTTCGGTAGTCAGAGGCACGGTTCTCCCACCGCCTCGTCGCAGCCGAGCAGCGCCTGCACCAGGTACTTGTGAACCATGCGGGTCGAAACGCCCAGCCGTTCGGCAATGACGGCGTGGGGCTCCCCATCCAGGTAGTGCATCAGGAACGCCTCACGTGCGCGCGGCGACAGTTGCTCCAGCGCGCAGGCGATGCGTTCCAGCGATTGCACCGCCTGCAGGATTTCCTCGGGCGACGGAAAGCAGGGCAGTTGCCCGGCCAGCGCTTCCAGCTCCAGCATGTAGGCCTGTTCGATGGCGCGACGGCGGCTGCGGTCGACCAGCAGGCGCTTGGCGGTGGTGGTCAGGAAGGCGCGCGGCTCGGCCAGCTGCGGCAAATTGTCGCTGGCGGAGATCAGCCGCAGGAAGGTATCCTGCGCCACATCCGCCGCATGATGGGCGCACCCCAGGCGCTTGCGCAGCCAGCCCAGCAGCCATGCATGGTGCTCGCCGTAAAGCGAAGCCATGTCTTGCCGGATCGGGTACTGAGCAATCGTCATGCAGAGTCAAATGTGAATAAGAATTATTCTCATTTTAAACCAATTCTTTGCGCCGATGCAATCGGCGGAACAAAGACCATCGACGGTTGAGCGTATATACTGCGTGCTTTTTCAGGTTCAAGGAAAGCCATGTCCACCCCCACCGAGTTGCGTGCCTACGCCTTGCATTGCCTGCTGGAGAGCGATCCCGGCGCCAAAGTCGCGGCGGTCGCGGCCATGGCGGCGGCGTCGCATGCGGGGCAGTGCGGACTGGACCCCGCCATCGCGATGCAGGCACACGGCGCCATCCCCGGCCGCCCGGACAAGCCGGATCTGGTGCCGCCACTATCGGTGGGGCGCCGCTCGATGGCCACGGTGGAAGGCCGCGCCATGCTGATCCACGCGCTGGCCCATATCGAATTCAACGCCGTCAACCTGGCGCTCGATGCGCTGTGGCGCTTCCCCGACCTGCCGATGGAGTACTACATCGACTGGCTGCGCGTGTCGGCCGAGGAGGCCACGCACTTCGCGATGCTGGCCGCCCACCTGCAAACGCTGGGCTACCGCTACGGCGACTTCCCGGCCCACGACAGCCTGTGGGAAATGGTCGGCAAGACCACGGAAGACGTGCTGGCCCGCATGGCGCTGGTGCCGCGCACGCTGGAGGCGCGCGGCCTGGATGCGATTCCGCCGCTGCGCGCCAAGCTGGCCCAGGCCGGCGACCGCGAGGCGGCGGCCATCCTGGACATCATCCTGCGCGACGAGGTCGGTCATGTGGAGATCGGCAACCGCTGGTACAACTACCTGTGCCAGCAACGCAACCTGGAACCGCGCGCCACCTACGCCGAGCTGGCTTTGCGCTACAAGGCCCCGACGCCGCGCGGCCCCTTCAACATCGAAGCGCGCCTGAAAGCCGGTTTCAGCGAGGCGGAAGTGCGCGCCTTGCACGGCGAAACGACCAATTAACCGCCGCCATCGGTGCTTTGTAGCCCTTGTGTGAACAAACGAACACTCTTGCACCGTAAAACGTTTACCATGAAGATCGCCGATACCAGCCAGAGGATGCGATCTCATGAACGACTTCAGCGACATCAACCACGCCAGGCGCGATCTGCTCATCGCAGGCGCCTTGTCCGCCACGGCCGCAGCAGTGCCGCCGCTGGCCGCCGCCCAGCAAGCCATGCCACCCAATCCGGACCCGATCACGGCCCGCTACGCCATCCAGATCAACGGCAAGACCGAGCACCTGAGCCTGGACACCCGCACCACGCTGCTGGACGCCCTGCGCGAGCATCTGCACCTCACCGGCACCAAGAAGGGCTGCGACCACGGCCAGTGCGGCGCCTGCACCGTCATCGTCGACGGCCGCCGCATCAATTCCTGCCTGACGCTGGCGGTGATGCATGAAGGCGCCAAAGTCACCACCATCGAGGGTCTGGGCAACCAGGACAAATTGCATCCCATGCAGGCGGCCTTCATCAAGCATGACGGCTACCAGTGCGGCTACTGCACGCCCGGACAGATCTGCTCCGCCATCTCCGCGCTTGACGAAATCAAGCAGGGCATACCCAGCCACGCCAGCGCCGACCTGAACGCCAAGCCGCTGCTCAGCGCGGACGAGCTGCGCGAGCGCATGAGCGGCAATATCTGCCGCTGCGGCGCCTATTCCAACATCATCGACGCCATCACCGAAGTCGCCGGGAGGACAGCATGAAGGTCTTCAGCTATCAACGCGCGCAATCGCCTGCTGAGGCGGCCGCAGCCGCGCTGCGCGTGCCCGGCGCCAAGTTCATCGCCGGCGGCACCAATCTGCTCGATCTGATGAAGCTGGAAATCGAAACACCGGCCCACCTCATCGACGTCAACGGCCTCGGGCTGGACAAGATCGAAGCCACAACGCAAGGCGGCCTGCGGATCGGCGCGCTGGTGCGCAACACCGACCTGGCCGCCGACCTGCGCGTGCGGCGCGATTTCGCCGTGCTGTCGCGGGCCTTGCTGGCCGGGGCCTCGGCCCAGTTGCGCAACAAGGCCACCACGGCGGGCAACCTGCTGCAGCGCACCCGCTGTCCGTACTTCTACGACACCAACCAGGCGTGCAACAAGCGGGTGGCGGGCAGCGGTTGCGCGGCCATCGGCGGCTACAGCCGCAACCACGCGGTGCTGGGCGTCAGCGATGCCTGCATCGCCACCCATCCCAGCGACATGGCGGTGGCCATGCACCTGCTGGACGCCACCGTGGAGACGGTGCGCCCGGATGGCTCGTCCAGGACGATACCGATAGCCGACTTCCACAAACTGCCCGGCAATACGCCGCATATCGAGCACGCGCTGCAAGCCGGCGAGCTGATTACCGCCGTCACGCTGCCCAAGCCCGCAGGTGGAACGCACATCTACCGCAAGGTGCGCGACCGCGCCTCGTATGCGTTCGCGCTGATCTCGGTGGCAGCCATCGTGCAGCCGGACGGCAGCGGCAAGGTCGCGCTGGGCGGGGTCGCCCACAAGCCGTGGCGCATGCCGGCGGCCGACGCCAGCATGCCGAAAGGCGGCAAGGCCGTGGCCGAACAGCTGCTGGCCGGCGCCAAGACCACGGCCGACAATGCGTTCAAGCTCACCCTGGTCCAGCGCACGCTCAACGCGGTGCTGGCGGAAGCCAAGAAAGGCTGAAACCATGAAATTCACCACACCCGCCACCACCAATCCCATCGACCAGCTGAAGATCATCGGCAAGCCGGTCAACCGCATCGACGGCCCGCTCAAGACCACCGGCGCAGCAATCTACGCGTACGAACAGCACGCCGCCGCGCCAAATGCGGCCTATGGCTACATCGTCGGCGCCGGCATCGCCAAGGGCCGCATCGCCTCGATTTCGCTGGACAAGGCCGCGCGCGCGCCCGGTGTGATCGCCATCGTCACGGCCGACAGCGCCGGCAAGCTGGGCAAGGGAAAATTTAACACCGCCAAGCTGCTGGCGGGGCCGGACATCCAGCACTACCACCAGGCCGTGGCGCTGGTGGTGGCCGAGACCTTCGAGCAAGCCCGCGCCGCAGCCCAACTGGTGCAGATCAAGTACACGCCGCAAAAGGGCGCCTACGACCTGGCGGCGGCCAAGGACCAGGCGGTCCAGCCCGAAGGCAAGGGCAACAAGGACAGCATCACCGGCGATTTCGACGGCGCCTACGCCGGCGCACCGGTGCGGCTCGATGCCAGCTACACCACGCCCGATCAGTCGCACGCGATGATGGAGCCGCACGCCACCATCGCGGCCTGGGACGCAAGCGGAAAGCTCACCGTCTGGACCGCGAACCAGATGATCGACTGGGGCAAAGGCGACCTGGCCAAAACGCTGGGCATCCCGAAGGAAAACGTGCGCCTGGTCTCGCCCTACATCGGCGGCGGCTTCGGCGGCAAGCTGTTCGTGCGGGCGGAGGCTTTGCTGGCGGCGTTGGGCGCGAGAGCGGCCAAGCGGCCGGTGAAGGTGGCGCTGCAACGGCCGCTGATGTTCAACAACACCACGCACCGGCCGGCGACCATGCAGCGCATCCGCCTCGGCGCCAGCCGCGAAGGCAAGCTCGTCGCCATCGGCCACGAGAGCTGGTCCGGCGACCTGCCGGGCGGCGGCCCCGAGACCGCCGTCCAGCAAACCCGGCTGCTGTACGCGGCCCCGCACCGCATGACGAAGATGCGGCTGGCCGTGCTCGATCTGCCCGAAGGCAACGCCATGCGCGCGCCGGGCGAGGCGCCGGGCCTGATGGCTTTGGAAATCGCCATGGATGAAATGGCCGAAAAACTCAAAATGGACCCCGTCACATTCCGCATCATCAACGACACCAGCTCCGATCCCGAGAAGAAGGAGCGCAAGTTCTCGCAGCGGCGGCTGGTCGAATGCCTGCGCACGGGCGCCGACAAATTCGGCTGGAGCCAGCGCAGCGCCCAGCCCGGCAAGCTGCGCGACGGCCGCTGGCTGATCGGCATGGGCGTGGCCGCCGCCTTCCGCAACAATCTGCTGATGAAGTCGGCCGCGCGCGTGCGGCTGGACCGCAACGGCGTCGTCACGGTGGAAACCGACATGACCGACATCGGCACCGGCAGCTACACCATCATCGCCCAGACCGCCGCCGAGATGATGGGCGTGCCGCTGGCCAAGGTGGTGGTGAAGCTGGGCGATTCCTCGTTCCCGGTGTCGGCAGGCTCGGGCGGGCAATGGGGCGCCAACAGTTCCACGGCCGGCGTGTACGCCGCCTGCGTCAAGCTGCGCGAAGCGACGGCGCAGAAGCTGGGCCTCGATCCCGCCGATGCCGCTTTCGCCGACGGCCGCGTCAGCGCGGGCGGGCGCTCGCTGCCGCTGGCCCAGGCCGCCGCCGATGGCGAGCTGGTCGCCGAAGACCAGATGGAATACGGCGACCTGGACAAGAAGTTCCAGCAATCGACCTTCGGCGCGCACTTTGTCGAGGTGGCCGTCGACGCCGCCACCGGCGAGACGCGCATCCGGCGCATGCTGGCGGTGTGCGCGGCCGGCCGCATCCTCAATCCCAAGTCGGCGCGCAGCCAGGTGATAGGCGCCATGACTATGGGTGCGGGCGCGGCGTTGATGGAAGACCTGGTGGTGGACCAGCGCGGCGGCTTCTTCGTCAACCACGACCTGGCCGGTTACGAGGTGCCGGTGCATGCCGACATCCCGCACCAGGAGGTGATCTTCCTCGACGAGACCGATCCCATCTCCTCGCCGATGAAGGCCAAGGGCGTCGGCGAGCTGGGTATTTGCGGCGTCGGCGCGGCGATCGCCAATGCCGTCTACAACGCCACCGGCGTGCGCGTGCGCGACTACCCGATCACGCTGGACAAGCTGATCGAAAAGCTGCCGGAGTCCGTCTAGAACGTCTTGCCCAGCCGTAGGCCGATGGTGCGCGGCCGGTTGACCGCGATGCGGCGCGTGCTGGGCAGATCGGCCGAGATCGCGACCGGCAGGCCGGTCTGGCCGATCTTGTCGAGCAGGTTGTCGACAAAAAAGGTGGCGCTCCAGCTCGGACTCTTGCCGGAAGGTTGCCAGCCCAGCTTGAAGTTCAGCTGCGAGAAACCGGCGCGGCGATAGAAGGGACTGCTGCGCTCATACAGGGAATTGGCGCCGCCGGTGTAGGTCGCATCCAGCCTGGCGAAGGCCGCATGGCGCTCGCCCATGTTCCAGCTGTACTCGGCCGCCGCGCTGCCGCTCCAGCGCGGCACATCCAGCAGTGCATCGCCTTGCTTGGCGCCTGTTCCGGGCACGTCATTGTTGAGCGTGGCGTTGACGTAGCCCGCCGTGGCGCGCAGCGCCAGCTGCGGCGTGGCCTGGAACGACGCCTCCAGTTCGCCGCCCTTGCTGCGCGCCGAGCCGAAATTGGCCGTGATATTGAAGCCGCATTGCAGCACGATCTGCTGCTGCACCTTGCTCCAGTCTATCGAGTAAACCGAGCCGTTGATGGTGAGCCGCCGGTTCAGCCACTGCGTCTTGGCGCCGACTTCGTAGTTCCACAAACTGTCGGGCGAGAAGGTGAGCAGGGCGCTGGCGCTCAGGCCCAGCCTGGCGACCTCGCTGGCGCACAGCGCGGCGGGCGCCGGGTTGTTGGGACCGCCGGGACGATAGCCCTTGGATGCGGTCGCATACAGCATCGCGTCCGGCGTCGCCTGCCAGGACAGGTTCAGTTTGGGATTGTAGCCATGATCGCGCGAACTGCCGGTGATGGCGGATGGTCCGCCGTTGAACAAGCCGTCGCCTTGCTGCGCGAAGCCCTGGCTGACGCGGAAGGCGCGCACGCCGAGCCGCGCCGTCCATGCCGGCGCCAGTTGATAGCCGCCTTCGGCGAACAGCGCGGTCTCGCGCACCGTCGCCTGCCGCCCGCCTTGGAAGAAGCTGCCGTAGCCGGTGCCGAACTTGCTGTTGTAACCATCCGGCACCGGTATCGCCGAGGCCAGCGGCGCATCGACGTGGTGGTAGTAGGCGCCGGCGATCATTTGCAGCGGCCCGCTGAAGTCGGACACCATGCGTACTTCCTGCGTGAACTCGCGGTTGATGTAATCGCCATGCATGCCGCCAGGATAGAGCGAGGTTTGCGGCGTCGGCGAGAAGAAGTAGTACAGCACCTTGGACGCATCCTCGTCGACCGACACGCGCCGGTTGTAGTAGGAGGTGGAAGACACCAGTTCGTAGCGTGCGAAGTTCTTGCGTATCGTCAGGTTGGACAGCGTGGAGTTCTGCACGCTGGGCTCGGGCACCAGCCGCGTCTGGATCAAATCATCCAGGCCGCCGGGCGGCATATCGATCTGGAACGGCGCACCCAGCACCATGTGCTGGTAGTACAGCGACGCATTCGCCACCAGGCCCGCCCCCAGGTTCAGGCGCAGCGCGAGCCGTGCACCCTTGGTCCGCTCGGTGTTGACGTTGGCCTGGCGCGCGCCGCCCGGTGCAATGGCCAGGATGTCGTCGAGCGCAACCGGGTAGCGGTCGATATACCCATCCTGGTTGCGGTAGTAGACGCCGATGCGCACCGCCGCCGCGCCGTCGCCCAGCGGCACGTTGACGCTGGCATTGCCTTCCTCGTTCCATCCGCCGCCCTGGGTATGGGACAGCACGGCGCTGGCCTTGCCGCCCAGGCGGTTCAGGTCCGGCTGGGTGCTGACATACTTGACGGTGCCGCCCATGGAGCTGGAACCGTACAGCGTACCCTGCGGGCCGCGCAGCACCTCGACGCGGGCGATATCGAAGATGGCCGGATCGATCAAGCCGCGCAGCGACAGCAGCGCCGCGTTGCTCGATGCTGCGATGGGCGTATCGTCCAGATAGTAGCCGACCGTGCCGGCAGTGCCCGCCACCGACGAAATACCGCGAATGATGAGGATGTTCTGGCCGGGCCCGGACGACACCACCGTCAGTCCGGGCGTCTGCCGCGCGATGTCCGACACGTGCTCGACGCCCATGTGTTCGAGATCCCGCTGGTCCAGCGCGGTCACGCTGAGCGGTACGCTTTGCAAGGCCTCCGATCGTTTCTGCGCCGTCACCAGCACCTGTTCGATGGGGCCGTTCTGGACCTGCGCCTGCGCCTGCGCCGGCGCCGCGGCCAGCGCAACGCAAGCCAGCGCCACTGTTGACGGTATGGTTCGTGTCGAAGGTGGACGCATCGTGCTTCTCCTTGGATCGGACGAAAAACAGCTAGGGTGAAGTGCGCTTCTGCGGCGTCGCCGCCAACATGGCCTTGCGGGTTTCGGTTTGAAGGCGCAGCAACTGGCCGCTGTCCTGCAGTTGCCGGTAGCCTTGCTCGAAACGATCGAGCAGCTCGCGCGCGTTCGGCAAGTCACGCCGCAACACCACATACGTGGGCACCGCCGAAATCGGCTTGGATTGATAGCTCAGGCGCGCCTGTTCGGCCTCCGTCAGCGAGGTCTGCATCAGCATCTTGCCGGCTTCTTCCTCCATCGGGAACAGGTCGATCCGGCCCAGCAACAGCTTGCGCATATTGTTCAAATCGCCCGCAGCCTCCTGCACCTTCAGCTTGCGTTGCGCATGCAGCGCCGAGAACTCTTCCGAGTAGTGGTCGCCGAGGGTGGTGCCGATCTGGTAGTTGCCCAGGTCGGCCAGCGAGTTCCAGTTCATCTGCATGTCGCGGCGCTGGAAAAACACCATGCGGAAGGTGTAGATCGAGGTGTCCGAATACAACAACTTGCGGTCGCGCTCCGGCGTGTGCGCCCAGCCGAAGCCGCCGTCGTATAAGCCCATCATCACCCCGGTGATGGCGCGGTTGCTGGATACGCGCTCGAACTTGACGGTGACGTTGCTGGCCTTGAACGCTTCCACCACCACACGCGTCAGCAGGCCGCCGTAGGGCAGGTCCATTCCAATGAAAGGCGGGTAGTCGTGAATGGTGAGCGTGACGGAGAGCGGGGCGTCGGCGCGGGTAGCCGGTGCGGCCATCGCCATCGGTAAGCCCGCGATCAGCAGCGTCAGCAGATACGCGCGGCGCCGCGGAAGGACCGGAGAACCGTAGCCAATTGCACGACACGGGAGGCGCATATGCATAAGTCGATACGGAAAATAATCTTTCCTTCATCTTACGACCAACCGGCAGCCGCGCGCATATTTTTTGTGCAGCATGTCCCTGCTCATGGCAGTGTTACTACGAATCGCCCTTGCAAATCGAAATGATAGTCATTATCATTCGTCGCGATTGGCTTATTGTCAATCTTGACCACTTCAAAACAGAAAGCTTCACCCGATGCCACAGCAGTTGAACCAGCAAGGCCCGACACCTTTAGCCCGCGCCGTCGCCAGCGCCGTCCTGCTGATGAGCGGGTATCACATGAATTCCGGCGCGAGCGAGGTGGAAACCGCTGCTCCTGCCGAGGCCACCATGGCCACGGTCGTCGTGCAAGGCCAGGCCGATGCCGTCGCGAAGCGCAGCAGCGTAGGCAGCAAAGGCGATACGTCCATCGTCGAGTTGCCGCAATCGATCTCTGTGCTGAACCGCGAACGGCTGGATGCGCAAAAGGCGCCCGGCATTCCGCAAGCGCTGCGCTACACGGCGGGCATGCAGACCGAGAGCTTTGGCGTCGATCCGCGTTTCGACCAGTACATGATACGCGGCTTCGAAACCGGCGCGAACGGCGTATTCCGCGACGGCCTGAATCTGCCCACGCGCGGCTTCACCGCCTTTACGATGGAGCCGTACGGCCTGGAAAGCCTGGAGGTGCTGCGCGGCCCAAGCTCGGTCATGTACGGGCAAGCCGAGGTGGGCGGCATGGTCAACGCCGTCAGCAAACGCCCGACTGCGGCCCGGCTGGGCGAAGTCGAAGTCACTTACGGCAGCTACGACCGCAAGCAGGTGGCCGCCGATGTCGGCGGACCGCTGGACGAGCAGGGCGTATGGCTGTACCGCCTGACGATGCTGGCGCGCGAAGCCAAAAGCGCCATCGACTACACCAAGGACAATCGCCAGTACTTCGCACCGTCGTTGACGTGGCATCCCGATGCGGATACCACGCTGACGCTGCTCGCCTATCTGCAAAACGACAACGTGCCGCCCAACTTCTATCTGCCTGCGGTGGGCACGCAGAAGCCAGGCCCGCATGGCCGGATTCCCGCCAACCGCTACGTCGGCGAGCCACGCCTGGACCACTTCAAGACGGAACAGCGCAGCGTGGGCTATGTGTTTGAAAAACGCTTTTCGCCGGCGTGGAAGGTCCGCCAGAACCTGCGCTACGCGACGGAGAAGGTCGATTACCACAGCCTGTACATGACCGCGCTGCACGACGACCAGCGCACTATAGACCGCGCCAATTTCTCGGCACAACAAAAGGCGCGCGTGTTCGCGGCCGACCAGAACGTCGAGTGGAACAGCCATTTCGGCGCCATCGACAACACCTTCGTGGCCGGCATCGACTACAGCCGCGCCGTGCAGGAAGGCCAGAACTACCTCGGCGAAGCACCGGCGCTGGACGTGATCGCGCCGGTCTACGGCCAAGCGGTGGGCGCCGCCGACAAGTACGAAGACAAGCGCAGCACGCTGACGCAAACCGGCGTCTATGCGCAAAACCAGATGAAGTTCGACGGCCAGTACCTGCTGACGGCAGGCCTGCGCCGCGACCGCAGCAACATCGATAACGACGACTACTTCAACGCTGCGAAAAACAGCCAGAAGGACAATGCCACCACCGGCCGCCTGGGCCTGACCTGGCTTGGCCCGAGCGGCGTGTCGCCCTACCTGAGCTATGCGACGTCGTTCCGACCGGTGATGGGCCAGACCTTCGACGGCCGCAACTTCGTGCCGGAGCAGGGCAAGCAGGTGGAACTGGGCGTCAAATGGGCGCCGCTGGATCGTCCGGCCCTGCTGACCGCGGCGGTGTTCGATCTGCGCAAGAGCAACGTGCTGACCGCCGACCCGGATCACCTGGGCGTCGGCGCCCAGATTCAGCGCGGCGAAGTGCGCGTGCGCGGCCTGGAGCTGGAGGCGGAAGCCAAGCTGGATAAACAATGGAAAGTCAACGCTTCCTTCACCGGGCTGGATGCGAAGATCATCCGCAACAACGACGGTAACGAAGGCAATCGCCCGTCGCTGGTTCCGCGCGTGAACCTGGCCGGCTGGGTGGAACGCAGCTTCACCGAAGGCTGGCGTGCCGGCATGGGTGTGCGCCGCATCGGCGCGAGCTTCGGCGACGACGCCAACACCTTCGAAAATCCCGGCGTGACGCTGGCCGATGCGGCATTAGGCTATCGCTACGGCCACTGGGACTTCGCGCTCAACGTCAACAACCTGACCGACAAGGTCTACCTGGGTAACTGCTCGACCGACGGCACCTGCAACTTCGCCGCCCGTCGTCAGGCCCAGGTCACAGCGCGCTACGTCTGGTGATGCGGCGCCTGGCTACATTGCTGCATCGCTGGGCAGGCTTGCTGATTGCAGGCTTCCTGTTCATCAGCGGCGTCACCGGTGCGGTGATCTCCTGGGATCACGAACTCGATGAGCTGCTTAACCCGCACCTGACCAAGGCGCCGGGCACCGGCCCGGCGCTGCCCGCGCTGCAACTGGCGAAGGCAGTGGAGACCCGGCATCCACACATGCAGGTGCTGTCCGTGCCGATGGCGGCCGAAGCGGGGCATGCGCTCGATTTCTACGTGGAGCCCCGCGTGAACCCGGCCACCGGCGAACTGTATCCGGCGCCGTATAACCAGGTGTTCGTCGATCCTGTCACCGGCGCGGAGCTGGGCACACGGAAGTGGGGCGCGGCCTGGCCGATCACGCGCGAGACGTTCGTGTCCTTCCTCTACCAGCTGCACTACACGCTGCATATCCCGCGGATGTGGGGCATCGAACAATGGGGGCTGTGGCTGATGGGCGGCATCGCGATGATCTGGACGGTGGACAGTTTCGTCGGCTTCTATCTGACGCTGCCGGTACGCCGGCGTGCGGCGAGGTTGGCGGCGGTAGCGCCGGCGGGCCCCAAGCCCAAGAGCTGGTGGCAACGCTGGCGGCCCGCATGGTTGATACGCTTCGGCGCGGGCAGCACCAAGTTCAATTTCGATCTGCATCGCGCACTCAGTTTGTGGACATGGCTGCTACTGTTCATTATCGCCTTCACCGCGTTCTCGCTGAACCTTTACCGCGAGGTGTTCTTCCCCGTGATGTCGCTGGTGTCGAACGTCACGCCGTCGCCGTTCGATGTGCGCAGCCCCAACGCGCCCAACCAGCCCTTGGCCGCCGGACTGACATTCGAACAGGTGCTGGCCGAGGCCGCGCCGGAAGCCGCGAGGCGCGGTTGGCGTGAACCGGCCGGGAATATGTTTTATTCGCGCGAGTACGGCATCTACACGGTGGCGTTCTTCCAGCCGCAGGACGAGCAGGGCGCCGGCGGCGCGGGCCACCGGCAGCTGTACTACGACGGCCGCAGCGGCGCGCTGCTGGGCGACCGCCAGCCTTGGAAAGGCACGGCGGCCGACATCTTCGTGCAGGCGCAGTTCCCGCTGCACTCCGGCCGCATCCTCGGCATACCGGGACGAGTGCTGATTTCGCTGATGGGCGTTATCGTGGCGACGCTGTCGGTGACGGGTGTGCTGGTTTGGTGGCGCAAACGCAGCGCGCGGATCGTCGCTGCGGCCAGGTCAGGGATGGGCGCCGGTGCGAAAATAGCGTCCCGGTGAGTCGCCGAAATGGCGCCGGAACATGACGATGAAGTTGCTGGTCGTGGCGTAGCCCAGCGCGTCGGACACCGCGTTCACCGACTCGCCCTGGGCTAGACGCTCCAGGGCAATGGACAGCAGCAGTTGCTGCCGCCATTGGCCGAAGCTGCATCCGGTCTCGCTGCGGAACAGGCGACTCATGCTGCGCGCGGACAGGCCCGCCCACGCCGCCCACTCCTGCAGATTGCGTTCATCCGCAGGCGCGGCGGCGAGGGCGGTCGTGATGCGCAGCAGGCGGCGGTCTTTCGGCATCGGCAGGTGCAGCGCGGCTTGCGGCTGCTGTTGCAATTCGTCCAGCAGCACCGCCATGATGCGTTCCTGCGGCGGGGTCAGTGCTTTCTGTCCGGCCCAGCCGACCGCCTGGCGCACCAATGCCCGCATGATCTCGGTGACGCCGATGACGGTGGGGTGCGACGGCAGCTCCACGCTGGCGGCGGGCGTCAGCAGCAGGCTCCATCCGCTCATCGCGCCGGTGATGCTGACCTGGTGCGGTTCGCCCGGCGGTATCCAGCCGGCGCGATGCGGCGGCAGCAGCCACGATCCGCTGGCGGTCCGCACCCGCACCAAGCCGCTCTCCACGCAAAATACCTGGCCGCGATGGTGGCGATGCCAGCCGTACTCCCGCGTGCCGAGCTGGAATTCCTTATCCTCGCTAGTGTCGCCCCACAGCGCAATCAGGGCCGGTCCATCGCGCCGTTCGCTCAAATTCCTCGGCATGGCTCAAATTCATTATTTATAGACCAAACAACGTTATCACTGCAGGGCTCGATTGTCCAATACTGGTGGCTGTCAAAACAGGAAAGGACATATCCATCATGCAGAACAATACGTTTCATGTCGCGATCATCGGCGGTGGGCTCGGCGGCTTGTGCCTGGCGCAAGGACTCAAGCGGCAAGGAATTGCCTTCGATGTGTTCGAGCGCGACTCGGCCTTGGACAGCCGCACGCAAGGCTTCCGCATCCGTATCAATGCGGACGGCCAGGCGGCGCTGCGGCATTGCCTTCCGCCGCAGCTGTTCGAACTGTTCGAAGCCACCTGCGCCGACGATCTGCCGAACGTCCACGCGCTGGATACGCAGCTGAACAGCGCCAGGCAGTGGCTTCCGGCGTGGAATGACGACGAGACCGCCGAGCTCAAGGTGCACCGCCAGACCCTGCGCGAGGTGCTGATGTGCGGTATCGCCGATCGGGTGCACTTCAACAAGGCGCTGCGCGAAGTGCGGCAGCTGGAAGACGACGTCGTGGCTTTCGATTTTACGGATGGCAGCAGCCACCGGAGCAATCTGCTGGTCGGCGCCGACGGCGGCGGCTCGCGCGTGGCGGCGCAATGCTTTCCGGAGGCGCAGGGCCGCGATACCGGCGCGGTATGCATCTACGGCAAAGTGCCGCTGGACGCCGCCGGCAAGCACCAGATCGCACCGGTGCTGTACGACGGGACCACGGTGATTTTCGCTGCCGGACTGGCGGTGGTGATCGATGCGATGCGGTTCTCGCAGGCCGCCGGTTTGTCGGAGCACGGCCTCACGCCCGCAAACGACTATCTGTACTGGGCCATGATCGGCATGCGCGAGCGCCTCGGCCTGGCCCCCGGTGCGAACCTGCCCGCCACCGACGCGCACATCCGCGAGTGCATGGCCGATGTCAGCGCCGATTGGGCGCCTGGGCTGCGCGCCTTGTTTGACGCGACGCCCACCGGCATGAGCGCGATGCTGCCGGTGCGCCAGGCTCCGCCGCCGCAGGCCTGGCTGCAGGACAGGGTAACGCTGCTGGGCGACGCCGCGCATGTGATGAGCCCAGCCAGCGGCCTCGGTTGCAATACCGCGCTGCTCGATGCGGACCTGTTGGTTCGCCAGCTATCCATGGCGGCCACCGGTGCGCAGACGCTGGACCAGTCCATCGCGCGCTACGAGCAGGGCATGCGCGTCCATGCTGGAGCAGCGCTGCGTTCGTCGGAACGCAGCGGTGTGCAGCTCTACGGCGGCACATCCGACGCGCAGTGACTGCGCAAGGGCGCTGCTACAAGACCGTTTCGATACCGTGGAAGTTCTCGTAAAAATCGGTAGCGAAACGCTGGCCCGGCGCCGGATCGAAATGGCTCTCCAGCCAGGCGCCGATGCGGGCGGCCTGCTGCACCGCACGGGATGGATGGTGGATCGTCCCTTGCCAGGTTTGAGGAAGCTCGTAGCTGACGGTGCCGGTGGGGCCGGTGATGAACAGGGTGTGGTCAGTCGGCGCGATGCAGGCCACCGTGCGCCGCAGCGTGGTCGAGGTATTTCCCCTTAAACCCAGAACATCAATAGATTATGTCTTTATCGCACGATACCGTGTCCTAAAGACAACATCGTGACAATTCGAGAGCATTCCCGTGATTTTGCTGTTAGAGAATGGCGATGCAAAACTATCTACTATGTTTATTAATTTAAAACATAGCCATAAAATAACATTCAAAACTTTAGGGAAACATCATGCGACGCTTTCTCGTTTTGCTCTTTGCATTCCTGGCTGGTTGCGCCAGCACACCAAGTGTTACCTACCACAAAATTACCAGCACGACGCAACCTGATACGCTAAAGAAAGTTTCCGATTCTTACTATCTCAATGCGTCTGTTGTCGTCATCACACCAGTAGAAAGTAAAGATCCCAAAAAAGACCCCTCCGTGACTTACACAATTGCGTCCGTGCCGCAGGAATATCCGGAATATAAAGTAGGAATTGAAGCAACCAATACCTGGCTTAGCACTACAAACATCAACATCACCAAGCCGGACAATACGGAACGTGTTGGGACTATCGGCACAGAGACCAAGGAAAATGCCCGAGAAATGGTTAAAGCTGTAGGAGGCATAGTGGCTAAGGTCGCCACGCTTGCTGCGCTCACAAATCCAAGCGATGGTTCTGGACCATCCTGTAGCAAGGAGCTTACTGAGGCGGTTACGATCGATTTGAGCGCTGCGCTGAAAAATATTGGCCAGGGTGACGTCAGCAAGCAGCTTTGGAGCGATCCGGTTACATTCATGTTCAAAAAAGAGGATGACAAGAGCGCTTGCGTCGAAATTCAATTCGCACCAATCCCGCTGGATGCTAGAGCATCAGGTACACATCCTTTCGACGAAAAAACCAGCGCGTACTACTATTCAGCGTGCAGAAATGTAATAGTTAAAGTTAAATACCCCAAGGGAAAAATATACCCAGAGGGAAAAGTTTTTAGCAAGAGTTTAAAAATTGCTGATCCAAACTTTATCCAATCGGTCCACTTTCCCTATAAAGGCGGAATAACTATGCACTCGGAATGCGGCGTTTCGGTCAAGACGGACGGAACGCCAGATCCACTGTATGGCGTTGGTGTACTAGCGGAGGTCTTGGATCAAATCCAAGCCGTGAAGAAAAGCGAGAAATGAACTAATCCGGAAGCGCCTCCCGGCAATATCATGGAGGCGCCATCGGCGGCAACTGCGGCATCACGGTGGAAAGCCAGCAGAGAACCTGCAGGCCTTTCACCTCCAGGGTGTTCTGGTTCAGCGTCGAATCGCGGATATCGAAGTAGCCCAGCGCGGTTGCCTGGCCCAGGTTCTGCCGGTCTTCGTTCGACCAGTTGGCGGTGATCTTGAGATCGCGGATCACGATGAACGATGTCGGCAGCAAGGGGAACATGCCCGGATTGTCGGTGGCGGAACCGTTCGAATATTCGCCCAGCTTGGTGCCGTACATATACCAGTTCTTCATCTTCAGCAGGGCCAGCTTGAACCAGCTCCGATCGATGTTGACGCGGCAGTACTTGAACGAGATGCTGAAGTTATCGCTGGTGCCGGCCGGCTTCGTGGGCAATTCCTCGTTGATCAGGTTCGTTAGATGATAGCGGTTGGCCAAATCGATCTTGCCTAGGTTGAGATCCTTCCTGGTCAGGTCCAGCGCCTGGACCTGGTTGACGAGCTTGTAGCGGCTGTAAGAGCTCTCCGGCACGATTTTATGGCCGAACAGGGTCTGCGCCTTGACGTTCGCAAGATTGGCGGCAAACACCGGAGTATTGATCAGCATGGGGCTGGCATGCAAGCCGCCCGCGAGGTGGGCCACGGCCGGCGTTGCCTTGAGCGCGGCGGCTGCTTGCAGGTTCAGCGGCTTGCGTATCACGGTCAACGGCACCGCCGGCTTGACCAGCGGGATCTGCTGCACCTTCGCCACCATCAGCTTCACACCCGATTTGATTGAATCCGCCTTGACGGTGTCGTTGGGACGCAGCTTCCACACGCCCCGGTTCACCAGCGACGGGCCGCCGGCCCTGACGAAGCGCGAATCCGGCGCGGCAGGCTTGACAGCGCCCGACTGCATATTGAAGGTCGGCCAGAACTGTGCCGCGGCTTCGTCATACCAGTTGGAGGGCGTGGCGACGCAGGGGTAGTAGAACGCGTTGGGATCGCCCACGCTCCCCATCCGGGCCTGCAGGAATTCGTACTGCGAATCGCCGAACAGCTTGAACATCGGATTGGTGCCGACGTCGGCAGGACCGGCTCCGCTCGGGATGGCGCCGGTGACGAGTATCTCGTACAGATCGTCCACCTCCAGGCCGGAGTTCTGGAAGTAGGCCTTGGTGAGCGTCGGCGCGATGTTGGCCAGATGCGAGAACGTCTCCCTGGCCACTTGCGGATCGTAGGGACCGTTCGGCGCATTGGCCGGCTTGAAGTCTTGCGGAGACAGGGAAAAACCCGGCCACGCCATCTGCATGGCGATGGACGGATTGGCGTCCGTGATGTTGAGCAGTTTGGACAGTTCGTCGTACACCGCTCCGATGAAGTCGCCGGTATTGGACATGGGGCCTCCCTTGCTCAAAGCATTGTGCATGGATGGCGGCTCCGCAGGGGAGCCGCCGTTGCTGGCTTCAGTTTGCGCGCGCGATCAGGCCGGTGGCGAGTACGGCACCACCTGGCTGATAAAGCCGATGATCTGCACGCCCGGCACCGTGATCGTTCCGGCCGCCATGGCCGACGTGAACTTCTGGTTGGTGCTCGAGTGCGCGTAGCTGCCGGAGATGGAGAACGGCCCGATGCCGAAGCCGCCGCCGCCGCTGGTCTTGGACGTCATCAGGTCCCAATCCGCCTTGGCCCAGTTGGCTGAAATCTTCAACTTGCGCACCACCACGAAGGAGGTGGGAATCAGCGGCATCAGCTCGCCGTCCTGGTGGGCCTTGGTGCCGTTGGACAGCACGCCTTTCTTGTACAGGTTGCCGAGATCCCAGCCCTTGGTGGACAGCAGGCTCGCTTCGAACCACGGACGCCGTATCGTCACCAGCGTGTACTCGAAGCTGATGCGCAGGCCGTTGGTTTCGGAGCTGGCATGCTGGTGCGAATCCGCATGGCCGGCCGAGCCGCCTATGCTGAACAAGCCCAGGCTGAAGCCGGCGGAGCCGCCATAGGACGTGAAGTCGGACGAGGAGCTGTTCGCCACGCTGCTGGAGGCCGAGTCGAAGGTGGTCCAGCCGCTGGATTTGCTGGAACTGCTGTACCAGTCCGACGGCAGCAGCGAAACACGATAGACCTTGGGCGACAGGCCGGTGCCGGTATCGTTCAGCACCACGCCATAGCCTTCGAACAGATCCTGCGCATGCTTCCATGCCAGCTGCAGCGCGTTCTGCACGGAGGTCGTCTTGATCGCCAGGTTCTGCTCGACCTTGCTGGCATCCTCGGCACGCCAGCGATCGTAGGATGTTTTCACCGGAATCTGCAGCGTGGACGCGACCATCGGCCAGGTGTTCTTGCCGGTCGCGGTCTTCTGCGCTTCCAGGAAGGCGCCGATGTAGGCGATGCGGGCGTTGTTGTAGGCCGCCTGGTTGTCCAGGTAGTCGCGATAGACCTGCGATTCGATTTTCTTCTGGGTCACATCGCCGGTATCCGGATCGGTCACGGAGACCATGCGGAACAGATAGTTCTCGGCATCCTGCAGTTGCTTTTCAATGGCGGGGTTGGGCGGTTGGGCAGGGATGTGCACGCCATCGAGCATCTGCTTGTACATGCCGCTGATCTTGCGGGTGCTGTCGGTGTAGATGGTGGACATCTTCGGCGCGACATCGACCAGCTCGGTGGTGTTGATGGCGGCATCCTGGCTGCCGCCGCTGTTGCCGGGGGTCCAGGGATTGCGGAAGTCGGCGGAGTTGATCGCCAGACCGGGTTTCATCATCGATAGCACGGTGCTCGATGCCTGGAGCACAGGCTTGCCGCCGGGCTCGGCCTGCGTGACGGAATTGAAGATGTTGTCGAAGATTCCCTGGATAAGTTTTGAGACTTCTGCCTGTGTCATGTTAACGCTCCTTTAGATGCAACAACAAGACTAGCCGCGTCTGCGCACATTCGCGATGCCCGATGGCGGCGAAGCTGCGGCTTGGGTTCATTTCTAAGTAGACCAGTTGGGATAAGGGTAAGTTCCAACTGAGACGGCGCAGACGATATACGAAATGACGAGGTGGTGTGAATAATATAGTCAGCAAAAACTGCCAGACATACACACTTTGTCACGGCGAAGGATGATCATTCATGTCCATGCGTGGGGAACGCAGGGGGCGCCGTAGTGCGTGAGATAATGTCATCTTGAAATCCTATGTTCGACCACGCGTATGCCGATGAATTCTTCCAGGCCTTAAATATGACTCATGTTTCGAAATCCACGTTAAGCGACGACGTACAGTTGTTGCGCCGCTTTCAAATGCTGGTGGAAAAGGTCGCCGACTACGCGATCTATATGCTTAATGTCGACGGCACCGTTGCAACCTGGAACACCGGCGCCCGGCGGTTCAAGGGGTATGCGGAAGATGAAATCATCGGCCAGCACTTTTCCCGGTTTTACACCGCTGAAGACCGGGCAGTAGGCCTTCCTGCCCGCGCCTTGCAGACGGCACGGGACACGGGCCGCTTCGAGGATGAAGGATGGCGCGTGCGGCAGGACGGCAGCCGTTTTTGGGCCTCCGTGGTGATTGACGCCCTGCGCGATGACGACGGCGAACTGCTGGGGTTCGCCAAGATCACACGGGATATCGACGAGAAGCGCGCCACGCAATCGGCCCTGGAGGCGAGCGAAAACCAATTCCGTATCCTGGTGCAGGGCGTGATTGATTATGCGATCTATATGCTGGCTCCGGATGGCAGCATCAGCAGCTGGAATGCCGGCGCCGAACGCATCAAGGGATACACTGCCGAGGAAGTAGTGGGTACGCATTTCAGCCGCTTCTACACCGATGAGGATCGTGCCGCAGGCGAACCGCAGCGCGCACTGGGTACCGCAACCCAGCAGGGGCGTTTCGAGGCCGAAGGCTGGCGCGTGCGCAAGGACGGCACGCGCTTCCGTGCACACGTCATTATCGACGCTATCCGCGACGCCCCGGGCCACCTGCTCGGCTTTGCCAAGGTGACGCGCGACATTACGCAGCGCATGGATCTGGAAAGCACCCAGGAAGCGCTGCAGCATTCGCGACGGCTGGAGTCCATCGGCAAACTGACCGGCGGTGTGGCACACGACTTCAACAATATTTTGCAAGTCATCGGCGGCAATCTGCAGTTGCTCGGCGCACACGTCAGTGGACAGCCGCAGTCCCAGCGCCACCTTGAGGCAGCGCTGCAAGCCGTTCAGCGCGGTGCGAAACTGTCGACGCAACTGCTGGCATTTGCGCGCCGCCAGCCCCTGCAGCCGATCGTGCTCAATGTGGAAAGGGTCCTGGCCGCCAGTGAAGAGTTGATGCAACGCACGCTGGGCGAAACTATCGAGATCGAAACCAAGATCGAGCGCGGTTTATGGCATGCGGTACTGGATCCGCACCAGCTGGAGAATGTGTTGTTGAACCTGGCGATCAACGCCCGCGACGCCATGCCCAACGGAGGCAAGCTGACTATCGAAGCCGGCAACGTGGAGCTGGACGACGCCTACGTCGACCGCATCCCGGACTTGCCGCCAGGGCAGTACGTGGTGATTGGCATTAGCGACACCGGCGGCGGCATGCCGAAGGAAGTACTGGAGCGCGCCATCGAACCGTTTTTCACCACAAAATCGGAAGGCAGGGGAACCGGACTGGGCCTGAGTATGGCTTTCGGTTTCGTCAAACAAAGCGGCGGCCATTTCCGCATGTACAGCGAACCAGGGAACGGCACCACCATCCGGATGTATTTCCCTCGCTCGCATGAGACGGAAACCGACATGCAAACGACGGTGAATGCGGAGATCAGCGGCGGCAATGAGACCATCCTGGTGGTCGAGGATGATTTGGCAGTGCAGGGCGTTGTTGTCGAAACGCTGCGCAGCTTTGGCTATAAAGTACTCAAAGCCGACAATCCAGACCAGGCCCTGTCCGTGTTGAACGCAGGTGTGCACTGCGACCTGCTTTTTACCGACGTCGTGATGCCGGGCACCATCAAGAGTACCGAATTGGCGCGTCAGGCAAAATCCTTGTTGCCAAATCTGGAAGTGCTGTTCACTTCCGGATACACGCAGAACGCGATTATTCATGGAGGGCGTCTGGATGCCGGCGTACATTTGCTGTCCAAGCCCTATCGCCGGGAAGACCTCGCGCGCAAGTTGCGCCAGATGTTGGGGCAGCCTAATGCACGCAAGCATACGCCCATGCCGGGAAAGCGCATCCTGCTGATCGAGGATGACCCGGATGCACTGCAAGTTACCACGGATTTGCTGGAGTTGATGGACTGGGAAGTGTGTGCGGTCAAGAGTGCGGAAGCCGCGCTGCCGTTATTTTCCTCCCGGTCTTTCGATATTCTCCTGACCGATATAAATCTACCTGGGGGAATGGACGGCTTGGCGCTGGCATATCAGCTTCGGCGCCAGTACCCGACGCTCAAGCTGGTATTTGCGTCGGGGGATGGCAGGGTTGGTGGCGAGGTGCGCAAGCTGGGCGGCACATTCCTGATCAAGCCATTTACTGCGGACGCACTGCGTGCGGCACTGCAGCCGTCAGCCAGTGGCACGCCCAAGGAACAGTAATAGTACGCAGACATCTCATTTAAACGGGTGCGCCAACTAAGGCAGCGCTCCAACATAATGTCGATGACTTTCGTTGAGGCATTAAGCTTATGCGTACGACAGAAACCCTGTTCTTGCTGAAAATTAAGGGGACAACATTACGTTGACATCGAAAAATGAGTCGTTCTGAATTCGACGTAATTTTGTGTACATGAAGAATCGCCTCTTTCGTTCGACGTCAATGTTATGACACCGGGAATAGCGACAAAAAAGTCTCCGCACGGCTTGGTAATTCCTCGCTTTTGGAAGAGTTGGTGCTAGATTGAGAAATCAGGCTGTTTACGTGTAACCGATCCCGCCACGCATATCGTGGCCGGGACCGTTTTTTTATTACGGAGCGATCGCTATGGGATAGCGAAGACGAGCAGCAGGTAGCTGTTGGCGCAGTTGCCAGCTGTGGCAAACACCGAAGTTGTCCATTTGATTTTCGTCCCGAATGAGGCGATAGTCAAGATGTTTTATTGCCTATCAATTTTATCCCGCAGCGTCCCTCTCATATCGAAGGAGGGATTTATGCCATCACCGTCCAAAGCCGCAGGGTTGGTCATAGCCGGGCGCACCCCATCGCCGGAATCTGTGCGGGAACTGGCCGGATCAAAGGCCGATATCTACTATTTCCAGTCTCCCAAAAACCATTGCCGATTTGTCTTCTGCAACCAACTGGTTTTTTACCTGGCCATTCTTTTGGAAGCTGAACTCAATGTCACGTCATATTTATCGACTGACCCTGATGATTTAGCTCCTGGATCGAAGTCATGTCTATCCGCAATTCGCTACGACGGCGAGCCGTTGACTTACTTCGCATGCTATGAGCATGACGCCAGTGATCCGCCTGGATTTACTGGAGACTTTATGGTCGCTAGTCTGGCCCGTCGATCGACGCGGTACGGATGGCGCTTGGGAACACGGGGTCGAAGACCACGATTCACAAGTAGTTGAAGGAGCTCGAAGAGGAAGAGGGTGGTTGCCGCGTTGTGTGTTGACTACGCCGTGGACCAGGAAATCGTTCCCCTATCGCTCATCGAGGCATTCGCTGGAAAGATTTTGTCATTGAGTTAGCATCCCTCGCATTTGACAGCGTCATAATTCAATTATGATCAAGAGTCCGGACTTTGGAATAATAATAATCGTTATTACGATGGAACTATTGGACGATACCTTCAATCCGACCCTGTCGGGTTGAAAGGGGGCTTAAATACGTACGCCTATGTAGAAGGGAACCCATTGTCATGGATAGACCCAACGGGTGAATTCGGGATTCCTGGTGCGATTGCAGGTGGTATCATAGGCGGAATAAGCGGTGCTTTCGGCGCCAATGCTACTGGCGGAAACGTGGTCAGAGGTGCGTTGTTGGGGGCAGTTGCAGGAGCGTTTGTCGGTGGATCTGGTGCTTGGTTGACTGGCTCTGTTCTCGGCAACGTTGCAGTACGGGTGGCGACAGGCCTTGGAACAAATTTAATTGGGCAAGGCCAGAACATCGGTGATCCTTGCTATACGGGAATTAATATTGGCTCTGCCGCTGGTGCAGGAATTGGCGGAGCGCTTGGTGGACTGCTGTCGCCAGGTGCGGCGGGTACCAGGTTTGCTGGAGGACTTGTTAGTCAGGTCAGCCAACGGGCGGCGGCTGGCATTCCCGGCTCCACAGTGTCCGGTGCGTCCAGCATAATAGGGACAGGAGCAGGAAAAACATCTCCTAAATGTGGTTGCAAATAATTGTAAAGAATTGGATTTAAGGAGGATTGTGTGAGTGACAAGATGAGGTGGAAAATTTATTTTATCTTTGGTTTGGGGGCGTGGTGGATATCTATATATTCACTAAGCTTGACGTTAAAAATCATCTCGCTGTATTCGGATTTAGTAAGCGTCATAGCTTACTCCTTGACTTCGCTATTGTTTTTAATTGTCGGATTCGTTAATATGTACACGGCATATGCGTTCAGGTATGGCCGAATAGATCAGGTAACAGGAACTCGCAGCTCCGCAAATTTAATCAAGGCTGGCGAGCTTGTGGTTAAGAATGGACGTTTGTTTTTAATAAACAAATGGAATTCCGGGGACTCGACTATTTTGGAAAGCGAAAAAATCGTTTTGTTTATATGTAATCGCAAGCCTTGGATTTGTTCTGCTAATGCATTTCAGCCGTGATATTTAAATTCAATTTGTCACCGTCCAATTTTTCGAAATTGGACGGTTTTTTTATTGTCAATAGTATTTGCTTCAAATCCGCCAATAGTCATCCCGTTCGTATTGGGTTTTCGCGACCGAAAACAAGTGGCAAGTAATTGTTTTACGGAGGATGCGCTGTTCGTTTGCTGGCCGGATTGTCCCTCTCAGTTTGACACGCCCTCGAGGTCCTCGCGAACGCCGCGACACTGTCGTAAGCCCCCTCGAACCACAATTCTTTTCGGTCCTCGTGGATCTGTTTCAGCGTGCGCCGCTGCTTGCGTGATTTCGCCGCCTCGGTCTTGAGGAGGGCGGAAAGCAGGAACGTGTATTTGTCGATGGCGCGGGTCGAGCACCGCTCAGCGTAGGCTGGCTCTGTGGTTTAGGACCGCAGGTAGCGTCGGACGGTGTTTCTGGAGATGCCCACACGCCTGGCTATCTCGCTGGGACCAGCGAGAACGAGTGGTGACATCGGTTTGATAAAGCAAAGCAGCTTGATCGCGGACCTACGCGCCAAGCAGCTGGTCGTGCTCGTCCCAGTTCACCTTTTGCATTGCTGGTTTCGTTGGGCGCGTATTCTGTGCGATCGCGTCCTTCAGCCATGGATATCCGATATCAGGTCGCTCATTGCCGACCTCTGCGAATCGCAACTGCCGGCTCTGCGCTGAAGGGATACTGCGCCCAGCTGCTGGAAAGATCGTCCCTAGCCGCCGAAAAATTAGTGGGCAATTATCTGCAATCGCTTAAGACCACGGAGTCTTGATTCTGACTGGCTAAGGATGGCGATTCGATGGCCGACACATATGCCAAATTTGCGGACTTCACGCATACGAGAAGTGAAAACGACTCAAAAGCTCCATCTATTCAGGTTTAGGTGAGAGCAGTAAGAGCGCTGCTGTTACTGCCAGATGGGAGAGCTAGACCGGAGAGTGATTTTACATAATATAAATTATGCGAAGTTATGGCATTGAGACTGCACTATGCAAACAGCAGGCCTTAGTGCTCTAACCTAAATATTTAGCCATAGCGAACCTATTAATTAGGCCATGTTGTGTTTCCGCGGGTTTTGATCTGTTGGCCTACCATTTCCGTAATCCAATCGACGAATTCATGTCGGCCGTAGAATTACGTGAATGCAGGTCTAATCATCAGATTTCTCGCCGTAATTCACGAGATCGTTGGGCTCGCTTGAAATCTCCACGGCAGAACGCCACCGCAGCCCGATGTTTAGGTGAAATCGTAATCCGCACGTTGGCTTAACTCTTCCTTCAAAACTAGCGACTTTTGCCGAGCCGTACCCGACTTTGAGCTCGTCCTTCAAGTATGTAAACGTTAAGCACTAACCACCATGTCGACGTCGGCCTCGTCTATAGCTCTTAAACACTAAATAACAGAATTCGCCCCACACCGCAGATCTGTAGCACCCATCAGCGCTGCGGGATCATCCCCGCCTAGTCAACAATTGTCCTAATAGTCAGGATGACTTGGTTGATGCCCGCCGCCTCTACAAAATGTTCCGTATTGTCTTTTGGTTCACCCAACATGTTTTTCACCCTCCGCCCAACCAGCCGAAGTCCCCGTAAAAGCTCACCTTTTTATTGATAGGTTGACTGCGTGGCCCGCTAGCGCCTTGTCGCGGCACCCTGGAACGGCGGTCAACGCCGCCCCGTAGAATGCCTGCGCGCTGTCGCGGGTCATCGTGACCATTTTGGCCGGTTCGCCGCTTCCGACAATAAGGAGTTTGCTCTTACAGTCCGACGACAAATTGACGTCGTCCCGACAGGACTTCAGCGCGCGCAGCGCCCTGCAGCCCTCCCACGTCCCCGCCCAGAGATCTATATTTTCGATTAGTAGTACCAAAGTGCTCCCGCCGAACATCGAAGAGCGCACGACTTCCGTTAGCGTGCAAGGCGCCTGGTCCTCATCGCCCGCAGTGGTTTGCGCCCGGATTTGGTCGCTGATATTCCTCAATACGTCAGCGCCACAACGGTCGCCGGTGTCAAAATGTACGACGCTGACCCCGGTGGATCGTAGGCACTTTGCCAAGCAGTTAAACAGCAAAGCGCCCGAGGACTTTGTCGGTGGCACCGCGACGAAGACGCCAGACGTGTAATGGTCGCTTAGCGGAAAATCGCCCAGCAATTCGCCACATAGCGCAATGGAAAATTGTCGCAGTTGGGCGGCGAGCGCGTGTCTAAACGAAGAAAGCCCGACATATCCGCTGATGATGTGGCAAGGGCCGTCCGGCGGGCTGGTCGAGCACTTGGACCGCGATGGCGCGCTATACCAACGCATCGAGCCGTCCGCCCCACCGCCCACGGCTTTGTTCAACCACCAATTCAATCCGGTTCGGGGCGAACTGGCCTGCGAGCGCGTCGGCGATCGCCACCCGAACGGCGTCCTCGCATTTTGCCCGATCCGACTTCTGGTCCCATGTATCCCCGAATTGAAGCAGATAGCGGGATTCAGCAGCCTTCACATGTGATCGCATCCAGATCGACACATGGGCGACATGGCCCAGAACCTCGACTTCGACGAGGCGTCTGTCGGCGGGCCCTATGGAAAAATTAAAGCGCACTTTCTCTCCTTATCTCGGCAAGCTCCTCGATTATGCCGTAGTTCGTGCTGATCGAACTGGGCAGGATAAACATGCCAATGTTCAGCGTTGAGCTTTGACAATGGCCGCGATCAACTGAGTAAGCATCGCACTGATATGCCCTGGCGCTTTAGACTTTTGCATTTTCAGCATAAGAACGAGGATTTCTAGTTGGGCCTCGTCCAGCTTCACATGGTCGGTTGTCCTGGCGACGATTGAGCCAAGTTCGGTGCCGACTTCTAGATAGTAGGCCCGCTCTTTGAGGAACGCATCGTCCGGTTCGTCGCTTGCTGTCGAGTTGTTCGTGATCACTATGCTCTCCTCCGAGAAGACCAATGATTTTGGCACGGGATTTTGCGCCGGCCGGTGACAAACCGACCTTCATTTGCGTTATATCTGATCAGCGAACGCCCTCCCGCGTGAGGCCGTTTGCGAGTCACAACGTTCGATGACTTCAGGGTGAACGCTATCTCGGCGGTGCTGTGGGCAGATTCACAGGACACCGCAATTGTCTGTGTTTGTGCGCAGGCACACTGATCTGCATCAGATTTCTGCTGAGGTGCGCCATCCGATCAGCGTTATCATCTAGAGTATTTCGGGGGCAAGAGATGTGGTTCGAACTGTATGAGGATAGCTGTCCTGTTACCGAGGAACGTTGGCGTTGGCGGCTTTGCGATAGCGACGGGGGGATCATCGCACTATCTGGCCCGGGATGCGCCAGTGAAGAAAAATGCGGCAAGCGGTCCAGATGATCGCATCGGATTCGCATCAAACGCCAATGCAGACAAGGAGTCGGTTGAGTCGGCTGCTAATGAAGGTGGCGCTCGGTGGTAAGTACCGTTGAGCTCCCGGATTTTTGCCGAGACACGACGTCCGCTAAGGCAGTCTACGTCCCTGTCCAGGAAATTTCGCCTATGCACCACCAACGCGCGTGCTGGCAGCGGAAGTTATCATCCTCCCAGCGCAATTGCAGCACTTGAGAGAGCGGTGCTCGGACGACTATGTCGACGGCCAGCAGGCCTTAGGCCTGTGCCGCCGAATTGGGAACTGCTCTGCGTGCCGGATGAGAGCTATGTTCCGCCCGTCTTGAAGGATTGCAAATAGCTACGCACGATGTTGTGTGCTGCCAGCGGGGATCTGTCGAGCAACTGAGCGCAATGTCCCTCGAGCTCAGAGGCCGACAACTGTGATTCACACAGGTTGCCGATCAGCGCTCGCGCATCCGATACCAGCACTTGCAGTTTGTCGAGGGTCAGGGCGCACGATAGCGTCGCTGCGGCCGCCTCCGTCGCATTTGCGTTTGGAACGATGCTCACGCGGACCGGCGCATGATCCGCATAGTGCTGCGTGAACCACTGTTCGGCCACCAGAAGCTGCCCGTGCTCCAGTTTGTTGAGCGGATTGTCTTCGCGCTTGCGGCTCTTGGCCTCAATGATCAGCCCTTGTTTGTTGGGCAGTAGCCACAGGACGTCCGGTCCAACGCCGGCGTCGTCGTGGCGCGAGGCGGCAAAGCCGAGCATTCGGCCGAGGTTCGCGAGCGCCTGCTCGAATTGGTTCGCCGACGCATCGGGGTGCAAGTTTGCCACCAGGCTGTCAAATTCGGCGAGATAACCCTTGCGGAAGCGGTATGCCAGGATGGACACCACGATCGCCTTCGCTTGTGCGCCTGGTGGAGGTAGTAAGCGGTGCGTCCCCATTTTCTTCGGCCGCTTGAGATTCGGATTATGGCCATACGCGTTGCGCTGCAAGTCCTCAGTACGGTCCTCGTTGCCCCAGTCATCAGCAATGCGCGCCGCCAGTTGCAATACCCAGCCTTTTTCCTGACTATCGATACTGCTCAAAGTAGACGCTTTTTCGAGGCGTGCGATGGCTTTTTCGTGATTGCCCGACGCCCAAAGGTCGACAGCTTTGCGTTCTACGGCGGCCAGTTCCAGGTGGTCCTGATCGATCTCGGTGTCTTCGACCAGTTCGTCAAGCAGTTCTGCGTGGTAGCTCTGCCAGATCGGGTCGCGGTCAATGCATCGCATGGCGGTGGCGAAGAACTCATCGCGCGCCTTGACGGCCTTGCTGATCTCCGTGCCTATCGTCAGTTGTGCCTGGGTTGCGCTGGTGAGGAAGTTGAAGTTTGCCTCCTTGCCCACCCATGAGGCAAGAGCGGTACCGACGATCAGGACGACACAATGGTCGCCGGCGCCCCTGGCGCCGCGACCGATACCCTGCTCTATCCGCTGTGCCAGCATGCGGTTGAAGCTAGCCCCTCCATAGACCGCTGCCGCCCGATATTTCTCGTATTCTGATGTGCCCGTCGGCAGTCCGCTCAGGACCAGCATGCGGCAGGAATCGCCCGGCAGGTCAATGCCGTCATATCGGTTGGCAAGAACATAGGGCCCGTAAGAGGTTCCCTCCTGCAAGCGCTTCACGATCTGCTGCACGTCAGCGGAGTTTTCGGCCACGACGCCAATACCCTTCCATTCTTCGGCAATCTTGCCCGACGGGGTCAGGAACACCACACCTTTTTTCGATCCGGATAACTTTGTCGCCAGCTCTTCGACGGCGGTGCGGGTGTTCATGGAAAACGGCATGATGTCGGGACATAGGATCAGACGTTCACTGATGCCGGCTAGGGAGCGCGATCGCAACGGCTTTCGGACAAGATCGTAGTCGGCCGCGAAAGTGCGCAACAAATCGCTGTCGTCGGCGATGGTCGCCGACATATAGATGTGCCGCGGGCAATGCGCGAAGGTGGGAAATGCGTTCGGGAACGGCAAAATAGGCGTGATGCTGAAATTTGCGGAGCTGATGAAAGCGTGGCACATCAACAGCCGGTCTCGCACCAATGGCCACTGGTAGTTGAATGGGCTCAGATCGCGGCGCAGCAGTTGCTCGACTGCTTGAATCCGCTCGCGCCAAGCGGTATAAGGCACTTCGACCACCGCCGTCTCTCCTCCGGAAACAATGTCTTCGAATGTGCCGGCTTTGCCGACGTCACGAAAAGCCTGGCGGAACAGATCGCATAGTTCGCGGTAGCGCTCTTTATCGCCGTAGGAAGAGACGTCCAAGGTGAATGAGTCGCGCACCAGGGGGAACGAAGAATGGGCATCGTCGAGGACTATAGCGCCGACCATGACAGGGTTGGCGCTCCCTTCCAGGCCAAATTTACTGCGCCCGTGGAACAGCGCTTTGTATGTGCCGACCATGATCGCCTTCGCGTTCGAAAAATCGTCGTTGAGCGGCCCCGCGCCTGTCTCGTAGCGAACTGCTGGGATCCCAAACTGCGCTGCGCGTTCTAGCGTCTGCTCCACAAGCTGCGTCGTGGGTGCAAGATAAAGCACCGGTTGCTTCAGTTCGTTCAGGGTGGACTGCGCCATTAACAATCCGACCAGTGTCTTACCGCCGCCGGTGTGAAGTTTCACAACCGTATCCTTGGCATTGCGGTTCTCGAACCATTGCTTTAACACCTCCGCCTGGCTGGAGTAAAGGTCGTTGAAGCCGGCTGGCTTGGGCAGCCGGCGAAGAATTTCGTGTGGATCGATCGGCAGGGGTTTGGCGCGCGTGGCACGCAAGGTATTGAGGTCAACCATAGTGTCAAAGAAGAATAATTGTGAGTAAGGTAGCCACAATATCTCATGCCTAGTAGCAATATTCTATCCATTTATCACTTGGGGAGCATTTTTTCCCGCATTCGTAAGAGGGGACGAGGGCCCTGCAGACGGCTCAGGCCGAACGGGCGGTACAAGCCGCTCGGGTCTGGCGGGACGCGCCCTATGCCCGAGCAGGCGCCCAAAGCCGGCCCGGCGACACAACAATCGACCTCCTTCTCGTTTGGAATTTAGTGCTTTGTGTTGTCCCCTCGGCGGCCAGCTGGCTAGACTACTTCCAGCTTGGATTGCGACGCGTACTTCGCCAATAAACAGCCCCTGAAGTTGGCGTCCAACTTCAGAGGGGCAGTTCACAAAGGCAGCTTTTGCTATCCGCAGAGGGATTAGACGCGAGGACGACGGCGAGCGACCAGGCCCATGATGCCCAATCCGGCGAGCAGCATGGCGTAGGTTTCAGGTTCTGGCACTGGCAGGGCCGACACCGCGCCCTGGTAGGTGGTACGGTCGGCATTGGTCAACCCCGTCACATGGACCGAATAGGTGCCGGCCCCCAGGATGCCTCCCCAGCTCAGAGTTTGCGACGTAGCGGTCCCAACGCCTGGGACAAAACTATTGCCCAGCAACTCCGCGCTGAAGTTCGAAATTGCACCGCTGGTAACGGCGAACGTCTGACTAGCCAGGAACGATGTAGTCGAGCTCTTCAGCAGAGCGAAAGTCCAGGTGTCATCGATCGTCGTCCCGGACGCAATACGGACCGAAGAGTCACCCCAGGAATCGAAGCCCAAGGGCGACAAAGTGCCCAGGTCATACGTAGCCGCAGAGGCGGCAAAGGAACTGGCGACGAGAGTGGCGGCGGCGACGAGCTTCAGTTTCATGGTGAACTCCATAGGATGAGGGGTTGAATAAGAAAATAATGACTCAATTGCATCTAAATAATAACAATAACAACTTTTTTAATTGTTAAATCGCAATTGTGCGCTGTTAAATCGGAGTCCCTGCAACCGAAAAGCCACGACTCGGCTCAACAGCATTTACGCTCTCTGCTGCGCCCTTGCAGTGGTCAGCAATTTAGGAAGGGCGGCAACATGCGCGTCTCGGCAGCCCAGGGGCGGCGCAACAGGCGCGTCGCCAAGGCGCGCCCTCGTCGAGCCCGTGTTCGCCGCGCTGGCGCAGATGGGCGGCACGGCGCTGCGCTCGGCCAGCCTGGCACGCGCCACGCTGCATTTGATCCGGAAGGTGGCGGCCTACAACCCGGGACGACGAGTCGGTCTGACGCCGGCGGTCCGTCCGGACAGCGCGTGTTGAGCCGGCAGCGACGAAACGGGGTGCGAGACGGACGCACCCCGAACACTTCGGCGTGCCTGGGCCATGGACGGTGCACCGCGGATCAGGACATCGCCGGCCATTCGGGGTGGCGGGAAGTCGCAGGCTCATACAGGTATTGAGTGTCCAATTCTATTGTTCGCGTACAACGGTTTCCATCAAAATCGGCCGAAAAACCGAGGCGTGGAACAATCCGACCTTCTGAGAAAGTTCTTACCTTAATGCGTGCTAAGGTAAGTTATGCAATTTGACGATACTAAATAACCCTGTTAATGTACCCGTATCTCTAACGCAAATTTTCATCATGGGCCGTCCTCCTTTCTCCCTGTCCGATTCGCAGGCGCGCATGTTGACCCAGCTCGTGGCCGAACTCGAGCTCGCCTGTCCGCTCGGCGGCAACTCCCACCGTCCCTTCGTGCGCGGGTTCGTTCTCGCCGTGCACGAGGCCACCGGCCAGTTGTTCAGCCCCACGATCTACCGGCGCCTGCTCGCGGCCTTCGCGCCGGCCCGCCGGCCCTCGACCGTAACGCTTGCCGACGAAAAGGTCCGTTTGGCCGCAGAACTCGCCCGCCAGCCGACATCGGCGCCGGCGCCCAGCAGCTCGGACGCGCCAAGCGTGGCGGTGCCCGATTTATACGCGCTGCAGGCTGGCATCGCCGAGGCCGTCGAGCAAGGCCTCCACCGGGCACGCCAGACGCTACGCGGCGACAGCGCCGAGTCGCGCTTCCTACTCAACCGCTTGCAGGAGTCGGAGCAACAGCTGGCGCAGCTGCGCGGCACCGCCGCATCCCTAGCAGCGGAGCTCGAGGTGGCCAGAAAGAGCGCCCGGCAGCATGCCGAGGAGGCGGCGCGGGCGAGCGCCGCCCTCGCCCGCCAATCTGACAGCATCGCCGCGCTCACCGCCGAGGTGACCGAGCTGCGCAAGTTCGCCCTGATGTCGATCGACGAGGCGCGCGGCGAAGGCCGGGCGTGGAAGGAACGGGCGATCGCCCTAGAGGCGCGGCGCCAAGCCGACGCCCGGCTGATGGAATCGTTCCGCCGGCTCGCGTATCAAAAAGGGGCCGAGATCCCCGATGAACTGACCAAGGAGCACCCGCGTTGAACGATTTGATCGAGACCCCGCTGTCACTCCCCTCCCCGATGCCGGCCGCCGCGCACGGCCTAGGCCCCGTCGCCGACGACTGGGAGGCCGCCGAGGTCTGGCTGCGGGCGATCGCCAGCCGCGGCCGGCGCAATTCGCCCGAGACGGTGGCCACCTACCGCTACCACATCGCCAAGCTGCGCTGGTTCTGCGAGCATGTCCACGGCGTGCCGCCGTCGCGCTGGAGCGTCCAGGACGTCGAGGCCTTCTACGAGTTTTTGACCGAGGTGCCCGATTGGGCGCTGTGCCCGCGTGACGAAATGAGCGGCGCATATGCCGGCGTCGACGACGAGGGATACTCTCCGTTTCGCAAGCAGCCCTCGGCCAGCAGCCGGTCCGACATCCAGCGCTGCATCCACGCGATGTTCCGGGTCTGGCGCGAGATGGGCTATATCGCCATCAACCCGATGGGACTGCACGGCGCCGGCACGACCCGCAAGATCAACGCCCATCGCGCGGTGACGTCCGACCTATACGACATGGTGCTCGATGCGATGGAGGTCACCGAAAAGATCACGTTCGCCAGCCGCCAGGCCTACACGCGCGACCGGTTCATTTTTATCGCGCTGCGCGAGCTCGGCCTGCGCGCGAGTGAACTGATCAAGGCCACCATGGGCGCGTTCCACAGCCTCACCGATCCGAAAGACGGCAAGACGTATTGGGTCATGGCCGTGCGCGAGGAAACGGCAAAGGGGCGCAAGGAAAGAACGCTGCCCGTCTCGAAGGCGGTGATGGCTGCGCTGGGCGCGTACCGGGAGGCGTTCGGGATGGATGCCCTGCCCGCTCCGTTGGAAACGGGGGCGCTAATCCTGTCGCCACGCACCGACCGCGGCGCCATCACGATCGGCGGCAAGCCGGTCCGCGACGTGGAGTCGCGCCGGTTCTTCCAGGCCTGGCTACCGGTGACGACCCGCCACGGCCTCTATTACATCGTCAAAGGCCGGTTGACCCGTGCCGCCGACGCCCTGGAACAAACGGGCGACGCCGCCGGCTGCGCGCAGCTGCGGCAAGCCTCGCCGCACTGGCTGCGCCACACCTTCGCGAAGTCGGCGCTGTTGACCGGCCAGGATGTCCGGCACGTCGCGGCCCTGCTCGGGCACCGGGATCTGGCCACGACCATGGTCTACACCGAGCAGGATGCATTGGACCTGATCCGTGCCACCAATGTGGCCAGCCCGGGTTTGCTTGCCGAACAGGTGACGGTGTCACCGACGTAGGCGTTCGGCACGCCACCACGGCACCCACTCATACGTCTTTGCCCATCGTTTGAAGCAGTGGTTGGCGCTGGGTAATTTCGTTTATGGCGCGCTCCCGCTTGCTGCCACCGTCATAGGACGTAGGATTGAAGCTCCACATCTGCTTTTGCGGACCTGAACAGCATCAAGGATGCTATAAATAGTGGATAAGTCTATCGTTTCTTCACCAAACCATGGGATAACCAAGCTTTACGTAAGAGCGTACAGGAGACATTTTCGTATCAGCGTCACCTACGTAGAGTGCGAAGCGAAGCATGTGTCGAGTACCTCAAGTAAAGGTATTGTCAACTTGTTGAACCGAGATAACGAGTTGTAGAATTCCAGACGAAATTGCCGCTGGTCGAGTAACAGGGTGTTGTTCGTTTGCGCGCCGATTTGACCCAGTATGATTGACCCGCCGTTTCGCGGACCGGCCTACAAGTGGATGGACTACGCGCCAGGTCGCACGGATCATCCGGCGATGCAAATCTGTGCCTTAGGCCTGAAGTTAAGCTCAAGGACGTGTAAGAAATTCTGTGTGTGCGGGGCCGGGTTTTAGTTAATCGCGTTGGTGAAGCGTTCGCCAAACATGATGGCAAACTGATTGGCAGCCAGCTTCCACGTCCGCTGCGGCATCTTCCAATCTTTTTCGATATTGCGCAAGGCCAGGAACAGCAGCTTGGTCGCCGCCTCGTCGCTGGGGAAGTGGCCGCGATTCTTGACGATCTTCCTGAGGCGCATATGCAGGCTCTCTATGGCGTTCGTGGTGTAGATGATGGTACGAACTTCAGGCGGATAGGCAAAGAATGGAATCACCTGCTGCCACTGGCGCCGCCACATGGCCGCAACGGTCGGGAATTTCTTCCCCCACGGCCCTGCCTCAAATTCGTCCAGCGCCGCTGCGGCCAGGTCGGCATTGGCGGCTTGGTAGACCGGCTTCAGAGCCGCCGCCAGTTCTTTGCGGTCCTTCCACGACGCCAACGTGGTCGAGTTGCGGATCAGGTGCACGATGCAGGTCTGGATCTGCGCCTGAGGATAGACGGCCTCAATGGCCTCAGGGAAGCCGCGCAGGCCGTCAACGACGGCGATCAGAATATCCTCCAGCCCACGGTTCTTGAGCTCGTTAAACACCTTCAACCAGAACTTGGCGCCCTCGGTCTGCTCGATCCACAGCCCCAGCACTTCCTTGCGGCCGTCAGCGCGTATGCCCAACGCCAGGTAGACGGCCTTGTTCTTGAGGGTGCCCTCGTCGCGGATCTTCAGACGCAAGGCGTCAAAGTAGACAATCGGGTACATCGCTTCCAGCGGACGCTGCTGCCACTGGGTGACTTCCTCGATCACCTCATCCGTGATGGTCGAGATCAGCATCGGCGACACTTCGGTACCGTACAGCTCCAGCAGGTGCCCCTGGATCTCGCGCACGCTCATGCCCCGCGCGTACATGCTGATCACATGGTCGTCAAAACCCGGCATGCGCCGCTGGCCTTTGGCCACCAGCTGCGGCTCAAAGCTGGACAGACGGTCACGTGGAATGTCGAGATGCAGTTCGCCGCCTGGCGCCAGCACCTTCTTGGGACTTGTGCCGTTTCGGTGATTTTTACTGGTCGTATCCTCGTTGGCCAAGTGATGCGTCAATTCGGCCGCCAGCATGCGCTCGGCCAGCATCTTCTTGAGCTGGCCGGCCAAGCCAGACTCACCGAGGATAGACTCGGCGTTCTTGTCCTGAACTTGGGCCAGCAGTTGGTCGATCAGCTCAACTGGGAATGGATACGGCTCTTTCTTTTTGCGAGGTTTCTTGGTGGTCATCGTGTCGGTCATGGAACATCCCTTTCGGTATTATTTCATGACCCCGTTTCACACAGAAATTCTTACAGGCTCAAGCTCAAGGGCGCAACACTATCTTGCGGCAGCCATCTTCTTTTTTATCGAACATTTTGTAGCCCTCCGCCGCGTGCTCCAGCGTCATGCGATGCGAGATGATCACCTCAGGGTTCAGCTTGCCTTCCTCGACAAACTTCAACAGTTCGGGCATGAAGCGTTGCACATGAGTTTGCCCGGCCTTGAAGCCGATGCCTTTTTCAAACGCGTCGCCAAACAGGAAGCCGTGGATAAAGCCGGCGTACACCCCCGGCACGCTGACGGTGCCGCCGCGCCGCACCGCTGCGATGCACTGGCGCAGAGCCTGACCGCTGCTTCCCTCAAGTTTCATTGCCGTCAACGCAGTTTCCAGCGCGCTGCCTTTTGCTTCGAACCCGACGGCGTCGACCACTGCGTCGACGCCTCGGTAATTGGTGTTTTCAATGATGAACTCGGCAGCGTCAACGTCATCGAAATTGATCGGAATTACGCCATAAGTGGCCCGCGCGAACTCCAGGCGGTAATTGTGATGGTCGACCATGAAGATTTTTTCCGCCCCCAGCATGCGCGCGCTAGCGGCCGCCATCTGTCCCACCGGCCCGGCGCCGAAGATGGCCAGACTCGAACCCGGTCCCACGCCCGCGTTTAGCACAGCTTGGTAGCCGGTCGGCAGGATATCGCTGAGGAACAGGACTTTTTCATCTTCCAATGTATCCGGAATCTTGATTGGCCCGACATTGGCCTTTGGAACGCGTACATATTCTGCCTGGCCGCCCGGCACGCCGCCATACATGTGGCTGAAGCCGAACAGCGCCGCGCCGGAGCGCAGCGATTTTTTGTTCATGATCGTGCCTCGATCGGGATTGGTGGTCTCGCAGGCAGAGTAGAGATCCATGTCGCAGAAAAAGCAACTGCCGCAGGCGATCACGAACGGCACCACTACCCGGTCGCCTTTTTTCAGGTGGGTGACGCCGGGACCAGTCTCAACCACCACGCCCATGAACTCATGGCCCATGATGTCGCCTTCCTTCATGCCGGGCACTTTGCCCCGGTACAAGTGCAGGTCGGAACCGCAGATGGCAGTCGCGGTGATCTTGAGGATGATATCGTCCGGCTGCTGGACCACTGGATCGGGGACGGTATCGACTTTGACATCGTGGGCGGAATGATAGACGAGTGCGCGCATGAAAGCTCCGGAAGGACATGAAAAAAGCCGCCCGGCCAGTGGCCGGACGGACGGGATAAAAGCGGGTCGAGATCAGCTCGCACCGGCGCCGCCAATGTGCGACACCGGCACCAGCTTATTTCGAACGCGAACCGGAACCACCTTGGGAGCCGCCATCGTTGTTCTGTTTTTGATCGCCGCTCTGATTGGAAGCATGGCTCCCGCTTTGCTTGCCGCCCTGCCCTGAGGCATGGCTGCCGCCCTGGCCACCCGAACGGGAGCCGGTGTCGGAGTCGCTCTGCCGGTTGCCGTCGTTCTTGTGGCTCATCGCCCCGGCCTCGCGCGCCTCTTCCGAGGTGAACTCATGTGCATTGCCCGAAGCGTGCGCTGCGCGGCCGCCTTCAGCGGCGATCTCGCGCTGACGCTCCGGGTCCATGGATCCGAAGCCGCGACCACCTTGATTATCGTCCTTACCGCCCGACTGATTGTTCCCGCCGCTATGCGATTGCTGATGCCCCGTCGAACGAGACTGGCTGCTTTGTGCAGAATGCGCGTCGGCTGCGCGGCCACCACTGTCGCCGCTCTGTTTGGACGCAGTCGATTGCGTTGCGTGGGATTTGCTGGTATCGCTCGATTTATTACCGCCTTGATTCGATGCAGTCATGGTGATCTCCTAGGTTTTCAGGGGTTGGTCCGCCGCGCAGTTTGCAGCAGCTCGGCGGTGAAACTATCTTATGGCTGACGGACGCCGCCGTCGTGGGCATCTTGCTGATAGCTGCGTAGGAGTACTACTCGTTAAGTTGCAACTTTTTTCCCAGCTCAAATTAACATTCCATGCGACCCCATCTGACGCGTTCCTATTCGCTCCGGCACGCGCGTTAAACTTCGGCACCTGGCCATGTAGCCGCTGCTATCCGCGCGGCGCAAGCCGACATTGGTGGATCTGGACCGCTGGTACGAGATGTCGGCCCACAAGCCTGCCCGGCTTGCGCCAGCGCCAGCCAGCCGCCCTGCCCGGCCTAGTTCCCCTTTTGTAGCGTGAACGTGAAGGTCGGCCGGGATTCGTGTTTTTGCAAAGCTTCACATAAACCGTAATCCCGGCCGACCCTCTTCAAGAAACACTGTCCGGCGCTACCTGCGCGCGGAAATCACCGAGCCGGCCTACGCCGTGGCGGCGCTCACGCAGCGCCATAGATAAATATGCGTTCCAACTCTCAGCCATGCTCAAGATCGAGGCATCTCGTTCCAGGAAGCAGCGACACACCTTAAAGCAGATCCACGAGGATCAAAGGGAACCGAGTTTTGAGGGGTCTTACGGCAGGGTTGCGACCTTCGCGAGGGTATGGCGGGAGGGGCAAACTGAGCGGGGCAATCCGCCAAGCAAGCGAACAGCTGGCCAGCTCGCTGGGCACAGAAGTGGCTTGGACGTACATGCAAACCTATCATGTACGGGTGGAGGCGATCCGTCGGGAGCTGGCGTATCCTCAGGCACGCCGGCGACGTCCCGACAACCGCATCCGCTAGGCAAACAATAAACAAGGTGCGCTGGCGACATTCGCGACCAAACAGTAGTTTTTCCCTGTCGTGAAAAATTGTAAAGTGGCACATCAATTTTTCAGCGAGGAAGATCATGCCCGTCGCCGCCCGCTATAGTCCCTACGCGTTGCTAGACCTGATCGCAGCCCGTCTGCCCGCACGCAACGATGCCCATCTGTGTCGCTTGCTCGACGTGCAGGCACCGGTGATCAGCAAGGTTCGCCATCATAAAATGCCGATCAGCAGCGGCCTATTGCTGCGCATGCACGAAATAACCAACCTTAGCGTGCGCAACCTGCGCGACCTGATGGGCGACCGCCGCAGCAAGTTGCGGATGTCGGCGGCGCGCGGGCGCAGCGCGGCGGATGCGCACACGGCTTGATCGCGCTGGAGATCGAACAATAATCATTCTTGCTACCACGTCTCACCCTAGGCTTGGTGTTATGCCACGCCGCTATATCGGCCGGCCCTAGCGACTTGGTATCACATTGCGCTACCAGCGCGGTGAGCGAATAGGAAAGCCGCGTCCTCTTCAGTAATACGCCATCTGGCTGCACATTGATGCTGAGTTTCTCACCAACCGCGACCTTAAGTACATTCAGCAATTCAATCGGCAAAGTACCGCAGCAGTGTTGCCCCTTTTTTGAATTGCCAATTCCATAAAGCCTCCAAATGTTTATGCATTGTAGATTCACGAAAAATGCCATGGCAAGCAGACTCTTATACAATGGATCGCTGTAACCGAGCCGTCATTTAAGCTCTCAGCCTCCTAAGCAGAGTCATTGGTCGCTTTCCCGCTATCGCTGTTAAGCAGCCCGCGTATGTTTGTCACCGCAAGACAGAACTGCAGTGCGATCAAGGCCAGCGCCCCGTCCTGCCATCCCCAGCCGATCCATAACGCATTACTGAGCAAGAAACTCCAGAAGCCCGCCCTTCGCCGGCCCCTGCGTGACGACGACACCAGCACCCCGGCGGCGACCGTCACCGCCATGCCGGGCATTGCAGCGCGTCGACCCAGTCAATCGTGAGCGGCTTTCGTGGTGGCGGCCTTGCGCGCGTGCGGTCGCTTGCTTACATTGGAATCCGGGGGCATCAACGCACGGCGCAGATACTGCGCCGTGCGGCTGACGGCGTTGCCGGCCACTTCCTCCGGCGGACCGCAAGCCACGATCATGCCGCCCTCCTCGCCCGCACCAGGTCCGACATCGATCACCCAGTCACTGGCGGCCAGCACCTGGACGTTATGCTCGACCACGATCACAGTATTACCCGAAGCGACCAGCCCATGCAACTGCTGCAGCAGCAGGTCGATGTCGGCCGGGTGCAGGGCGGTGGTCGGCTCGTCCAGCACATACAAGGTGCCCCCGTTGCTGGCGCGCTGCAGCTCGGTCGCCAGCTTGATGCGCTGCGCCTCGCCGCCGGACAGTTCGGTCGCCGGCTGGCCCAGCCGCAGATAGCCCAGCCCGACCGCGCGCAGCACATCGAGCGCATGCCGCAGCGGCGGCACGTCGTCGAAAAACTCCCACGCGGCGTCCACCGTCATCGCCAGCACTTCGGCGATATTGTGGTCGTGGTAGCGCACCGCCAGCGTCTGCGGATTGTAGCGGGCGCCGTCGCATTCCGGACAAGGCGCGTACACGCTCGGCAGGAACAGCAGCTCCACCATGACGAAGCCCTCGCCCGAGCAATGCGCACAGCGGCCCTTGGCCACGTTGAACGAAAACCGGCCAGCGTCGTAATGGCGCGAACGGGCCGCGCTAGTGGCGGCAAACAGTTTGCGCACGTGATCAAACAGTCCCGTATAAGTGGCCAGATTGGAGCGCGGCGTGCGGCCGATCGGCTTCTGGTCGACCTGCACCAGACGGCGGATCGCGTCCATGCCGGCCGTCACCTGTCCTTGCAGTGCGACGCCACCGTCGCTTTCCAGCTGCGCTTCACCGGCATCATCGGCCGTCTCGTCATCGACGTGCTGCCCGAGCCGGGCCTGCAACAGCCGCACCAGCGCCTGGCTGACCAGGCTCGATTTGCCCGAACCGGAAACGCCGCTGACGCTGGTCAGCACGCCCAGCGGAAAGTCGGCGTCCAGGCCTGTCAGGTTGTTGCGCACGACGCCGCGCAGGCGCAACCAGCCCTGTGGCTCGCGCAGGCTGCGCGTGGAGGCCGGCGTCGTCGCGAACAGGTATTGCGCGGTGCGCGACTCCTTCACGGCCGCCAGCCCGGCCGGTTCGCCGCTGTAAAGCACCTGACCACCGTGCTGGCCGGCGCGCGGCCCCACGTCGACGATCCAGTCGGCGCGGCGGATAACCTCCAGCGCGTGCTCGACGACGAACAGCGAATTGCCGGCCGCCTTCAAGCGGTCGAGCGCCCGCAGCAAGGCTTCGGTATCGGCCGGATGCAGGCCGGCAGACGGTTCATCCATCACATACACCACGCCGAACAGGCTCGAACGCACCTGCGTGGCCAGGCGCAATCGCTGCAGTTCGCCGGGGGACAGCGTCGGCGTGCCACGCTCCAGGCTGAGGTAGCCCAGCCCGAGGTCCAGCAGCACCTCCAGCCGCGCCAGCAGGTCGGCGGCGATGCGTTGCGTGACGATGGCTTTTTCCGGATGGCGCCGGGACTCCTTGCGGCCGCCCGCTCCGCCGTCCGCGAAAGGCTGCAGCAACTGCGCCAGCCGTTGCAACGGCAAGCGCCCGATTGCGGTGATATCGTGACCGGCGAAGGTGACCGATAGCGCTTCCGCCCGTAGGCGCTTGCCCTCGCACAGCGGGCAGTCCATGCTCACCAGGTATTGCGCCACGCGCTTCTTCATGATCGCGCTTTCGGTACCGGCAAAGGTCTGCAGCACGTATTTACGGGCGCCGGTGAAGGTGCCCTGGTAGCTCGGCGTCTCCTTGCGCTTGTGTGCGCGGCGCGCTTCGGCCGGTGTCAGGCCGGCGTAGACAGGCACGGTCGGTTGCTCGTCGGTGAACAAGATCCAGTCGCGCGTTTTTTTGGGCAGCTCGCGCCACGGTTTGTCGACGTCATGGCCCAGCGTGACCAGGATATCCCGCAGGTTCTGGCCGTGCCAGGCGGTCGGCCAGGCCGCCACCGCGCGTTCGCGTATCGTCAGGCTGTCGTCCGGGACCATCGAACGCTCGGTGGCTTCATACACTCGTCCCAGGCCATGGCATTGCGGGCAGGCGCCCTGCGGCGTGTTGGGCGAAAACGATTCCGCATACAGCAGCTCCTGGCCGACAGGATAGTCGCCCGCGCGCGAGTACAACATGCGCAGAGAATTGGACAAGGTACTGACGCTGCCCACTGACGACCGCGTGGTCGGCGTGCCGCGCTGCTGTTGCAGCGCCACCGCCGGCGGCAAGCCGTCGATCGCATCGACCTCGGGCACCGGCATCTGGTGGAACAACCGTCGGGCATAGGGCGACACTGACTCAAGATAGCGCCGCTGGGCCTCGGCATACAGCGTGCCAAACGCCAGCGACGACTTGCCCGAACCGGACACGCCGGTGAACACCACCAGCGCGTTGCGCGGGATGTCGACGTCGACGTTCCGCAGATTGTGTTCGCGCGCGCCGCGCACGCGCACGTAACCGTCGAGTGTGTGCACGGAGGGAGTGGAACGGGGCATGGAATTGTCCTTGATAAGCAGAGCGTTCAGCATGAGCCGATAACCTCCTTCTAGTATGTACGGCAACGCACCAGTGCCGCCAGTTGCGTTATGCGTGTGCCCTCTAACAGACGAACAGCTGCCGGAGACGCAAGATCGGCCATTCTGCCCATCCCGTTCAACCGGAAGTTTTTATGCCAGATCCGCACATGAAATTCGAAGCGCCGCCACGTTCGGCACAGTTGCGCCATGCGCTGGCGCAGCTGGACCCGCGTCACAGCCCCGGAGCACAGCTGGTGGAACTGATCGAAGCGGGTCTGGACCGTCTGCCGTCGCCCGGCGGCGGCGCGACGCTACAGCGCTGGCAAGCGCTCGCGCTGGTCGCCGGTCATGATCTCAGCCTGCTCAAACTCTACGAGGGCCACACCGACGCACTTGCCATACTGAGCGAATTGAGTGGCCCGTCCATAACGACCGCCTCATGGGGCGTCTGGTGCGCGGAGCCGCCGGGCGCGGTCGTCACGCTGATGGAATCGGGGTCGGGCAGCTTCCGTCTTTACGGCCGCAAGCAGTGGTGTTCCGGCGCGGCCAGTCTCAGTCACGCGCTGGTCAGCTGCCGTGACGCCGGCGGCCAGCCCTGGCTCGTGGCGGTTGCGCTGCGCCAGCCAGGTGTGGCCGTCACGGAAGACGGCTGGCACGCGGTCGGCATGGCGGCCAGCGGCAGCGTGGATGTGGTGTTCGACGGAGCAGAGGCCTGGCCCGTGGGCGAGGCAGGCTCCTACCTGCGACGGCCCGGCTTTTGGCACGGCGGCGCTGGCATCGCCGCATGTTGGTTCGGCGCCGCGCAGTCGCTGGCCGATTATCTCCACGCCGCAGTGCGGGACCAGTCTCACGCCGATGCCCACCGCCTCGCCCATCTCGGCGAGGTGGACATCGCGCTGAGCGCCGCTGCCGCCTTGTTGCGCGCAACCGCCGCAGCCATTGACGCCGATCCCGGCGCGGACGCGTCGCTCCTCGTCCTGCGCGCGCGGCTGGCGGTCGAATCGGCGGCCAGCTCGGTGCTGCGGCACGCCACGCGCGCACTGGGCGCCGGACCATTGTGCCGTGATCCCGCTTTCGCCCGAATGGCAGCCGACCTTCCGGTATTCCTGCGCCAGAGCCACGCCGAACGCGATCTGGCTACGCTGGGCGAACTCGTATCGGGACAGAAGGAGGCGCCATGGGCGCTATGACTGCCCTCGGCGCCAACGGCGCATCACCACCCATCGATGCCGGCAACCGCCGCATCGAAGGCGCGGGCACGCCGGACGCGGCGTGGCAAGCGTGGGGCGGACTGGCGGATCTGCCTTCGGTCAGCGTGGCGACGCTGGCGCCGCCCGGCCGCCGCGCGATCATCATCGCCCCGCACCCGGACGACGAGGTGCTCGCTTGCGGCGGGCTGCTGCAACTGCTGCACGCGCAAGGCACGCACACCGTGCTGGTTGCCGTCACCGACGGCGACGCCAGCCACCCTGGCTCCACGCTGCTGCCCCCAGCCCAGTTGGCCCGCACCCGCGCGCAAGAGACACAGGCCGCACTGCGGATGCTGGGCGTAGGCGAAGGTCCCCTGGCACCGCAGGTACTGCGCGCCCACCTGCCCGACGGCCAGGTCGGCGTCCACCTGGAACAGTTGCAGGCGCTGCTGCTGCAGCTACTGCGGCCGGATGACGTGGTGTTCGTCACCTGGCGCCAGGACGGCCACCCGGACCACGAGGCCTGCGGACTGGCGGCAACGCTGGCTATCCGCGTCTGCCGCGCGACCCTGGTCGAAATGCCGGTATGGAGCTGGCACTGGGCGGCTCCCGGAGACCACCGCCTGCCGTGGCGACGCGCGCGCCGGCTCGACCTGGAAGCGGACATGGCGCAGCGCAAGCGGCAGGCGGTGGACTGCTTCCAGTCCCAGTTGCACGGAGACCTCTCCAACGGCCAGGCCGCCGTTCTGGCGCCGCACGTACTGGCCCGTCTTCTTCACCCTTACGAGATCTACTTCACATGACCACCTCTTCCGCGGCGGGCGCCGACTATTTTCAAACACTGTACCAGCAGGATACCGATCCCTGGAAGGTGCGCCAGCGCTGGTACGAACAGCGCAAACGCAGCCTGCTGCTGGCCAACCTGCCGCAACAACGCTACCGCCGCGCGTTCGAACCCGCGTGCGGCAACGGCGAACTGACAGCCGAACTGGCGCATCGGGCGGAGCACGTGACCGCCAGCGACATGTCGGCGGAAGCGGTAAGGCTGGCCCGCCAGCGCATGCAGCGCGAAGACATCAGCGACGCCTCGCGCGTGACCTTGCTGTGCCAACGGATGCCGCAGGACTGGCCGGGGGAGGCGCGCTTCGACCTGATCGTCATCAGCGAAATGCTGTACTACCTGAACGCGGAGGAAGTGCTGCAGCTGCGCGAACGCTGTACCGGCGCATTGGCGGCGGGCGGCACGCTGCTGCTGTGCCATTGGCGTCCCGACTTCGCCGACCGCCTGCTCGGCACCGACGAGGCCCACGCGATCTTCGAGCAGGCGCCGGCGCTGCACAAGATCGTCCGCCATGTGGAAGATGACTTCCTGCTCGAAGTGTGGTCCGGCAACGCGGCGTCTGTGGCGCAGCGGGAAGGACTGCAGCGATGATCGGCATCGTCATCCCCGCCCACAATGAGCAGCTCTATCTGGACGATTGCCTGCACGCCGCGCGCATTGCCGCATCGTCCACCGCGCTGCAAGGCGAAGCCGTGCGCATCGCGGTGGTGCTGGACAGCTGCACCGACGGTTCGCAGGCCGTGGTCGAACGTCACATCGCTTTATGCGCAGGCACGACCTGCGCGATCGCTTATGTCAGCGTCTCAGCTCGCAACGTCGGCGTCGCGCGCGCGGCGGGTGTCGCGAACGTGCTGGGTGCGGGAGCGCGCTGGCTGGCCTTCACCGACGCCGACACCAGGGTATCGCCCGACTGGCTGGCCGCGCAGTTGCGCCTCGACGTCGACGTGGTATGCGGCACGGTCGGCGTCGACGACTGGACGCCGCACCGCGACAACGCCGAGGCGCTGCGTCTGCACTTCCGGCGCAGCTACACCGACGCCGACGGCCATCGTCACATCCATGGCGCCAACATGGGCGTATCGGCCGAAGCCTATCGCCGCGCCGGCGGTTTCGAACCGCTCGCCTGCAGCGAGGACGTGGCGCTGGTCGAAGCGCTGCAGCAAAGCGGCGCGCGCTTCGCCTGGAGCGCCGCGCCGCGCGTGACCACCAGCGCGCGTTGCGACGCCAAGGCGCGCGGCGGCTTCGGCGACACGCTGCTGCGCTATGCGGCCAGCGCGCGCGCCGCCATGACCGAATCCCACCCCGCCGTTCCCTGATCACTCATCCACGGACTATCATGACCAATCCAAACCAGACCATCCCCATCACGCTGCAGGTGAACGGCCATCCGCGCGCCGTGCAGATCGAACCCTGGGTCACTTTGCTGGACCTGCTGCGCGAACAACTGCGCCTGACCGGCGCCAAGAAAGGCTGCGACCACGGCCAATGCGGCGCCTGTACGGTGCTGGTGGACGGCAAGCGCATCAACAGCTGCCTGAAGCTAGCCGTCACGCTGGACGGCGCTGCCGTCACCACCATCGAAGGCCTGGGCACGAAAGATGCGCTCGACCCGCTGCAGCAAGCCTTCATCGACCGCGACGCTTTCCAGTGCGGTTACTGTACGCCGGGCCAGATCTGCTCCGCCAAGGCCTTGCTGGCCGAAGGGAACGCCAAAACGCGCGAGGAAGTGCGTGAATGGATGAGCGGGAACTTGTGCCGCTGCGGCGCCTACAGCAACATCGCCGACGCCGTCATGGACGTGCTGCAGGCGCAGGGAGCGCAGCGATGAAGCGCTTCGACTTCGCCCAGGCCGGCAGCACCGGCGACGCCGTGCGGATGGCTTCCGCTTCTTCCCGGTTCCTGGCGGGCGGCACCAACCTGATCGACCTGCTCAAGTCCGACGTCGAGCAACCCGATACCGTGATCGACATCAACCGCCTGCAGATGTCGGCCATCGAGAGCACCGAAGACGGCGGCCTGCGCCTGGGCGCCCTGGCCACCAATGCCGACACCGCGCGCGACCCGTTGGTGACGGCCCGCTATCCGCTGCTGGCGTCGGCGATCCTGGCCGGCGCCAGTCCGCAACTGCGCAACGCCGCCACCAACGGCGGCAACCTGAATCAGCGCACCCGCTGCTACTACTTCTACGACACGGCCGCGCCATGCAACAAGCGCGATCCGGGCAGCGGCTGCGGCGCCATCGGAGGCTTGACGCGCATCCACGCCATTCTCGGCGCCAGCAGCCTATGCATCGCCACCCATCCATCCGACATGTGCGTGGCGCTGGCCGCACTGGACGCCGTGGTGCGCGTCACCGGTCCGGCCGGCGAACGCAGCATCGCCTTCGCCGATTACCATCGGCTGCCGGGCGATGAGCCGTGGCGCGACAACACGCTGGCGCGCGACGAACTGGTGACGGCTATCGAACTGCCGCCCGGCGAATGGGGAACGCACTACAGCTACCTCAAGCTGCGCGACCGCTTGTCTTACGCGTTCGCGCTGGTCTCCGTGGCGGTGCAACTGCGACTGGAAGCGGACGGCCGCATCGCCGAGGCCCGCGTGGCGTTGGGTGGTGTCGCCCACAAACCGTGGCGCGTGCCGGCGGCGGAAGCTCTGCTGGCCGGCGCCGCGCCGTCCGATTCGTTGTTCCGCCAGGTGGCCGAACGCATCACCGAAGGCGCCGCCGGCCAGGGCGCCAACGATTTCAAGATCGAACTGGCGCGCCGCGCCATAGTGCGCGCGCTGCGCCAGGCCGTCGCCGGCCGGCCGCAATCGCAAACAGATAAACGCATCGCCTGAGGAGCATCATGAGCGCCATTCCCAAAATAGGCCAACCGGTCAGCCGTGTCGACGGTATTGAAAAAGTCACCGGCGCCGCGCGTTACGCCGCCGAACACTTCCCTCCTGATATGTTGTATGGCTGGATAGTCTCCAGCGCCATCGCCAAGGGCCGCGTGCTGCGCATCGACGACGACGCCGCCCGCGCGGTGCCCGGCGTGGTTGAGGTCATCACCCACCTGAACCGCCCTCACCTGCCGATGCTCGATCACGCCTACAACGATCAGGTGGCGCCGCCCGGTTCGCCCTTCCGCGCGCTGCGGGACGAGCATATCGCTTTCAGCGCCCAACCGCTGGCCGTGGTGGTGGCAGAAACGCTGGAAGCGGCGCGCGATGCCGCCAGCCTGGTCGTCATCGAATACGACAAGGCCCCGCACAACACCGACATCGCCGTCGCCCTGCCGGAAAAATTCAAGCCGATACGCAAGCGCCTCGGCTTCCAGGCGCCCAAATCGCGCGGCGACGCCGACAGCGCGCTAGCCGCCGCCCCGGTACGGCACCACGCCAGCTATGCGTTGTCCACCCATCACCACAACCCGATGGAGATGCATGCCGCCACCGTGCACTGGAACGGCGACGGCAGCATCACCGTGTTCGACAAGACGCAGGGCGCGCAAAACACACAGTCCTACCTGGCGTCGGTGTTCGGCTTCTCCAAGGACCAGGTCCGGGTGCGCAACGAATATGTCGGCGGCGCGTTCGGCTCCGGACTGAGGCCGCAGTATCACGTCTATCTGGCGACCTTGGCGGCCAAGATGCTGCAACGCTCGGTGCGCGTGGCGATGACGCGCCAGCAGATGTTCAGCCACGTGCATCGACCGCAGGCCGAGCAGCATATCTCGCTGGGCAGCGACACCTCCGGCAAGCTGCTGGCCATCGTCAACGACGCCACCACCGTCACCTCGCGCTTCGAGCATTACATGGAAGTGGTGTGCAACTGGGGCATGATGAACTACGCCTGCGACAACGCCAAGGCCGAGTACACGCTGGCCGAAGTCGATACCTACACGCCGGGCGACATGCGCGCCCCCGGCGCCGCCACCGGCATGACGCTGTTCGAGATCGCGATGGACGAACTGGCCTACGCGGCGGGCGTCTGCCCGTTGGCTCTGCGCGGCATAAACTACTCGGACAAGGACGCCATGTCCGACAAGCCGTTTACCTCCAAGGCGCTGCGCGAAGCCTACGCGCAGGCGGCCGAACGCTTCGGCTGGGCGCGGCGCACGCCGGCGCCACGCTCGATGCGCGACGGCCAGGAGCTGGTCGGCTGGGGCGTCGCCACCGGCATGTGGGATGCGATGTTCATGAAGACCTCGGCCAAGGCGCGCCTGACCATTGAAGGCGAGCTGGAAGTGTCCTGCGCCACCGCCGATATCGGCACCGGTACCTACACCGTCATGGCGCAGGTGGCCGGCGAAACGCTGGGCATAACTCTGGACCGCATCAAGGTCAAGCTGGGCGACAGCGATCTGCCGGCCGCGCCGGTGGAAGGCGGGTCTTGGGGCGCGGCGTCCACCGGCGCCGCCGTGCAGCTGGCCTGCCAGAGCCTCGCCGAAGAACTTTACAAGGCAGCGCAGAAAATGGAAGGCAGCCCTCTGGCGGGAACGAAGCGCGAGGATGTGGTGTTCGCCGACGGCGATTTGATCCTCGCCACCGAGCCGCACCGGCGCGTGCCGCTGATGGCGGCAATGCAGGCCACCGGCAAGCAGCTGCTGGAGGCCGAGGAAACCGCCAAGCCGGGCATAGGCGGCATGATCAGCGCCATGCAGAAGGCACGCAATACCCACAGCGCCATCTTCGCGGAGGTGAAGGTGGACGAGGAGCTGGGCGTGGTGCGCGTAACGCGCATCGTCATCGCCGTGGCGGCGGGCCGCATCATCAATCCCAAGACCGCGCGCAGCCAGATCCTCGGCGGCGTGGTGATGGGCATCGGCATGGCGCTGCATGAAGAGACGCTGACCGACCACCGGCTGGGGCGCTTCATGAACCACAGCTTCGCCGAATACCACATTCCCGTCAACGCCGACATCGACGATATCGAAGTCATTTTCGTCGACGAGCCGGATGCCGAGGTGACGCCATTGGGCGTCAAGGGCCTGGGCGAGATCGGCATCGTCGGCACGGCGGCGGCGGTGGCCAACGCGATCTTCCACGCCACCGGCACGCGGGTGCGTTCGCTGCCGGTCACCATCGACAAACTGCTGGCCGCGCCGCAAGGCAGCATGGCAACGACCACCCGCTCGCCTACGCTGCTATGAGGGCGGCTCCTACAGCAAAGATTGGCAGTTCAACTACTATGAATTACGGCAGCGCTTGCTGCCAAAACCGCGACTTAAACTTCTGGATATCATCATGAGCAAACCTACCCAAGGCGGCAAAAACGGCGGTAACAGCAAGGTGGAAGAAGCCAAAGGCGCGAAAAACGCCGGCAACAAGTCCACCGGTTCCGGCAACAGCCAATCTGCATCGTCGGGCAACAAGAGCACTTCCGCCAAGCCTGCATCCGGCTCGAAATCCAAGTAATCCCGCTGCGAGGAGGCTCGGCCTCCTCGCTGTAACATTGACGAGGCAATCGAAATGAAAACCACCGCTACCCAAGCTGCAAACCCAGGCAAGCAACCGGCCGCCGAGCCAGTCGACGCGATCAAGCTGCTGACCGCCGACCACCGCAAGGTGAAAGCACTGTTTGAAGAATATGAAAACCTCAGCGACCGCTCGACGGCAACCAAGAAAAAACTGGCCACCCAGATCTGCCTTGAGCTGACCAAGCACGCTACCGCCGAAGAAGAAATCTTCTATACCGCTGTGCGGGCGGCTGCCGGCGACAGCGAAGATTTGGTTGATGAAGCGACCGTCGAACACGCGTGCGCCAAAGAACTGATCGCGCAGATCCTGAACATGAATCCAGGCGACGACCTGTATGACGCCAAGGTCAAGGTGCTGTCCGAGCAGATCGACCACCACGTCAAGGAAGAAGAAACCGAGATGTTCCCCAAGGCCCGCAAGGCCAAGCTGGATCTGGTGGCCCTCGGCGAAGCGATCGACGCCCGCAAGGAAGAAATCGGCCTGCCGGTGAGCCACTAAGCGACTCAGCCAGCATGCCGTAGCTGCGCCCCCCGGTTTCAGCCGGCCGGCGCCGCTGTTACGTGGTGCGAAGATTCGATGCCCGCCGCTTCGGCCACCAGCCGGGCGCCGGCGGGATCGTAGCCTTGCAGAGCCTCTACCAGGTTATCGAGCGTCGACGGGCATGAATACACCAGCACATCCCCGGCTTCGCACAGGCCCAACGTGTGATCGAGCGCCTTTCGCACATCATCGATCTGACGCCATTGCACTCCACCCCTGCTGCCATGGGCGATGCCGCCGGTGATCAACACGCCAGCGGCTCCAGGTTCGCGTCCCCGGCGCGCCGATTCGTAGACTGTCAGCTGGTCGAAATGCGGCGCGCACGCCTCGCCCACCGCGCGCAGATCGATGTCGCGCCGGTCTCCCGGCGCCGTAATGACTCCCAGCGTGCGACCGCGCGTCATCGAGCGCGCGGTTTTGCCGAGCGCCGAGTAGGCGGCCGGATTGTGGGCGTAGTCGACGATCAAGGTCAAGCCGCTGTCAGGCAGGCTGAAAATGTTCGAGCGCAGCGGATTGGTTTGACTATCGGAGACAAAGCTGCGCAACGCCGAGGCGATGTGCGCAGGCCCGAAGCCGGATGCCATCAACGCAGCAGCAGCAGCCAGTCCGTTGGCGATGTTATAGCGCGCGTGTCCGCCCAGCGCCGCCGGCATGGCGCTAGCCTGCAACAGCGCGTGGCGACGCGCGCCATCGGCCAGCACCAGTTCACCATCCTGCAGGTAAGCCGCGCGTCCGCCGTGCTCCAGATGGCGCAGCAATACCGGATGATCGGGATCGAGCGAGAAATATAACTGCTCAACGCCGCCGGGCCTTCCCATCGCCATGGCGGCGCAATGTGGGTCTTCGGCATTCAGCACCACGGCTCGCGAAGCGGATTTCGCCACCAGTCCTTTCACGCGCGCCAGGTCGCGTACCGTCTCGATGCCGTCGAGGCCCAGGTGATCGGCCGTAACATTGAGCACAATGGCGACGTCGCAGCGGTCGAACGCCAGGCCGCGCTTGAGGATACCGCCGCGCGCGGTCTCCAGCACCGCGAAATCCACCTCCGGCGACGTCAGCACGCGGCGGGCCGACCAGTAGCCGGAGCAATCGCCCTTGAATGTGCGTTCGCCGTTGATGTAGACGCCTTCGGTGGTGGTCAGGCCGCAGCGCAAGCCGGCCTGCTGCACACCGTGGGCCAGCATCAGCGCGGTGGTGGTCTTGCCGTTGGTGCCGGTGACGGCGATCACCGGTATGCGGCCGTTGCCCTCGGGGTAAGCGTTATCGGTGGCGCAGAGCCCAGTACCGGTATCCTGTACGCGCTTCTGCAGCGCGCCCCATCCAAGCTGGAATTCGCTATCCTCGTCGCTCAGTCTCAACACCGGTATGCCGATCTGCCGCGCGGTGTCCAGCAGCTGCTCCATCGCCGGGCTCACCGCGTGGCGTGCGGCGGCGACACGCAGGTTGTCCAGCCGTGCGGGAAGGTCGAACGTACCCTCCTTCGCCAGCGTGGCGATCATCTCCACCGCCAGCGTCAGGGCTTCCGCCGCGAGTGACTCGGATTCATAGCCGGACACCAGCCGGAACTGCCCGGGCTTGCCGCGCACCGGACGTACCTCGTCGAAGCCGGCCGGTGCGCCGGCCAGCCGCTGCAACTCGCGCTGCACGAGCGCCAGCACATACACCAGGCCCACCGGCTGGCCGCCGCCCAGGCGCCGCAGCACTGCACCGGCCAGCGCATCGGTGGCGTAGGCTTCCAGGCCCGGAAGCATCTGGGCCAGCTGCGCGTGCACATGGCGCAATATGGAGGCCGGCAACGCACGCGGCATCCCGGGGTCCAGCACGGTCATCATGCACGGCACGCTGGCGTATAGATTGGGGCCGCGCAGAAAGCGCTGCTCGATGATATTCATGGTTGGTCTCCGCTTATTTTATGGATGTCTCAAGCCGCCGCGCCTGCGGTGGCAGTGGGCATGGCGCGGTTGCTCCGGCTGCCGCTTTCTTCTTTGGTGAGCGCGATCACGCCGATGGCGACCGCCGGGTCGAACAGATCCAACGCGCGCGCCAGCGCCGCCTCCATCGGCATGCCGGATGCCAGCCAGCCGTACACGGTGTGAGCCAGCAGGTGACGCACGATTTGTTCGCCGATGCCGGTGACGGCCACCGCGCCCTGCGGCCCGGCATAGAAACCGGCGCCCACGATGGGCGTATCGCCGACACGTCCCATCAGCGAAGGCGTGGCGCCGCCGGTGGAGCCGGCCACCGCGAAGTGGCCCTCTCCATCGAGCACCACGGCGCCGACGGTGTCGCACGGCGCATCCGGCCGGACCGGCGGTGGCGCGGCGAAGTTCCAGTGATCGATGAAATCGGCGTTGACGCTGCCGTGACGCAGCGTTTCGCCGGCCCGCAGTTGCTCCAGCATCTCTCGGTGGCGGGCCAGCGCCTGCGGCGTGGTCACGTCATGATCGGCGGCGCCGATGTCGCGCGCGAAGCGCTGGGCGCCGCTGCCGCACAGCAGCCAGTGCGGCGTGCGGGCGACGGCGGCGGCCACCAGCACCGGGTTGCGCACCCGCTGCAGACAAGCCACGGCGCCCAGCGTGCCGCGTGTATCCATCACCGCCGCGTCCATTTCGATGGTGCGGCCGTCCATGCGCAAGGCCGAGCCGGTGCCGGCGTTAAAACGCGGATCGTTCTCCAGCACGACGACGGCGGAGATGGCAGCGGCCAGCGCATCGCCGCCGCCCTCCAGCACCGCCATTCCCGCCTGAGCGGCGCTGACGCAGCCATCGCGGTCCTGCAGTCTTGCGCCGGCGCCGCCGTGGACCAGGACGGCGGCATGGTTGTGGGTAGATGTATTCATGGTCAATCGATCAGCCTGCAGAACATGCGGGTCGCCATCAGGCCAAGGGCGCTGTGGTGGCGGGAAGGCGTCATGTGCGATTGCAGCAGCGCCATCGCGGCTTGCTTGCTGCCCAGGCCAGCCACGCGCTGTTCAAGTTGTCGTAGTTCGCCACCGAAACCGGCGTCGTTCGCGCTGTCGTCGGCGTGCAGGTGATGGCGGATCACACCGCGCACGCCCCCCGCTTGCGGACGCGGACTATGATGCAGGCCCAGTGTGTCCAACGCGCGTTGACGCGCACGGTGACTCAACACGCGCGGTGCGCTATTCGCGTCGGTGACGTCCGGCGTGGCGGCGATCCAGTCGCTGAGCACCTGCTGTTCGTAGACGCTGAACACGCCGAACATTTCGGCCCGCTCGCTCTGGATCAGTTTCCAGAAGCGGCTGTTTTCGGCCGGTTCGCCGTGCTTGATCCAGCCGGCCGCCTCCAGCGCGGCCAGCATCGCGGGAATTTGCCGTGGGTCGGACAGCCAGTCGTTGATGCTCCGGCCGGCGACTCGGCAATAATCCGAGTGCATGTTCTGACCCACCACGCTCTTGGCGGCCAGGATGCGCACCAGTTCTTCCTGCAGGTCGAAATCGGCGATCACGGAACAGGTATTCGCACCCAGGTCGTTCAGGCGGTAACCGTCCCGCACACGGCGCAGGAAGGCCGCGTCATCGCCGCAGCGCGGCAGCAGCTGCTGCAGGCCCTGCACCGCCTTGTACGCATGGCCGGTGCCGCCGTTGTCGACCGTGATGTGCAGCGTGAAGTAGTATGGATCGATGCCCAACTCATTGAGCTCGTAGGCGGTAATCAGCAGGTGCAGCGGCAGTTGTTCGTAACCGAGGTTGTAGCCGATGATCTCCGGCAGGAAGCGCTCGGCGTCGTAGCCCAGCGCCAGCTGGATCGCGCCCTGGGTGAAATGATCGTCCGGCAGATCGTGCCACTGGTCGCAACCGTGCGTGGCCAGCAATTTCTTGTACAGCACCACGTGGTTCTTTTCCGGTACGCCGTCGCCCAGTTCTTCCAGGTAGGTCTGGATCAGCGGACGGAAATCCGGATCATCCCAGCGGGCCAGCAGGCCAAACAGCCAGGCGCCGTCCACCAGTTTGGTGGGCGCGACGTTGCGGACGAAGTAGAGCGCGTGAGCTTTGGTGCTGAAATAACGGCGCGGTTCCCCGGAGCGGCGTGCCTGCAGGTAGGCGCGATATTCGGCGCCAACCGATTCGGAACGTTCGGTGATCCAATCGGCCATCTGTCCGACATCAGCCGGAAGGTCGTCCGGCAGGCGGCAGGCCTGCTCCAGCTGCTGCGCCAGAAACGCGCGCGCGGCCGTTCCACTGGCGGTATCGCCCGCAGCGCGGTCTAGCAGTTGGTAGATATGTTGCGCCGTCACGGCGGATGCCTGATCGGGAGCCGTGATGGCCGGCAGGGAGTGGGCCAGGTTCGACATGGTGAATTCCTAAATAAAGTAAAGCGGCGCCGTGAAAGCTATGCTGATGATCCATTATCTGCCCGGCTCGAACATTGAACCATCAGCACGCCGCCTGTGTGGACGTAAGAGACCGCTTACGCTGGCACCGCCGTTTCGCTGGCGATGCGTTCCGCGACGGCCGGCAAGTCCGTCCGGATCGCGTCGATCAATTCGTTCAACGACGAACCGCATCCCAGCACCAGCGCGTCGCCGGGTTTGCACATGCCAAGTCCGAAGCGGATCGCGCGGTGCACGTCCAGCTTGCAGTGCAGGCGCCCATGATGGGACGTGGTGTTACGCGCGCCGCAGGTCAGCAAGCGCGCCGTTTCGCCGGGCTCGCGGCCACGCGTCTCCGATTCGTAGATCACCAGGTCGTCGAATCCGGCCGCGCAGATCTCGCCGACCTTCATCAAGTCCTCGTCGCGGCGGTCGCCCGGCACCGACACCACGCCGACGATATGGCCCGACGACAGGCCGCGCGCCATCTCGGCCAGCGCCGTGTAGGCGGCGCCGTTGTGGGCGAAATCGACGATGACCTTGACGCCGTTGACGTCGAAGATATTGGCGCGCAGCGGATTGCTGCGGCCGTCCGACACAAAGCTGGACAGGCCACGCACCACGGCCTCGGGGCCGAAACCTGACGCCGTCAGCGCGGCGGCGGCGGCCAGCGCGTTGGCGATGTTGTGGCGGGCCGCGCCATCCAGCGTCGCGGGGATGGCGCGCGCGTCCAGCAGCACCTGGTGGCGGGCGCCGTCGGCGAGTATCGCCACGTTGTCCTGCAGGTAGACGGCCCGGCCGCCCTGCTCCATATGGCGCAGCAGCTCGGGGTTCTCGGCATCCATCGAGAAGTACAGCAGCTCGACGCCGGTGCGCAGCTGCGCCGCCATGGCGACGCATCGTGGATCTTCGGCGTTGAGCACCACCGCGCGCGAGGCGGCGTTGGCCACCACCTGCTTGACGCGCGCCAGGTCATGCAGGTTGTCGACGCCCTCCATTCCCAGGTGATCCTCGGTTACGTTGAGCACCACGCTGACGTCGCAGCGGTCGAACGCCAGGCCGCGCTTGAGGATGCCGCCGCGCGCCGTCTCCAACACGGCGAAGTCGACTTCCGGTGCGCTCAGCAGCATGCGCGCCGAGTGATAGCCGGTGCAGTCGCCCTCGTCGGCCAGCACGCCGTCGATGTAGACGCCTTCGGTGGTGGTCATGCCGGTATGCAGGCCGGTCAATCCCACAGCGTGGGCGATCAGGCGCGTGGTGGTGGTCTTGCCGTTGGTGCCGGTGACGGCGATGATGGGAATGCGGCCGTCGCCGTCGCCGAACATCGATTCGACGATGGCGTCGCCGGCGTCGCGCGGAATGCCACGGCTTGGGTACTGGTGCATGCGGATGCCCGGCGCGGCGTTCACCTCGATGATGCCGCCGCCCTGTGCGGCCAACGGCTGCGAGATGTCGTCGCAGATGATGTCGATGCCGGCGATGTCCAGTCCGACCGTCTTGGCGGCGCGGATGCAGATGCGCGCGGTGGCGGCGGGCAGCAGGTCGGTCACGTCTTCGGCGGTGCCGCCGGTGGACAGGTTGGCGTTACCGCGCAATTCCACTTCCTCGCCGGCCGGCGGCACGGAATCGACCGTATATCCCTGCTTGGTCAGCGCAATCTGCGCGTGGTCGTCCAGCGCGATTTTGGTCAGAATGTTGGTGTGGCCGTCGCCGCGCGCGGGATTGCGGTTTTCCGCCGCCACCAGTTGCGCGATGGTGCTGGTGCCGTCGCCGGTCACCATCGGCGGACGGCGGCACGACGCGGCCGCGATCGCGCCGCCGGTCACCAGCACACGATAGTCCCGGCCTTTCAGGAAGCGTTCGACGATCACATGGCGGCTGTAGTGGCGCGCATGCTCGAAGGCGGCGGCGATTTCCTCGTCCGTCACGCAGACCGTGGTGACGCCCTTGCCCTGGTTGGCATCCAGCGGTTTGATGGTGACCGCACATTTCAACCGGCGCGCGACGCGGCACGCCTCTTCCAGCGTGGTCACGGTATCGCCGCTCGGCACCGGCAGGCCGGCCTGCTCCAGCAGCGCCTTGGTGAGGTGCTTGTCGCTGGCCAGGTCGACGGCGATATGGCTGGTGGCGCCGGTCATGGTCGCCTGCAGGCGTTTCTGCTTGCTGCCCCAGCCCAGCTGGAACAGGTTGGCGTCTTCCGTAATGCGCAGCGCGGGAATGCCGCGCCGCTGCGCCGCCGTCACCACGGCGCCGGTGCTGGTGCCGATGGCGCAGCGCCGCGCCAGGCTGCGCAGCTGTTCCAGCCGTTCCTCGTAATCGCATTCGCGGCCGGCGGCCAGCGCGTCCACCAGCTCCAACGCCAGGTTGACGGCGGCGTCCACCACGCGCTCGGATTGATAAGCGCATACCACGTTGTAGTGGCCCGGCCGCGAGCGCACCTCGCCGACATGGCTGAAGGCGACGTGGTGGCCGACCAGATGCTGCAGCTCCATCGTCACGTGCTTGACGATGTCGCCGAAATGGGCGCCCTGCAGCAGCCGTTCGACAAAGCCACCGGGGCGTCCGCTGGCGCGCTGCTGCTTTTGCAGCGTCGGCATCAGCGCCAGCAATCGCTCCGCAAAACCAGGAACGTCGAGCGAGGAGACATCCGCCAGCTGCCGCAGGTCGATCGCCGCCAGCAGGCAAGGATGGGCGCTGTACAGGTTGGCGCCGCGCAGGTAGCGTTGTTTAGTGATTTTCATGGTAATCAATCCGTTTCGTAACAAGGTGTAGAAAGTCCAGTAATGCGGCCGGTATCGCGTGTTCGGCGCCGGCGGCGGGAAGGTCGTAGGCCGAGCCGCCGGGCAGCAGGTGCAGGCGCACGTCGACCAGCTGCGGACAGCCGCCGCCGGGCACGTCGGCCATGTTCGAATGCATGGACCGGCCGTCGACGATGGTGACGGCGCCCTGCCCGACCACCTCGATGCCCCGTCCGCGTGAGATGACCAGCGCGGTATCCTCGTCGATGCCTATGCCTTGCAGGTAGGGGTTTTGTGCGACCACCGTCAGCAGGCGCGCCAACCGGTGCCGTTCCGAGAAGTGCTGGTCGATCACCACGCCTTGCACCAGTCCCAGCCCCGCGCCCATGTTGACGGCGCCCTTTTCCGGCTGCAGTCCGGCGTGGCCGGTGGCCAGCATGTGGCCCGACATCGCCGATGCGCCCGCGCTAGTGCCGCCGATGCAGGCGCCGCGTTGCTGGTAGGCCTGGTGCAGCGCGCGGTCCAGCGCCGTGCCGCCGATATTGGCCAGCAGCCGCTTCTGGTCGCCGCCGGTCATGAAGATGCCGTCCGCGTCGGACAGTTCGCGCAGCACATTGTCCGCGTTGGCGTCCTCGCGGGTATGCACCTCCAGGTGCACGCGCCGTGTGACGCCCAGATCGGCGAAAGCCGCGTCGTAGATCTTCCACATTTCGTCGGCGACGCTGCTGGCCGCTGATATCACGACGATTTTCTGTTCACTGCCGCCCGCCAGGTCGACAAAGCGCTTCAATACCGTTTTATCCTGGGTACGGTCTTCGTGACCGCCGATGATCACCAGGTGTCCATTGTCCTTGTCGCGTTCCATCAATGCCCTTAATTCCTGTTCCATTTGCCCCGATGGCAAGTGTGAATTGCATTATGCGAATTTCCGACACGTTGTTGCATCGGTTGCAATGCTGTGTTTGTGTAAGAAAACGCTTACGTCGAAGGGTGAGGCGGCGCACAGTCAAGCTCGGCGGGGCATGCGGAAATGGATGCATGCTAAAAACTAATATTCCTATTTCCTCGCCGCCGGACTTGCCGGCTCCCGATCAGCGCCGCCCGATACTGCTGCGGAGGCGCGACGCCAAGATGGCGCGCTCCCCGCATGCCTACGTGCGGGGCAACACAGCCCAGTACTATGACTGGCTGCACTCCCTGCCGGGACAGCGCCTGCCGCGCGGACCGGCCATCTGGATCTGCGGCGACTGCCACGTCGGCAACCTCGGCCCGGTGGCCGATTCGACCGGCAAAGTGCGGCTGCAGCTGCGCGACTTCGACCAGACCACGCTGGGCAATCCGACCCACGACCTGATACGGCTCGGGCTGTCGCTGGCCACCGCCGCGCGCGGTTCCTCGTTGCCGGGCGTGGTCACCGCCCACATGCTGCAGCACATGCTGCTGGGCTATCAGCGTGCCTTCTTTCCGGGCCACGACGGCCTGGTGGCCAAGCCGCGCGACGTCAAGCTGGCGCTGCGCGGGGCGCAAGGCCGGTCGTGGAAGGTGCTGGCGCGCGAGCGCGCGATCGACCTGGAGGCCACGATACCGCTGGGGCGCAATTTCTGGCCGCTGAGCGAAACGGAACGGCAAGCCATCGATGAACTGTTTGCCGGACCATGCCTGCGTCAGCTCGGCATCGGCAGCGACACCGAGGCCGTGGTGCTGGACGCGGCGTACTGGGTCAAGGGCTGCAGCTCGCTGGGGCTGCTGCGCTACGCGGTGCTGGTGGAATTCGGCGGCAGGCGCTGCCTGATGGACATCAAGGAGGCGGTGGCGGCGGCTTCTCCGCGTTATCCACGCGCCAGCATGCCGCGCGATAACGCCAAGCGCGTGCTGCAAGGCGCCAGCCACCTGTCGCCGGCGCTGGGAGAGCGGATGGCCGCGTGCCGCTTCATGGACCGCGGCGTGTTCGTGCGCGAGCTGATGCCGCAGGACCTGAAGCTGGAAATCGAACAGCTGAGCATGGCGCAAGCGGTGCGGACCGCCAGCTACCTGGCGTATGTGGTCGGCCAGGCGCACGCGGCGCAGCTCGACGCCAGCACCCGCGCCAACTGGTTGCAGGAACTAATGGCCAATCCCGGCAAGTACAACGGCACTCCGGAATGGCTGTGGAAAAGCGTGGTGCAGCTGGTGGCCAGCCACGAGGCGGGCTATCTGGAGCATTGCCGCAACTACGCGATGGCGGAAAAGTAATTCTAAAAAAAGAAACTTATCGTGGCTGCCGGAATGTGATATGTCTATCTTTACGACAAACAAATCCCTATTGTCGCAGTTGACCCAGTACCCAGAACCCGTGCTACGTATCGATGAGCTGGAGTCCCCTGACTTCAGACGTTTTTTACATGACGGAGCATGTCGATGGATGGCCAAAATCTAGCATACTCGCGGTCCATGCGCGTCGTCGTGGTCGACGACGATCCCGACACCCGGATGGTGTTGGTTCATGTGCTCAAGGCGCTGAACTAGGAGGTGGCCTCCTTTGGCAACGCGGAGTCGGTGTGGATGTACAACCGTCTCGACGAAGTCGATCTTTTTTTGCTGGATATCGGCCTGCCCGGGCTGGACGGCATCGCGCTGGGCCGGTCGATCCGGGTCGCGCCCAGTGGCCGGCGGGCGGTGGTGGTGGCGATCTCCGGCGGTTCTCTGCACGGAGAAACTGAAGCGCTGAACGCCGGTTTCGGCGACTATATCCTTAAGCCGCTGGACCTGGATCAGATCAAGAAATTGCTGGTGCTGGCCTCCGCGCGCAAGCAGCAGGCGGCGGTCTGATATGTGTTGACCTGTCAATCGCTATCGAGAATTTTGTCATACAGTGTGTTGGTAGCAGAACGGAGCGCGTTCCGACGGTTGATCAGTCTGATATACGCGGATTGGGTACCGCATGACAACCGATTCGTCGGGGAGCTGCCTCGCTCTAGTGTCGAGGGTCATGTCATTGCTGCATGCCTCATAGTCCGCCCGAGGATTCTCCCACCGTTGTCCATTCTGCTACCGACACACTGTATGTTCATTGCGTCCCCCTTCAAGCGCGGGCGCGGGCCGGCGCGTTGATCTGTTGGCCGATCGCCCAGATAAAGCCGACCAGTTCGCGTGCCACGGCCGTGCACACTTGCACCTTCAGCTTCCCGCGTTCGCTCAATTGGCGGTACCGGCCGCATAGACGCTTCTGCGCGCTCCATGCGATCTCCTGCGCCGCTTCGGGCGCAAGGCGCGCCCGTTGCTGCAGATGTCCCGTCTTCCTCGCTTGGAAGCGATAGGTCCATGCCGCTTCAACCAGAACGCGCCGGACGTGGCCATTGCCGGTTTTGGTGATGGCGCCGCGCACCTTGCGCGCCCCGCCGGAATGTTCGCTCGGCACCAGGCCCAAATAGGCCATCAGTTGCGGCGCGCCGGAGAAGCGCTTCAAATCGCCCAGTTCCGCCACGATGGTCGTCGCGGTCAGCAGCTTCACACCACGCAGCGCCATCAACGCCTCGATCACCGGCCAGAATACCGACGCGGCCGCTGCCTCGTCGATCTGGGCGTCGAGTGCGGCGACCCGCCGACCCAGCACCGCGACCGTGTCGACATATTCCTGGAAGACGATTTGCTGTGTGGGATGCGCGAACTTGAGCGATTCCAGCCAGCGGTGGTACAGCTGGGTCCAGGTGTCCTTGCCCGGATAGCGTCTGTCGTGCCGTAGCAGGAAGGCCGCCAGGCGCTGCTTGGCCTGCGTCTGCAAGTGCTTGAGGTCTTCGCGCGCCCGCGTGGCGTCGCGCAAGGCCTCCTGCGCGTCGTCGGGCACCCATACGGGCGTGAGCTCCCCGGCCCGGTGCAGCCGGGCCTGCGCGACGCTGTCGCGCCGGTCGGTCTTGACGCGGTCGCCTGCCTTCCTCGGGATCAGCGAGGGGGCAATCACTTGGCAATCCCAGCCCATATCGGTTAGCTGCCGATGCAAGCCGTAACCGCAGGGGCCGGCCTCGTAACAAAACGACAGGCTCGCCTCGCCCTTGCGCAATTGCTTGACCAGCTTCATTAATGCGTCGGCGTTGTTGGCGATTTCCCCGACATAGCGCACCTCGTCGCCCGACGAGTCCGCGACCGCCACGGCAATCGTCTCCTTGTGCACGTCAAGCCCCACCTATTTGCTAAACTTGTCCATGACCTGCCCTCCTCAATTGTGGCTCTGAGCCAGTGAGTATCCGAACCTCCAGCTTAATCCACGTCGCTTGAGGTCCGGCAGGTCAACACATGATGTCTAGCCCGGCGCGCGTTTCGGGTTCGCGATCGTCGCCGACTTCGCCAGGTCGGCCTGCGTGCATTGAGGGCGCGGCAGCACCTTCAAATTGACCAGCATTTCATCCGCATCCCCCGGCCGCGCCAAGTAATTGTCCGCGCCGCCTTCGAAGCTGCGGATCCTGTCGTCTCTTCCGCTCAGCGCGGCCGAGGTTTCCAGCACTAGCACCGGACGGTTCGATCCACGCCACAGGGACTCCTTTTCCCCAATCGCTGGTATCGGTTCGATCCCGCACAGAGAGTACCGGCCTGTCGCCTCCACACTGAATAACGTTAGCTTGTTAAAACGCGAAATCACTTTTACCTCACCCGGAGACTCAAATGAAACCTGCCCGTATCCTGACCATGATCACCCTCGGCCTCGCGGCGATGCACGGCGCTTCCGCGCAGACGCTGGCGAAGGCCGACGGCGACCGCCTCACAGCCATCGCCCAAGCCAATATCGCCGAAGTGGACGCTGGAAAAATGGCGCTTGAAAAAAGCTCCAATACCGCGGTCAAGCAATTTGCCCAGATGATGATCTACGATCACGGCAAGGGTCTGGACGAGACAAAAAAAGTCGCGGCGGCTAAGAACCTGACGCTGCCCACCGAGACGGATGCGGCCCATAAGAAAATGGTGGCGGATCTCAAGAAATTGTCGGGTGCGGATTTCGACAAGCAGTATGTCGCCAAGGCCGGCGTGGCGGATCACAACAAGGTCCATGCGGCGCTGAAGGATGATATCGCCAAGACTAAGGACGCCGACGTAAAAGAACTCGTCACCAAGCTCGAACCCGTGGTCGCCCACCACGGAGAAATGGCCAGCAAGCTGGACGCCGAGCTGAAATAAGCGCCGCGACGGCGGGAAACGCCTTAACATTTCATGAGCTCGTCACATTATAAATACTATAATTATGTGGCTCGATACCCGAGATAATTAACAATTTACAATAAAGGATGACTCATGAAAAAAGCAATTTCCGCCGGTTTGATTTAGGTACTCGCCTTGGCCGCCAGCCGCCCACGCGTCGACCAACGCCGCCTCCGGCCTTCCCTCACTCAGCTATTCCCTGAGCAGCACCTGGAGCGGCCACACGGCTGAAACGCTGTTCAACGGAGGCAACTGGAACGCTGGCGACTTCGGTACCCAGTGGGTGCAGGTGGACCTGCTGTCCAGCAAGGACATCGCGAGCGTCAGCTACATCCTGGACATGTTCCCGAATGGCCACGTGAATCAGCAGATTTACGTGTCGGACAGCGCCATCGGCGCCAATTGGAGCAGCCTGACCGCCGTATCGTCCTTCGACGGCGCCGGCGCGGTGGGCATGCCTATCGTCCAGAATTTCGCCGCGCACGGCCGCTACCTGGAGATCGTCGCCAACGGTGGCCCAAGCTGGACCGCGTTGTCCAGCGCGGCCGTGACTGCGGTGCCGGAACCAGGCAGCTACGCCATGTTGCTGGCCGGTTTGGGGCTGGTCGGCTTCGTGGCGCGTCGCCGCAAGAGAGCTTAAAACCTGCCAGGCTTCATCCGGCCTCTTGTTGCCCAGTTTCGCCACGGATTTGCGCCCCTTGACCGGGGCTATTTTTCAGCTCCATCAACTCGCTGCATTTGTATGCTCTAAAGCGGACGTTGACAATATATTACGGTGCGATCATTACGCCAAGGCGGCCTTGTTCATAAAGAGGGTAAGCCGGGATACGGCCAGAAATAGCACATAAGCCTAAAAGTAATTTGGAATAACACTCTTATGCTTCGGTGGAATGACGAAATGTTCAGTCTTCGGGCCTGAGTTTCTTTTGCGACTCCATCAGCTTGACGCGCCCCGCAAGATCGCCGCTTGCGTCTCCTGCGGTGTGATTGGGTACCACCATGCCTACTGCCAACAGGAAATTATTAGGAAAGACTCCCTGCTCTATGCGAGGTGTCTTCTCGTTACCGTCGGCCCCGCCGCTAAGCTCTGTCGATGGCTGCTGCGGATGTACCCTGGATTCACGAGACTTCGCAGCGGCGCCCCCTATTTTGACAGTATGGTACGCCCTCACTCGGCCTTGGGCGGCTTTTTAATTGGTACTCGGCGACCGGGGGAGCGTTTGCCATCGGCATTTGCATTCTGCAACAAGGAACGTAGCACTGCGCTCTGCTCGGCATCTTTTACCCTCAGTTGCTCCAGCGACCCACTGAGCTGAGCCTGCAAACGTTCGATTTGTGAAAGAAGCGCCGCCTCGTGCCGCGCCGCGACAATGCTCGACGCCTGAAAGGTCCTTTCCGCCGCGCTGAGCGCTTCCTTCACCTTGTCGACATCGATCTGCTGTCGTGTGGATCGCATTGTCGCTGCAGCCAGTTCGGCCTCCAGCCGATCACGCGTCGCGTTCCACGTGGCCAGGCGCTCCATGTGGGCCTTCTCGCTCTTGGCGATCTGGGACTGAGCCAGCTTGGCCGCCTCCCGCGAGCGGTCCACTTCCAGGCTCCAACGCTGCTCATTGGCCTCAGCCCGCTCCTCCATTTTAGTCCGTACGGCCTCGTGGTTCGCGCGTTCTTTTTCCAACTGCATACGCAAGGTCTCTTTGTCTTTTACGAGCGAGAGAGAATGCCCCTGAAGCTCGGTCATTTCGCATGTGGATTGCGCCAATTGCTGTCCCAGCGAGACAACGCGGTCGCTGGCTGTCTGTAGTTGCGCCGTCGTGGCACGCATGGCCGCCTCCATTCCTTCCCGGCGTGCCGACTGCCGATCTTCCTCTTGGGCAAGCTCCAGACGCGTCCCTTCAAGCTGCGCCTGGGCTTCGCCAAGTCGAGCCCGCTCCGCAGCCAGGTCCGAATCCACCTGGGCCCGCGCAGCCGCAAGCGCAACTTGCCAAAAATGGGCCGCGGCCTGATGGATGGGGTCGGGAATGGCCGTCGGCGCCGCGAACGCTTGCGGATCCTTGATCCGCGCACCCAGGCCGCGAAACCAGGTGTCGAGGTGGGGACTGACGGTGTTGGGGGAGCCGCGTCCGAGCTGCTGACGGACCCGCTCGATGGTCGGCCGGTCGCCGGCCAGCAACAATGCGTCGGCCGCCTGCCAGACATCGGTTTCGGTGATTCCGCGTGCCATATGCATCCCTTCCTTGCTTTTTTTCGACGGTGGTCGATAATTACCCACGATAATGAAACCTTATCGGGAATAGTTCTATTTAACTGTTATATATCGTACAGCGTACATAATGAAACAGCCTTTCTCAAGCCCAGTAGCGATCGCTGATATCCGCTCGGAGTTGCTTACCCCCGTCAATGTCGCGCCCTTGGACCCCGGCGTGGTCGGCACCTTCACCGAGCGCGCCGTCCGCCAACTCTTGCGCGAAGGCGACGCAGAGAACACATTGCGCAGTTACCGCAGTGCCTTGCGCTATTGGGCCGCCTGGTTCGCGCTGCGCTACCATGCCGCCCTTGAACTGCCGGTGCCGTCCGCAGTGGTTCTGCAGTTCATCGTGGACCACGTCCAGCGCTCCACGGCGGAAGGCCTGACAACCGATCTGCCCGCCGTGATCGACCGGGCCCTTGTGGAGCGCGGCTTTAAGGCCCAACTGGGGGCGCCCGCGCTCAGCACCGTGCTGCACCGGATCAGCGTGCTCTCGAAAGTGCATCAACTGCAGGGCCTGCCCAACCCGGCCCAGGAGCCGGTGGTGCGCGAATTGCTGGCCAAGACGCGCCGGGCCTACGCCAAACGTGGCGCCGTGGTCCAGAAGAAGCCGGCGCTGACCAAGGAACCGCTGGAAGCGTTGCTGGCCACCTGCGACGGGTCGTTGCGGGGGCTGCGTGACCGCGCGCTGCTGCTGTTCGCCTGGGCCAGCGGCGGCCGGCGGCGCTCGGAAGTCACGGCCGCGACGACCACCAACCTGGTGCGCCAGCTGGGCGGCGATTACGTCTATCTCATGGGGCATTCGAAGACCAGCCAGGACGGGGGTGGTCACGCCGCCAGCGCCAACCCAGTGGGCGGCCGCGCGGCGCAGGCGCTCGACGCCTGGCTCGCCGCCAGCAAGATCGTCGAGGGCGCCGCCTTCCGGAGAATTCGACGCGGTGACGTGCTAGGAGAAGCCTTGTCGCCAGCGGCCGTGCGCGACATCATTAAAACGCGTTGCGCGAGCGCGGGGCTGGCGCAGGACTTTTCAGCGCACTCCATCCGCAGCGGCTTCGTAACCGAGGCCGGCCGGCACAATGTGCCGCTGGCCGACGCGATGGCCATGACGGGGCATGCCAGCACCTCCGCGATCCTGGGATACTTTCGGCAAGGTCAGCTCAGCACTTCGCTCGCCGCGCGACTTCTGGATGGCCCGTCCACGACAGAGCCGCCGGTGAACAAATGAGCGATCCGTCGAGACCGCCTTTGTTGGTTCTGAGCGACCCCACGCCGACGCTCATTGTGGACTATGACGGCACGCCGAACTGGGGTCGCGCGCAGCTCGGTGAAAGAGGCGAGGTGTCGCTTGACTCCGGCAATATCCTTCTCGAATTCTCCTCACTGTTGGCCAACTTGTTGGTATCGCACCCGCAGGTGGGCATTCTCCTGACGACTCGTTCATGGCTGAGCGTGCAGAATTGACGATATCAGAGAGGTGACCGGAAAGCAGGCTGCGATCCCCACTTGCGTCCCCGCGCCGGCGTGACTTACGGGCATGCTCACGGTTACCCTTTCGGCGCAACCCCGGACACCGTCGCCAGGCAGTTCAGCGCTCGCTTCCATGTGGCCTGAAGTTCGTTCTCGTCATCCCCGAACAAGCGCGGCACCGCGGCACTATCACCTTTGACGGCGTTTTCCAGCGCAAGGTCGATGCGGTGAAGCGTTTGGCGCCAAGGCTACCGATCGATCCATGCACACCGTGCAGCACCCGCGCCGCCGCATCAGGCTGCTGGGTTTTCCAAAGCTAGGCGTGCGGCAGCTCCTGGCAGCTGGGCTGCCACGGAGGTGAGCAGCCGCACCGGCGACCGTGCTGAGCGGGATTGTTGGCAATGGGGCGAACAAGAAAAACGGAAGATCGACCGCTAAGGCAAGTTGCCATCCTTGAATTTTCCTAGGAGTCTGCGCGGCAGAAAAAATTGACGCTGGCGTGAAAATTTTCGACCTCTCAGATCGCGCCAGGTTCAACGATCTCGACATTGGGAGGGGGTAAAGCACCCCCGAAAATGTCGAAAATTCGTGCCAAATTGTTCTGCCGCGCAGCCTCCTAGCCGCCTGATTCTTAATAATTGTTCCTGTGTCGGCCTTTACCTGGTCAAACTGATTTTTCCCCAACGAACGATGACCAGAATCTCAGCACGTTGAGGGACGCCAGTCTGCAGTCTTGCGCAAGGCCCTCGTCGCCAGTTGAAATCGACTACTTTCCAACGTATCATTTATTGCGTTATCATATTGTCCAGATTTCAACAACCGTTAGTGTCTTCATTTCCACTCCCTTTGATGTCAGCGGGGCGAGCCCAGTACGAATCCGTCTGCTGGGGCCGCAATAGTTTAATAAAACGAGGACCGATTTCATGCCTAACGATAGCAACCACAGAACAGGCGTCTCCACTGGCAATATTCCGAAAACCCTGCTCGTATTGGACGACGCGACAAGCCTGCGTGAAGATTTGGCATTGATGCGCGCAATTAGCGATACGTCTAGCGATGTCATCTTTGCCAAGGACCGTTACGGCCGGATGCGTTTTGCTAACCCTGCCGCATTGGCCCTGATCGGCAAGCCGCTCGATGAGGTGTTAGGACGCACGGACGTAGAATTCCTGGAGGACAAAGAAGCGGCGCTACGTGTGATCGAAAACGATCGCCGCATCATGGACAGCGGGGTAGCAGAAGAACTGGAGGAGATCGTGCCTCTGCCCGACGGGAGTAGGCGTATCTGGCTTTCTCAGAAATGCCCCTATCGCAATGAACGCGGAGAGACTGTCGGCCTGCTGGGTATTTCGCGTGATATTACAGAGCGCAAGTCGCAGGAAGAAAGTGTAAGCATTGCGCATGCGGCACTGCAGCGTGTTCTCGACAGCATTACCGATGGCTTGGCAGTCCTGGATAGCAATTGGAATTACACTTATTTCAGCGACACCGGTGCCAAAATGCTTGGCTTAAATTGTGAAGACCTGATCGGAAAAAGTGTGTGGGAGCTATTTCCACATGCCGACGATCTGCTGTTCGGCAAACAATATCGTCAGGCTGTGGCCACCGGTATTGCTACACATTTTGAGGAATTCTATCCCGCGCCACTTAATGTTTGGCTAGAGTGTCACTGTTACCCCTCATCCGATGGATTGTCCGTTTATTTCAGAGATGTTACTTCCAGACGGCTCGCGCAAGAAGCAGCCGATGAAGTTGAGCGGCGCATAAATGCCGTGCTTGAAGCAACTCCTGTCGGCTTGGCCTACGCCGACGCAAATGGGGAACTGGTGTTAATGAATACGGAGTGCCGGCGTATCTGGGGGGATCCTCCTGCCTCGAAAACGGTAGACGAGTATGTGCAATGGAAGGGCTGGTGGGCAGATGGCTCGGAGCGTCATGGATTACAGGTGCATGCGCATGAATGGCCTATGGCGCGCGCCCTGGCAGGCGAGCACGTGGTTGACGCCCTCATCGAAGTTGAGCCATTTAATGCTCCGGGGACGATCCGCACGCTCCTGCTGCGCTCCGTTCCTAACCTGGATCGCGAAGGATGCATCAGGGGCGCAGTGACAGCCCAAATGGACATCACTGATGCCGTCAAAGCAAAGGCAGCTGTTGAAGAAAGTAGTCGTCAGTTGCGCCAGCTGGCCAACACCATCCCGCAATTGGCCTGGATGGCTGACGAAACGGGATTTATCCATTGGTACAACGAACGCTGGTATGAATATACGGGTACCAACGCAAGGGAAATGGAGGGCTGGGGCTGGCAAAGCGTACATCATCCGGACACGCTGCCGCTTGTCGAAAAAAACTGGAAGCACTCTCTGGAAACTGGCACGCCATTCGAGATGACCTTTCCGATGAAAGACAAGAGTGGCCACTTTCGTCAGTTTTACACACTTGTTGAGCCCATGCGCGATGCAAACGGTAAGGTCGTGCAGTGGTTTGGCACAAATACAGATGTGTCGGCGCTAGATAGCATCCAAGCTGAACTGCGAAAGACGCAGCACTGGCTGCAGGAGGGTCTGGAAGCGGGAAAGATGGTTGCGTGGGAATGGGATCTCGATGCGGATGTAGTGAGGTACTCTGAAAACATTACCGCAGTTATGGGCTATTCCGACAGCAACTCGTCCAAGGGTTTCAAAAACGTAAATATTGAAGATCGGACGTCATTCAACGCTGCAATCGAAACCGCAATTGCCAATCGATCCTCGTTCGACGTACTAACTCGGCGGACCAGGCCCGATAATGGAGAGTTGATCTGGGTCCAGACGAAGGGACATGTGCTTACTGACGACTACGGCAAGCCCAACTACCTTCGTGGAATTTTAGTCGACGTTACTGAGCAAATAGAACGTCAGGCCAAGCTTGAAGAGCAGGCTAAACGGAAGGACGAGTTTCTTGCCATGCTAGCGCATGAGTTGCGCAACCCGATGGCGCCAATTGCCACGGCCGCGCAGTTGTTGCGCATGCCCGACGTTGACGCCAAGCGGGTTAAGATGTGTGCCACCGTGATTGCGCGCCAGGTGAGTCACATGACGAGCCTGATAGACGATTTGTTGGACGTCTCGCGGGTCACTCGAGGCCTGATCGACCTCGAAAGAGAAAGCGTCGATATCAAGGAAATCGTCCAAGGGTCGATTGAGCAAGCGCGCACATTGATCGACGCGCGGGGACATGGCTTAGTGTGTCGTATGGAAGCAGGGCCAACCTATGTGACCGGAGACCGAGTTCGCTTAACCCAGGTATTGGTCAATCTGTTGAACAATGCCGCTAAGTACACTGCGCATGGCGGTGAGATTATTCTGGACGTGGCCGTAGACCAGCAGCATGTGCAGGTGACTGTAAGTGATAACGGGATCGGCATCGACGCCGCGCTCCTGCCTCACGTGTTTGAACTCTTTACGCAGGCTGCGCGTACATCAGACCGCGCCCAAGGTGGCTTGGGATTGGGCCTTGCCCTCGTGGAAAACCTAGTGAAAATGCACGGCGGGAAAGTCGCGGCCCACAGCGCAGGCATTGACCAAGGAAGTCAGTTTGTCGTGACGTTACCCAGGACTAACGACATATGCCAGATATCCTCGCATGACGGCAACGTCGCTTCAGTTTCCCAGTCACGGCGCTTAAAGATCCTAATCGTAGACGATAACGAGGATGCAGCAGACACCCTCGGGGCCATTCTGGAATGTGAGGGGCATGCCGTCACCATAGCCAACACCCCCTCTCTCGCAATTAGCCTGGCGCAAGCAGAGCCGTTCGATGCTATTGTTCTCGATATCGGGCTGCCTGACATGGACGGCTACGTCCTGGCGCGACATTTGCGTGCGATGCCGCAAACAGAATCGATACTATTGGTTGCGCTGACAGGCTACGGACAAGCTAACGACAAAATCCAGGCCAAGGACGCAGGCTTTGATTGCCATCTAGTCAAGCCGGTCAATATTGCAGACCTCAACGCTGCTCTTGAGGGCAATAGGGAAAACCAAAAAATCGGACTGTAAGGTTTGTTACTCCGTGTATGTGCAAGGGCCGAACTCACGATTTAATAAGTAATAGTGATCTCATGAGCCAACACAGCCTCTGCGTTATTTGTCGTCTACCACATGCCAGCAAGCAGTTTTTCGAGCACTTCGATTCTGTGTCGCCGGGGTGTCGTGATGGCGTAGAAACGCTCTTGCAATGCCGTGGAATGACCTACGACGACAAGTATTCCGTCCCGCAGTTCGTCTTGCACGACGACCTCAGGCAGCACGGCCAGCCAGCCACTGTCGCGTGCAATCAAGCGAAGCATAGCCATGTCGTCCACTTCTGCCCGCAATCTGGGATTCACGCCGGCTGTGGCACAAAGAGCATCGAATTGGGCGCGTAACACATGGCGTGGGCCGGGCAATGCAATGTCCACGCCATCCAGATCTTCCGGAATGCGCAGGCCCTTCGATGCCCATTTGCTAGCGGGACCCACCAACGAAATCGATTGACTGCCCAAGAACTGGCAGTGCAAAGAACGATTAGGATCGGCGGGCACCGTCTCATTAGCCAGTACTACGTCCAGCTGATGCTGAGCGAGCCTGACCAGCAGGCCCTCCAACAATCCGGATTCCAGTGTCAACACCACCGCTGGATCGGTGAGCGCAGGCCGAATCCAGTTTTCCTGATAATTGCGTGACATCGTCGCCACGCTGCCCACACGTAGGCGGGTAATCCCGGCCGAGCGGCCTTGCAAGCGTCCCAGCATCTCCTGGCCAAGACCGAAGATGTCGTCGGCATAGGCGAGCACGAGCTGGCCCGTGTCACTGAGGATTAGGCGACGGCCTTCGCGGATAAACAATTCTTCACCAATGCGCGCTTCCAACTGACGAATCTGAGCTGAAACCGCTGATTGCGAGGTGTGTAACTCCTCGGCTGCGCGAGTCAGGTGTCCGAGTTTAGCGACTTGGCGGAAATAAAAGAGGTGATGGAAATTTAACTGGTTTAACTTCATCGTTCTGTTCTATGTATCAATTTATTCTCAATAATCTATTTTACAGAACTTTCTGTTCCAGCGATCATCTTGCAACGAATTCAAATGAGGTTTTACGATGACACTGTCCCTCGGTCTTTCTCTAGCTTGCGCCTTGGCGCCCGCCGCTTTGATGGCGGTGTTGGCCGGACTAACGCGAATGAAGTGGGACTCGGCGCCGAGGCTGTGGCGCCTATTCCAGGTGATTTCCTTTGCAGCACTAGCCTTTACGGTACTGTCTGTTTTGGCGGGACCGAATGACACGTATTGTCCTGAATTAGTAACACAAACGTCTTTTGGTTTACTCGTGGCTTTGCTAGTTCAGCTGCTAGGTACGGTCATTGGCGTGTTTTCTGCCCGTTATCTGGAGGGCGAAGCAAATCAGCGACGTTATATCGGTGCGTTAGCCGCTGTACTGGCCAGTGTCAATCTGTTTTTACTGGCTGATCATTGGCTGTTGCTCATCGCCGCTTGGGCTGCGGTTGGTGTCGGGTTGGAGCAGCTGCTGTGCTTTTACCCGGAACGCCCTTTTGCCCTACTCGCAGCGCACAAAAAGCGCATTGCTGATCGATTCGCGGACGTGATCCTGCTGGGTGCCGCCGCGCTGGCGTGGAGTGAGGTCGGCAGCGGCTCGTTAACAGCGCTGTGGACGCACATTTCCCAGCAAGGGCTTTCCTCGCCCCTTCAAGCAAGTTCCGTTTTGCTCGTGTTGGCGGTCACGCTTCGCTCGGCTCTTTTGCCGGTGCATGGTTGGTTGATCCAGGTAATGGAAGCACCGACGCCGGTGTCCGCGCTGCTGCATGCAGGGGTCGTCAATCTGGGCGGCTTTGTGCTGATTCGATTCGCGCCACTGCTCGAACAGGCCGGCGCTGCACGTGTCTTGTTGCTGGTGCTTGGCTTGGCGACAGCTGTATTGGCTGGCATGGTCATGCTAACTCGCATTAGCATAAAGGTTCGGCTGGCTTGGTCAACCGTCGCGCAGATGGGCTTCATGCTGCTCGAATGCGCGCTTGGCCTTTACACCCTGGCCGCCCTGCATTTGATTGGCCACTCTCTTTACAAAGCGCACGCTTTCTTATCGGCATCCTCAGTCGTGCGCCAGACGCGGCTAAAAGCCCTGCGCGGGGATTACTCACCCACTAGCGCAAGCATGTTGTATGCGCCGATGCTGACGACATCGGCCGTGTTTCTGGTGCTGACGGCAGCTGGTGTAGGCGCCTGGCCTTGGTGGTGGAGCCTTGTGCTGGGTCTGGCCTGGGCACCGTTGCTGTGGCTGCCGGCGGTAAATGCTGACGGGGCTGTACGTGCGGCGCAACTGCTTTTCGGGACTTTGGCAGTCGTTGGTCTGACGATTGCCGCAATGTTCGCTCACATGCTGCCGCTCGGTCTTCGAGATGCTCCGGATGACTGGCTGGGCATGGTCGCGCTGATGGGTATGGCAGCTTTGTATCTCTTCCAAATTTTGCTGCAAAAGCAGCCACAGTCTCTGTCGCGCTGGCGTCGTTGGAGCTACGGTGGCTTTTATCTGGATGAGGCCTACACGCGCCTGGCTTTGTTCCTTTGGCCAACTCGCTGGGCGCCCGCGTCTTCTTCTTTCTACGCCCCCGAAGCCCTCGCAGCCCGGCTAACTGATGCACCTCGCTAAACTGATAACACGGAAAATTTCATAATGGACAAGATGACTACGGACCTGCCTCCAAATGCGCTAAATATGACCCTAGGCGACGGCGAACTGAAGGCAAGCCACGCCCAGATCGAGCGGGCTTGCACCCAAGCCTGTGAGGCGATTGCACCGTCGTGGCCGCTGGACCGCGCGATCGCCGTCAATCCCCATTGGTCTCGCATCGGCATGCCGGTGCGCCGGGTAGCTGCGCGAATGGCGGTGCTCGGCGGCATCCAGGTTTTCCCACCCCGAGACCAGCAACTGCGATCCTGGCGTGAGGGCCGTATCGCTCCCGTTGATCTGACTGAGGCGCTGCGCCAGTTGCCTGAGGCGCAGACGGCAGGTCTTACTCCTGGACAGTGTATCAATGCGTTGCAGACGGGCGCGTTGCAAGTGCAATTGCCGTTGCTAATCGATGTGCTCGACAGCGATACTAATCGCCATGCCAGGCTGGCTTGGAGGCAGGCCATCACGCATCAAGTGAGCCAGACCTGCGCTGCTTTCTTCGATGAGAATCAGGCAAACTGGCGCCCTGAACGTGGCAAGGGTTTGTATACGTTTTGGCGAGACACCTTGCAGCACGACCATGGCATTGGCTTGCTGATGGGTCTACCACGCCTCGGCCGAGCGACCAAGGGTTTGCCCGCTACGGCGTTGGACGCCGAGCGCTGGGTCATCGAACGGCTGGGGCTGCCGCCGACTGTGTGGGCAGATTATCTGGAGTCCGTGCTGCTGACCGTCAATGGTTGGGCTTCATGGTGTGCTTATCTCGGCTGGCAGGCCGGCCTAGCTGGCATCAAAGATTCGCATCTGCGCGAGTTGCTAGCTATTCGCTTGGCTTGGGGCGTACTGCTTTTGGAGTGCACGGACGATGAATTGAATCGGCAGGCGTTTGTCACGTTGCAGCAAGCTTGGTGCCGGGCCCCCGATATACTACACGCAGCTGAAAACGCCTTACTGGTTGATGAGGTGTGGCAGTTGGCGCTCGAGATCGGCTATCAGCGGTTGTTGGTCCAACAGCTGGCCTCAACGACCACCGTTGCCGTGGCGCCCGCGTGCATCGAAGTCCAAGCGGCATTTTGTATCGATGTGCGCAGCGAACCTTTGCGCCGCGCCCTGGAAACCGAATGGCCGGGTATTCAGACCCTGGGCTTTGCAGGTTTCTTTGGCTTGCCGGTGGCCTACACGCCTCTTGCTACTCAGGCACGCCGCCCTCAATTGCCCGGATTGCTCGCGCCGAACATGGAGGTGGGCGACTGCATCGTGAGCAGTGATGACGCAATACGCAAAGGCGATGCAGCGCAACAACGCGCCGCCAGCCGCGCGCGACAGACGCGTCTCGCAATGGCGGATCAGTGGCTATCAGCGAGCCGGTGGCCGGGCGCCTCTTTCTCCTTTGTGGAAGCGGCGGGACTGGGCTATATCGGAAAAATCGGAAATTGGCTGTTGCCGCGCAGGAAAGAACATGCCAAGGACGACATGTACGGCGTGCCTGCCCGTTACCGACCTATCTGTCGGCCACAGCTACTTGGATTGGATCTGGAAGCCAAAATCGCGCTGGCAGCGCGGGTCCTGCATGCAATGGGATTGACGCAATATTTAGCACCGCTGGTGATCCTCGTCGGGCATGGCAGCCAGTCCACCAACAATGCCCACGCTGCGGCACTTGACTGTGGCGCCTGCTGCGGCCAGACCGGCGAAGTTAATGCGCGCAGCCTGGCGCAATTGCTCAACGATTCCAACGTCCGCCAAGGCATGCAATCGCAGGGCCTTACCATTTCGGACGCCACCGTGTTCGTGGCTGCACTGCACAACACCACCACTGATGAAGTAGAGGGATTGGATCTGGATCTGCTACCGCTATCTGCACGTGCGCCCTGGGAGCGGCTGCAATTGGTGTTTTCCCGCGCCTGCGACCAGGTACGCCGTGAGCGAGCCACCGGCCTTCGTTTGAACCAACATTCACCTCAAGATGCGCTGTTAGGACAGCTGCGCCGTCGCGCCAACGATGGTGCACAGACACGACCCGAATGGGGCCTTGCGGGCAACGCCGCCTTTCTGATTGCGCCTCGACGCCGAAGCCGGGGCGTGGTGCTAAGTGGACGAAGCTTTCTGCACGACTACGACGCCAGCCAAGATGCTGACGGCAGCGTGTTGGAGCTGCTGATGACCGCGCCCATGCTGGTGACGCATTGGATCAATTGGCAGTACCATGCCTCTACGTGCGATCCACTGCGGATGGGAAGCGGTAACAAGGTGCTGCACAACGTGGTAGGGGGCAGTATTGGTGTCTTTGAGGGCAATGGTGGCGATCTGCGTATCGGTTTGTCCCATCAGTCACTTCATGACGGCGAGCGCTGGATGCACGAGCCCCTGCGGTTGACCGTGATCATCGACGCGTCGCGAGCTGCCATTGAAACGGTTATCGACCAACATGCGGGAGTCAGGCAGCTGCTAAACAATGGCTGGCTCCACCTGTGGCGCTTTGAGTTAACAGGCTTGGAACGTTATGCGCACGCGGTATGGTCCCCCGTGCGCTTAGAAATGGATTAATTCTCATAGTAGTTCGGATATGCGGGCAGGAACGTGGGGCTGCTGACCCATCGCGAAGGATGCTGCTATTGGATCAGCGCTCGAGCCAGGGCTGAACTTTGCGGTTAAACTTGTGACAGCTTTAGTCGCTAGCGCGTTGTTCGAAAAGGACGAAGGCCTGGATCACAGTTGCTCGCAGTGCCTCGCAATCCCATGGCTTGTCAATAAATTGTTCGATGGTCCCGTTCACAATGGCAGCAGAGACAGCCGCGACGTCCGCGTGGCCGCTCAGCAGCAAGCGCCTGGTGTCTGGTTTTATTTTACGAATACAACTTGCCAGTTCAAGTCCTGTCATGCCTGGCATGTTGTAATCCGACAATACAACACCAACATCATTATGCGATACGATGTCGATCGCGGATGCTCCATTGGGCGCGGTGAGCACCCGAATACCGGAGGGTCGGAACAGGCGCGTCAGGTGAGTATGTTCACTCAACCTGATGGGTTTTAGCCCGATTTTGATCACGTAGTGTGCTGGGCGGCGGGGTGACCCCCGCAAGGAACTTGAACAAACGCTCCTATTGAGGGAGTCTTCGGTTTCCTACGACTTCAGACTGCCCGCAGTGTGCCATGCCATCCTTAGCGACATCAAGTTTTTCCAGCAGTTGGTCCTGATGGACCAGGATCTGGCCAACCAGACCCGCCTTCTTGGCTGCCCGTGTGGCGGCCCACTTCATCAAGCCCACTTCCCGCGCAAACCCCGAAGTTGCCCAAGCGCTGTCCGGGATGATTTCACCGTGCGCTTCAGCTTCTGTTGCGGTCGCTGCCGCAGGCGTATTACAGCGGCGTCAGTACGTTTCCTCGGCCGGCGCGTTCACTTGGCCCTGGCAGTTGTGCTGGTGTCGGACCGCGGTCCGACACCAGCGGCGGCACGGCGCCTGGCACACCAGTTGTCCGTGTCGCCGCGTACACTGGAGCGCTGGCAGCGGTGGTGGCGGGAGCGCTTCCCCTGTACCGATCTATGGCAGACGATGTGCGCGCGCTTCATGCCGCCGCTCGACATGGCCGCGCTGCCGACCGCGCTGCTGGCGCGCTTTGCCGGCGCGGGCAATGAACCGATCCGGCGGCTGCTGGTGTTCCTGACGCCGCTGACCGGCACGCTGCCGATCACATTACGAGAGGGCCATTGATCGCACGCAGAAGATGCCGATAGCCTCCCTTTGCCACCCCTTGTAGTCTTCCTGACCTGCATGGCGCCGCCGGTGCCAGCACTTCAAGGAGACCTGTTTGAGTTCGATCCCCGCTACTCCCCAGCGCGATCGCTGGGCGCACTTGCGCTTCTCGATCGTCGGCCCGCTGCTGGCGGCACCGCCAGAGCCAGGCCAGTTGTACAGCGCACTGCGTGAACTGGAGAACAAGACGTGGCGCCATCCGTTCGCGGGCACCGATGTCCGGTTTGCGGCGGCGACCATCGAACGCTGGTTCTACGCGGCGCGCCGCGCTGGCGATCCCGTGAACGAGCTGCGCGACCGGCGGCGCGGTGACCGTGGCACCTTCCACAGCGTGGCGCCCGAAGTCATTGCGGCGTTGCGCGCGCAGTACCAAGCACATCCCGGCTGGACCGTGCAGCTGCTCTTGGACAATCTGAAGGTCGTCCTGCGTGGCATGACGCTGCCGTCGTATCCCACGCTGCGCCGCTACCTGCGGGCGCACGCGATGGTGCGCCAGGCCCGCCCGGCGAGTGCCAGCGCCGGCGCCTTGGCCGCCCGCGACCGGCGCGAACAACTGGAGGTACGCAGCTACGAAGTCGAGCATGTCAACGCGTTGTGGCACCTGGACTTCCATCACGGTTCGCGCAAGGTGCTCACCGCCGGCGGCGCATGGGTCAAGCCCATGCTGCTGGGCGTCATCGACGACCGTTCGCGTCTGGTTTGCCATCTGCAATGGTACTTGGACGAAACGGCCGCCAGCCTGGTGCACGGCCTATGCCAGGCCTTCATGAAACGTGGTCTGCCGCGTGCCCTGATGACCGATAACGGTGCGGCCATGTTGGCCGACGAAACCACCAGCGGCTTGGCTTCGATGAGTGTGCTGCACCAGACCACGCTGCCTTACTCCCCCTACCAGAACGCCAAGCAGGAGTCATTCTGGGGACGTGTCGAGGGACGCCTGATGGCGATGCTGGAAGGGGAAGAGACGCTCACGCTCGATCTGCTCAACCTGGCCACCCAGGCATGGGTCGAACAGGAATACCACCGCAGCGAACACAGCGAGCTGCGCGCCACACCACTTAAGCGCTACCTTGACGGACCGAACGTGAGCCGCGCATGTCCATCGGCGGCGGCGCTGTGCGCGGCCTTCCGGGTCGAGGTGGTACGGCGCCAGCGGCGCGCCGACGGCACCTTCAGCCTGGAGGGAATCCGCTTTGAGATCCCGGGACGCTACCGCAACCTGGTCAACGTCCATGTGCGCTATGCACGCTGGGACCTCTCCCGCGTCGACCTGGTCGATCCGCAGCATGGCAGCGTGCTGTGCGCGGTGCAACCGCTGGACAAGGCGGCCAACGCCAATGGTGTGCGGCGCCGGCTGGCCCCGGCCGCCACGGCGTCCGGCCCGATTGAACCGGTCGGCATGGCGCCGCTGCTGCGCGAGCAACTGGCCGACTACGCCGCCACCGGCCTGCCGCCGGCCTACCTGCCGGTCAACGATGAGGACACCCAATGACGCACCAGCTGCTGGCCCTGTACGGGCTCAAATTCAACCCCTTTACGCCCGACCTGCCCACCGATGCGCTCTACGTGCCGCCCAGGATCGAGGACTTCTGCTGGCGCATCGAACAGGTGCAGGTGCGCGAAGGCGGCTTCGCCATGATCCATGGCGATCCGGGCAGCGGCAAGAGCATTGCGCTGCGGGTGCTGGCCGAGCGCTTGACGCGACTGCCCGACATCACGGTGGGCGTCATCAATCACCCGCAGAGCAATATGGCCGACTTCTATCGGGAGCTGGGCGACGTGTTCGGCGTGCCGCTCAAGCCGCACAACCGTTGGGGTGGGTTCAAGGCGCTGCGCGAACAATGGCATGCGCATCTCGAATCGACGCGCCGCCGTCCCGTGCTCTTGATCGACGAGGCCCAGGAAATGGCGCCGCCGGTGCTGTCCGAACTGCGCCTGATGGCCAGCGCCCGCTTCGACTCGCAGTCGCTGCTGTGCGTGGTGCTGGCCGGTGACGCACGGTTACCAGAAAAGCTGCGGCGCGAAGACCTGGTGCCGCTTGGATCGCGTATCCGCGCACGGCTGGCGACCGAGTATGCAAGCCGGGACGAACTGCTGGCCTGCTTGAACCATCTGCTGGCCGGCGCCGGCAATGCCAGCTTGATGACGCCGGGGCTGCGTCAGACGCTATGCGACCATGCCGCCGGCAATTACCGGATCCTGATGACGCTCGCTGGCGAGATGCTGACCGTGGCGGCACGGCGGGACTTGGGCGTGCTCGATGAAAAGCTGTACCTGGACGTGTTAGCGCAACCGGACACCAAGCCGCAGCGCCGGACCGCAGCGAGGTGATGGCATGAAAAAGCTACCGCCACTGGTCATCGAACTGCCGCGCATGTCGGATAAATGCGTCGTCGAGATGCACCGCTGCCTTGGGATCTTGCTCGCCGCTTTAGAGACCAACTATGAAATGCAGTTGCGCCGCTACTACACCCGACACCCCCAGCACGAACGGCCTGAACGGTTCGGCGGCGAGCCATTCTGAATTTCCTCCACGGCAGCGCAACTACCCCAACGTTGCGCTGCCAGAACGGGCTAAACTGGCCCGACTATGGGCCATCGACCTACGTGAACATTGAACCATCAACTCGCGTGATCACACTCAGGGTGCAAACGAACTTGAATTTGATGGGGCTGACCTGCATTCCATCGGCGTGAGCCAGGAATAATTACAACTGAAAATTTTCCGATAATCATCGAACGGCATTGTTCATCGAGTAAGTTTGATCGAGTCAGGTCCTAGAAGCAAAGCGCCGCGTGTCTGGCCGACAGCCGTTGACGCGAGCGCCTGCCCAGAAAACCTAAGTTATTTGAACTCGACTGTGCCAAGCCTCCGCGAGTGGTGAATGTTTATTGCCTTTCAAGTAGTATCTTACTCATGAAATTTAAACAATTTACAGTCGCCAACTGCTTTTCATCCTTCATGCTGCCGCATGTCCTTTTCGTTAACGAGTTCGAGACGCGAAGGAAGGCCACCATGAGCTGCTGTCTTGCTTGGAACATCAGCCTATTTCCCGAGACCGAGCAGGAAGACCACATCGACCGAATTTGGAAAATGGTCGAGGCCGACAACGAGGAAGCACCGCCGCTCGGATTGGAACAGGGATTCAAGCAAAACCTGCGCATGCTGGTCGTACAGAAACAGGAGCTATTTCCGTGGACGCATACTAATATCCCGAAGGCAGACTTGATCGACGCGGGCGTCCACGATGTGTTGAGGGTTGTCACTGGCACCAGCACGGCGTCGGAAATTAATATCCTTGCGTGGCCGAATCCGACCGGACTGCCTCTCATCATTGAGCACTTGCGAGGCATCCAGAGCGATACGGCCGCCCAGGTCGACCTGCTGCAGCAAGCCAGCCGCATGCCCGGAGCATTTACCGACATCGAGGCCACTCAGATGACGATCGCGTATTGCGTGCAGAGGGCCGATCTTGTCGGCTACCGATGCATCCTAACGGTGTGGCGCGACACCCAGCCGGCAGCCAGCGTCAAGCGTGTCATTGGTCACTGGCTGGGCGTGCTGGCAGAAATCGAGGACGATACCAAGACGGTGTTGAACATCTTGATCAGTCGTAGATAATGCTTGTTCGTGGCGATGGAAGGCAGGTCGGCGAGGATAAATGGCGGTTCATTTGCAGCTAATGCTGGTTTGAAGGGGCCGTCAATTGCAGTTATTTATTCTTGGACGAGAATCGGCTGAAATGCTGGTGGAGCCCGTTGCAAATGCAGGTGATTCCACCTATCTCAAGGTGGCGTACTTGCTCCGCGACCTTGAAGTGTCGAAGTTGGCCAGTCCGGTAATCCCCGCCCGATAGCACTCTCCCAGGACTCGAGCTTACTAGATAGCCGATCGGATATCAGTACGTCTAGTTGATCAATCAACGGTTTGAGATGAGCCCATCGCTCACGTTCTTCATTCATCTCACTGACCGACAAAGTTTCGATCTTTTCATTCCGTTGACTGCTGACCTCACGGACCGAGCGCCAGAATTCACTTGCTGAGAATAATTCCTTAATTGTTGTAATTGGCAGGCGATATGTCGTCGTAAGGTAGTCCATGATGGTCAAGCCAAAGCCTTGGCGGCGGTAGGGAACATGAATGGTAATATCGAACAAGTAGAGTCTATCGAAGAGCGGCGATATCGCATAAATTACCCGCCCCACTTCCCTACGGTCAGAGGAATACACTGTCGCCTTAATGTCGGGATTCGGTGATGTGAATGATTTGTGGTGGTTCGCGGACGCCTCAATTTCAATGGGTGGAAGCGGCTTCATGCGGTTGCATCCAGGTTTAACTGGCGTCAGGCTCGATCCGTTATCCGTAACAGGCCTTGTCGGCGTCTGTGCCCCAACAGATCTAAAAAACGGCCACAATTTCCACATGCAATATTCCTCTCTTTTTGCGGGTACCTCTCCGATGGAGGTTTTGAGCGCAGAACAGATCTCGCGCTGCAGCGTGCAATTTTAGCGTCTACGGCCTCTGCCAGGGGCGAGCAGCGAAAACCAAAAATCGAGCACCACGCGAATTCAGGCCGACTTGACCGTCGATCGAAGCTAACTGCCACGCTCTCTTCGAACCACCCCACCTCGATGTAGCCCTGTACCGTGCCGTCGTGACCCGTGCGCCTTACCATGTGATGCCGCAGAAGTCGGCGCCGAACCGATATGCGCTAGTGGACATGCCCCGCCGCAGCGTCACATCTTCAATATGTGATTGAAGAAACCGGCGTACGGCGCACTGTGCGCCAGAACAAGGACAAGTGCCAGTTCAGCGTATAGGAGCGAAGCTGGATCACACCCGCACGGCCTGTTGGGGTCAGACCCAGTACGGGGTCTGACCTCTAAGTTGGGACACAGCTGTCGAGGCAAAAGCGTGCGGGGTTGTTGTTGCAACCAGCCCGGCTGGTTTTCAACCCTGAACAAGGGCGACAATCGGCTTGCTGCCCTTTTGCAACTTAGACCAATGGTGGATCAGTCTCGCGAACAAACGCACGGTGTCCGCTGAGCGCGGCAACGAATTTGTCGAACGCACCGGCCGTATCGGCTGCCGCTGCCAGAACCAGACCCGGATCATCACTGCCATCCGGCAGCGTGGACGGCAGGTTCGCCAGTTTCAGCAAATCCGCACCACCGCCCCACGCAAAGATGGGCTTGCAGTGACGATACTGATCCCGCAAAAATTCTTGGGTCTGGCCTATGACCGCGAGACGGCCCTGCTCCACACCATCTGGAACAATCACCGCATCATACAACACAGATGGACCAGCCTCTAGCGAAATCTCCACGTCGATGCGGCTGCCATCAGCCCCCTTGCGCGCCCCCAGTTGCACACCAACCAGTCGCGGCACGGCACCTGCTGCGCGCAATGCCGCATAGATACCTTGCACACCAGCGGCATCAACACCGTCCCCCACAAGAATGGCTACGCGACGCGTAGCGATACCGGTGGTACCAGGACGAGCCAGCAAGGACAACGCTGGCGACAAGGGATACGCAGGCTGCGGCAACGTCGAGGCCAGCGGCGTGGCGTCCGGCATGTCCATGCCCAGTCCATCGGCAACACCCGCAGCCAGCATCGGATCGACATTGGCAAGATTGGCAATCACGCGCGCACGCACTGCCGGCGTCTGTACGCGACTGAGTTCAAAGCGGAAAGCGTTGGCGATGTGAGCCTGCTCCACTGGCGTCTGACTTTCAAAGAACATGCGCGCCTGGGCATAGTGCTCGGCAAACTTTTCCGGCTTGCCGCGAACCTTGTCTTCGCTGATGCGCTCGGGAAATGACTTGAAGCCCATCTGGCCGGCCTGGAACGGACAGCCGCCGCCCAGGGAATTGGGCTCGTAGTTGACGCGGCCACGATTGATGGCCTGGCGGTGCATGCCGTCGCGCTGGTTGTTGTGCACCTGATTGACCGGCGCATTAATTGGAATCTCATGGAAGTTTGGACCACCAAGGCGCGATATCTGCGTATCGACATACGAGTGGATACGGCCTTGCAGCAAGGGATCATTGGTGAAATCTATGCCAGGCACAATGTGGGCGGTACAGAATGCAACCTGCTCGGTCTCGGCGAAGAAATTGTCAGGATTGCGATTCAAGGTAATGCGGCCAATGGCGCGCACTGGAATGATTTCTTCAGGGATCAGCTTGGTCGGGTCCAGCACGTCAAAGTCAAACTGGTCAGCCTGCTCTTCACTGAACACCTGCACGCCCAGCTCCCACTGTGGATACGCACCCGCCTCGATTGCTTCCCACAAATCACGACGGTGGAAATCGGGATCGGCGCCCATGATCTTGGCTGCCTCATCCCACACTAGCGAGTGCGTACCTGCCACAGGATTCCAATGGAATTTGCAGAACACCGATTCGCAGGCAGCATTCACCAGTCGGAAGGTGTGTACGCCAAAACCCTGCATGGTGCGGTAGCTGCGCGGGATGGCGCGGTCGGACATTTGCCACATCAACATGTGAGTCGATTCAGGCATCAGCGAGACAAAATCCCAGAACGTATCATGCGCGCTGGACGCTTGCGGAATCGCGTGGTGCGGTTCCGGTTTAACCGAATGCACCAGGTCAGGAAACTTCATCGCATCCTGGATGAAAAACACGGGAATGTTGTTACCTACCAAGTCCCAAATGCCTTCATCGGTATAGAACTTAACGGCAAAACCGCGCACGTCGCGTGCAGTATCTGCCGAGCCGCGTTCGCCGGCCACGGTGGAGAAGCGCACAAACACCGGCGTGATTTTTCCGGCCTGCTGGAATAGCGCAGCGCGTGTGAGCTCAGACAAATCGTCGTAAGCTTCAAAAAAGCCATGGGCGCCCGAGCCGCGCGCGTGCACCACGCGCTCAGGAATGCGCTCGTGGTCGAAGTGTGTGATTTTTTCACGCAGGATGAAATCTTCCAGCACAGTCGGGCCGCGTAGGCCGATTTTCAAGGAGTCCTGATTATTTGCAACAGCGACGCCCTGGTTGGTGGTCAGCGTCTGATTGCCGCTGTCCACGCGCACGCGGTCCAGCGGCGAGTTCAGGCGGTTAACGCCTGCAGCAGGCGTGTCGCCGAGTTTATCGGAAGCATTTTGCTCAGCCGCCGTGCTGGCGGTTGCAACCGGGCTGGCAGGTGCGGCCCTGGTGCCTTGATGCGGCTGACGTGCGGCCTCGCCATATTCAAGTGGTTTGTCGGCATTAAACGGCATTTGCTCAGCCAGAGCCTGATTGCCGGCCATCTTGCGCAACAACGTATCCTCCAGCTCCCCCGGGCCGCCAAGCTTTGCAGGTGGTGGTGCGTTGGAAGGTCCGGACACCGTGCTCAATATCGATCCTGCGCCGGCAACATCGCTGCCGGGCTTCATGCTTTTTGCCATATCTATCCTCATTGGAACGTTACGATGGAAATCTTGCGCGCTCTAAAAATAACTCTAGGTTATGTTTATTTATTGTGCGCTCCACTGTAGGGGAGCGAATGTGAGGGAACACACTTATCGGCCGAAGCAGGGCTGTACGGTGGAGAACGGCGAACATATAGGATAGGGGCCAGCCCTAGTCTAGCCGACCCTAGCACCTTAGCCTGTCGGCGCGTGCGTTCAACAAGGATTTGATGGCGGCGGTGATCCGTCATTTTCTTACTGGCGGCACTCTTCACGAGCGCGCCAGCAACATCCATTTAGGGAAATTGTGTAAACACCATCGCCAGCACGGCCGCTGTCATTACAGCCGTGCACAGCCAGCCCATCACTTTTAGGCGCCTGGAAATCACAAGCCGGCCCATGACGTCCGAGCGGGCCGCCATCAACATCATCACGGCCATGATGGGGATTGCAATGATCCCATTGATCACCGCACTCCAGTACAGGGCCCTGATCGGGTCGATAGGCGCGAAACCCATGCCGACTCCGGCTATGGTGGCGACTACGATGATGGCATAGAAACGGGGAGCTACCTTCGGCGTGTGCTCCAGGCTGTTTTTCCAGCGGAATGCGCCGGCGATGGCATAGGCTGCTGAGCCGGCCAGCACGGGCACTGCCAGTAAACCGGTACCAATGATGCCGAGAGCGAACAAAGTAAACGCGAAATTTCCGGCGATAGGACGCAGGGCGGTCGCCGCCTGTGCCGAGGTTTCGATGCTGGTGACGCCGTGAAGGTGTAGGGTAACGGCGGTGGTTAGCATGATGAAAAACGCGACCATGTTTGAGAAACCCATGCCAATGTAGGTATCGCGGTCGATGCGGGCGTAGCCGGCGCGCGCTTGTCTCGGCGCATTTTTGAGGGGGAAGGCGCGATCGTCGGCCCGTAAATCTTCCACTTCCTGTGAGGCTTGCCAGAAAAACAGGTAAGGGCTGATGGTGGTGCCGAACACGGCGACAAGGGTCGTGATGTACTCTTTTTTCCACGGCAGTGAGGGCGAGACCATGCCCTCGCTCAGCACCCGTCGCCAGGGAATATCGACGACAAACACGGTGGCGACGTAGGCCAGCAGGGCGAGGGTCAGCCATTTGAGCACCTTGACATAGCGGCTGTAGGGCACAAAGACCTGCAGCAGCACGCTGACCAGGCCAAACAGCACGGCATACCACTGCGCCTTGCCGCCCGCAACCAAGGTCATGGCGTCGCCCATAGCGGCGACGTCAGCGGCGATATTAATGGTATTAGCCAGCAAAAGGAAACCGACCAGCGGAAACAGCAGGGCCGCCGGGTAGTGGCGGCGGATGTTGGTGGCCAGGCCGTGACCCGTAACGCGGCCGATCCTGGCGCTGACATTCTGGATCGCCACCATCAGCGGATAGGTCAGCACTAGGGTCCATAGCATACCAAAACCGAACTGCGCGCCCGCTTGCGAGTAGGTGGCGATGCCGCTGGGATCGTCGTCGGCGGCGCCGGCGATCAGGCCAGGGCCCAGTTCGTCGATCCAGGAATTTGGCGCGGCAGCGTCTGATTTTACCGCAGCGGTGGTCGCGGCGTCGACCACGGTGGAATCGGGTGTTTGCATGGTTGTCAGTAAATGTTGAGTCTTACCAATAAACTACGCGACTGTTCGGGCAGCTACTGTGCGCGTTCTAACCAAGCCAGAGTATTGTGGGGGAGAAGCCTGGGCCGTCGGGCTAACAATGGGAAATGCGTGGTTTAAGTTTGGTGCGCATCCAAAGATCAGGAGTGCCAGCATCGCCAATTTGGTGGCCTTGGCCAATGTATTGCAACGTCTCCCGACGTGCCCCGCCAACCAGATCGATTCCTTGTTGCCATTCCCGAACTCTACCCAGTCTCAAGACCGCTGAATAGATGGACGCGCTGGCCGCATACACGCTTTCGTACCACGTCAGTGCCGCAGCCGCAGTTGGCATACCATGCCACGCGCGCGCTCGACGCCGCAGGTAAGATTGTGCGGTCCTCATCGCAGTCCAGCAAGAGGGTTAGTCAACCACAGGGAGGCTGGGATGACTGAACTTCTTCGCGGTCGAATGCGCGATCGCTAATGCAACCGCTGCCTCTAATTCCTCGATCCGAAATGGTTTGGTCATGTACCCGAAAAAGCCAGCCTTGATACCCATTTCGATTTGCTTCGGATAGGCGCCTGAGGACAAGGCCAGCACCGGTATGTGGGCCGTTTCAGGATCACCGAGAAGGACTTCGAGTACCGCAAGTCCGCCCATTACCGGCATGTTGATGTCCATGAGGATGACGTCGGGCCGGTGCTCGCGCGCGAGCTGTATTCCCGCTGTGCCATTGGTGGCCGCCAGAAATGTCAGTCTAGGATGGCGGGTAAGTATTCTCTCAACCAACTGCATATTGTCGGCGTTGTCCTCGACGTACAGGACCGTGCGCGGCTTGTCATAGACCAAGACAGTGGAAACTAGAGGGTATCTGTCGTCGTTGAGATGGAAAGCCATGATCCGTTCCGCTGAAGGTGATCTGGCAATCGATCGATTTCCATGTGTTCATTTTATCATGATCGATCACAGCCACCGAAATCGGAAATTGGGGCATTTGTCCGTACGGCATCCCACAGAGCCGGCGCTCACTGGGAGCCGCTATCCACGCGCCGCGGGCAACCGTCCGCTTACTTCTTGCATCGACCAGCTTGCTCGCCGTATGCCAGCCCACCGCCGACGTGGCGCCAACCGTCTATTTTATATGTCGCCGAAGGCCATGCGGGCGAAGTGCGCGCTGGTGCCTTCCCTTGCCGCAGGGATTGTCTTGGCAGTTCCTGCACGAATTCCACGCTCACCAGCGTGGCGCGCGTATTGAGCACCGGGTCGACGGAGGCAGCACCCATTCCCTCCCGGCGTGCCCCCTGCCCGTCTTCTTTTTGAGCAAGCTCCAGGCGCGCCCCGTCAAGCCGCGCTTGGGCTTCCCCAGTCGAGCCTGCTCCGCGGCCAGATCCGAATCCAGCTGGCCCCGCGCAGCCGCAAGTGCAACTTGCCAATGGTGGGCCGCAGCCAACTGGACGGGGTCGAGAACGGCCGCCGGCGCCGCGAGCGCCTGCGGGCCCTTGACCCGTGCGCAAGCCGCGAAACCATCTGTCGAGGTGGGGCTGACGATGTTTGAGGGAGCCGCGCCTAAGCGCGCCTCCGCACCACCCATGGCATCAAGGTCCCTTTTGGCTATCTACAGGATGGCTCCGCTCGCACCTACCGCATCCACTCATAGGTCTTTACCCATCGTTTGAAGCAGTGGCTCGCGCTGGATAATTCCGTCTATGGGGCATGCCCGCTTGGTCCCACCGTCACAGGACGTACGACAGCAGCTTCGTACTAATAGTCATGGCATCGTGCGCCGCCGCCTGGGAGTATGAAACATACTTGTACGTGAGTTCGTCGGTTTGGTTAGAGGCACCAGCGGTGGCGCTTGGCTAACCGTCGAACTCCCGCTCAGATCTTTCCAACGTGCCGATATGCGGCTGCGAGGGGCGAGTTTGCACTCGTGCCTGTTTGTTTAACGTTAAGCTTAAAAGGCCCTGGCGACGTCGCTCCCCCTGTCGTGTTGTGCGCACAATTCGATTCACTTGAGTTACCATTTAGTAATGGAAAACGCTACCAAAGAATCTCTTGGATTTGTCTATCGAGTCGAGGGCTATCGTCAGGCGGACGACCTCTATCGTGGATGGATTATTCTGATGCAGCGCAGTAGCGGGGAAGTAGTTTATGAGCCTCCGGTGATCATTGAAACGCCCGCTGCCTTCCGCACGGCGCATGCCGCCGAAATCGAGGCCGCGGTGTACATGCGTGAGTTGATAATGAGCGGCAGGATATATACAACCCTGCCGCCAGGGGAGCGCCGAAGTGTTCCTCGCTTCCAGCAGCGGCCTCAGGATTCAGTCGCGTGAGCGAAATTTATGCAGACCGCCCACGCTCGTGATGAAACTCCGCGGGTTTACCCCAAAAACCTATGCTGACCGAATCGAATTCGTTAAAGGATCAATTCCGCAATGTCGTCGAAGAGGCTCGCATGCTGCTTCCCGGGGTCCAGGCGCTGCTTGGCTTTCAGACCATAGCGGTGTTCAATCAGCGCTTTACAGAACTGGCGCCCCTGGAGCGCAACAGTCACATGGTTGCACTGACGCTGGTGGTAGTGTCCGTATCGTTGCTAATGACACCCGCTGCATACCACCGCATTGTCGAGCCCCACCATGTATCGGAGAAGACACTGGCGGTGACCACGCTGCTGATTTGCCTATCTTTGCTTCCCTTGGCTAGCGCCTTGTCCCTTGATTTCTTTGTGGTCCTATCTCTCGCCACGCACGAACGTGCATTGAGTCTGGGTGTAGGTGCCTCGGCGTTTTTCCTCCTGATAGCCCTCTGGTTTGCTTTCCCGCTGCGCGAGCGGCGCAAGCGCTTTGGGCACGATGCGGGGACCAACAATCCAACTGGGAGACAGACGTGAGCAAATCAATCAAATGGCTCAAGGAGCCACAAGAGAAGGACTATCCTGCCGCTGGTCGTTACTTGAAGCTGACGCTCGGGCCCAAGCTGGCCCGGCGCCTTGTCGCCCGACTCCATCGCGCGAAGATAAAAAAAATGGCTGCCAGAGATTTACTACGCGCCTCCCGAACACCTATGTCGGAAGTGCGCGCGTTCGACTGGAAGAGCCAGAATAAAGATATCAAAAAGGGTAAGCGGCTATCACCGATTTTGCTCGTGTGCGCAACTCGGGATGGGGAACTGCTTATCGCCGATGGCTTTCATCGATTGTGCGCGGCATTCGCGCACGATCAAGATGCGATCGTGCGGTTCAAGATCGCCTGACCAGGTCGGTTTTTTCGCATACGACATTCTGCACGCTGATCCACGAGCGCTTCCCCCTTGCGTCGGCCGCCAGATAAGTTCGGCACATAGTCGAGCTGTGCCAGCACGGCGCAGACTGCCAGAATCGTCTTGCCCCTTCGGAGCGCCAGAGCCGATTCGGTCACCGCTCCCCATTTGTTGATGGACTTGAATACGGGCCCGGCGGCGATGCCGGCCGCGTACAACCAGGCAAGCACCGCTTTGGCACTGCCGCCTGGCCCTGGCTATATGGAATAATCTCGACGATCCCTTTGTGCTGCTGATCTTTCTTCGATCGAGGTAACACGATCTCGATACCTTCAGACGTCCTCAACAGATGCGTCTCCTTTGATCGCCACTCATTCGCTGCGCCGGAAAGCACTGCCTTTCATAACTCGGCAGTGTCACCTCGCCTGCAGCAGGTGGGCGCTAGCGCGCCTTATCATGTCGCAGAAGTACTCGGCCGCAGGCGTCAGTGGCAGATCAGCCCGGCGCAAAATGCAGATGGGCGCTGCTGGCAAGGCTTCCTTCACGCGGATGATATCGAGCGCGTTGCGCGTGATTTCAAAATTTGCCCACTGCACCGGCAGCATCAGCAGCAGGTCTGAATACGCGATCGAGGTGATATAGGTCAGCGTGGAGTGGGCACGCATCACCAGCCTCGGCGGCGACAAACCGTGTTGCGCAAACAGTGGTCCCAGCTCTTCGTACGCCTTGTGCGTGACCGAGGTGGTGGCCCATTCGGCGTCCTTCAATTGTTTCAACGACGTCGCACCGCTGAGCGGGTGGCCGCGACGGCACATGACCACCCGCGTGTTATCGAACAGCTTTTCCACGATCAGGTCGGACCCGGCCGGCAGGTCGGGGGCGGGTCCGATGTAGCAATCGAGAGTGCCATTCTTCAGCATCGGCTCGGCGTTGGGAAACACGCCATCGCGTACGTCCATCACCACGTCCGGATACCGCAAGCGAAACTCTTTCAGCGCATACGGGAACAGGGCGATGTGCGGCACTGTGGACATGCACACTTGTAGCGAGCCGGCCGTGTCGCCCTGCAGTTGGGCGATCTCCTCGTGCGCGCGACGCACCTCGCTGTTGATGGTGCGAGCCCGCACCAGAAAGCGCTGGCCGGCGTCGGTGAGGACAACGCCGCGGGCGCCACGCTCAAACAACGTCACGCCCAGCTCATGTTCCAGCTCCTGCATGCTGCGCGTGAGCTGCGGCTGGCTGACGTCGAGGTGACGGGCGGCGGCGCGAACGCTGCCTTTGTCGGCGATGGCCAGTAAGTTGCGGATCTGATTAAGTTTCATAGTGATGCCATTGTAGTATCGCTGAGCGTATTTTGTCATCTTTCGTAATCGCTCGCCCGTCATTAGACTCGGTTCATAAGAGCTAGCAATGGAGACACACTATGCAACACGCAGTTGAACAATCGACCGAGGTGCTGATCGTCGGTGCCGGGCCGGCGGGCCTGGCGTTGGCGATCGAACTCGGCTCCCAAGCCATATCCTGCATCGTCATCGAACGCAATGAGCGCGTCGGTGCCGCTCCGCGCGCCAAGACCACCAACGTTCGCACCCGCGAGCACCTGCGCCGCTGGGGCATCGCGAACAAATTGGCGCAGGCTTCCCCGCTGGGCCTCGACTATCCCTCCGACGTGATGTTCGTCACCCGGCTCGCCGGCTATCCGCTGGCGCGTTTTGGCAACGCCTTCAACTGCGCGCCAGAGCGCAATGCGCTGTATTCCGAACATGCGCAATGGATCCCGCAGTACACGCTCGAAAAGGTGCTCAAGGAGCACGCCCAAAGCCTGCCGTCGGTGCAGTTCCGCTTCCTGACCGAGCTACGGTCCTTCGAACAGGACAAGCAAGGCGTGCGCGCGGCGGTGCGCACCGCCGGCAGCGACGCGGACGATATCATTACTAGCGACTACATCGTCGGCGCCGACGGTGCCCGCAGCACGGTACGCAGTGCCATCGGTGCAACAATGGAAGGCGCCTACGGTCTCTCGCGCAACTACAACATCGTGTTCCGCGCGCCAGGCCTGGCCGCCGCTCACCCGCACGGCAAAGCCATCATGTACTGGCAGATCAACACGGACACGCCCAGTCTCATCGGGCCGATGGATGTGGACGACACCTGGTTCTTCATGCCGACCGGGGTGCCTGTTGACTTCAAGGTGGGCGATACGGAAGCCGCATCGTTGATCCGCAAGGCCACCGGCATCGACCTGCCATATGAAATCAAGAGCACCGACGAATGGGTGGCTAGCCGCCTGATCGCCGACAAATACCAGCTCGGCCGCGCGATCCTGGTGGGCGATGCCTGCCATCTCCATCCGCCGTTCGGCGGCTACGGCATGAACATGGGTGTTGCCGACAGCGTGGACCTGGGCTGGAAACTGGCCGCGGTGTTGCGCGGCTGGGGCGGGCCGGACCTGATTGCCAGCTACGCGGCCGAACGCCGGCCCGTGCATCAGCGCGTGATGGATGAAGCGGTCGCCAATCACGCGGTGCTGGGCAAGGAACTGACGCAAGAAGGCAGCGAGGACGACGGCCCGGTCGGCGTCAAGCTGCGCGCACAGATCGGTGCCACCATCCGTGAGGCGAAGTCGCGCGAGTTCAACACGCTTGGCGTCGTGCTGGGCTGCCACTACCACGGCTCCCCCATCGTGGTGGCCGACGGCAGCACGCCCCCGCCTGCGGCGGTGCAAGAGGTAACGCCAACGGCGTGTCCTGGCTCGCTCGCGCCGCACGCCTGGCTGGCGGACGGCAGCTCCCTTTACGACGGCTTCGGTGCCGGTATCACGCTGCTGGCCAGCGGTGGCTGGACCGCCGCTGACAATCACCAGGCCTTGCGCGACGCCGCGGCCGTCGGCGTGCCGCTGACGGTATTGCAGCCGACGTGCGAAGCGCTGCCGGCGCTGTATCAGGCCCGCTTGGCCCTGATCCGTCCGGATCAACACGTTGCCTGGCGTGGCGACACCTGGCCGCATGACGGCAAGGCGTTGTTGCGCAAAATCTGCGGCTGGTAAGCCGTTCCTCCTTCTTCCATCAGAAAGTACATCATGAAATTGTTACGTGTAGGCGCGCTCGGCGCCGAAAAACCTGCGGCGCTGGATCCACAAGGCGCCATGCGCGACATTTCGGCGCTGGTGCCGGACCTGACGCCGGAATGGCTCTCGCCTGAACGCCTGCGCGCGCTGGCCGCTATCGACCTCACCAAGTTGCCGCTGGTGGACGCTGGCGTGCGCATCGGCGTGCCGGTGGCCGGCATACGCCAGTTCGTCGCTATCGGACTGAACTACCGCAAGCATGCCGAGGAGTCCGGCCTGCCGCTGCCGGCCGAACCGATCGTCTTCACCAAGGCCATCACTTCGCTCAGTGGCGCCAACGATGATATCGTGCTGCCCCCCGCATCGGAGCAAACCGACTGGGAGATCGAACTGGGCATCGTCATCGGCAGCACTGCGCGCCGGGTGAGCGAAGCCGACGCGTTGAAGTATGTGGCCGGCTACTGCGCCGCGAACGACGTCTCCGAACGTCATTGGCAGATCCACCGCAACGGCCAATGGGGCAAGGGCAAGAGCTTCGACACCTTCGGCCCGATCGGCCCATGGTTGGTCACCGCCGACGAGATTCCCGATCCGCAAACGCTGGACATGGAACTGCGCGTCAACGGCGTGACCAAACAGGCCAGCAATACCTCGGACATGATTTTCTCGGTGGCGCAGATCGTTTCCTACCTGAGCCAGTTCATGACGCTGCTACCGGGCGACGTAATCGTCACCGGTACCCCGGCTGGTGTCGGTCTGGGCATGAAGCCGCCGGAGTTCCTGCGCAAGGGCGACGTGGTCACGCTCAGCATCGCCCAGCTGGGCGCCCAGACCCAGCAAGTCGTGTGACGCCGATGAAAACCGATCTACAACGTGCGCGACAGGCTGGGCCGGCCGTCCATTCAGTGCACGAATTTGCCTTCAGCGTGCCGGACCTGGAAGCAGCCGCGCACTTCTATGCCAGTTTCGGCCTGGACGTGCGGCGCGAGGAAGGCGGCCTGGGGCTTTATACGGACGGCCATGTGCATCGGTGGGGCCGAGTACTCAAAGGCGGCCGCAAAAAGCTACTATGGCTTACGCTGGGTATCCACCAGCAGGATATGGAGGCCTTGTCCCAACGCTGCGCCGCGCACGGCGTGCGTACGATCGAGCATCCGCATCCGCATGCGCCCGACGGTGCTGGATCGAAGCGCCTGATGGCGTCGCGCTCTGCCTGCAGGTGGCCGCCAAGTGCTCACCCAGCGTCAAGTCGCCGCGCGATTTCGCCCCGGAGGGAGGCAACGCCGGGCGTGCGCCGTGCCGCAGCGCGATCCGCCAAGTGCGGCCCACACATCTGTCGCACCTGCTGCTGTTCACTCCGGATGTCAACGCGGCGGTCGATTTTTACTGTGACGTGCTGGGACTACGCCTGTCGGACCGCTCGGGCGACATCATCGCGTTCGTCCATAGCCCGCACGGCAGCGACCATCACCTGATTGCCTTCGCCAAATCGCCCGCGCCCGGCCTGCACCACACCAGCTGGAACGTCAACTCGCTCGATGCCGTTGGGCTTGGCGCGCAGCAGATGGCGCAAGCGGGCTATGTGGATGGCTGGGGGCTGGGCCGCCATGTCCTGGGCTCCAATTATTTCCGCTACGTGCGCGATCCCTGGGGCAGCTACGCAGAGTACTCGTTCGATATCGATTTCATCGCCGCCGGCGTCGACTGGCCTGCGGCGGACTACGCGCCGGAGGACTCGCTGTACGTGTGGGGACCGACCTTGCCGGCGGACTTTATTACCAATCATGAAGTTCCAATCATGTAACGCAGTGCCCTTAAAACGACAATTACGGAGACAAAAAAATGAACAACAAGTTCAACCTCACACTGCTTCTGGCCGCACTAGCGCCTGCGGCCGCGCTGGCCCAAAGCGGCAACATCACGTTCTACGGCAAGCTCGACGTGGCCCTCGACAGCGTGCGCTTCTCGTCGGCGCCAGGCAAGGCCGCGACGTCGGCACGCTACCTATCAAACGACATTTCTTATTGGGGCCTGCGCGGCAGCGAAGATCTGGGCGACGGCACGCGCGCCTACTTCAAGCTGGAGTCGGGCTTCAGCGCGGACACTGGCACGAGTTCCGGCGGCAATCAGCTGTTCGATCGCGAAGCGCTGGTCGGCTACGGTGGAAAGTGGGGCTCCCTGCAACTGGGCAGCCAGTATGCGCCGAGCCTGTTTGTGCAGGTGCGCAGCGATCCATTCGGCCGCAACCAGAACGGCAATGGCATCACGCTGACGCAACAGATCCCTGGCAATCTGCGCGGCTTCGTCGGCCAGTTGCCGTTGAATAACGCGGTACAGTACATTTCGCCGGCACTGGAGGGCGTCTCCGTTCGCGTGCTGTACAGCTTCAGCGAACGTGCCGCCGCGCCGAAAGACTTGGGCGAATTTACCGGCGGCAGCATTGACTATTTCAAGGGCGGTCCACTGTATGTGGGCGCCAGCTACGAGGTGCAGAAGTTGCCCGGCGCGTCGCCGTCCGAAGTGTGGTCCAATAAGACCGCCACGCTGGGGGCGACGTACGCATTCGCGCCGGTCAAACTCTTCGGCTATCTGATGCACAATACCCTGACCGGCAAGAGCCAAGTCAATGCGCAACTGATCGGCGCCACCATTCCCCTCGGGCTGGCGGACATCAAGGCCACTTATTCGCGCCGCAAGATCGACGATACGGCCGGCGGCAAGACCAATATTGTCGCTGTGGGATATTTTTACCACCTGTCCAAGCGCACGGACGTGTATACCTCCGTAGCGAGACTGGACAACGGCGCCGCCACGAACTTCGGTATCTGGCCTAGCGACAAGACCTACGCGCCCCCGGTGGTCGCTGGCGGATCCGGCCTGCCGGTCCTCGGCCAGGACATCACCAGTATCGAAGTCGGCTTCCGCCACTTCTTCTAAGGGGAATATGGATGGTTGCTCAAACGATGACACCCGGCGCGGCGACGAACGGCGCGAGGATTACAAGCCTGCAGATCCTGACGCTGGTGCTGTGCTTCCTGGTGGTGGCGACAGACGGCTTCGATGTCGCCGCCGCCGGCTATGTCGCGCCGCTGCTTAAACGGGAATGGGCGCTGACCGGGCCGCAGATCGGGCCTATCTTTGGCGCCGGCCTGTTCGGTCTAACCATCGGCAGCTTTGTGTTCGGGCCGCTGGCCGACCGCATTGGCCGCCGCCGCGTAATCGTGGTGTCGATGTTGCTGTTCGCACTGGGCAGCATCGCCTGCGGCTATGCGGACTCGGTCTCGACACTAGTGATACTACGCTTTCTGACCGGCTTGGGGCTCGGCGGCGCCATGCCGGCGGCGCTGACGCTGTCGTCGGAATTCGCCCCGGAGCGCAACCGCGCGTTGCTGGTCACGTTGATGTTCTGCGGCTTTACCCTGGGACTTGCTTTTGGCGGCGGCATCGCGGCACTGCTGATTCCACGCTTCGGCTGGCAGGGCGTGTTCTTCTTCGGCGGCATTGTGCCGCTGGTGCTAGCGCCAATGATCTGGTTCCTGTTGCCTGAGTCGCTGCGCTTCATGGCCGGCAAGCCGAAATATGAAGCCGAGGCGCGCGTCGTGATGCGCCGCCTGACGGGCCGGGACGGTGTGCGGCTTGAAGCGTTGTTGCCGGACGAACGAGGCGCTACCGCGAGCAAGGCCAGCATCGTCGCCACGCTCTTCAGCGACCACTACCGTGCCGGCACGCTGCTGCTCTGGCTGACCTTCTTCTGCACACTGTGGGTGTACTACCAGGTCAGTAGCTGGCTACCGACCGTCATCACCGACAGCGGCATCGCGGTGACCGAGGCGGCCACCATCGGCGCCATGATGCCGCTTGGTGGAACCATCGGTTCTTTGATCAATGCGCGGTTGATGGATCGCTTCAATCCGTTTTTCGTGCTGACCGCGTCGTATGTCGTGGCCGCGCTATCCATCGGGATGATCGGCGCAGCGATGGCGCACCCAGGCTGGTTGTATATGGCGGTTTTCTGCACCGGGCTGGGATTGTCTGGCGCCCAGACAGGGGCCAATGTGCTGGTGTCGGGCTTCTACACGACGGTGGCGCGCGCCACCGGTGTTAGCTGGGCGCTGGCGGTGGGACGGGTTGGCTCCATTATCGGTTCCGTCACCGGTGGCATGTTGCTGGCCGCGGTGGCCAGCAAGCAGACCGCGTTTATTTTGTTCGCCATTCCAGCTGTCATCGCGGGCTGCGCGATGCTGGTCACGGGACATCTTTACAAAGAAGGAAAATAGGTCATGCGTACTTTTATACACGCCATCGTGTTGTTGTTCTGCCTGGCTGCCGCTCCGCTGCGCGCCGCCGATCTCGGTACGTCCGAGGAGGCTGTGGCGATGGTGCACAAGGCGGTCGCGATGCTCAACGCCAGCGGCAAGGACAAAACCATCGCCGAGGCCAACAATCCCAAAGGGCCTTTTGTTGACCGCGATTTGTACGTGGTGATCCACGATCTCCAGGGCAAGGTACTGGCCAACCCGGTGTTGCCGCGCATGGTGGGCGTGAACCTGTCGAACGTGAAGGACGTCGATGGCAAGATGTTTATCCACGAGCGCCTGGAGATGCTCAAGACCGCAGGCAGCGGCTGGAACGATTTCAAATGGCCCAACTCCGTGACCAAAAATGTTGAAAAGCGATCCGCCTACTTCGAGCGTGTGGGCGAACTGGTGATTACGTGCGGTATCTTGAAACGTTAAAAGGAAACAACATGGAAGCGACACAATACACAGGCCCCGGCGGCATGCTGGTCGATGAGTTGGGCTCTGGCCGGCGCATCGTGTTCGTACACGGCGGTGGCGCCGGCGGATCGGCGGCGTGGCGCGCTCAGGCTCCGCTGGCGAACAATTGGCAACTGGTGATGCCCTGGCGGCCTGGCTACGGCGACAGCCCACGCAATCCGTCTGGCCGGGAAGACTTCGAATACGACGCCGCGCTCATCGCACAATTGATACAACCGGGCGATCACGTGGTCGCCCACTCGTACGGCGCCGCAGTGGCCATGCTCGCGGTGGCGCAGGTGGTGGTCAAGGTGGCTTCGTTCACCGTGATCGAGTCCGGCACCAGCGATATCGCCAAGGATGATGCGGCGGTGACCTCGCTGCACTACGCGACCCTGGGCCTTGCCGCCCATCCGCCGGCCGACAATCAGGAGTTCCTGCGTGCGCTGTTCCGCATCATCGAGCCAAGCCGCGCGCTGCCGCCAGTGCTGCCACCGCCTTTGCAGGCATTCGCACAGCATCTGCCGAGGTTTCGCTTTCCGGCCGAGGCGCGCGTGCCCGAGGAGGCACTGCGCAATGCCGGCATCCCGTTCCTGCATGTGTCCGGGGGCCATAATCCGGCATACGAAGGCATTACCGATCGGCTGGCACAACGGCTGGGCGGCGAACGGATCGTGATTCCGGGCGGCGGCCACTTGCCGCAGTCCACCGGCGAGCCGTTCAACGCGGCGCTGGAAGAGTTCGTGAACGGGCGGCCCGCATGAGGATCGTGTCGCAGTGCGCCTCGGCCCTGCTGGCCGCCGGCCTCCTGTCCTCCTGCGCCAGTAACGGTGTGGGCGGAGCAGTCACCGCTGTCAGCAGCGGTACTGTGATCCGCGATGTGACGGTCGTCGACACCCGCGACGGCGCGTTGCACCGTGGCCAGACGCTGATTCTGGATCGGGGCAAGATTGATCGCATCATCACCGGACCGGTGCGGGTGACGAGCACCGCCCGTCTGGTCGACGGCAGCGGCAAGTTCGTGGTTCCCGGCTATCTGGATATGCACACCCACGCAATATTGTCGGCAAACAACCCGGTGGCCCCATGGCCCGTGCTGGTCGCCTACGGCGTCACTGGCGTGCGCGAAATGGCCGGTTCGGCGCAACTGATCGAGGCTGCCCGCGCCATCAACGCCGCCAGCGCAGCAGGCCGGCTCGACGCACCCGAGATCTTAGCGATGCCCGGCGATATACTGGCCGCGCCGCTGACATCGGAGCAAGCGGTGCAGCGCGTACGCCAGCAAAAAGCGATGGGCGCCGATTTCATCAAAATCGCCGGCGGCAGTCATGACGGTACGCTGGCCGTCCTCGCGGAGGCGACGGCCCAGGGGTTGACGGTGTCTGGCCACATGCCGCTGGCACTGCCGGCTGGTGAAGCTGCCGACAATGGATGGCACGCGATCGAGCACCTTGGATCGGGCCTGGGCGTGGTGCTTGACTGTTCAACAGACGAGGCCGCTGTCCGCGCGGCTTTGCTACGTGGCGAAGGCGCGCGTCCGCCACCGCCGGCTTCCATGCCGCTGGCCATCACCAGCCCCATGTTGTTCCGCGCCGCGGACGCGCCGTTCTACCAGCGCGCGATGGAAGGTTACAGCGATGCCAAGTGCGAGGCTCTGGCGCGACGGTTCGTCCTGCGCCACACTTGGCAGGTTCCGACCCTGATACGCTTGCGCACTGCCGCCTACAGCACCGCGCCGCAATACCGGAACGATGAGGCGTTGCGCTACGTGGATGCGCAAACGCGCGCACTGTGGGAAAAGCTGGCGCTCCAGTATGAGGCGACCGTGCCGGAATCGGCGGCCGCTACCTTCCAGCACTATTACGCCGTGCAACAGCGGGTGGTGGGCATGATGGCGCGAGAAGGCGTGAAGATGCTGGCGGGGTCCGACCTAGGCGGGATCTGGGTGATCCCCGGCGTGGCGCTGCACCAGGAATTCCGCGAACTGTCCATGGCCGGCGTCTCTGCGTTGCAGATTTTGCAGATGACGACGCTCAACGGCGCCAAGTTCCTGCATCGTGAAACAAGCATGGGCACGGTGGAGGAAGGCAAGGTAGCGGATCTCGTATTGCTCGACGCCAATCCTCTGGAGGATGTGGGCAACCTGTCCCGCATAGCCGGTGTGGTGTTAAAAGGGCGATATTTTGACCAGGCAGCGCTGGCGCGGCTGAAAACATCCGCTTCGCCCGAACGGCCCTAATTCCTGTTGCCAGTCTCGATTGTCACTAGGCGCGACTACGAAGCAGGCGAGTCGAACGACCGGACCCGGGCCATGCTATCGATTTCTCGATGGAATCCGATTCGCCAGACCCCGTAGAAATTTCGCCACTGTGCGTGCGTCGGGAAGACGATGGTATTCTGGACCGCAAAGCACCCGTAACGCGGTGCCGCGATTGACGCCGCCACGCGTCATGTGGTTGATAGCGGGGCCCACGCCGTCGACCTTCGCCAGCACAACAGCTTCATCAATGACTTCTGCGGGACCGTCGATTCGGCGCTCGGCCTCGCCGAGTCTGATTTTGTCTCCAATTGTACTCATCGCAGGATCCTCCCCTAACGTCAAGTCTCCTCCCTGCCAACAAACCATACGGTTAGTTAGTGCACGAACGCGCACGATTTGAACAATGAACGTGGCAGCGCGCCCGGATTCGGCCTGGAAGCGAGCATCGCAAACGACTGAGCACTACAGGTCATTGACTTGGGTAACATCAAGCACCTGAGCGGCATGGCCTGCGACTGCGGGAGTATGCTTTGCAGGCGTCCCGGAAGTGGCTGAGAGCTCCGCATGGCATAGTTCATCAACAACGACGCGCGCCATGGATAACGTCAATTCACCTTCCGACGATTCGTAGACTGAATGCACGCGCCCATTCCGATCTTGGTATCGAATTCGCCATATTGACATTTTTGCCTCCACTGGTTGAGTCGCCAGTTTACCTCAACAATAAGACTAGCTCGCACACTGAGGTACGGTGCGCGGGCACCGCACCTTGCGTCAATTGGGCGCCGATCCTGAAGATGTCACCGCGCCATGTTAGTTTAGAGACGCTCCGGAGGGGCGCTAATTGGCGACTCCTCGGAAGCCGTTGAGAGCCACTTTGACGCCTGTTGCAACGTGGCGTGAAGTTCGTTCTCAACATCCTCGAACAGCAGTGGGACCTGGGGACTGTGGCCTTTGATGGCTTGCTCCAGCGCCAAGGTCGCCGCCGTGAACCGTTTGGCTCCTAGGCTGCCGATCGATCCTCGCAAACCGTGGAGCACACGCGCTGATGCCTCAGGCTGCTGAGTTTCCCAGAGTTGTGAGGCATGCCGCAGTTCCTCTGGGGACTTGACTGTCACGGCGGTGACAAGCCGCACCAGCGATGCGTGCTGGGCGGGATTGTTGACACTCATCGCCAGCAGCGCCGAAATATTGAACACGCCGGGTTGGTCGGGGTTGATGCCCGGCTCCGGCGCAGGCCTCGAAGGTCGGCCCATTTTCCAGTGCCGTGCGATGGTGGAAAGCATTTGCACCACGTCCACTGGCTTGGCGATAAAGTCGATCATGCCCGCCTCAACGCAGCTTTCGCGCTCACCGGCCATCACGCCGGCCGTCATGGCAATTACGGGCACCGGGTTTTTCAGCTCATCGCGTATGAGCCTGGTCGCCGCAAAACCATCGAGTACCGGCATTTGCACGTCCATCAGCACCAGATCGAATCTGGTTGGCGCCAGTCGCAGTCGTTCCACCGCCACCTGTCCATCGGGAGCGATTTCGATCTGAGCGCCGGCTTCTTCCAATATGCCTTTCGCCACCACTTGATTGAGTTCGTTATCCTCCACCAGCAGGATTCTGGCGCCATCGAGCCGGCAAACCTGTTCGACCTGGCGCTGAGCCTGCGGCGCCTGGCGGGGCCTCCCATCGTGGGTTAGCACCTCATGCAGTGTATCGAACAGACTCGAACTGGTGACTGGCTTGAGCAAAATAGCGTCCGCTCCTTCGTTGTCATTGTCCGCTTCAAGCGCACCACGTTTGAAGGCACTGACCATGATCACGATTGGAATCCGTTGACCGGGCATGTCCCTGCGAAGCGCGCGCATGGTTTGAATGCCGTCAAAACTTGGCATGTCCAAGTCGACAAGCACGGTGTCAAATGGGTCGTGCCCATTGACGGCTTCATATAGCCGCAGGCCTTCCTCTCCCGATGCAGCGGAAGAGGCATGCCACCCCCACAGCTGAACGCTCTTGCATAAGTAATCGCGACTGGTCGCATTGTCATCGATAACTAGCACGCGCAACGGTTTCACAAATCCCGCATCGACGCGTTCATCGGCCCCGGACGTGTCCAATTGAAGCGGAACCGCCACCCGGAAAACGCTGCCCACACCCGCTTCGCTTTCGGTCAATATGTCTCCGCCCATCATGCGCGCCAGACGTCGTGAGATCGCCAGGCCCAGGCCGGTGCCGCCGAAGCGCCGCGTCATGGACGAGTCCCCTTGCGAAAAGGCCGTAAAGATTTTCCCCAGATGCTCCGCGTTCATGCCGATGCCGGTGTCGCGGATGACAAACTGAATGTCTATTGTCGAACCTGTTTCCGAAAGTTTTTCAACCAGCAACGATACTTCGCCTGACGCCGTAAATTTGATGGCGTTGCCAACGATGTTGGTCAAGATTTGTTCGAGGCGGAGCTTGTCGCCGACCAGTGCCATCGGGACACCAGGCTCCACCCCGATGGCCAGCTCGATGTCCTTGTCGCCGGCGTTGACGGTCATGATCGTCGCGATCGCATTGAGCAGCTCACCCAGGACAAACCTGGCCGGAACAATCTCCATCTGCCCCGCCTCGATCTTGGAGAAGTCCAGCACATCGTTGATCAGGCTCAGCAAATAAATGCCGGACTTGCGGATCATTTCCAGATACTTGCGCTGGTCCGCCGCCAGCGGCGTCGTGCCCAGCAGGTGGGTGATGCCCAGCACCGCGTTCATCGGTGTTCGGATCTCGTGACTCATGTTGGCGACGAATTCGCTTTTCGCCCGATTGGCCTGGTCCGCCCGCCGTTCGCTCTCGGCCTGACGCAGCTCGGCATTCTTACGGACGCTGATATCCATCGCCAGGATATGGAACCCGGCCACGGCGCCTTCCTTCGTCAATTCGGGAATATAATCGAACATTAAATGTATCGGCTCACTGTCCCCAGGCAGTACCACAGGCATTTCAAAATGATCTTGCTGGCCCGACAGCGCGATATCGATGTGCTCCTTGAGCCCTGCGTAGGTGGCATCACTGACGATCTCGCGAATCGTTTTCCCGATGATCTCGGCCGGATTAAGCCCGCGCTTGGTTTTATACATCGCGTTCACAAAGCGATAGCGCTCTTCAGTGTCGACATAGGCCACAAAGGCAGGGATGTTATCCGTCACAGTGCGCAGGAACCTTTCGCTCTCGGCGATGCGCCTTTCCGCAGCCTTACGATTGCTGATGTCGCGAACAAAGGCATTGGACACATACCTGCTTCCGTCGAGATATCCTGTGACGGACAACTCCACCATCAACGTGCCCCCATCTTTACGCAGCGCTTCAACTTCAATCGTCTTATTGATGACGGGGCCGGTTCCTGTTGCCGCGAACCTGGCCAGGCCTGCCCGGTGCGCCGCGCGGGCCTGTTCAGGGATAATGAGTGTCGACAAGTCCTGGCCCATCGCTTCCGATTCCGTCCAGCCAAACAATTTGACAGCTTGCGCGTTCCAGTCCCGCACCAGGCCGCTCTCGTCGAGCGCAATAAAAGCGTCATTGGAGTTTTGCAGGATGATTCTGGTGCGGGTTTGCTCTCTGACCAGCCGCGATAGGATTGGCTGCACCTGGACACGGATCGCGATGGCTCCAAGAACGATCACCAGCACGACGGCACCCGCAAGCTCGGCGAACCGCTGCCGCATCGGGGCGTACACGGCTTCCTCATCAATCTTGACGACCATCCCGAGCATATAAGTGCCGATTGGAGCGTACGCGGCAAGCACCGGCACCCGCCGCAGATCGTACGCCCGCAGGGTACCGGTTTCATTGAGCAAGGCGTGATTGATCGGCAGGTTCGGCCGTCCGTTGCGGTCAAACATTGGAATCCGTTTGGAATCCGTGTAGAACCGACTGGGGGCGCATACCGCGACGTCCGCCTCCCTGCCGCAAATGAGCACGTCCGAGGATGAGCCACTTTTATGAATATCGGTCACCAACTTTTCGAAACCTGTTAAGCGTTCTTCGGTCAGAACCTTTCCCATCACCACGCCATCAACGATGACATCATTTTCGACAGCAAGCAAAAAACCGTCTTGCCAAAGGAGACGAGCGTGCTGGCCGTGCACCGCGAGCGCAATGGTGGCTGACGGATGCCTTGCGATCGGCCTCCCGCTCGACGCCAACAGCTCGCCGTCGACGCTCTCGAACCGGGCGTACCCCAGGCCGGCGGTCAGGAAGCTGTCGCCAACGGCGGCGAGAAATTTTCGTGCCTCTAGATCGGCTGGGTGGTCGTGAAGCTTGCGAAACGTGGTCACGACCGAGGGGCGCGTCACGATCGTTCTGGGGAACCATAGCCGGCCTTCCAGGGTGCTGGCGAGCGATGTCGCGTTGGTGGTCGCGGTCAGGCGGATGTTCTCCAGCACCGCCCGCTCCAATCCGCCACGCAAAATAGCGAAGCCGGCTGCCGCGGTGCAGGTAACGACCACCACCAGGATGGCCGCAACCCTGGCATTGATACTGCCGCTATGGGACCGGACCGATTCCTCGGCGATCTGCGTCGTGCTGTCCCGGTGGAACGCAAGCCAGGCGCCAACGGCCATCAAGCCGCCTGCAGTGGTCGGCAGCATGATGTTAATGCGGGAAATCTGGTAGAGCGGCGCCAAATCCAGGATATAGCCCCCCACCGCGGTAAAAGCGATCATCAAGACGGTCCACCCCATCCCGCGCCCCAGTTGCTGTATCGCGTAGCGCTCGCTTTTCAGCTGCGTGACCAGCAGGCCAAACCCGGCGATCAGGAAGCTCAAACAGGTGTTCGGCGCGGGGCGTCCAGGAAACGGCGACTCCGCTGTGGATGCGATCGGCACTTTGACAAAATCAATACCCAGATCAGTGTGGAAAAGGTATTGGCTACCACAGAGCGCGGCGAGACCGATCAACAGCCAGGCAAGCGCGGCGCCGGTTTTGAGCACGGTGCCGGAAGGATTTTCTTTGCCGGAAAGGTACATTGTCGTGCCGGCGAGCATGAACATGATGGGGTTGGTGAGGCCCATGCGCAAGAAAAATTCGATCAACGGCAAAACCGGGTCCGGCTGACAAACATAGGTGAGGATGCCTACGATGCCCATCGATAGCGCCACGAAGGTGCAGAGTCGAGTCGTCAATCGGTGTGTGTTCTGCATCGGTTTCTTCCACAAGAAATAGCGACGTTTCACATTGGGGGAACAGGCATCTCGGCAAGGATGCAACGATTCCTTCCCTGGTTCTTTGCCTGGTAGAGCGCTTGATCCGCCGCTTCGAGCAGCGTCCTGGCGGTGATGACACTGTCTGGAATGACTGACACGACACCCAGACTGACCGTCACAACGCCGTGCCGCGAGGAAGGATGTGAAAGTGCCAGCTGTGCAACCTTGGCGCAGAGCCGTTCACCATAATGTACTGCGGCGCCTGGGGAACAGTCCGGAATGATCACGATAAATTCCTCGCCACCGTACCGCGCCGCCATTTCGCCAGGCCGGCGCGTACAGGCGGAGAGTAGTTTGCCGATCTCTCGCAAACAGTCGTCTCCGCACTGGTGTCCCAGGGCGTCGTTGTAGTGCTTGAAGTGATCCACATCGATTAATGCGAGCGCGAGAAACTGTTTCTGACGGCGGTGCCGAGCCATCTCCACTTCCAGCGTCTGGTCGAAGTAGCGGCGGTTATAAAGCTGCGTGAGCCCGTCGACATTGGCCAGCTGTTCCATAGCGACGATATGCTTGCGCAGCGCAAGCTGCGTTTCAACGCGCGCGCGAACGATGGCCGGTCGTAACGGCTTAACGATAAAATCGGCCGCGCCGAGCTCCAGGGCTTGAACTTCGATCTCTTCGTCATCGCCGGCGGTGACGAACAGTACCGGAATACTGGACGTCACCGGGTCGGCCTTCAGTTGCCGGCATACCTCGAACCCATCCATGCCCTCCATGGAAACATCCAGTAGGATCAAGTCCGGCCGACTGACGCGCGCGCGCCCTAGTCCGCTCTCGCCACTGGTTGCTGAAATGATCTGGCCTTTATCGTTCAGCAAAAACGCGAGGAAATCCGCCATCGCAGGGTCATCATCGATCACCAGAATGACGGATGATTTATCTTGCATTGACATGTCCATTGCGAACGTTCCTATCGATTTTTTTTTGGATGGCGACCGCGATTCCCTGCGATACGCAATTCTTCCGGCAGGAATAGTTCGTGTATTACGAGCCACATGAGCGCGATGTCCGCCGATGGTTCGAGCCGGCTGGGCTTGGTCCCTTGGGTTTTCTTATCGTTTATGACGCTTTGCTTTACCGGGAGCATCCGTACGTTCCCCGGCGGACTGCGAATCTATGCCGGAGAGGTTCTTGATGTGCGTTGTTACCGCCTCTTCCACAAATTTGGAAAGATCTCCCTTGCGACCTCCGCCGCGGGCCGCAAGAAAGACGCGTAGCGCTTGGTCAGTTGCTGATGAGACCGCTATATTCCATCGTCGTTGCATGGTGGGTTCCTAGTGTGCGTATGTGTTTATACACCACATCTGAGCAGTGCGAATAAGATCGTTGTAGAGCGGCAACGATACGGTTTGATCAAGTATTTGCTAATTCAATAACTAGGTCGAGTGCCGTTGCGAATTCATTTTCCTTGAGCAGCGCCGCAGCCGATCGCTAGGCTCATCCGTCACCTGGCAGGATGGTCGGGGTACGGCGAAATTTCTCAAAAATCGATTCCAGTGCGTGATTGCTACAGGCAGGCTACGGATGGCAGGCTGATGTCATGAGCAGAGACCTGTCTGCCAGCGGGGTCAGCAGCAGTACCATATGCAAGCTTCTTTATTGCTTTTTGTCTATTTCAGTGTAAAGTGAGAAATGCGGTCAAATTGTGATAATTGGTGAGATTTATTGGGCTGCGACCCGGAGAAAAATATGAATAATAGTCGCCTAGCACCTACATTCCCGCCCGCCAGCAAACACCCTGCCGAGCATTCGCCCGCAAACCGCAGCGCGACGTCAGTTCAACGACGACTGGCCTTCTGGATCTGTCTGATCCTCTGTTTGACCACCGTTGTGCTGTTGCCCTACGCGCAAAACCAGTGGCTGAAGATGCCGGCCTTCCTGCCCGCATATCAAACCGCGGCAATCGGAATCTACCTGATTACCGCCTACCTGATGTATGGTCACTACGATGCCACGCGCTCAGTCGCGCTGTTGCATTTGAGTGCGGGATGCCTGTACACCGCTGGGATCTTGCTGGTGCAATTCCTTTCTTTCCCCGGGGCATTTGGTAGCGAGGGTTCGCTGATAGGCGGCAGCCAAACGACGATATGGCTGTGGTTCTTTTGGCACGCGGGACCGGCCATCGGTATTTTGTTCTTTGCCTGGGGTGAATATCGGCGGCCCGGGCACCGCACCGCACATCATCTGCGCGCCGTTTTGCAAACGGCCGTCGTGCTGGCCTTCACGTTTGCCGCGACGGTGATTTTGGTGACCACTTTCGGGGCGTCGTTGCCAGTGCTGGATGTGAAGGGCGACTTTAGCCGCATCACCAGTTCGGGCATTGCTCCCGCGCTGGAACTGCTGTTGATGGCATCGCTGGTCATACTCTGGCGGGCCAGCGGCTTTCGCAATGTGCTGCACGTCTGGTTGGGGATCACACTGGTGGCGCTGCTGTGCGATACAGCCATTACGATGATGGGGGCAACACGATTATCGCTGGGCTGGTATGTCGGCCGATTCAATGCCCTGATTTCAGCATCGGTGATGATGCTTGTCTATCTACGGGACATAAAACAGTCGTATGTCCACAGTGTGGAAGTAGCCAGTCAACTGACCAGTACGAATGCGCTGTTGTCGGTGCAGATCGATGAGGCGCGGCTGGACCCTTTGACCAAGCTACCGCAACGTGACCTGTTCATGCAAAACGCCGAATTGCTGCGCCAGTTTTGCGCGACAAATCAAACGGGGTTCGCCACCTTGTTCATCGATCTGGATGGATTCAAATCCATCAACGATCGCTTCGGCCACGAGCATGGCGACATCATTTTGGTACGGGTGGCTGAAGCACTGAAAACCGTCTTGCGCGATACCGATGTCGCCGGTCGCCTGGGCGGCGACGAATTCGTCGTCTGTCTGGCGGCGCCAGTACACTTATTGCAATCTGTCGCCAATAAATTGTCGGATCGTTTGGTCGACAAAATTGGCAAGTTGGGCGACGGTCTGGGCGCCAGTATCGGCATCAGCATGTGCGGAACGGATTTGGCCTGGGCGTTGCACGAGGCTGACGAGGCCATGTATGAGGCAAAGAAACACGGCAAGAATAATTTTAGACTATATCGCGTTAAACCCAAGCTGGTCAATTTGGCCTAACGGGCATGCTTAACGCAACAGAATGCCTTTCGCACGCGAAAGTGGCGTTCGATGCCTATTGCAATTATTTTGAATTATGGCTGGCGCATAATTATTAGCCAGCCATAATTTTGACGATGGCCGTCCTTGCTGGTATCTCATACATCACTTGCTGGAAATCCCAAGACACTCAGCCCTGACTACCATATCGTAAGGGTAAGGGGGGCACGCTTCGCAGCAGGCAACCGATGGGTCGCACTGGCCAGCTGCGTCATATCATCCATCTGCGTGACAACCAAGCTGACCTGCTCAATGCCCACGTCTACAGCGCCAGAGGCCAGCAAGCAATCCATCCTTTACTTAATGACACAAAGGCAAGTCCGCCAGCAGCGTTCCTGCGGCCGAGTAGCCGCTACCGACTACTAGCACCGCCGTCCGGCGTAGCATAAACGGCCGGTGCCCAGCCAGGAATAGCTGTGACTGAAGGTCAACTCAAACCAGATTTCGTTGCGAATGAATCTGCATCTTTCCGCGCCGACCTGCATTCCATAGGCTCGAACCGGCATTATCTGCAACTGAACAGGATGTTTAACACCGCGTTGGTATCAGCATTGGGGGCGGCCAGCGCGCCAAGCGGTAGCCGATGACGCAACAGATAGTCAGCTCAAGCGACGAATGACCATGCGAGGACCATACCCTTGAACACTTTGTAGATGCCACGAAATCGGGGGGGGCGGGAACTTGCCGCCGCCAGCGAACATCCCCTGCGGTTCACTGGACTTCCGCCAGTGCCCGCGCACATCGAGACGATCACTCCGCTGGTGACGAGAAACCATACTGTTTCTTCAGGTCATTGATCAGAGATTGGTTCTTTTTTATGAAGTTATTGAGCTCCTCAACTACCTGGGGACGGTTGATTGAGGATAAATACCAATGGCCCGATGCATGAGGTAAATCCGGGTCGTATACGATGGGTATTTCCTGGTTCGGCCGGATGCGCGTCCAATAATAATCCGCGATTTGCGCATTCATGTAGGCGCCATCGACACGGCCAGCAATCAGCTTGTCGTATAGTCCATCATAACCGCCCGATTCCTCGACCCGTATCGCTCCGGTCGACATCAATTGTTGATAGGGGTAAGGTGTAAATCCAAGCGGGATGCCCAGTACCTTTAGATGCGCGACACCTTTACCCATATCCTTGCGCTTGACCAGCACGCCGTCGGTGAATTCTAACAACGGCGCGTAGCGGACGCGAACATTGCGTTTCAATTCGGCAACCCAGTTCGGATTGTCAGGGAAGGCAAAGTCCAGCTTACCTTGCACGAACATCGCGTCGCGTCGTTTTAGTGGTAGGGCGCGATACTCGAACCGGTACCCCATTTGCTCGGCAAAGGCGTCCATGATCGCCCTGCCCAATCCGCGATATTCGCCATTGTGATATTCCGAATACGGCAAGAAGTTGGGGTAATCTTCAACTCCCACCGAAAACACGACAGGCGCGTTCTGGCCTCTGGCGGAGACACAAAGCACCATCAGACCTAGGGCCAAACAGTATTTCATATACCCTCCACTCTCGAAATGATGAGGATGCTTCTATTGTATTCCCACCAATGCGAATACTGGAGAGTTTCCGACGGCGGGAGCACTCGGAACAGACCTGAGCCCGTGGCATTCCCTCTCTTCACACGCGTGCGGCTTAACGGCGTGCGAGGATGGCGTCGGGCCGAGAAAACAATTGGTTGTGTCGCCGCCAGACCAGGACATGCGAGCATCATATCATCGGAGTATGAGCGTGCTTAACTAGGACATTCCGCCTTCGCCCACACGCGGGGCGCGGCGCTGGGCCACTGCAGGCGCCCGGAGCTGTCTAGCTTGACGCTTGAGATGGACTGCTTCGAGGGATGGGCGGCACAGCGCGCAATTATCCGCCTGTGGCCACGCTGTGATGGAAGATATGGTGTTCGCGGTGGTGTGCGCGGTTACTGCTGTGGGACCGATCCGTTTGAATCGCCCGGGCTCTCGGTCAATTGCGGCGATGCTTAGAAGATCCCAAAACGTGCGCCTTCGCAGCAAGATCATTTACAATGAACCGCACCAAATTCGCAACTTCCGAGCGGACCGTACCGCCTAACAAAACATGGACTCTCTCAGCCTGAGTTTTATTGAGCTTGAGTCGGCCATCTTGAGGCTCGACCCGAGTGCGTATGACTGTCGTCTCCAGATCGCAGCCCTTCGGCGAGCAATGGATGCAGCCTGTGACGAAGGCGCGATCACACTTGCCCAGTGGAGAGGTCTTCATGAACGGGTTGCGGACATCCAAAATCGTTGCGCGATGACGAAGGGAGCCACGCGGTAACCCGCGCCTGCCGCTTACACTATCGCCCCACAGGCCTGCCGCTTGCTAATCTCCTTCGCCTTATACATCGCCCGGTCAGCCTTTTTGAGCAACGTATCGATGTCGGTGGCGGTGGTCGGAAAACCGGCCACGCCGACGCTCACCGAAATCCGAGCCTCGATCTCGCCAAGCTGATACGGTGCCGCGATAGCGTCGATCAGCTTGTTCGCGAACACCTTGGCGTTGTCGATGCTGGAATGAAGCAAGGCAACCGCGAACTCATCACCGCCAAACCGCGCCGCGATATCGGACTCGCGAATGGTGCTCACGATCCTTTGAGAGACTGCGCGCAAGAGCAGGTCGCCAGTGGCGTGGCCATGTGTATCGTTGATTGTTTTAAAACCGTCGAGGTCGAGATACAATACGGCGAGCTCCCACTGATTGCGTCGACACAGCGTCAGTTGCCGGTTGATGAAAATATGGAACAGAGAGCGATTTGGCAAACCGGTCAGGATATCGTGATGTGCTTCGTATTGAACTTCACGCAAGGTCGTGGCAGCGTCGAGTAGCGCCTGCCCCATTTCTTTCGCCTCTTTGAAATACAGATAAGGAATTGCCACAGTATCGCCGGCCCCCAACGCGCGCGCAGGATGAATCAATGCCCGGATGGAGGCGGCGATGCGCCCGCCGATGTACCACGCGAGCATGAGACCAACGAACAATGCCGCGAGGCTGGCGACGATCAAAAGGCCTACCGTTTGGCGTAACCCCGCCGTGACCTCCTCCAGCGGGATGCCGACGACGACCGCCCACTTTGTCACCGGCGATCGACTGTAGACGGTCAGCACCGGAATGCCATCGAGCGTTTTACTTTCGAAGCCACCTTCACTCAGGGCCCCCATCCGTTGCCACAGGTCCGACACCACTCGCTGGCCCAGGAATTTCTCGATGTCGTGCGTCCGCGCCACCACACTACCGGCGCCGTCGATGACTGCCGCCCGCCATGTGTCGGGAATTCTCTGTTCGGACAGTAACCGTGAGAGCTGGGCCGGTGCGACGCTCGCGCTCAACGCAAATACCGTCACCCCGTCGCGCAAGACCGGCACGCCGATCGAAAAAATCGGTCCCTCGGCAACGCGGCCGGAAAACAGGTCCGACACATCGGGCCTGTTCGTCTCCAGGACGCGCTTCATTCGCACCGGAACGGATTCCGCCGCCAGTTGCTCTCCAAGTGGGCGGGATGTCGTCAGCACAAGCTGGCCTGCCGCGCTCAGCAGTGCGATATTCCTCGCCTGCATATTCGGTAGCGCCTCCAGAGCCTGCGCGCGGAAGCCGGCGAGATCGCCACTGGTAAGGAACGGGGACGTGCCCAACGCCTGTAACGCCGCTTGGGTACTCGAAAAGTCGTGATCGACCACCGACATCATTGCACGGGCGCGGCTAATCGCGTTACCCGTTAATTGCACGTACTGGTATCGGTAATAGTCGAGAATCAGCACCCCTGAGACGAATGCTATCGGCAACACGCACCCGATCACCAGCGACGCAATGCTGGCGCGGACGCTGGGCGTATGTCGCCTGTTGGAGAATGGAAACGAAAACATGACTTAACAAGTTGAACGCTTCGACACGTGCCCTGGGCATTGATCTTTGCGTGATCCGTAGGCTGTGACGCTAAGCTTGATGGGTTGATATTTCAGCTTAGCAATTATACCCCCGCCCAGCGCCAGAAACGGGGTAGTCGTGTCTTTAGCGCTGCGAAGTTGGCCCACCTTACCCGGGGAGAACCGGCGCGGCCTTGCTCCATACCGGGCGGCGATCCACTCCAAAAGATTGGCGCTTCCGGTAACGCGGCTGGATCGAGCCAATGGCCATCGTGGGCCGCAGGGCTCGCATGATGTGCGAGCGCCATGCAAGCTGGCGGTTGGCAGGTGGACAACTACCCGCCCACGGCACGTCGCCAGCCCGCGAAGGTGGCAGCAACCAGCAAGCAGTTTAGCGTAACGCTCGCATCGTTTTGACCCGGACTACTTCCGCCGCGGCGGTCGCCAGTTGCATGAGGATTCGCGCATCCAGCTGTTCAAAATGAATCCCTATGTCCCTATGGCTCATTACCCAGATAGTTCCGTACAGATTCCCCGACGCGTTGAACAGGGGGCACACCAAGGCCTCGTTGATCGTGATTCCTGCCACTCGCATCCATTCGAAATACCGATGGGGTTCGATGAACAGTTGTATTGCCCTGGTATCGAAGCTAACGCCGCACGGGCTATGGTGACGGGGGAATCGTCTGCGTTCGAAGTCGTGCAGCGTTCCGGCGACGGAAATCCAGATTAGCTCGTCGCTGTCATCCATGTCGAAGACGGTCATTCCCGCTGACTCGGCACCACACAGGCGCAGCGCATCCTTGGCCAGCGTACGACAAGCCAATGGGAAATTGAGCTCAGTGAGTGAATGCGCGGCGGCGCTCGCCTCGACGGCGCGCGAGCGATCGTCCCGTCGACCTCGGCGCGTCGCTAGTAGTTTCGTCGCGAGAACTTCGGATAGCGGCACAGCGGACCTCGGCAAATTGATCTTACGAACACTTTACACGCCGTACTCAAGCAGGGGCGATACGTTACATGGAGTCAAGTTCGTCGCGGCCGGCCAAACGACGGCGGACCAGCCTCCTATTCGCTTGTTTCGGCCATGCTGGCTACGCCGACGCGCGGTTTCGCGCGCTCCAGCCGTGGCAGCGCCCTCGTTTGTCCTGGACGTGCTCTGACCGCCGCGCGAGGTGCGGACGCCACCCCTGACCGGTGGGCAGTCCCGGTCCCGAGCTCGAATACACTCATCGAGTGCACCAGCGACTGCGCCTGTTCTTGCAAGCTGGCCGAGGCGGCCGCGGTCTGCTCGACCAACGCCGCGTTTTGTTGGGTCATGTCATCCATCTGGGTGACGGCTTGGTTGACCTGCTCTATGCCGACGCCCTGCTCGGTCGAGGCCTGCGCGATGTCGGACATGATATCGGTGATGCGCTTTACGCTGGTGACGATTTCTTCCATCGCCAGGCCGGCCTGGTCGGCCAGACGATTGCCCACTTCAACCTTTTCCACGCTCGTCCCGATCAAGCCCTTGATCTCCTTGGCCGCGCCGGCCGAGCGCTGCGCAAGGTTGCGCACCTCGCTGGCCACGACCGCGAAACCGCGCCCCTGCTCGCCGGCGCGCGCCGCCTCTACCGCCGCGTTCAAGGCGAGGATATTGGTCTGGAAAGCGATCCCGTCGATCACGCCAATAATGTCGACGATGCGACGCGAACTCTCGTTGATCTCCCCCATCGTCTGCACCACCTGCGCCACCACGGCCCCGCCCTTGGTGGCCACGCCCGAGGCGCTGAGCACCAGCTCATTGGCTTGGCGAGCGTTTTCCGCGTTTTGCCGCACCGTTGACGTGAGCTCTTCCATCGATGAAGCGGTCTCCTCCAGATTTGACGCCTGCGACTCCAACCGCGCCGACACGTCGGCATTGCCGCTGGCGATGTCGCGCGTGGCCGCGTTGATGTTTTCAATGCTCAGGCGGACATCGCCGACAATGCCGCGCAAGCTGTCGTTCATTTCCTTGAGTGCGCGCAGCATCTGTCCCACTTCATTGGGCACTCCGACATCGAAATCATTGACCAGGTTTCCTCGCGCCACGCTCTGCGCCACCTCGATCGCGTTTTGCAAGGGCACCGTGATTGAACGGGAGATCAACATAGCGATGTACCCGGCCGCACCCAACAAGCCAACCATTGAGAGGATCATCATCCAGCGCGTCTTGTGAAAGGACGCGATCTTCTCGGTCAAGATGGCGTCCAATTCCTTACTGGCGGCCGAGTTGAGAGCGAATTGCAGGTCGATGGCGGCCGTCGACTGAGCGACGTACTGTTCCGGTGAATAGCTGAGCTCCTCGGCCTTGACGATCTCGCTCGTGGCCAGCGTCGTGATCTTGGCTGCCGCCTGCGCCGCCTCCCGAACCGCCGGGCCCAGCTTGACCTCGAATTCAGGGTTCGCCGAGGCGGCCTTCTTGAACGCCCCCAGAGTTTGTTCGAGTCGGTCGTTGACGCGCGCGGCGATCGACGCCAGCTGTTGCCGGTCGCTTGGCTGCGCCGTTCTCTTCACAAGTAGTCCTGCTCCCTTGGCGCGGGTCTTGCCTAATTCTTCGCTCAGGTAGGGGAGCTGGTAAAACATCGCCTGGATCAGCTGGTAGGTGTCCTTGTCCGGATCCAGGCTCAAGCCATAGTAGTCGCCCAGCAAGTCATTGACCTTCAACAGCTTGGGCACCAGCGCCGTATGGTCGTCGTAACTTTGCAATACGGTGATGCGCTTGCCGCTGACATTCGTGCGCAAGGTCTCCCAGTCACGCTTCGCGTCGCTCCAGGCTTGGTCGATGTCGCGATCATGCAGGCGAAGGACAACCGCATCGATCTCGGCATAGGCCGCGTCGGCTTCCTTTTGCTTGGCCTCGCGCTGGCCCTCGGCCGCCGTCACGCCGCCTAGCGCCAGCGCCGCCAAGCCGCGGTGCTGCTGGGTGTACTGGACCATTTTTAAACCAGTATTCACCACCGGCAGCCCTTGCTGCTCGCCTTCGTAGGCGTCGAGCGCCTTGCCAGCTTCGTGCAAGTACAGATGGGTCGGGATGCTGCCGATGATCACAGCGATCATGCTCAGGATCAGGAACTTGTGCCAGAGGCGCAGCGGCGCGCGCGTCGAGTGGGTCTGCATACAATATCCTTCCGGGTTTGAGCAAAACAGCCTAAGTGAACTGTCCTAAAATTGATCATAGGCGCGGTTTCCGTTCCCGTGAAGCATTTTCTATCGAATTTCCACAACTTTGTGAATTCCATGTAACAACACCGAAACAGCCTCCTGCTGAGCGCATACCCACGCTGAACACTGCGTTCCTTACGCGACAACGGCGACGGTCGGGTGATGCAAACTAGTACGCAGCACGACTGGAGCGGCGAAATGCGACCGGACCGAACAATCAGGTGAGCGCCGCCGTTTGTCAGCCTCGTAGCGCAGCATACCGCTTGATAACAATATCGCTAACGATGCTTCGTTTCCTTGATGTCTTCACGCGGTCGTCGCGGCTCCGCTACGAGGGGATTGACGGTAAGCGCCAATTTCACCGCACATAGCACATTGGTGTGAAGGAGCGGATCATAGGCGTCCACTTATGGTGATGGACACCTATGCAAGAGACAGACTCAGAGTTTCACTTGGTAGTGACGGGCATACGGCGCGATGGCCGGCGGCGTTACGACGACGATTCGAAGCAGGCATTGGTCCAGGCTTGCCTACGGCCGGGCGTATCGCTGGTCTGTATGGCACTCAAGCAGGGCGCGAACGCCCAACCTGCTGCGGACTGATTTCTCTGCTGCGATCGCGCAAACGTCTGCGCCATCGCCATCTCAGGCGCGATCGCCGCGCCGGGCTACAATGACCGCCTAATGGTAATCGAGGCGGCGCCGTCGAGGACGGCGTCGTCCTCTCCGCAGTGCTGCTAGGCGCACGGCATATTACCGAATATGCCAACGGCCACGGTAGATTTGGCGTATTTCCCCTATTATCCCGCACTGACCGGACTACACACCTGCCAAGGTGCTGGCGTACGTGCGGCGCTGCGCCACCGTGCCGGGAAAAGTTGTAAGCCAGAGATGGCGGTCGTCACCGCCTCCCCTTCATACCAGAGCTCGTCAGAGCCGGGGATGTCATCCTGCGACCATTCGCTCCCCTTTCGACTCCACACCATACTGCGCAAAAAAATCAAGGCGTTGGCCTTCGGTGATGACCTGAAGTGGTTCCAAGTGTCTTCCATCTTGTTGCGACGAGCAACTTGGTACCACGCTGCAAACAACGCAACATAGGCAGCATAGTGTGCGATGCGCGGCGCGTGCCGGCCGTTCGCGCAAATGTAGGGCTTGTTTTGCCCACCGGGTAGTGCAAAATGGAAGGGGCGCAACATTCGGGTGTCTTCGAACCCGATGACACCTTCACACTGTAGCCGCATCAATCCCATAGCCATGAGTTCCGGCGGCGCGTCCCGCGAACCCGAAACATCGAAATGTTCTAACTTATCGATCAGTGCCAACTCGCCTATATCGAGCTTCACTGAAATACGCTTCAACAATACCCGAAGCGTATAAGTGTACATGGAAGTGTCGACATCGTATGGGGCGCTTTTGCGGTCAGCGCTGCTATTTTTTGCGAGTCCGCCAGCGGCGCGAGAGCGCCAGGAAATATGTGATGTCGGCGGCCGGTCGGTCGCGTCGGTCTCGACGTCAGGCCAACAGTGGCCAGGCCTGTCGTTGAGCGAACGCAGCAACGGTTCCGGATGACACCAAATATGCTGATGCGGATGTTTGCCACCGCCCTGCAGCGCATCGATTGCCCGGCGCCGATCGGCATTGTCAGCAAGCCAGGAGGCGATCGGCGAGAAGCGCGCTTCCAACATAGCGACACGTTCGCGCATCAACAGGTGCCCACGAAAATCAGGCTCAGCACCGGCGCAGGCTCTAGAGCAAGCATTACACTCGTAGGGTCGTAAAAACAGACACTCGTTCAATTTGATTTTTGGTGTCTGCGCGCCACAGGACTGACATGCGGTCTCAAGCGGCACGTCGTGGATTGGACAGGTTTTTAAGTGCCAGTACTGAAAAAGACTCGTGTGGTAGAGTTCCTGCAGGCATATGGGACAAAACCTAAACTGTGGACTGTACCAATTGCTGTTGATAGTTTTCTGGTCCGCCTCCAGCACGCTCAATATGACTTCGCCAAATGTCTGATATGCGAAACTTTGCATCTCAATCTTGCGTTCTCTGCCGGTGGCCGTAAAGCACTTCAGCATCAGGTTGGAGTCGAGCGCATTTCGCCAAGCGAAGCGTTGCACGACGTTCACCAGCGATTCATATGGTACAGGAACGAGATCAAGGGCTGACCATCTAGGGGCTTTACGATCCACGGTCACTGTCCTTTCACTCGATCAGAAGAGGAGCGGCGGTCCGCAAGGTCGGATGCTTGTTTGACCAGCGCTTCAGCGATTGATACTTTCCAAGCGTCAGCTGGCACGACAAAATCCTCGGAGTCGATCGACGCCATGTTTAGTAAGAATATGCGGATCGCGACAAAGAGCTGCCTGGTTGGGAATGAAGCACGGCTACGGCCTTTATAGCGTAATAACTTTTTCAGCGCGCGATCGCAGTTCTCAACCTGCTGCACGAGGCGAAAACCTGCTTTGAATGCCTTGGGAATGAAATAGGCTGTCCATGGAGCGCCCAACTCTGTCGGGTATTGCTCAGTATCGATGGCGGTGAATATGGCTTTGAGATCGCTTGCCGAATTGCATTCGCGCATTTCCAGCCTTCGAAGCCCAAAGCGCGCCAGCAGGTCAAGCCGCCGGCTATAGGCGAGTTCATCGAGCACCATGTCCAGCTCCGGAGACTGCCCCATCAAGATCGTGATCAACTGGATCGATTCTTCAGCCAAGTCATTCCCAACGTCTTTCAAAAACAGGAAGTCGTCGAGCTTCATCGCATTGGCCTCGTCGATCATCAGCACGATGATATTCCTACCCTCAACGCGAGCGTCATCAACAAGGATATGCAGCAGGCGTTGGCGCAGGTCAAACGTTTCTCCACGCTGCTCCTTGTGGCCAACCGTAGCAAGGAAATGCTTAAAGAACGCCCTGATCGATGTGTACTGTTGATTGTGGGCGTTGTGGATCAGCACAAGTATGCCCGGAAATTCGGCGGCGATAAACGCGTGCAACATCGAGAGCGCCATGGACTTGCCTGCGCCGCTGGGGGCTAAAATTGCTACGCTCATTTCCCGCAGGATGATTCGGCGCTTCACGTTCAGATACAACTCCTTGATCGACGGTGTCACCAAGGCTGTATTTTGTTTAAACAGCGGGTGCATCATGATCGCTTCAATGGTGGGTGCGACGCAGTCTTCGTTACATATGTCTTTCATATCAACCTTTTACGACGAGAGAGATATCGGGAAGCGAAGTCAGGCCGAGGGGATCTGGCTTGTGCGCTAAGGGGGCCTGCGCGGATCGCGCTGGTTCGACAGGCGCTTTGGGGGGATTCGACGAGACGGCATGCTTTTGTTCCTGGCGTCGCATATCTGCAACCTCCAGCGCAGCGCGCGAGCTTGCGTTGCGTTCCCTCTTATTCATTTTTGCGAACTGCGCCTCTTTCTCCTCTCGGTGCTGTTTCATGGGATCTACCGCCTCGCGATGATAGGAGGCTGACAAGCCAGCGTTGGTGACGTGCTGACGCGTCCGCCAGGATGCAGAGCTGTTCGCCCACGCCCCGTATAACCTCATCTGCCCCAACTGCTCACCGGTCTCCTTGACCACCGCAAAGACGCGGCGAGCCAGCTGTTTGTCGACATATACGATCAGCTTTTTTCCAAGAAGGCTGAACGAGCTTGCCAGCTGTTCATTGGTGTGCTTATGCCGTGCCAAATTGAAATACGGCCGCACGCCTTTGTTCCGGTTTCCTACTACCGTCACTTCTACCATGTGCATCATTAGCGGACAGAATTTCTGCACTGTCGCAGGGAGCGGCTGAGGAAATAAACCGCTGGCGGGAGCGTTCAAGGCGAACTGAAGCCGCTCGATAGGTGAACTATGTTGGCGCCCTTCTGATTCCTTAAGGTTGTGTTCGCGAATGCAGCGTTTGAATAGCCGAATTAACTCGTCAAGCTCGATGCGAAAAACACTCGCAGCGGCACTAGGATCGTCGCGCTTGGTATCGGAGGGTCCGGTTCCGAAGGTTGAAGGTAACCGCTGGAGGCCTCTGCGCGTGAGTTCGCCAAAGATGCGCTCGATCAACGGCCTTCGCCACCACGCATACGCGGGTCCAAAGTTAATAGCGCAGCCTACTGTGCTCATGATGTTGTTGCACACCATGTTTGCCGCATTAGCCCAAGCATTGTCGACCCTCAGCACTGCAAAGCATTGGTGTTTCAGTTCCGGAAGTAGCTGGCTCACCACAACATTGTTCCCTTCAGCTAAATGGACGCCAGAGTCAGTTTCCGGTGGCGGTAAAATAGCGTGTTGGATAATTTCGAGCGCATCATCGCCACTTGGGTTCAGTGCCAGCACAACGCAAAAGCCTAGAACCGATCCCGACTTCTCTTCTGCGATCAGACCAAAGTGCCAGCGGGCCAGGGGAACTTCAAAGTCCTTGCCATCGTCATTTTTAATGACAAAGATCGAAGCAGCGTCGACTTTATGGTAGTCCATCTGGACGAAACTAAACGGACGCAAAACCGGAATAAGCGGGGTGTGGCCGTTGCCGACCGAATATCGGCGAGCGGCCTCTTTGCCCGATCGGGCGGCGAGGGTCGGCTTCGCATTTTCATTGCGAAAGTTATCAAGGTAGTTCGCGAGCGACTTGTAGCCGCAATTTTTAGTATTGAACGGCCACTGCAACTTAGTAAAACCCATTGTGAGCAGTTGTGTTTTGAATTCGTCATGGATTTCGCGAACGCTCATGCGAGCTTCAGGCAGAGCGTCATTTTTACGCTTACCGACATACAAATCCTTGACTAGAAGCTCTATGTCAGGAAACTGCTTGAACAGCGCGCCTAACGCGCCCGAGCAACCGCCCGATCCCTCACCCTGAGAATGGCTGACGGGCGTTGAACGGGAGTACTTCTGCACCCGCCATCCCGGCAGAAGTGCCCAGAAGCCCTGTATTTGACCGCTCGAACCCGGAGCGAGGCATCGGTAGATGAGCCGTTTAACTTCGCTACGCCCTTTGCCCGTGGCGATCAGAATGTCTTCAAAAGCGAGTCCCTTGGCATAACCCTCAACCGCTTGCCGCCGCGCGGTGAATATGTGGCGCTCGGCTTCCTCAAAATGATGAATATCAGGGCCAGGCCACTGTGTGAGATCTTGGTACGCTGGAGGAATGATAGAACGAATACTGCCGCGCTTCATATGTATGCCCTCCTCAAGACTGACTGCGGTCCGAAGAGCTCGCTTTCCAGATCGACATTCAACGCGCCGCGCTGAAGCGCCTGGGCGACGAGCGCTAGCATGTGTGCCGGGTCCACGCCCGGCAATGCGACCAGTTCTCCATACCGCAATGCATCCTGAGACTGAAATGCTTCTTTCAATGCCATCGCCTCCGTGGCCGTAGATATTGAACGGCAGCGCGTAATCGCCGCGCAAAGGTTGAGCCAATTGTCGAAAACAATTTCCTTACCGCGAAGGTCCTTTTCGGTTTTGATGTAGAGGGCGGCCCCACAGGCCTTAGCGTGTTCCTGCAGCACGCCGTGTTGGTCGGCCATGGCGCTCGCAGTGGCCCCACGGCTCTTGTCGCTCCACTTCACCAGCCACCATTCCACGCGCTTGTCTTGGTAGTACACACGCATTGTTGGCCGAACTAGGTCTTCAGCACTTTCCGCATTGAAGTCCGTGACGGCGTAGCCCGTCACGCTGAGGTCGCCCTCAAGGAGCACCACATGCATAAACACCGGGTCCGTCGTCAGCAATAGACGTTTGTCGTTTTTAGGCGAGTCAAAAAACCAAATGTTTGAGAGCGGATTCTTGCGGTTTCTTACAAAGGAGAAACTCTTTATCTGACGATGAAAGTCCGCCGGATCAGGGGTGAATAGAGGATTATTCATGGCTTTAATCGCTTTTAAAATTGGTATAACTCCAATTAAAAAGGCGCGCAAAGTCCTTGACTGCCCCTGCCGATGCAGGCACAATCTGCGCGCGATCTGAGTTTTAAAAGAGGGGTCCCGTTGTTCCACCAACGGGGCCCTTTTGTTTTTGTTAGGACATGGCAAAACCTCCTGCAGGATTCACAAGGATTGTATTTTAGTCAGTATTTCTGTATAAACTCAACGATTTTATTGCAATGGTTGTTGAGAGCCTAAAAGTGATACATGTCGCGCATACCTTTGGCTGAAGGGAATCCGCAAGCATTAGCTGACTTGCGTGAAATTGAAGTTGCTGAAAAACACCTTTCCACGCCCCGTAAGTCGTTGTATAAAAAGCGTTTTTGTGAAATATTTGTTCAGTACTAGACTAGACATTAATGAATAGTCAAAATTACCTTATGCACGCCATCGTTAGAAACTTCTAAATTAATAGTTTCTTGAGGAGGCTGGGTTAAGCGATTAGGTATTTTGAAATTTCTTCGCCTTTCGATCGCTGCGTCCAGCGTTAACGGTTAAACCTTTCTACCCTGTCTCTTAATGTTCTGATCTACAACACTTATCATGTAATTTATCTTGCTTAAATCGCCATGCGATTGATTATTTTATCGGTCCATGGTTGAATGAACGCCGTTTAAAGCGACATCCAGTGCTGTACACACTAGGAATTCTGATCAAGGGGGGGGACGTGGACGACTCAAACCTATCCGGTTGTTTGAATGGAGCAGGAGCGGAGCTTTCTCGGGGGCTTCCCCATCACGACTGTGCCCATGCCGATTGGGCGGCGATTGCCACATGGATGTCCGAGGTTGCGGCAAGTAGTCCTCGGCGCAGTAACCTGACCACTGAAGCATATGGATATCACCTAGCCAAGCTGCGATGGTATTGCGAAAACGTGACGGGCAATGTGCCGTCAAAATGGACCGCAGCCGACGTCAAGGCGTTCGAAAACTTTCTTGCCGACCTCCAGCCGACGGTGCTGTCCGGGAGGTCTGGACATGACGGATTGCTTGAGCAAACTCCCTTCAAAAAACGGCTAAGCGCTACATCGCAGTCTGAGATCATGCGCTTCACCAAGTCCATGTTTAAGGCACTTCACGATACTGGCTATATCCAGGCTAATCCAGCCCGCGATATCGACGTGCGTCCCAATCACTGGGGGGGCCTCAGGCGCAAAGTAAGCCGCGACCAATTCGACATTGTGGTTGGCGCCATTGATGATCGCCCGTGTAAAACCGTCAAAGATATGCAGTTGAAGCAGCGCGACCGTTTCATTTTCATTTGTTTGCGCGAAACCGGGCTTTCCGGCTCGGAGATGGTCGAAGCGAACATGGATGCATTTCAGACCGTGACCAACCCGGACAATGGAAACACATACTGGGTGCTGTCGGTCGCGAAGGACATTTCAAGGACAGGTGTCGCCCGCGCCATTCCGGTCAGCAGGCTTCTCTTCGACGCATTTGTCGCCTATCGCGCGGCGTTCGGACTCGAGGGGGCCCCGCACAAAGATTCAATACAGCATGGCTTGGTATTGTCCGTTCGGACAACGTCTAACATGCAGGGCCGTTCGCCAGCTGACAACGAATCGGAAGTCGGGGCCACGCCGCGCACTTGGCGTTCCGTCAGAAGCAGGCAGGGGCTGCACGAGATTTTGAAAGGGCGCGTCAAGGAAGCAGTTCAAGTTCTGCGCGAGAATGGGGATACCGAAGACGCCGCCCACCTTGCGAATCTGTCGGCTCACTGGCTGCGCAACACTTTTGTGTTAGCGCAGATCGAACAGAAAAGGAACGTCTTTACTTTCGCGTCGACACTTGGCTACGCGAGCATCAGCAGTATCATGCGCTATACCGATCCGATAACGCCAGACCCCAACGTGCTATACGAACGCGATTTACGCAATGCTAGAAGCCTAGATCTCGACGAATTCCCCCCTCTGTTGATCACATCTGACCACGTAGGTATAGAACCATACGACTAGCCTATAGAAGCACATTATCTACCGTCTCCGAGGCCATGCTGAGGATCCAATCCCCACCATTGCCCACGACTGCGTATCTCCATAGCTTTTTTGGCAGTCGGGCCGTTGAACGCACCGCAGACCGATGCCGATGGCGTGACAGTCGGCGAGGCTCAATCCCGGTCTATGCCCATCGATCACTGCTTCACGGCATTCGCCGTAGCCGTATATTGTCGTAACAGACACTTCCACCGCGTTGGCCTACTATTTAGATCGCCGGCGCGAAGTAGGCGTCTTGGCTTATCCTTTAGGTGAGAAATCAAAAAAACCTTTCCCCGCCGCAGTCCCGGGCCAAACCTAAATTGGTAGCTGATCCGGCTTAAAAAGGCACGCTTCTCTATGAGAGCGGCTATTATTTTTGGTCATACTCTAAGGTTAGAGCACTTCGTTATCCGTCTTGTGTAGATACGCCGCCGTCGTCGCGATGCTGGCGTGGCCTGCGGTCTCCTGCAGCGTCTTCAACTGCACGCCGTTGTTGGCGTGATTGGTCAACATGCTGTGGCGCAGCCAGTGCGTCGACGCCTGCCGCAGCGTGGCGGCCATGTCGGCGTCTCCCAACGCAGCTGCCGCGCTTGCCGCGTCCTGGAACACCGCCTTCAACGCATCCGACGCAGCCTCGTCGGAAATGCGCGCAGGCTCGCGGCTGCGGCTGGACAAGACCAGCGGCATGTCGTCGGCGCGCACGGTCTGCGGCAGCAGACCATACGCCTGGCGATATTCTCGATAAGCGTCGAGCAGATCGGCCGGCACTGGCAGGCGCCGCGGCTTGCCGCCTTTGCCCATCACATCCAGCCACCAGCGGCCGTTGCCTTCCGTGTAAAGCGCGCCCATGTTGGCGCTGACGATTTCATTCAACCGCGCGCCCGTATGCGCGTAGGCCAGCAGCAGGAAACGGTCGCGTGCGCGGCGCCGCAAGGCGGCGGGCGTGGCCGCCGCGCGCGCGCCCACCGTTTCCAGCGCCAGCGAGATCGCCTGTTGCGTCAAATAGCGCGTCACCCGCGTGGTGTGCGGCAGCCGGACGTTCTTGACCAGCGCGCCCGGATCGCGCCGCAGATAACCGGTCTGCTCGGCGAACGCCAGCAGGCCCTTGACGGCGATCATCGCCTGGCGCCGGCTGGCGTCGGACAAGCGGCCGCTGAACGGCCGGTAGCGCGGATCGCTGCGCGGCCACTTGGTGTTGGAAATCCAGTCGTCCGGCGGATTCTTCAGAAAATCCTTGTAGGCGTTCAGGTCAGCCACATTGAGCATGCGCAGCGTCTTGCCCGCTTCCTCGCGGCACCAGGTCAGGAAACGGAACAACTCCTTTTGCGTATTGGTGATCGACTTCGGACCAAGCTCGCCATGACCGATGAATTCCCGCGCGATTTCGCTGTCCGTCTGCGCATCGGTGATGGCGTCGTCGGCGATATCGCGCAGGCTCGCCAGATAACCCTTGCGGCGCTCGCCTTCGCCCAAGGTCGCTGCGGTAGCCGGTTCCAGGTCGATCAATTCAAATTTTTTCATACAATTTCAAGCTATACGATTGCCAAATACTGGTTATCCGAACAGTTTATTATACAGTATTCCATACAGTAATTTAACTCGACAATATGAGGAGTAATCTCGACTTAAAGTATCGCCAAATCCCCTCCCAGGTCATTAAATTCCAGTGCAACTTCATTAACAGTAGCAACTTGATTAAGACCACTTCCATTTTCATCACAAAGGTGGTCTACATCATTTTTTCCATCGTTAAAGCCACGATCTCCCTGCTTTCGCTGGATTGGTATTGTTAAATATTCACCTAAAATAAAACCACTTGACTACCAATTTGATGGCAAGCATGCTGCTCTTCCTTGCCGATCACGATCATCTGGGAACATACAATGTCGACACACTGCGATTCCGTCACCGGCGCCAGCCACCCCGCCCCATCGCCGGCGGACGAAGACGACGGCGCCCTGTCGATCGCCATTGTCGGCATGGCTGGCCGCTTCCCGGATGCCGAACACCTGCAGCAGTTCTGGGACAGGCTGCGCGATGGCGTCGACTGCATCCGCCGCTTCAGCACCGCCGAGCTGGCCGCCGCAGGCGTCCCCGCCGCACTGCTGGACGATACGCACTACGTGAAGGCAGCCGGCCTGTTGGCCGATACCGATCTGTTCGACGCGCCCTTCTTCGGCATGAGTCCGCGCGAGGCCGAGAGCACCGATCCCCAGCACCGGCTATTCCTGGAAACCGCCTGGCAGGCGCTGGAACATGCCGGCTACGGCGCCGGCGGCCGGTCGATCGGCCTGTACGCGGGCAGCTCGCGCAGCGCCTACTTCCAGGAGCATCTCGCGCCGAACGCCGCTCTGGCACGCAGCATCGGCTCGCTGCAACTGGCGATGAGCAACGAGAAGGACTTCCTGTGCGGCCGCGTCGCCCACCAACTTGATCTGCGCGGCCCGGCCGTGGTCGTGCAAACCGCCTGTTCGACTTCGCTGGTGGCGGTGCACATGGCCTGCCAGAGCATCCTGAACGGCGAATGCGATATGGCGCTGGCCGGCGGCGTCTCCATCACGCTGCTTGGCGAGCAGGGCTATCTGCACACCGAGGGCGGCATCGCCTCGCCGGACGGCCATTGCCGTGCCTTCGATGCGCAGGCGGCTGGCACGGTGGCCGGCAACGGCGTCGGCGTGGTCGTGCTCAAGGGCCTGGCCGCCGCGCTGGCCGATGGCGACACGATCCACGCGGTGATCCGCGGTTCCGCGATCAACAACGACGGCGCCGACAAGTCCGGCTTCACCGCGCCCAGCATCGCCGGCCAGGCCGCCGTGATCCGCGAAGCGCTGGCGGTGGCTGGCCTCGACGCCGGCGCCATTTCCTACGTCGAGGCGCACGGCACCGCCACCGCGCTGGGCGATCCGATCGAGATCGCCGCGCTGAGCCAAGCCTATGGAACGGACGGAGAGCGGCGCCAGTACTGCGCCATCGGCTCGGTCAAGACCAACATCGGCCACCTGGACGCGGCGGCAGGCATCGCCGGCCTGCTCAAGACGGTGCTGGCGCTCGGCCATCGCCAGCTGCCGCCCAGCCTCCACTACAGCGCGCCCAATCCGCATATCGACTTCGCCGCCAGCCCTTTCCACGTCAACCACCAACTGCGCGACTGGACGTCCGGCGATGATGCGCCGCTGCGCGCCGGCGTCAGCGCCTTCGGCGTCGGCGGCACCAACGCCCACCTGATCGTCGAACAGGCTCCCGCCGGCGCGCCTTCCGCTTCGCGTCCCGCGCGCGCACGCCAGTTGCTGCTGCTGAGCGCCAAGACCGCGCCCGCGCTCGACACCGCCGCCGCCAACCTGGCGCGCTTCCTGGGCGAGCATCCAGCCGTCGACCTGGCCGATGCGGCCTTCACCAGCCAAGTGGGACGGCGTCACTTCGCACAACGGCGCGTGCTGATCTGCGCGCGAGACCATGCCGATCCGGGCGCCATGCTGACCTTCCCCGCCGCCCGCCCAGGCGCGGAACTGGTGTTCATGTTCCCCGGCCAGGGCTCCCAGCATGTGCGCATGGCGCGCCAGCTGTACGACGACGAAGCTGCCTTCCGCTCCGTGATCGATCAATGCGCCGGGCTGCTGCTACCGCACCTGGGCATCGACCTGCGCGGCGTACTGCTGCCGGCGGAGGGACAGGAAGCGGCCGCCGCCGCGCTGTTGGACCAGACGCAGATCACCCAACCGGCGCTGTTCGTCGTCGAGTACGCGCTGGCGCGCCTGTTGATGAGTTGGGGCGTAGCCCCGGCGGCGCTGCTGGGCCACAGCATAGGCGAGTACGTCGCAGCCTGCCTGGCCGGCGTGTTCACGCTGGACGACGCGCTGGCGTTGGTGGCCCGGCGCGGCGCGCTGGTCGCGCGCCTGCCCGGCGGCGCGATGCTGGCCGTGCAGGCATCCGAAGCCCAGCTGATTCCGCTGCTTGGCGACGACGTCTGGCTGGCGGCCGTCAACGGCCCGGCAGCTTGCAGCGTGGCCGGTAGCGCCCCCGCGCTGCAGCGCTTCGCCGAACGACTGCTCTCACTGCAATTGGCGCATCAGACGCTGCCAACCTCGCACGCCTTCCATTCCGGCCTGATGCAGCCGGCGTTGGCCGATTTCGCTCGTGCCTTCGACGGCGTGACGCTGCGGGCGCCGCGCCTGCCGTTCCTGTCGAACGTCAGTGGCGGCTGGATCACGGCCGCTCAAGCCACCGACCCGGCCTACTGGGTCGCCCACCTGCGCCAGACGGTGCGCTTTTCGGATTGCCTGGCGACGCTGCTCGCCAGCCGCACGGCGACCTTGCTGGAAGTGGGCCCCGGCCGCGCCCTGTGCGCGCTGGCCAGGCAGCAGTCCGCCCAGGCCATCGTCGCCATCGCCACCCAGCCGCACGCCAAATCGGCGGCCACGCAGGTCGACGCCTTGCTCGACGCGCTGGGCAGGATATGGGGGCACGGCCACGATGTCGACTGGGCCGCTTTCCACGACGGCTATGCGCGCCGCCGGATTCCGCTGCCGACTTATCCCTTTGAACGCAAACGCTATTGGGTCGATGCGCCCTTCCGCTCCGGCGCGAACGCGGCGGACGCCGATTCCAGCCTGCGCGCCCCAGTGGCCGACTGGTTCTACGCGCCTTCGTGGCAAAGCCTGCCCACCCGGGCGGCCCAGGCGCAGAAGCAGAAGCACAGCATCGGCCGGCACCTCATATTCGTCGATCGTCACGGCCTCGCCGCCGACCTAGCCAGCGCCATCACGGCGCCGCTGGTAGTGCAGGCCGGCGACCGCTTCAGCGCCCTGCCGGATCGCTGGACCATCGATCCGGCCGATCCAGCACACTATGCGCAACTGTTTGCCACGCTGGCCGGGCTAGGACAGACGATCGACACCATCACAGATTGCAGAGCCCTGGGCCGGCCGGCCAACACCCATGCGCCCTTCCAGCAGCTGCTGGCGCTTGCGCAAGCCTGCGGCGGCCTGACGCAGCAGCCGGCGTTGACGCTCAACGTCGTCACCAACGGCGTGTATGCGGTGCTTGGCGAAGAAGCGCTGACGCCAGCCAAGGCCGCGGTGCTCGGTCCTTGCCGGTTGATGCAGACAGAATTCCCACACATCGCCTGCCGCCACATCGACATCGAGCGCGCCGACGCTGGCGGACTGCCTCCGTCTACGCTTGCCATACTGCTTGCCGAACTGGCTGCCCCGGTAAGCGACACCACCATCGCGCTGCGGGGCCGCCAGCGCTGGGCGCAGGTCCATCAGACGCTGCCCATGCCGACTCCCGCGCCGGACGCCCTGCGCAGCCAGGGCCACTACCTGATCACCGGCGGACTGGGTGGCATCGGCCTGGCCTTCGCCCGCTACCTGGCCCAGCATGCCCACCGCCCGGCGATCACGCTGGTGGGCCGCTCGCCCTTCCCCGCCCGCGAGCATTGGGAACACGCAGGCCCGGAACACGCGGCACTATGCCGCCAGCTGCGCGAGCTAGAGGCGCGGGGAGCGACGGTGCGTTATATCGCCGCCGACATCGCCCATCCGGAAGGTATCGCCGCCGTGGTCGACGGGCTTGCCGACACTGGTCCGGTGCACGGCATCCTGCACGCGGCAGGGGTGGCTGGCGGCGGCATGATGCAACACCGGCAGGCCCATGCCGCCGACCAGGTTCTCACTCCAAAGCTGGACGGCACCGCCCTGCTGGCCGCCGCCTTCGATCCCGCCGGTCTCGATTTCATGCTGCTGTGCTCCTCGCTGAGCGCCATCGCGCCGGCGCTGGGCCAGGCCGACTACTGCGCCGCCAATGCCTGCCTGGATGCTTTCGCCTGGCAGCAGCATTTGCAAGGCGCGCGGGTCATCGCCGTCAACTGGAGCGCCTGGCGCGACGTCGGGATGGCCGCCGCGCTACCGCTCTCGCTGCGCGGGCATGCCGACGCCGACCTGGCGATTTCGCCAGAGGAGGCGCAGCAGGTATTTGGCGCGCTGTTGGCCAGCCACGTCCCGCAAGTACTGGTCTCGCCGATGCCGATCGCGACGGTGATCCGCGAGACCGCCCGCCTGAACGCGCACCTGGCCCATCCACCGGCGACGGCGGACGCCACCCCGGGCCATGCGCGCCCCGAACTGGCTGTCGCCTTCCAGGCGCCGAGCTCCGAGGCGGAGCAAGGGCTGGCCCGGATCTGGCAGGATCTGCTGGGCATCGCCCGCATTGGCGTGCACGACGACTTTTTTGAACTGGGCGGCCATTCGCTGCTGGCTACGCAGATGCTGTCCCGGCTGCGGGCAACGCTGCATGTCGACCTGCCGGTCGCCACGCTGTTCGAAGCGCCAACCATCGCCGCGCTGGCGCAGCGCGCGGCCGGCGCCAGCACCAGCGCCGGCACGGACGACGGCATCGCGGCGGTATTGCGCGACGCACCGCTGGCGCTGTCGTTCGCCCAACAGCGCCTGTGGTTCCTCGACCAGCTCTCCCCCGGCAGCGCATTGCACAACATGCCTAGCGCGCTGCGCCTGCGCGGCCGGCTTGATGTCACGGCCCTGCGTGCGAGCTTGAACGCCGTGGTCGCCCGCCATGAGGTGCTGCGCACTAGCTTCACCGACCATGCCGGCGCGCCCGTGCAAACCATCGCGGCGCAGCTCTCGCTGGCGCTGCCCGTGACCGACCTGACGGCGTTGCCGCCGGCCGAACGCGACGCACGCGTGCAATGGCTGGTGCAGGACGAGGCACAAACCCCGTTCTCGCTGGCGCAAGGCCCGTTGATCCGCGCCCGATTGCTGCAACTGGGAGCCGACGACCATGTGCTGCTGCTCACACTGCACCACATCATCTCCGACGGCTGGTCGATGGCGATCCTGATGCGCGAATGCGCGGCCCTGTACGCAGCCGAACTGGCGGAAACGCCCGCGGAGCTGCCACCGCTGCCCATCCAGTATGCCGATTTCAGCCACTGGCAGCGACGCTGGCTGGCCGGCGGCGTGCTGCAAACGCAGCTCGCCTACTGGCGCGAGCAACTGGAGGACTGCCCAACGCTGCTCAACCTGCCGACCGACCGTCCCCGCCCTGCCCAGCAGACGCACCACGGCGCGACCGTGTCGTGGACGCTGCCGCAGGCACTCACCGCACATCTGCACGCGGTGGGAAAATCCTCCCAGGCTACGCTGTTCATGACGCTGGCGGCCGCGTACAACGTGCTGCTGGCGCGCTATTGCGGACAGCAGGACATCTGCATCGGCACGCCGATCGCCAGCCGTAACCGGGCCGAAATCGAACCGCTGATCGGATTCTTCGTCAACACGCTGGTCCTGCGCACCAGGGTCGACGCCACGCAAAGCTTCCAGCAGTTGCTGGCCCAGGTCAGCGCCACGGCGTTGGCGGCCTATGCCCACCAGGACCTGCCCTTCGACCAGCTTGTCGACGCGCTCAAGCCGCAGCGCGACACCAGTCATACGCCGTTGTTCCAGGCCATGCTGGTGCTGCAAAATACGCCTATGCATGCGCTTGCGCTGCCCGGCCTGCAGATCGAACCGATGGCCATCGGTGCGGTGCATGCGCAGTTCGATCTGACGCTCAGCGTGCTCGAACAGGACGGCGCGCTGACCGGTACTTTCGAATACAACAGCGCGCTATTCGAGCCCGCCACCATCGAGCGCATCGCCCGCCATTTCAGCCGCTTGCTGGCATCGGTGGCGCAGCGACCAGACTGCCGCATCGACGAGCTGGCGATGCTCGACGAGGCCGAGACCACCAGGATGCTGCACACCTGGAACGCCACCGCCAGCATCTATCCGGCGCACCAGGCGGTGCATCAACTGGTAGAGGAACGTGCGCTGCAAAGCCCCGGCCTGACAGCGCTGGAATTCGAAGGCGCGCAACTGAGCTACTGCCAATTGAACGCACAGGCCAACCGGCTGGCCCACCGTCTGCGCGAACAGGGGGTGGGTCCGGACGTGCTGGTCGGCCTGTGCGCGGAACGCGGTAATGCGATGATCGTCGCCATCCTGGCCATCCTGAAGGCGGGTGGCGCCTACCTGCCGCTCGACCCGGCGTATCCGGCCGACCGCCTGGTCTACATGGTGGCCGACGCCCGTCCAGCCGTGCTGCTCACCACCACGGCGCTGGCCGGCATCCTGCCGCCGTTCGACGCGCCGCTGCTGCATCTCGACCAGCTGTCCGGCGAACTGGCCGGCTACCCGGACCGCAACCCCGCCTGGCATGGCGATCCCGCCAACCTCGCCTACGTGATCTACACCTCCGGTTCCAGCGGCCAGCCCAAGGGCGTGATGCTGGCGCATGGCGGCCTGCGCAACCTGGTGCACGCCCAGGCCCACGCGTTCGGCATCGCGCCCGGCAGCCGCGTGCTGCAATTCGCCTCGTTCAATTTCGACGCATCGACCTGGGAGATCTTCATGGCACTGTCCTGCGGCGCCACGCTGTGCATGGCCGGCCGCGAAGAGCTGATGCCAGGGACGGCGCTGGAGCAGACCTTGCAGCAGCTGCGCATCGAGGTGGCGACGCTGCCGCCTGTCGCGCTGCAATTGCTGGATCCGCAGCGCCTGCCGCTGCTGCGCACCATCATCAGCGCTGGCGAGGCCTGCTCCGGCGCACTGGCCGCACAGTGGACGCCGGGACGGCGCTTCTTCAACGGCTACGGTCCGACCGAAACGACGGTATGCGCATCGCTGCACCTGTGCGACGACCAGGCCACGCTGGCCCCGCCTATCGGCAAGCCCTTGTTCAATACCCGCCTGTACATCCTCGACGAGGCGCTCGCTCCCGTACCGGTCGGCGTCGCCGGACAATTGTATATCGGCGGCGACGGGCTGGCACGCGGCTATCTGAACCGTCCCGACCTGAGCGCAGGCAGCTTCATCCCCGATCCTTTCGGCGCACGGCCCGGCGGAAGGCTGTACCGCAGCGGCGATCTGGCACGCTTCCGGGACGACGGCAATATCGACTATCTCGGCCGGGCCGACCAGCAAGTGAAAATACGCGGCTTCCGCATCGAGCCGGGTGAAATCGAAACAGCGCTGCTGGCCCAGGCGGGAGTGCGCGAGGCGCTGGTGCTGGCCCGGGCCGGCAACGGCGGCCATCAGCTGCTGGCCTACATCACCGGCGAGGCAGGCGATGTAGGCGATGCACTGTCGCTGCGCGCAGCCCTGGCGCGCACCCTGCCCGAGCACATGCTGCCCACCCAGTTGATCATGCTCGACGCCTTCCCACTGACGCCGAACGGAAAGATCGACCGCGCGGCCCTGCCCTTGCCGCAAGCTGCGGAACAGCGCCAGGCCTTCCGCGCGCCGGCCACGGCCACCGAGCACGCGCTGGCCGCGATCTGGGCCGCCGTGCTGCAACTGGAGCGGATCGGCTGCGACGACAATTTCTTCGTGCTCGGCGGCCACTCGCTGCTGGCCACGCAGATGATGGCGCGCGCCCGGGAAGCGCTGGGCGTGACGCTGCCGCTGCGCTGCGTCTTTGAGGCGCCGACCGTAGGCGCACTCGCCCAGCGCTACGACGAGATGCGCGCCATGCGCACGCTGCTCGCACCAATGGCCGACGACGCCAACGCCGATGCCGGCGCCGCGCTCGACGTCGACGATATCGAATACTGAAAGGCGCTACATGAACAACGTAAACGGAACCCTGGACATTCCATCCTTCCTGCTGGAGATGGGCAATCAGGGAGTGCGCTTCTCGGTTGCCAACGGCAAGCTGCGCAGCCATAGCGCCAAAGGGACTCTCAGTGCCGCCGCCCAGGCCACGATACGCGAATATAAAGACGCCATCCTGGCCTTCCTGGATGCGGCATTCGGCGGCGAAGCGCAGGCGACGCCGATACCGCGCGCCCGGCGCGACCAGCCGCTGCCGCTGTCGTTCGCGCAGCAGCGCCTGTGGTTCCTGGACCGGTTTACGCCAAACGCCGCAACCTATAACATCGCCGGCGCTTTCAACCTGAGCGGAACACTCGACCTGGCCGCGCTGCGCCAGACCTTCGACGAGATCGTGCGCCGCCACGAGGCCTTGCGCACCAGTTTCCCGCTGGTCGACGGCGCGCCCGTCCAGCACATCGCCGAACAGCTTGCGCTGGACATCGCCGTGACCGACCTGGCGCACCTGCCGTCCGCCGAACGCACCGAGCGCGCCCGCTTGCTCGCGCAACGCGAGGCGGAAACGCCATTCGACCTGGCCAGCGGCCCGCTGATCCGGGTTGGCCTGATCCGGCTCGACGCCGCCGAACACCTGCTGCTATTCACCTTGCACCACATTGTCTCGGACGGCTGGTCGATGGGTGTCCTGCTCAAGGAAATGGCGGCGCTCTACCAGGCATACTCCGCGCGGCGCCCATCGCCGCTGCCCGAATTGCCGATCCAGTACGCCGACTACGCGCTGTGGCAGCGCCAGTGGCTGGACGGTGCGCTGCAGGAGCGCCAGCTCGCCTATTGGGAGGCTCAACTGGCCGGTGCTTCGCGCCTGCTGCAACTGCCGACCGACCGGCCCCGTCCCGCTGTGCAAGGCAATGCCGGCGCCAGCATCGATTTCACCATCGGCGCCGCCACCAGCGCCGCGCTGCAGGCGCTGGCCAAGGCAGAACAGGCGACACTGTTCATGACCCTGGCGGCCGCATTCAACATCCTGCTTGGCCGCTACACCGGACAGCGCGATATCTGCATCGGCACGCCGATCGCCAACCGCAACCGCGCCGACATCGAAGCGCTGATCGGCTTTTTCATCAATACGCTGGTGCTGCGCACCGACCTTGAAGGCAATCCGGGCTTTCGCGCGCTGCTGGCGCGGGTGCGCGCCGCTACGCTTGGCGCGTACGAACATCAGGACGTCCCGTTCGAGCAACTGGTCGAGCGGCTCAAGGTGGAGCGCAGCACCAGCCATTCACCGCTGTTCCAGGTCATGCTGGTGCTGCAAAATGCGCCGATGGGCGAGTGGGAACTTGCCGGTCTGACGATGCGGGCCATGCATGCGCAAGGCGCCGGCGCCAAGTTCGACTTGCGCCTGTCGATCACCGAACAGCCCACCGGACTGTCATGCGCAATCGAGTACCGCACCGACCTGTTCGACCGCTCGACGATGCGGCGCATGGCAAGGCATTTCACACGGCTGCTCGACGCCATCGCCGCCAATCCGGACGCCGCCATCGACTCGCTGGCCATGCTGGACGACGCCGAGCGCCGGCGCATGCTGGTCGACTGGAACGCCACCGCCACGCCACGAAGCAGCGGCAGCACCGTGCACCAGCGTTTCGAAGCCCAGGCGGCGCGTACGCCGGGGCTGCCGGCCCTGGTGTTCGGCGAGCGGCAACTGAGCTTCGCCGAATTGAATAGCCGCGCCAACCGGCTGGCCAACTACCTGCGCGACAACGGCGTCGGCCCGGATGTGCGGGTGGCCCTGTGCGCGGAACGCGGCATCGACCAGATCATCGGCCTGCTGGCCATCCTCAAGGCGGGCGGCGCCTACCTGCCGCTGGACCCGGCGTATCCTGCCGAACGGCTGGCGCATATGCTGGCCGATGCCCGTCCTCCGATCGTGCTGACCGAATCCCATCTGCTTAACATCCTGCCGGCGCATGCGGCGAGCATATTCCTGCTCGACCAAGACGAGGCGCTGCTGGCCAATCACGCCGACGCCAATCCCGTCAACCTGAGCACGCCCGACAACCTCGCCTATGTGATCTACACGTCCGGCTCCACCGGAAAACCCAAAGGCATCGGCATCGCGCATCGTTCCGCGCTCAACCTGGCGGCCGCGCTGGTGCGCCAGATCTATGCCGACATGGCCGACCTGTCCGGGATGCGCGTGGCGGTCAACGCCTCGCTCTCGTTCGACGCCTCGGTCAAGCAATGGTTGCTGATGCTGTATGGCGCAACCATCCACCCGGTACCCGGCGACGTGCGCAGCGATGTCGCCCGGCTATCCCGCTTTCTCGACGAGGCGCGTATCGACAGCTTCGACTGCACGCCGTCGCAACTGGCAGTGCTGCTGCCTTCCTGCGCCGCGCTGCCCAGCCACGTGCTGATAGGCGGCGAGGCGATAGGCGCGCAGTTGTGGGCCGAGCTACAGGCGCGCGGCAACAGCCGCTTCTTCAATGTCTATGGTCCGACCGAGGCCACTGTCGACACCACGATCTGCGACATCCGGGCAGCCGGCCCGCTGCCCGTGCTGGGGCGTCCGCTCGACAATGTGCAGGTCTATCTGCTGGATGAACAGCTGGAGCCGGTGCCCGTGGGCGCTGCGGGAGAGCTGCATATCGCCGGCGACGGCCTGGCGCGCGGCTACCTGAATCGTCCCGGCCAGACCGCGGAGAAATTCATCCCCGATCCGCACGCGACCACGCCCGGCGCGCGCATGTACAAGAGCGGCGACCTGGCGCGCCATCTGCCGGACGGCACCATCGCCTACCTGGGCCGCAACGATTTCCAGGTCAAGCTGCGCGGCTTCCGCATGGAGCTTGGCGAGATCGAAGCGCAGCTGTGCGCTTGCACCGGCGTGCGCGCGGCGGCCGCGCTGGTGCGCGAAGATGCGCCGGGCGACCAGCGTCTGGTGGCCTACGTCGTCCCTCAGGAAGGCATGACGCTGGACGTGGCCGAGCTGCGCGCCGCGCTGGCCCGCGAACTGGCCCACTACATGGTGCCGGGCGCCTTCGTGATGCTGGCGGCGCTGCCGCTGAGCGCCAACGGAAAAGCCGACCGGGCCGCGTTGCCTGCTCCGGACGCCGACGCCTATCCGAAACGGCTCTACGCGGAGCCGCAGGGCGGCACCGAGCGGGCGATGGCCGAGATCTGGGCCGCGCTGCTGAACTGCCCGCAGGTGGGCCGCGACGACAATTTCTTCGAGCTGGGCGGCCACTCCTTGCTGGCGATCGGCCTGGTCGAGAGCATGCGCCTGGCCGGCATGGCGACCGATGTGCGCAGCCTGTTCGGCGCGCCGACCGTCGCCGGCCTGGCGGCCCTGATCGACGGCGGCACGGGCGGCGACGTGGCGGTGCCGCCCAACCGGATTCCGGCCGGCTGCACCGCGCTGACGCCCGACATGCTAAGCCTGGTGCAGCTGAATCCCGAGCAGATCGTGCGTATCGTCCAGACGGTCGCCGGCGGCGCCGCCAACATCGCCGACATCTATCCGCTTGCGCCGCTGCAGGAAGGCATCCTGTTCCACCACTTGATGAACGCAAACGGCGACGCCTACCTGCGCCCAATGCTGATCGGATTCGACAGCCGCGCGCGGCTGGACGCCTTCCTCGGCGCGCTTCAGCAAGTCATCGACCGGCACGACATCCTGCGCACCGGGGTGCTCTGGGAAGGCTTGCCGGAGCCGGTACAGGTGGTGTTGCGCCATGCTCCGCTCGTGATTGACGAACTGGCGTTTGACACAGAGGCCGGCGACGTCGGCGAACAACTCCAGCTGCGCAACGATCCACATCGCTTCCGCATCGACGTCAGCGCGGCGCCATTGCTGCGCGGTTTCATCGCGGAGGACGCGCCCAACGCGCGCTGGCTGCTGCAACTGTGGTCGCACCACCTGGTGAGCGACCATACGACACTGGCCTTGATGGTCGGCGAGATCCAGGTGCTGATGGATGACCGCCTGGCGCCACTGCCCGTGCCTTTGCCGTTCCGCGACTTCGTCGCCGTAGCCAGGTTGGGCGTGCCGCAGGCACAGCACGAAGCCTTCTTCAGCGACATGCTGGGCGATGTCGACGAAATGACCGCGCCATTCGGCCTGACCGACGTATTGGGCGACGGCGCCCGCATCGCCGAGGCGCGACGTCAGCTCGACCCGGAACTGGCACTGCGCATACGCCAGCAGGCCCGCCGGCTCGGCGCCAGCGCCGCCAGCATCATGCACCTGGCTTGGGCGCAAGTGCTGGCCAAGGCGTCGGGACGCGACGACGTGGTGTTCGGCACCGTCATGTTCGGCCGCATGCAGGGTGGCAGCGGCATCGCCGGCGTGTTCGGCATGTTCATCAACACCCTGCCGTTGCGCATCCGCGTTGGCCGGCAAGGCGCGCAGGCCGGCGTGCGCGCCACCCATGCGCTGCTGACCCGGTTGATACGCCATGAAAACGCCTCGCTGGCCCTGGCCCAGCGCTGCAGCGGCGTGGCGGCGCCGTCGCCGCTGTTTTCGTCGGTATTCAACTACCGTCACAGCGGCGCGCCGGCCGCCGGCGCGGGCGCCGAACAAGATCCATCGCGCTGGGCGCATGGCGTCCAGGTGCTCGATGCGGTCGAGCGCACCAGCTATCCTTTTGACTTCTCCGTCGATGACCTGGGCACGGGGTTTGGGCTGGTTGCCCAGGTAGCGGAGGAAGTCGGCGCAGAGCGGGTCTGCGACTACATGCAAACGGCGCTGGAAAACCTGGTCGCCGCCCTGGAGCAGGCCCCCGATACCGCCTTGTCCACCATCGAGGTCTTGCCACCGCGGGAGCGCCAGTACGCGCTGTCGAGATGGAACGACACATCCGCCGACTATCCCGGCTGGACCACGGTGCACCAATTGTTCGAAGAACAGGTGGCGCGCACGCCGGACGCCATCGCGCTGGTATTCAAGGAGGCGTCACTCAGCTTTGCGCAGCTGAACGCGCGCGCCAACCAGTTCGCGCACCACCTGCGCGAACTGGGCGTGGTGGCCGATGCGCGGGTCGCGCTGTGTGCCGACCGCTCGCTCGACATGGTCGTCGGCATGATCGCCGTACTCAAAGCGGGTGGGGCCTACGTTCCGCTCGATCCGGCCTGGCCGGCAGACCGCATCGCCTACGTGCTGGCCGACGCGGCGCCCGTCGCGCTGCTCTGCCAGCGCCACCTGGCCGACGCGCTGCCGCCCTTCGCCGGCCCGCTGGTCGATCTCGACACGCCGCCTGGCCAGTGCGGCGATCACAATCCGGTCCATGCCACACGGGGCGCCAACCTGGCCTACGTGATCTACACCTCCGGCTCGACCGGCCAGCCCAAGGGCGTGCTGACCGTGCACAAGGGAGTGGTCAACCTGGCTGCATCGCACCTCCATCACATCTACCGGCCGCTGCGCGCCGGTGCCTTGCGCGCCAGCTTCAACGCGTCCTATGTATTCGACGCCTCCGTGTCGGAGCTGATCCTGCTCCTGGATGGCCACACCCTGTTTATCGTCCCCGACGAAGTGCGCCTTTCCCCTGCCGCGCTGCTGGCGTTTATCACCACCCATCGCCTCGACGCCTTCGATTCCAGCCCGGCCCAACTCAAGCTGCTGCTCGACCACGACGCCAACGCTCAACTGCCCGGCATTGTGCTGTTCGGCGGCGACGCCATCGACGCCGCCCTGTGGACGCGCCTCCAGAGCGCCGGCAAGACGCGCTTCTTCAACGCCTACGGCCCGACCGAAACCACCATCGACGTGGCCATCTGCCCGCTGCGCGACGGGCCGGCGCAACCGTCGATCGGCACACCGGAAGCAAACACCCGCATCTACCTGCTCGACGCCGACCTCAATCCGGTGCCGCCTGGTGCACCCGGCGAGATCCACATCGCCGGCCATGGCCTGGCGCGCGGCTACCTGAACCGCCCAGGCCTGACCGCCGAGCGCTTCATCCCCGATCCGTTCAACGCCGAACCCGGCGCCCGCATGTACCGCAGCGGCGACCTGGGACGCCACGACGCCGACGGCAAGCTGATTTGCCTGGGCCGCGTGGACGAACAGCTCAAACTGCGCGGCTACCGCATCGAACCCGGCGAGATTGAAGCCGCGCTGCGCGGCCACCCCGGCGTACGCGACGCCGCTGTCAGCGCCGTGCGCCAGAACGGCAATACGCTGCTGGCCGCCTGCGTCGTGCGCGCCACCAGTTTCTGGCCACCGTATCTCAAAGCCGGCGCGGAGTTCGGAATCGAGACGCCCACGGCCTTGCCGCCGGAGCTGTCGGCGGCAAGGCTGGTGACACTGGATGGAGAGCGTGTGGCACTGCTGGCCTTGTCCAGGGAGCTGCGGATTGCCGATGCCGCCGGGATCCTCCACACGGTCGCGCCGCTGTCCGCCCAACCTTACTTCAGGGCCGATTTCGACGCCCTGCACAGCGGATCCTGGCCGCGCTATTTCGACGGATCGCCGGTTCTCAAGCAGCACTGGAACCGCCTGTACGACAGTTTCCCGCAAGCGCAGATCACCATCAAGGAAGGCATGGCCGACCTGACCGGGGTAGGCAATGCAGCGCTCATCGCATGGGACGGCACGCCGGCCAACCTGCCGCAAGGCTGGGATGGCGCCATCGTGCGGGCGCTCGACGAACAGGCGCGCCACGTGTCGCCCAACACGCTGGTGATCCTGGCCGGCATCATCGATCCGCGCCACCGCAGCCGCAAACTGGCTGGCTTGATCATCGACGCCTTCAAGGCGGTCGCCGTCACCCTGGGGCTCGAACACCTGATCGTCGCCCTGCGCCCGATCGCCAAGACCGCGCACCAGGACACGCCGATCGACGAGTACTGCGGCCTGGCGCGCGAGGATGGCGCGCTGCTCGACGGCTGGCTGCGCCTGCACTGCGATGCCGGCGGCACGGTGATCGGCGCGGAACCGCGCTCGCAGCTGGTCGAAGGCACGCTGGCGCAATGGGAGCAATGGAGCGGCACGCGCTTCAGCCATTCCGGCGACCACTACCTGCCCGACACCTTGGCGCCGATCAGCGTCGACATCGACAACGACCGCGCCGTCTACCACGACCCGTGCATCTGGGTCTCGCACCCACTGCCGGCCGACGCCGTCGCCGGCGCGATTCCCGACATCGCCGCCGCCGAGCGCCTGTATCGATCGGCGGCCGGCGCGGACGGCGCCCCGCAGCGCTGCCTGCTGGTCGACGCCAGCGCGCTGCCGGTGCACGCCGACAAGGAAGCAGACAAGGAGGCCGTGAGGGGCCTGTTGACGGCATTGGCCCGCCATGCGCGGCCACTGCCCGGCGCACAGGAACTCAAGTCCTTCCTCTCCAAATCGCTGCCCGACTACATGGTGCCCGCCGCCATCGTCTTCACCGATGCGATAGCGCTGACCGCCGGCCTGAAGGTCGACAAGCAGGCATTCGCGAAATTGGTCGCCGCCGGCGAAGCCGTTGACGACTACCAGGCACCCACCACCGCCAGCGAAATCGCACTGTGCGCGATCTGGCAAGACCTGCTTGGCGTGCGGCGCGTCGGCGTCAACGACAACTTCTTCACGCTCGGCGGCCACTCCCTGCTGGCAGTGCAGCTGCTTTCACGGCTACGCCAGGCGCAGCATGCAGACATTGCGCTTGCCGACCTGTTCGCCCATCCGGTCCTGGCCGATTTCGCGCGGCTGCTGCAAACCGCCGGCGACGCCGCACCGGCGCCCATTCCACCAGCCGACCGCCTTGCGCCGCTGGCCGCATCGTTCGCGCAGCAACGACTATGGTTCCTCGCCCAACTCGATGGCGGCAGCGCCGCCTACCACATGGCGTCCGGCCTGCAGCTTGACGGCGCGCTGGACCTGGCGGCGCTCACGCGGGCCCTTGACCGCATCGTCGAACGCCACGAATCGCTGCGCACCACCTTCGCCCAGCAGGGCGGCAACGTGATCCAGCTGGTCGGCCAGCCCGAAGCCATGCGGCTGGCGCGGCATGACGTGCGCGACGCGGCCGATCCGCAACAGGCCTTGCAAGCGCTGTGCGAGCTGGAGGCCGGCCTGCCCTTCGACCTGGCGCAAGGCCCGCTGGTGCGGGCACGCCTGATACGCGTCGGCGAGCAGCGCCACGTGCTGCTGCTCACGATGCATCACATCGTCTCCGACGGCTGGTCGCTCGGGGTGCTGGTGCGTGAACTGAGCACCTTGTACGCCGCGTTCCAGCGGGGCGAGGATGGCGTGCTGGCGCCGCTGCCGCTCCAGTACGCCGATTTCGCCGCTTGGCAGCGCGCCGGACTGGCCGGCGCGGGCCGGGAGGAGCACGCCGCCTACTGGCGCGACAACCTCGCCGGCGCACCCGCCCTGCTGGAACTGCCGAGCGACCGGGTGCGCCCGCTGCGGCAAAGCCATGTCGGCGGCAAGCACGATATCGCGCTCGACGCCGCGCTGACGGACGCACTGAAGGCGCTTAGCGCGCGCCATGGCGTAACGCTGTACATGACGCTGCTGGCCGGCTGGGCGGTCCTAATGGCGCGCCTGTCCGGCCAGGACGACGTGGTAATCGGCAGCCCCACGGCAGGCCGGCAGCGGTTGGAACTGGAAACCTTGATCGGCATGTTCGTCAACACGCTGCCCTTGCGTATCGACCTGTCGGCCGAACCCAACGTGGCGCAACTGCTCGCGCAAACCCGCGCACAGGTGCTGTCCGCGCAACGGCACCAGGATCTGCCGTTCGAACAGATCGTCGACATCCTTCAGCCGCCACGCAGCATGGCGCACTCACCGCTGTTCCAGGTCATGTTCACCTGGCAGAACACGCCGGAAGGAGAGCTTGCGCTACCCGGCCTGAGTGTCTCCGCGCTGCCCGGCGGCGCCGACGGCGCGGCCAAGTTCGATCTGTCGCTGTCGCTGCGCGAGGCCGACGGCGGCATCAGCGGCGCCATCGGCTACGCCGCAGCCCTGTTCGATGAATCCACCGTTGCGCGCCATGCGGGCCATTGGCGCACGCTGCTGGCGGCCATGGCCGCCGGTGACAGCACCCCGGTGCACCGCCTGCCGCTGCTCGATGCGGCCGAACGCGCGCAGCAGCTGCGTCGCTCAAACCCGGCTCCTATCGACTATCCCGTCGAGCTATGCCTGCACGAGCTGTTCGAGCAGCAGGTGGAGCGCACGCCCGCCGCCCTGGCTGTGGCGCACGGCCAGCACCGCCTCAGCTACGGTGAGCTCAACGCGCGCGCCAACCAGCTGGCGCACCACCTGCGCGGACTAGGCGTGGTGCCGGACAGCCGTATCGCCATCTGCGCCGAGCGCGGCGTCGGCATGGTGGTTGGCATACTGGCGGCCCTCAAGGCCGGCGCGGGCTATGTGCCTATGGATCCGGCCTATCCCGCCGACCGGCTGGCGTACATGCTTGAGGACAGCGCGCCACTGGCCGTACTGACCCTGGGCGCGGCGCGCTCCACGCTGAGCAAGGCGCTGACCACGGCGCTGCCGCTGATCGATCTCGATGCCGACCAAGCCCTCTGGGCCGGGCAACCCGCCGCCAACCCGCAGCGCGCTGCCGGTGGCCTGCTGCCGCATCACCTGGCCTACCTGATCTACACATCGGGATCTACCGGCATGCCGAAAGGCGTGATGGTCGAGCATCGCAACGCGGTCAACTTTGTCTGCTGGGCGCGCGACGCCTTCACCGCAGACCAACTGGCCGACACGCTGTTCGCCACATCGCTCAACTTCGACCTGTCCGTGTACGAGTGCTTCGTCCCGCTCAGCACGGGCGCAGCCACCCACGTCGTCGGCAACGCGCTGGCGCTGATCGAAGGCCAGGCAGGGACGCCGCCTGCGGCCGACGTTGGCCTGATCAACACCGTGCCGTCCGCGCTGGACGCGCTGCTCAACGCGGGCGCCGTTCCCGCCAGCGCCCGCGTGGTCAACCTGGCCGGCGAAGCGCTCAGCGGCGCTTTGGTCGAGCGCATCTTCGCCAACAGCCAGGTCGAACTGGTGTGCAACCTGTACGGACCGACCGAAACCACCGTCTATTCAAGCTGGGTGGCGATGCCACGTGCGGGAGGCTACGCCAAACACATAGGCAAGCCGATCGCCAACACCACGATCTACCTGCTAGACCGGCATCTGGAGCCCGTGCCATTCGGCTGTGTCGGCGAAATCTACATCGGCGGTGCGGGTGTAACGCGCGGCTACCACGGCCGCCCGGAGCTGACGGCCGAACGCTTCATCGCCGATCCGTTTGCCGGCGCGGCCGATGCGCGCCTGTATCGCACGGGCGACCTGGGACGCCACGACGCCGACGGCAATCTCGAATACCTGGGCCGCAATGACTTCCAGGTAAAGGTGCGCGGCTTCCGCATCGAACTGGGCGAGATCGAGGCGCAGCTGACCGCCTGCGCCGGGGTGCGCGCCGCGGTGGTGCTGGCGCGTACCGACACCCCCGGCGAAGCACGACTGGTGGCCTACCTGATCGGCGAAGACAGCGGGAGCGACGCCGAAGCGCTGCGCCAGAGCGCCCGCGCCTTCCTGCAGGAGCGGCTGCCCGTCTACATGGTGCCGGCGGTCTTCGTGGTGCTGGATGCGCTGCCGCTGACGCCAAACGGAAAGCTCGACCGCAAACGCCTGCCGGTTCCCGATCTGTCGGCCCAGGCCGACGACCGCTACCAGGCGCCAGCGACCGACATGGAGCGTAAGCTGTGCGCGATCTGGCAGGAGGTGCTGGACGTGCGCCGCATCGGCGTGACCGACAACTTCTTCGACATGGGCGGCCATTCGATGTCGTCGATCACGCTGGTGGACCGGATGCGCCGCGCCAGGCTGGGCATGCGTTTCACCGTCCAGCAGCTGTTTACCGCACCGACCATCGCCGAACTGCTGCAACTGCCGGGCGAACCGGAAACCGCCGACGACCATGCCATCGTCACAGGACGCTTCCCCGTGCTGCCGAATAACCACTGGTTCTTCAAACGGCTCGACCTGAATTTCTGGAACGCGTCGATGATCGCCGAAGTGGCCGGCCGCTATTCGCCGGCCGTCATGCAGGAGGCGGTAGCGCAGCTGCTGCGCCACCACGACGGCCTGCGCAGCCGTTGGGTGCGGGAAGACGGCGTCTGGTATCAGCTGATACCGGATGCCGGGGACATGGCGCCCTGGTGGAACAGCGTCGACCTGAGCGCACTGCCGGACGAGCAGGTAGCCGACGCAATCGAAGCGCACAGCAGCGCGCTGCAACGCAGCCTGGATATCGAAAAAGTGCTGTTCCGGGTGCTGTATTTCGACCTTGGCGAGCAACGCAATGCGCGCGTCGTGTTCATCGTCCACCACCTGGTGATCGATGGCTATTCGCAATCGCTGTTCATGCAGGATATGGATGCCGCCTGCGCGCGCATCGCGGACGGCCTGGCGCCCGACTTCCCCGGCAAGACCAGTTCCATCAAGGATGTCGCCCTCTACCTGAACGACTACGCCCAACACCCCGACGTGCTGGCGCAGCTGGACTACTGGCGCGGGCTGCCGTGGCAGCGTTGCCTTCCGCTGCCGCCAGAACCGCAACCGGAACGCCTGCTCCACGATCCCGGCGCGGCCAGTCCCTACATGGTCTCCGACATGCTGAGCGAGGACGAGACGACGCAGCTTTACCAGCTGCCGCGACAGGCGCCCGGCGTACGGCTCGACGACATACTGATCACCGCTATCGTGCTGGCCTATCGGGCCTGGTCCGGCTCGCCCGCGCTGGTGCTCAACCTGACCAATCACGGCCGGGTGTTCGACGCCAACCGCGCGCTGGACCTGTCGCGCACCATCGGCTGGGTGGGCAACTACACCAACTGCCTGTTCGATATCGGCGAGATCGGCACCAACGGCGGCAGCGCCCTCGCAGCGCTGCGCGCGGTGCAGGAACAGCACGAACGGCTGCGTGGCAGGGAGACCAGTTTCAGCCTGCTGCGCCACATGCACGACGATCCGGCCGTCCGCAGGGAGATGGAAGGATTCGGCAGGCACCAGCTCGAATTCAACTTTATCCCGCCCGAGAAGAGCATCTACGACCAGGACATGTCGGACATCGCGCGCGCCGAAATGCAAACCCGCGGCCTGCTGCCATGCGCCGAGGAAGCGGGCCCCAACGACGGCCCGATGTACGCCAGCTTCCAGCCCTTCTGCAAGGCGTTTACCATGCGCGGCCAGTTGGTCCTGTACTGGATCTTCAGCCAAAGCCAGCACACCGAAGACACCTTCCGTGGCTTCATGAACCTGCACATGGCCATGCTGCGCACGCTGATCGACGAACTGGCCGTCGGCACTCCATCCACCACCTTGAACGAAACGAGCAAGCAATGACCCAATCGACCTCCCTGCGCGCCCTGCTGGCGAAGGACCGCAATTTCCGTTGGCTGCTGGGCGGCGCCATCGTCTCGGCAATGGGCGACCAGTTTTCGCTGATCGCGCTGCCCTGGCTGGTGCTGCAGGTGTCCGGCGACACGCTGGCGCTGGGCGTGGTGCTGGCCACCATGAGCATCCCGCGCGCACTGTTCGTGCTGCTGGGCGGCGCGCTGGTGGACCGCCACTCGGCCCGCCGCGTGCTGTTGATCGCCCAGGGCGCCAACATGCTGCTGTTATTCGGTTTGGCCGGCCTGGTGCTGAGCGGGATGCTGCAGCTGTGGATGATCTATGTCTTCGCACTTGGCATCGGCGTGTCGACCGCATTCAGCATCCCGTCCGGCTCGGCCATCGTGCCGCAAGTGGTGGCGGCGGCCGACCTGCCCGTGGCGAACCGCGCCATGATGGGCGTGATGCAGCTGTCGCTGTTCGTCGGCCCCTCGCTGGCCGGCGTGTTGATCGCGCTGTTCAGCGATGGCGCATCGGGCAGCGCCGGCCAGACGCGCGGCATCGGGCTGGCCTTCCTGTTCGACGGCGCCAGCTTCGCGCTGTCCGTGCTGGCGCTGACCCGGCTGGCGATGGAGGCGCGCAGCGGCGGCCGCCCGCCCCAGCGCGCCAGCATGATCCAGACCATCGCCGAGGGCGTGCGCTACGTGGTCCGTGACGGCAAACTGGCTACCAGCTTCGTGTACGGCTCGGCGATCGCATTCTGCGCGAGCGGGCCGATACAGGTGGCGATGCCGGTGCTGGCAGGCCAACTGACGCAGGGCGCGAGCGCCTTCGGCATCCTGGTGGGCGCGTTCGGCGCCGGCAGCATCCTTGGCACCATCGTTTCCGGCGCGCGTCCCGATTTCCGCGCGGGTAACGTCGGCCGCACCATGCTGCTGATCGACTTCATCATCGGCGCGCTGTTCATGGGCTTCGGCCAGATCAACGCGCTCTGGCAGGGAGCTGCTATCCTGCTGGGCTGCGGCACCTTGTTCGGCTATTTGCAAAGCATCGTCTACAACTGGACCCAGCAAAGGGTACAACCGCAGATGCTGGGGCGCGTCATGAGCGTGATCATGTTCATGATGATGGTGATTACGCCGCTGTCCACCGCCGTATCGGGGGCGCTGCTGCGCAGCGTCGCGCCGGGTACCTTGTTTGCGGCCAGCGGTGCGCTGGTGATCGTTATCGTGCTGATCGCCATGCTCGCGACCTCGATGCCCACGCTGTCGGATTTGAGCGCCGAACCACCCGCCGGCGAGCCGCAAGCATGAGGGAGATAGCCATCCCCGTCCTGATCGTCGGCGCAGGACCGGCCGGCCTGGCCGCGGCAGCCCTGCTGGCGCACTACGATGTTGCGGCGCTGGCGGTGAGCCGCCACCCCGGCACCGCCAACTCGCCACGCGCCCACATCACCAACCAGCGCACCATGGAGGTGCTGCGCGACCTGGGCCTGGAAGCGCAGGTCAAGACGCTGGCGATGCCGAAGGAGCAGATGCGCCACAACGTCTGGGCGACCAGCTTCGCCGGCCCGGAGCTGGCGCGGATGGACAGCTGGGGCGCCGGCCCCGAGCGCGCGCCGGACTACGCGGCCGCCAGCCCCTGCGAGATGTGCAACATCCCGCAGCACCTGCTGGAACCTGTGCTGCTGGCCGGTGCGCGTGCAAAAGGCGCGCAGGTGCTATTCAACACCGAACTGATTGAGATCACCCAGCACAACGATCAGGTCGTCGCCCAAATGCGAGACCGCGTCACCGGGGAGGACTTCGTCGTCCGCGCCCAGTATGCAATCGGCGCAGACGGCGGCAACAGCCTTGTGGCCGCAAACATGGGCATCGCGATGGAGGGCGAAATGGCGCTGGGGCCGGCGTTGAGCTGCTGGCTGGAGGCCGACCTGACGGCCTACTGCGCTTCGCGTCCCGGTGCGCTGTACTGGATGTCCCAACCGGATCCCGTACTGGGCCTGCAAAGCGCGACATTCGTCTGCGTCCGTCCATGGACCGAATGGGTGATGGTGTTCACGTACGATCCAGGGCAGCCCGAGGCCAGCCTGGAAGAGCCGGCACTGCTGGCCCGCGCACGCGCGATCATCGGCGTACCGGAGCTGCCGATCCGTCTCAAGGCGGTCAGCAAATGGACCATCAAGCGCGCCGTCGCCACCAGCATGCAGGCCGGCCGGGTGTTCCTGGCGGGCGACGCCGCGCACCGCCATCCTCCCACCAACGGGCTGGGAACCAATACCTCGGTGCAGGACAGCTACAACCTGGCCTGGAAGCTGGCGATGGTCTTGCGCGGCAAGGCCGGCCCCGGCCTGCTGGCCAGCTACAACGACGAACGCCTGCCCGTAGCGCGCGCCGTCGTCGAACGCGCGATGCAGTCGGTGTACGACATGCAGCCGCTTGGCGAGGCGCTGGGCCTTGCGCCCTGGCAGACGCCGGAGCAGATGGCCGCCGCGCTTGAACCTTTGCTCGCCACCACGCCAGACAGCGAAGCCAGACGCGCCGCTTTGGCGCAGGCCGTGCAATTGCAGCAGTACCAGTTCAATTGTCACGGCGTCGAACTGGGGCAGCGTTATGCCTCCGCCGCCGTGCGCCCCGACGTCGACGCAGGCGCCACGCTGGAAAATCCCGGCCGCGACGCTCAGCTCTACTACCATGCCAGCAGCCAGCCTGGCGCGTCCCTGCCCCACGCCTGGCTGTCGCGCGGCGGCCAGCGCTGCTCGACGCTCGACCTGGCCGGGCAAGGCCGTTTTGTGTTGCTGACCGGCGCCTCCGGCCAGCCGTGGCGGGACGCGGTCGAAGCGGTACGCGACGCGCTAGGCGTCGACATCGCCGTCCATGCCATCGCCGCGGCGGATGGCGAAATCATCGACGTCGATGGCGCTTGGGCCGCCCAGCGCGGTGTGGCGGAATACGGCTGCGTGCTGCTGCGGCCGGACCGCCATGTCGCATGGCGCAGCCGGACACTGCCCGCCGACGCACCTGCCGCGCTGCTGGCGGTGCTCAACGCTATCCTGTGGCCTGAGCCACAGGACTGTTAAGCGGCCCGCGCGCCTTGACGGGCGCGCGCCGCCGTATTCCGCTGACGCCTTTGTTCACCGCGCGCCTGGCCGTCCATCTCGGCCACGCCTGTTTGCGGCGCCGCGCCGAGGAACTGGGCCAGTTTGGCCACACTGGTGTAGCGGAACAGGTCCACCACGGCCAGCCGGTCGCCGAATTGGGCCTTCACCCGGCCATGCAGGCGCACCACCAGCAAGGAATTGCCCCCCAGCTCAAAGAAGCTGTCGTGGATGCCCACGCGGTCCAGTCCCAGCACATCGGCCCAGATGGCCGCCAGCGCGTGCTCGATTGGCGTACCGGCGGCGACAAAGCCGGCGTCGCTGCGCAGCAGCGCGGGAGCCGGCAAGGCCTTACGGTCCACCTTGCCGTTCGGCGTGCGCGGCAACTTGTCCAGCGCCACCAGATGGGCCGGCAGCATATATTCGGGCAGCGTGCGCGCTAGCGCGGCGCGTATCTCGCCGACGTCCAGTGCATCATCCTGCGCCACCAGGTAGGCGACCAGACGGCGGTCTCCGTCACCATCGGCGCGCGCCAGCACCACGCAATCGCGCACCTGCGCCATGGCGAGCAGCGCGGCCTCGATTTCGCCCGGCTCGATGCGGAAGCCGCGCAGCTTGAGCTGCTCGTCCAGCCGTCCGAGATAATCGATATTGCCGTCGGCGAGATAGCGCGCCAGGTCGCCGGTACGGTACATGCGCTCGCCGTGCGCGCCGAATGGATCGGGAACGAACTTTTCGGCGCTCAATGCGGCCTGCCGCAAATAGCCGCGCGTCAGTCCGGCGCCGCCGATATACAGTTCGCCGGCCACGCCCAGCGGCACGGGATTGAGGAAGGCGTCGAGGATGTAGATGCGCGTGCCGGCGATAGGACGGCCGATCGGCACGCTGGCCGACTGCGCGATTGCCTGCGCGTCCGACTGATAGACCGAAGCCCACACGGTAGCCTCGGTCGGGCCGTATTCGTTGAACAGCTTGAGCGCCGGGAAGCGCCGGTGGCTTTCGCGCAGCAGTTCGGGCGGACAGGCTTCGCCGGCCAGGATGGCCTTCTCCAGCGTCCAGCTGTCCGCGCCGTCGGCGCGTGCCAGCTCGGCCCACAGCGAAGGAACGCATAGCAGCATGGTGACGCGCGCGGTGCGGATCAAGCGCACCAGCAGCGCCGGATCGCGCACGCTGTCGTCGTCCGGCAGCACCAGCGTCGCGCCGGAGGCCAGCACGCCGAAGATCGCCGCCACAGAACTGTCGAAGGACAGTGACGAAATAAGCAGGTAGCGTCCCAGCGCGCCGTAGTAGTCGAGCCGCGCGAGGGTCGAGTCGATCAGGCTGCGGTGCGCGACCTGTACGCCCTTGGGCCGGCCGCTCGATCCCGAGGTGTAGATGATGTAGGCCAGGTTGCCGGCGCCTGCGGGGCGGTGGGCAAGGCCGGTGTGGACCGACTGCGGCCAGCTGGCTTCGTCGTCGATGCAGCAATGGGGCATCGCGCCGTGGAGCGAGACCGGCAATCTGTCCAGTAGCGCGCTCTGGGTCAGCAGCAAAGCCGGTTGCGCGTCGGCCAGCATGTAGGCCAGGCGTTCCGCCGGATAGTTGGGGTCCAGCGGCACATAGGCGCCGCCGGCCTTGAGTACGGCCAGCAAGGCGACCACCATCCCGGCCGAACGCTCGGCGCAAATCGCCACCAGTACATCCGCGCCGACGCCCAGCGCCCGCAGATGCCGCGCCAGTCGTTCGGCGCGCGCATCGAGTTCGCCGTAGCTCAACGAGACATCGCCGACCACCACCGCGACCTGGTCGGGGGCCTCGGCCGCGCGCGCTTCGAAGCAGGCGTGGATGGTGGTGGCCTGCGTCGGCGCCAGCTGCGCTGTGTGGTTCCAGTCGACCAGCAGCTGCTTTGTCTCGGATGCGGTCAGCATGGGCAGCGCACCGACAGGTGTGTCCGGAGCGGCGGCGGCAGCCGCCAGAAGGCTGGCGAAATGGCCTGCTAGGCGGGCGATGGTGCCGGCGTCGAACAGGTCGGTGTTGTATTCGAAGGAAGCCTGCAAGCGCCCGTCGATCTCGATGACGTTGAGCGTCAGGTCGAACTTGGCGACGTTGCTCGGAATCGTGAGCATTTCCATCGCCAGGCCGGGCAGCGCCGGATTCGCCGGCGGCGTATTCTGAAGCACGAGCATGGCCTGGAACAGCGGCGTATGACTGACGTCCCTCACGGGCTTGAGCGCCTCCACCAGCTGCTCGAACGGCATGTCCTGGTGCGCGTAGGCGTCCAGCGACAGGTCGCGCATCTGCTCAAGCAGGCGCGTAAAGCTGGCGTTTTCGTCCACCTGCGCGCGCAGCACCAGCGTGTTGACGAAAAAGCCGATCATGCCCTCCACCTCGCCGCGCTGGCGGTTGGCGATCGGCGTGCCGATGCAGATGTCGTCCTGGCCCGAGTGGCGTGCCAGCAGCACACTGAACGCCGCCGCCAGCGTCATGAACAGCGTCGCCTGGTGGCGTTGTCCCAATGCGTGCAGGGCTTGCGTGGCCGGGCCGTCCACCATGAACGGCAGCAGTGCGCCGGCATAGGTTTGCACGGCGGGGCGCGGCCGGTCGCTCGGCAGCGACAGCAAGGTGGGCGCACCGGCCAGCCGGGCGGTCCAGTAGTCGATCTGGCGCTGCCGGGCTTCTCCCGCCAGCCACTGGCGCTGCCACTGCGCGTAGTCGGCGTACTGGATGGGCAGCGGAGCAAGCACTGGGGGCCGGCCGGCGATGAACGCGGCATAGAGCTCCACCATCTCCTGCATCAGCACACCGATGGACCAGCCATCCGAGACGATGTGGTGCACCGTGACGAGCAGCACGTGCTCCTGCGGGGCGAGCCGCAGCACTCCGGCGCGCAGCAAGGGGCCGGCGGCCAGATCGAACGGCGCACGCGCTTCGGCCAACATCAGGCGCTCTGCCTCGGCCTGGCGTCCGCCGCTATCCAACGTGGTCAAGTCCGTCACGGGCAGCGCCAGCGGCCCGGGAGCGCGGAACACGGTCAACGGTGCGCCGTCGTCCGATGCGAAGGTGGTACGCAAGGCTTCGTGGCGTTCCACAATGGTTTCGAGCGCGCGCGCCATGGCCTCAACGCTCAACGCCCCGGCCAGGCGCAGCGCCAAGGGCATGTTGTACAGCGCGCCGCCGGGCGCCATGCGGTCGAAGAACCACAGCCGTTGCTGGGCGAACGATGGCAGCAGCGCGCCGTGCCGGCTGGCCGGTGCGATGATATCGCTGCCGCCGGCATGGCCGGCCTTGTCGTTGCCGGCCTCGCGCAGGCGCAGCGCCAGCGCGGCGACGGTAGGCGCTTCGAAGATGGCGCGCAACGGCAAGGCAAGGCCGAACGCGGCCCGCAACTTCGATACGGCCCGCGTGGCCAACAGCGAATGACCGCCCAGGGCGAAGAAATTATCGTGCGCGCCTATCCGCTCGCACTTGAGCACTTCGCTCCAGATCGCGGCAACGGCCAGCTCGTCCGCGCCTTGCGGTGCGATGAACTCCGCCGCAACAACGCCAGGGACAGGCAGCGCCGCCCGGTCTACCTTGCCGTTGGGCGTGAGCGGCAGGCCGTCCATGACGACGATCTGCGCCGGCACCATGTGGGCGGGCAGCATGGCCGCCAGCGCTGAACGCAGCACGGTGGATAGCACGGCCGGCTGCGTGCCTGATTCGCCGGCCGCATCGGCGACCACGTAGGCATACAGGCGATCTTCGCGTGCGATCGCGAGCGCGTCGCGCACACCTGGCTGCGCCGCCAGCGCCGCCTCGATTTCGCCTAGCTCGACACGCATGCCGCGTAGCTTGACCTGCTGGTCGATCCGGCCCAGGTATTCGATATTGCCGTCGGCAAGGTAGCGCGCCAGGTCGCCGCTCTTGTACAGGCGTGCACCGGGCACCGGTCCGAAGGGATCGGGAATAAACTTGTCCGCGCTAAGGTCCGGGCGATTCAGGTAGCCACGCGCCAGGCCCATGCCGCCGATATGCAGTTCGCCGGCCACGCCTGCCGGCTGCGGATTCAGGTCTGCGTCCAGGATGTAGACCTGCGTGTTGGGCAGAGGCCGGCCTATCGGCGGCGCGCTGCCCTGCCCCGTTGCGCACTGATAAAGCGTGGCGCAGACTGTCGCCTCGGTCGGGCCGTAGCCATTGAACAGGCGGCGGCCCGTCGTCGCCCAACGGTTCGCCAGCGCCTGCGGGCAGGCTTCGCCGGCCGCGATCACGGTGTGCAGCTGCGGCAGGCCTTCGGGTTCCAGCAAGTTCAGCGCGACCGGCCCGAGCGTCGCCACGCCGATGGCGCGGTCCTGCAAGGTTTTCTGCAAATCCTCGCCGGGCATCAGCGCGTCGCGCTCGGCCAGGCACAGCGTGGCGCCGCACGACAGCGCCATGACGATTTCCCAGATCGATGCATCAAAATTGAAGGACGCGAACTGCAACACGCGCTGGCCGGGCGCCAGGCCGAAAGCCAGCGACTGCGCGTGGATCAGGTTGCGCAAGCCGCGATGGGCGAGCGCCGCCCCTTTCGGTCGGCCGGTCGTGCCGGAGGTGTAGATCACGTAGGCCAGGTTGTCGGGCAGCGCGTGATCGGGCAGATTGGCCTCGCCATCAGCGGCAGCCAGGCCGCCGGCGTCTTCGAAGCACAACACCGGCGTATCGCCGGCTGGCAGGCGGTCGAGCAGCGTCCGCTCCGTCAGCAGCAGCGCGGGACGGGCGTCGGCCAGCATGTAGGCCAGACGGTCTGCCGGATAGGCCGGGTCGAGCGGCACGTAAGCGCCGCCGGCCTTGAGTATGGCCAGTACGCCGGCCACCATGTCGGCCGACCGCTCCGCGCACAGGCCCACCAGCGCATCCGCGCCAACGCCGCGCGTGCGCAGTTGGCGCGCCAGACGGTTGGCCCGCGCATTCAGGACGGCGTAGCTGAGGCGCTCCCCGTGCGCGGTTTCAACCGCGCATGCATCAGGGGTGCGCAGCACTTGCTCTTCAAACTGGCGGTGCGCCGGCTGCCCCTCCGGGAACGGGCTGGCGGTGCGGTTCCAGCCTTCCAGCAGCTGGGCGCGTTCCGCGACGTCGAAGAAATCGATATGGCTGATGGGGCGTTCGGGCGCTTCGACCGCCGCCGTCAACACGCGCACCAGGCGCCGGGCCAAGGTCGCCACGCTGGCGCGGTCGAACAGGTCGGTCGCGTACTCGATGATGCCGGTCAGGCCGTGTGCGTTGGCGTGTGCGCCGCACCGCTCGGTGATGCTGATGCTCAGGTCGAACTTGGCGACATGCTGGTTGACCGGCTGCGGTGTCGCCGTCAGGCCGGGCAGGTCGAAGCCTGCTTCATCGTTGTTCTGCAGGACCAGCATCACCTGGAACAGCGGCTGGTGCGCCAGCGAGCGCGCCGGGCAGAGCACCTCGACCAGGCGGTCGAACGGCAAGTCCTGGTGGCGATAGGCGGCCAGGTTGGTCTTGCGCACGCGCGCCGCCAATGCCGTGAAACTGGGATCGCCCGACGTATCGGTGCGCAGCACCAGCGTGTTGGCGAAGAAGCCGACCAGATCGTGCAGCGCATCATCGGTGCGTCCGGCGATCGGGCTGCCGACGGCGATGTCATGCCCCGCGCCCATGCGCGACAGCAGCACGGCCAACCCGGCCTGCAGCAGCATGAACAGCGTGGTGCGGGTGGCGCGGGCCAATGCGAGCAGGCGCCGATAAAGCTGCGCATCGATTTCGAAGTGCAGCGTGTCGCCACGATGGTTGGCCAGCGCGGGACGCGGACGGTCCAACGGCAGCGTGGTCAGCTCGGGCAGGCCGGCCAGCGCCTGTTTCCAGTACGCGAGCTGCTCCGCGATCAGGCTGTCCGGTTCATGCTCGGCTCCCAGCAGCTCGCGCTGCCAGCGCGTATAGTCGGCATACTGGACCGGCAGCGCCGCCCAGCCGGGCGCCCTGCCCGCGCGGCGCGCGCCATACGCCGTGCCCAGGTCGCGCGCCAGCGGCACCATCGACCAGCCGTCCCCCGCGATGTGGTGCAACAGCAGTAGCAGCACATGGCCGCCCTGCTCCAGCCGGAACAGGCTGGCCCGCAAGGGCAGTTCGCGGGCCAGGTCGAAACAGTGGCCGGCGGCGTGCGCGAGCAAATCCGGCAGCGCCGCCTCGCTGCCGCTGACACGGTCGAAGGCCAGCGGCACGGCGCCGGGTGCGACGATTTTTTGTCGCGGCTGATCGTCCACCACCTCGAACAAGGTGCGCAGGCTCTCATGCCGGTCCACCACGTCGACCAGCGCCGCACCCAGCGCCTCCTCGTCCAGCGCCCCGTCCAGCCGAAGCGCCAGCGCGATGTTGTAGGTCGCGTTCGGCCCCTCCAGATGATCGAGGAACCACAGCCGCTGCTGGGCAAACGAAAGCGGTGGCGTGGCGGTGCTATCGGACTGGCGGGCTTGCGGCACTTGGGTCTCCTTGGTTGCTACACTACATTCGTCAGGCCGCGCGCAGCGCTGCTGGGCGGCGCACCGGCGGCGCGTGCTCGACGCGTTCCGCCAGGCCGGCTACGGTGGGTGCATCGAACACGTCTTCAAGCTCCAGCTGGACGCCGAGCGTGGCGCGTATCCGGCTGATCAAGCGGGTGGCGCTGAGCGAATGTCCGCCCAGGTCGAAGAAGCTGGCGTCGATGCCGACCAGTTCAAGACCGAGAATCTCGGCGAACAGCCCGGCCAGCGCTTCCTCGCGCGGCGAGCGCGGCGCCGTGTGGCCGTCGCCGTCGAACGTCGGCGCCGGTAAGGCCTGCCGATCGAGTTTTCCGTTCGGCGTCAGCGGCAATGCGTCGAGTTGCAGCAAGGCCGCAGGCACCATGTAGTCGGGCAGCTGCAGCGCGAGCGACTGACGCAACGCGCCGGCATCCAGCACCGCGCCGGGTGCGCCGGCCAGGTAGCCGACCAGCAGCGGCTCGCCGGGCCTGTCCTCGCGTGCCACGACGACGGCCGCAGCCACGCCGGGCTGTTTCATGAGCAGGGATTCGACCTCGCCCGGTTCGATGCGGAAGCCGCGCAGCTTGATCTGATGATCGGCGCGGCCCAGGAAGTCGAGGCGGCCGTCGGCGTGGCGGCGGGCCAGGTCGCCACTGCGGTACATGCGCGCGCCCGACGGCCCGGCGGGATCGGGCAGGAAGCGTTCGGCCGTCAGGCCGGGGCGTCCGAGGTAGCCGCGCGCCAAGCCGGCGCCGGCGATGTACAGTTCCCCGGCCTCGCCATCGGCAACCGGCTGTAGCGCGTCGTCAAACAACTGCACACGCAGACCAGCCAACGGCAGTCCCAGCGAAGGCGCGACGGCCCCGGACAAGGGCGCGCTCATCGTCGCGCACACCGTACTCTCGGTAGGCCCATAGGCGTTGATCATGCGACGCCCGGCCGACCACTGCTCCACCAGATGCGGCGGACACTGTTCACCCGCCACGATCAGCGTGCGCAGCGTGGGCATGGCCTGCGCAGGCATCGCCGCCAGCGCCGACGGCGGCAGCGTCGCGTGCGTGACGCCGGCCTGGTTGATCAGCGCGACCAGCGCATCGCCGGGCAGCAGCCGGGCAGCCGGCGCAAGAACCAGGCAAGCGCCGGCCAGCAGCGCGATGCACAGCTCCGAAACGGCCGCGTCGAAACTGGCCGAGGCGAATTGCAGCACGCGCGCATCGGCGCCGATGGCGAAGCTTTCGATCTGCGCCGAGGCCAGGCCTGCGATGCCGGCGTGCGTCACCAGCACCCCTTTCGGCTGACCGGTCGAACCGGAGGTGTAGATCAGGTAGGCCGCGCCGTCGCGCAATGGGACCGGGCCGGCGTCCGTAAGGCACTGCGCCACGGCCGCCGGCGCATCCAGCAGCATGCGCGGCACGCCCTGCGGCAGGCGCCCGTCCAGCGCGGCGCTGGTGAGCAGACACACTGGCTGTGCATCGGCCAGCATGTAGGCCAGCCGCGCGGCCGGGTAATCGGGATCGAGCGGCAGGAACGCAGCGCCGGTCTTCATAATGCCCAGCATGGCGACCGGCAGGTCGAGCGAACGGGGCAACGCCAGTGCGACGATCGCCTCCCTGCCCACACCGGCGGCACGCAAGCGCGCGGCGATCTGCTCGGCGCGCGCATCCAGCTGGGCGTAGCTGAGCCGCTCGCCCTCGAATTCCAGCGCTATCGCCGCAGGGCTGCGCGCCACCTGGGCCGCGAACAGCGCCGGCAGGGTCGCACCGGGCGGCAACGCGGGCAGACCGCCGTTATTTGTTTGCATGGTCATCCTTCATTGATGGGGTGAGAGACTGGCGAACGGCCCCGTTCACAGGAACGAGAACTGTGCGTCGAAGCCCAGGATCAGCCGGCCGGCGGCCTCCTGGCCCCGGCGCTGCGCCATCACGTGCTGGCACGCCGTGTTGATGTCGCGCAGATGACGCTCCAGCGCCGACTGGCCGGCGTAGATCGCGGCGCCGCCCAGGGCGTCGAACAGCAATTGCACGGCGTCGCGCGCGCTCTGGAAAGCGTTGGCGCGCGACAGGAACACCGCGACCCGCTCGGCCTCGTCGGGCAGTTCGCCGGCATCGAGCCGGGCGCCCAGCGCGGCCAGCGCGCCATGCACATAGGCGCGCGCGCTGGCGTACAAGGTATGGGCCTTGGCCAAGGCCAGCGTCGCCTGGTCGGATGCCTCCTTGCGCTCGCGCAGGATCGCCTCGACCGTCTCGATCGCGTTGCGCGCAAGGCCCAGAACGACCCCCGGCATCTTCGCGCACAGCACGGCCGGCCAGCGATACAGCGCGCCATCGTGGGCGCGGCCGCCCAGGTCGAACAGCTGATCGGCCGGCAGGAACAGGTCTTTGATTTCGATGTCGCAGCTGCCGGTACCGCGCAGGCCCAGCGTGTGCCAGGTGTCGTGCGCGATCAGCTGGTCGCGCCGCGCCAGGGCCATGCGGTGCAAGGGCTGCCCCGCCTCATCCTTGAGCGGTTCGTCGCCGTCGTCGCCGTACAGCAGGCAGCCGCCGGCAAACAGGTCGGTGTGCAGACAGCCGCTGGCGAAGCTCCAGCGTCCGTTGACGATATAGCCTCCCTCGACCTGGCGGGCGCGACCCGCCGCGCGGATCACGTTGGAGGTCGCGGTATCGAGACTGGGATACAGTCGCCGCCCTGTATCTTCTTCCAGCATGCCGCTGTATAAGCCGCTGTCGAGCTGTATCATCACGCACCACGCGGCGGCGGCGTTGCCCAGCGCAAGCTCCTCCAGCGCGATATTGATGTCGACCAGGTTCATTTCCGGGCCGCCCCAGGCGCGCGGCATCATCATGCGCATGGCTCCGGACGCGCGCAGCAGTGCGACCACATCGTCCGGCACGCGGCGGCCAAGCTCGATCTCGTCGGAGCGTTCGCGCAGCATGGGGCGCAGCGCGCGGATGTTTTCAAGGATGGCCACGCCATCCAGTTCGACTGGGGGCAAGGACGTACGGGCGAGTTCCAGCATTGCGGACATCTTCTCTCCTAACGGTGACGGACTGGCGGGCCTACAGGTTGTAGGCGATGATTTCCTTCATGACTTCATTGGCGCCGCCGTAGATCTTCTGCACGCGCGCATCGGCATACATCTGCGCGATGGGAAAATCGAGCGAGTAGCCATAGCCGCCGAACAGCTGCAGGCAGTCGTCGATGACGCGGCACTGCATATCGGTCAGATACCACTTGGCCATCGACGCCACATCGGTCTCCATGCTGCCATCGATGATCTTGCCGATGCACCAGTCGATGAACACCCGCGCCACCACCGCCTGCGTCTTCGCCTCGGCCAGTTTGAAGCGGGTGTTCTGTAGTTCGAACAGCGGCTTGCCGAAGACCTTGCGCTGCTGCGCGTGGTCGGTGGCGAGTGCCACGGCGCGTTCGATCGCGGCCACCGCCGTCACGCCGAGCAGCGTGCGTTCGTAGGGCAGTTCGCGCATCAGTTGGGCCAGCCCGCGCCCTTCGACTGCGCCGAGGACGGCGTGCGCCGGCACCCGCACGTCGTCGAAGAAAAGCTCGCAGGTGTCCTGGCTCTTGCGCCCTATCAGATCGAGGATGGGGCCGACCCGATAACCGGACAAGGCCCGCGTCTCGACCAGCAATAGCGAGATCGCCTTGGCGCCGCCGGCAGGATCGGTCTTGACCGCCAATACCAGCAGGTCGGCCAGATGGCCGTTCGAGATGAACGTCTTGGCGCCGTTGATCCGGTACTCGTCGCCATCGCGCACCGCGCTGCAGCGTATCGCCTGCAGGTCCGAGCCCGCATCGGGTTCGGTGATCGCGATCGCCGCGATCATTTTGCCGCTGGCCAGTTGCGGCAGGTAGCGCTGCTTCTGCTCCTCGCTGCCGTTATTGAGGATGTAGCGCGCCGCGACAGAATGCACATGGGTGCCGAAGCCCACCTCGCCCACCGCCATCAGCTCCTGCCACAGCACGACCATGTGGGCATAGCTGCCGCCGGCGCCGCCATACTGCTCGGGTACATCGGCCAGCAACAGATCCAATGCGCCCGCGCGTTCCCACAGCGCCCGGTCCACGTGGCGCTGCGCGCGCCAGCGCTCCTGGCCGGGCAGCACTTCGGCCTTGACGAAGCGCCGCACCGAGTCGCGGTACAGCTCCAGACCGGCGTCCATCCAAGGCGAAACCTGAACATCCATGCGAGACCTCTGCTGTCGGTGGAATGGGCCTCAGCCCGCCATTTGCTGGCGCAGCGAGAGTGGCCGCATGTCGGTCCAGACGGTGTTGATGTAGTCGAGGCAGACGCTCTTGACGCCCTGCTGGCCAACCAGGCGCCAGCCGTTCGGCACGCTGCGGCCGGCCGGCCAGATGGAGTATTGTTCCTCGTCGTTAATGACCACTTCGTAGCGAGGTTCGGCGAAATCAGATTCGGTAGACATACATCTCCTTTCAAGTGTTATCCGCTTGTTATGTAGACAAGCATGCTGCCTTGTTAATTGGTAGTCAAGTGGTTTTGTAATACTAATGCCGGAGCAATACCAAACCGCAGGGTTACGCATGCAGTGGCCTTGTCGGCAGAGACAGCTGGAGAGTGAAAAAGACGTTTGGCGGCGCGCATTCGGCCGCCTTGAAATAATACCAATTTCGCAACACTATCGAACTGGTATTATCTGTTGGGACGCAATGAACGATGAAAATCGTTCAATTGTTTGATGATTATCAATATGCGGATTGCCTATTGATTGCCTATTGATTGCCAATTCGATGCATGATGCGGTCAAAGATAGATTGCCGCTCCAGAGCGTCGTCGAGCTTGTTCAGCGAGGCCACGACATTGCCCGCTTCGGCGTTCAGCTCCAGGGCGGCTTCGTCAAATGCCGTCCAGATCGGCCGCAGTTTTGCGACCAGTTTCTTGCCTGCGGCGGTGAGCATGATCTTCTTCTTGCGGGCGTCCTCGGGATCAGGCTGCGATGTCACGATCCCGGATTTCTCCAGCGATTGCCGCGTCTGGCTCACGGAGACATGCGTGATTCTCAGCGTCGCCGCCAGTTCCCCCACTGTGGCGGAGCCGTTGATGGCCAGCTGATTCAGCACGCCAAACCAGCGCTGCTCGAATGCGATTCCCAGGGCGGCGTAGACCCGCGCCGAGTCGCCGTCGAGGCTTTCAGACAAGCGCCTTAGCCTGGCGCCGATGGCCGCCCCACCGGCGACGCGCGAATAATCCTGATTGCTCATGATAGCTTAAATTCTCCGATTGACATTTATGTAGGCACCTACACATAATAACACATCCATCAGAGAGAAAGCGACATCATGCCCGCCTACGCCCCCGCTCCTGCATCGCCGATTTCCCGACGCGCGTTTCTTGGCGCAGGACTATCAGCGCTCCTGCTGCCCGGTGCGGCGACGGCGGACGTCCTGGCGCCGCCCTCCCCGGATCTGGATACATTTATCCGCAACGAAATGCGCACGGCGAATATTCCGGGTCTGGCCGCCGGTTATGCCCGCGATGGCGCCGTGCGGTTTGCGCAAGGCTACGGCATGGCCGACATCGCGCAACGCAAGGCTGTGACTGCCAATACGATGTTTCATATTGCATCGGTCACAAAGACAGTCACCGCAACCATGATTATGCGTTTGGCTGAGCGAGGCAAGCTGACGCTGGATGAGCCGATCTCGCGCCACCTGGATTTCCCCGTTGCGAATCCGCGCTTCCGCGATACCCCTATCACGTTCCGCCAGCTGCTGACGCACACATCCAGCATTTCCGACGCACGGTATTACGAGATCGATTTCCGCGAGCAGGGTCGCGATGCCCAGCTCACCCTGCCCGACCTCCTCAAGCAATACCTCGCGCCGGGGGGAATCAATTATTCGGACGCGACGTGTTACTCGGCAGCGCGCCCCGGAGCGGCATGGGGCTACTGCAATGTGGCCTATGGCTTGCTGGGGCATCTTGGGAGCCGCATCGGCGGGATGGACATGCGTGAACTAAGCCGCAAGGAAATTCTCGCGCCGCTCGCCATGGATCATACGAGCTGGACAATCAAAGACACGCCTCAACTGCATAGCGCCGTGCCATATGAGCTCGTAGACGGCGCGCTGGTCGCTGTTCAACCGGTCGGCTTTCCAGACTGGCCGGCAGGCATGCTACGTTCATCGATCGGCGATTTCATGAAGTTCGTCGCCGCGTCGGCAAATGGCGGCAGATCGGGCGGCGTCGAGTTGCTGGGTACGGCTGCCATGGCGCAGATGCTGGAGATGCAGACACCGGCCGGGCTGCCTGCATGGCTCAGCGGCCAGGCCCTGGGCTGGATGGAGTCGCCCTTGGCCGGACAGGCGCGGCCCAACCACTGGGGCGGCGATCCGGGTGTGTTTACCGCCGTCTATCTGGCTCCTGCCACGCGCAGCGGCGTGGCGATATTCACCAACGTTGGCGCATCGGCTGAAACCAAAACCGCCGTCAAGAATATCGCCCATCGCCTTTTTCAGGCAGCTACCTAGGCAACTGCGGCCTTGGCGCGCGCCTTGTGCAGCTTTTTGTAGCTGTCGATCAGGCGCTCGTGGCGGTCCAGCCCTTCCAGCTTCATGCTGGTCGGCGTCAGGCCGTGGAAGCGCACGCTGCCATCCACCGAGCCGATGACCGCATCCATCCGTTCGTTGCCAAACATGCGGCGGAAATTGAACTCGTACTCGTCCAGTTCCATGTCGTCATCCAGCTCCACCTCCAGCACCGCATTCAAGGCCTGGTAGAACAGTCCGCGCTCGACCGAGTTGTCGTTGTACTGCAGGAAGGCTTGCACCAGCTCTTGCGCCTCTTCGAACTGCTGCAAGGCCAGTTGAATCAACAGCTTCAGCTCCAGCACCGTCAGCTGGCCCCAGACCGTGTTCTCGTCGAACTCAATGCCGATCAGGGTGGCGATATCGCCGTACTCATCCAGCTCGCTATTCTCCAGGCGGTCGAGCAGCGCTTCCAGCTGCTTGTCTTCCAGGCGATGCAAGTTCAGGATGTCGGCGCGGAACAGCAGCGCTTTGTTGGTGTTATCCCAGATCAGGTCTTCCACCGGATAGACTTCCGAATATCCCGGCACCAGGATACGGCAGGCTGCGGCGCCAAGATGCTCATACACCGCCATATACGACTCCTTGCCCATGGTTTCAAGGATGCCGAACAAGGTCGCGGCCTCCTCGGCGTTGGAGTTTTCGCCCTGGCCGGAGAAATCCCACTCGACGAAATCGTAATCGGCCTTGGCGCTGAAGAAGCGCCACGACACCACGCCGCTGGAATCGATGAAGTGTTCGACGAAGTTGTTCGGTTCGGTGACGGCGTTGCTGACAAAGGTAGGACGCGGCAAATCGTTCAAGCCTTCGAAGCTGCGGCCTTGCAGCAATTCGGTCAGGCTGCGCTCCAGCGCGACCTCGAAGCTTGGATGCGCGCCGAACGAGGCGAACACGCCGCCGGTACGCGGGTTCATCAAGGTGACGCACATCAGCGGGTACTGCCCGCCCAGCGACGCATCCTTCACCAGCACCGGGAAACCCTGCTCTTCCAGGCCTTGTATTCCAGCCAGGATGCCTGGGTACTTCGCCAGCACTTCTTGCGGCACATCCGGCAAGGCGATCTCGCCTTCGAGGATTTCACGCTTGACCGCCCGTTCGAAAATCTCCGACAGGCACTGCACCTGCGCCTCGACCAGCGTGTTACCCGCACTCATGCCATTGCTGACATAGAGGTTTTCGACCAGGTTGGACGGGAAGTACACGACCTCGCCGTCCGATTGCCGCACGAACGGCAGCGAGCAGATGCCGCGTTCCACGTTACCGGAGTTGGTGTCGTACAGATGCGAGCCGCGCAGCTCGCCATCCGGGTTGTAGATGTCGAGGCAGTACTCGTCGAGAATTTCAGCGGGCAGCGCATCCTTGCGGCCCGGCTTGAACCAGCGCTCGTTCGGGTAGTGGACAAATTCGGCGTTGGCGAGGTCTTCGCCCCAGAAGGCGCCGGCGTAGAAATGGTTGTTGTTCAACCGTTCGATATACTCGCCCAGCGCCGAGGCCAGCGCGCTTTCCTTGGTCGAACCCTTGCCGTTGGTGAAGCACATCGGCGAGTGCGCATCGCGGATATGCAGCGACCAGACGTTGGGAACGATGTTGCGCCATGACGCGATTTCAATCTTGATGCCCAAGCCTGCCAACAAGCCCGACATATTTGCGATGGTTTGTTCCAGCGGCAGATCCTTGCCCGGAATATAGGTGCGCGCTGCCGTATCCGGATTCAGCACCAGCAGGCCCTGGGCGTCCGCGTCCAGGTTCTCCACCTCTTCGATGACGAAATCGGGGCCCTCTTGCACCACCTTTTTGACGGTGCAGCGGTCGATGGAACGCAAAATGCCCTGGCGGTCCTTGTCGGAAATATCCGCCGGCAGTTCAACCTGGATCTTGAAAATCTGCTTGTAGCGGTTTTCAGGATCAACGATATTATTCTGCGACAGGCGGATATTTTCGGTTGGAATATTGCGGGTATTGCAATACAACTTCACGAAATACGCTGCGCACAAGGCCGATGACGCGAGAAAGTAATCGAACGGGCCAGGCGCCGAGCCATCGCCTTTATAGCGGATAGGCTGGTCGGCGACCACCGTGAAGTCATCGAACTTGGCTTCGAGACGTAGCTTGTCGAGAAAGTTGACCTTAATTTCCATGAAAGAATCCCAAATAGCGCTCAAAATTGACGTAGCCGCTATTATCCGTTCTTTTCGCTGTACAGCATAGGCTGACGACCGCCTTCAGTTCTTGTCCTTGTCGCCCAGGTATTTTTGATAGATCGCGTTGAACTTGCCGTTGTCCTTCAGTTGCTTCAGGCCGGCGTTGAAATCGTCGCGGATCTTGGGGTCGCGAAACACCGGCCGGTAGTCCATCGGGTTGAATTTGACGAAGCTCTGTTCGACGATCGGCTTGGGATGGAAAGCCTTGTTGAGTTTGAGCTGCAAGGTGAAATACTTGAAGATGTTGCGGTCGCTGAGCACCACGTCGTAGCGCCCGATATTCAGCGTCAGCACCTGCAATTCCTGATTGTTCTGCTCGAAATAATGGCCTTGGCGTTTGACTTCGTCCAGCCATTCGGGATAGCGCTTGGCCGCGCCCACGAACGAGATGATCTTCAGCCCGCGCAAATCCTCCGGTTTCTTGATGACCAGGTTGCGTTCCTTGAGACTGATGAACACGTTATCGTAGAACACTGCCGGGTCGCCGTAGTAACCGCCCCAGGCCGTCATGTCCTCGCCGAGGTCCGTCATGGCGGCGTCCACCTCCCCCGCCTTGAACTCGACCGGAATCCGGGCAAACGAATAGTAGCGCGGCTTCAATGTGTGTCCGCGATATGCCAGCGCCGCGCGCATCACTTCCAGCTCGATCCCGGAATCGCTCTCCGGAAAACAAAACGGCGGAATCTTTTCGCCGAAGGCCATGATCACCACGTCCGCGCTGGCCGAGGCACACCAGGCGCATGACAGCGCCAACATGGTCCGGACCATGCGTACCGCAAGATGTTTACTGCGCATCATAGACTCCACTGCTTAAAATTGATGACGTATTCCGGCAGCGATTATCCGCCTGGTCCCGCCCGGCTGCGCCGCCTGGTAGCCGGCGTTGGCGTCGTTGGCCAGCCGCGAGCCGACCAGGTAGAGATTGGTGCGCTTGGACAGGGTATGGTAATAGGCCAGTGCCAGTTGCGTGGCGTCGGCGTCGGAATAGAATTTGTCTTTCTTGTGGACGTAGTCGGCTGCGACGGTGTCCAGGCCCAGCGGCACGCTGATGCCGAACAAGGTGTCCTCGGTATCGAGCGTGGTGTCGTTGCGGCTGCGCGCGACCACCGCCCAGCCGCGCAGCGGGCCGAAATTGTAGTTGCCGCCGACCAGGTAGCTGCGCGCGGGATTGCCGCCGAAAGCGTCGTAGGTGCTGTGATAAGCCAGCTGGACATTCAATGGCCCGCGCGCGTAGCCCAGGTCCATGCTCAGCTGCCGGTTTGCGCGGGCATTGCCGGCGACCTCGCCGGCGCCGTACGCCACATCGCCATAGAAGCCCCGTAAGGTCGGCGGCAAGGAATACTTGACCGTGTTATTCATGCGCACGCCGCTGTCGTAAAACACGCGGGTGGATTCGCCCGGCCCCTTGGCGTCGAAGGGGTCGTTGCTTGCTATCGCGCCAAAGTACGGCGTGAAAATGCGGCCGATCGTGACGCTGCCCAAAGGACCACCCAGGCTGACCCAGGCCTGGCTGCCGAACAAGGTGCCCGCAAAGGATGGCACGCCCCTGTCCGCCTCGATCTGCGATTCGAGCACGAATCTGGCGACCAGGCCATCCCCCAGGTTTTCGCTGCCCTTGATGCCAAAGCGCGAGGCGGTCTGCTGCCCGCTGTCGACCGCCGCCATCGTCCTGCCGGAGTTGCTGTCGGAGGTAACGGCCAGGTCCACCACCCCGTACACGTTGATGGACTCCTGGGCCTGAGTCTGTTGCGAGAGCGGCAGAAGCAGCGCCGCGGCGATTAACGTTGATCTCATAGCAGTCACCCGGTGTAGAGCCTTTTCCCGCCGTCGTGTTCGCTTTCCTACCTCACAGTTTTACTCTCTGTCATGACACCGATCAATAACTATTGCAATACCGCGTTGCGCATACGCCGCGCCTTAAAAAAACCGCCATTTCTTGTTGCAATATTGCGTCAACCATAACGTTTACAAAAAGATATTAAGTCCATATACTTTTTTGGTGCCGACGATCGCAGCCGTAATCCAGCGACAGAGGCATTCAGGAACGTAGTGACCATGGCCGTATTTTTGGTGAAATGCTGATTTATATCTCGCAAATTAATCCACAAAAAATAGGAAAAACAATGGCATCAACACTTTCTCACAGCTTCAAACCGCTGCGCGTCGCGGCGGCTCTCCTGGCGTGCTCGGTCGCGCTGCAAGCCTCGGCGGCGCACAGCTACACCGACAAGCTGGTGGCTGGCGAAACGCTGCAAGCCAACGAATCGATCAAACCGATCGACAACAACCTGGCCTACCTGGTCATGCAAGGCGACGGCAATCTGGTGCTGTATCGCACATCGGACAACGCGCCTTTGTGGCACACCAGCAGCTGGGGCCATCCCGGCGCCGTCACCGTGATGCAGGGCGATGGCAATCTGGTGGTCTACGGCCCCAATCCCGGCGAAGTCCTGTTCCACACCAGTACCTATAACAATCCCGGCTCCTACCTGCAGCTGCTCTCTAGCGGCAACCTGGTGGTCAAGGCAGCCAACAACACCGTGCTGTGGGCCAGCAATACCTCGGTCCAGCCTGTTCCTACCTACTCCACGCCTTCGTACCAGCCGACCTTCTGGAACGACAATGGCACCGTCCAGCGCAACAACAACTGCTACAACTACGCGAACAACAAACGCACCGACACCTTCGCCCAGCCTGGCCGCGCACACGGCGTGACCGGCTATCCGATGACGGGATCGGCGGTGTACAACGCGGCCGTGGCCGACGGCCTGGTGCCTACCACCGCCAGCGGCACCTCGCCGGATGGCAAGACCAAAATCGCGCTGGTGGTCGCCCCTGGATACGACTACCATTGGTATCGTCAAGACAGCGATGGCCGCTGGACCCACAAGCCGGGACAAACCCGCGCTACCAACGTCGACAACAGCGGCGTAACGATATCCAATCCCGAAACGGCCAATCGCGGCGCCTATACCCAGTTCGTCGGCTACTTCTTCACGCCGTCGGACGCAGTCCAAGGACAAGGCAAAGCGGACATCCGCTAATCCGATCACTCCACACAGACAGGACATATCCATATGAAGCAATCTTTTATCAAGCACGCGCTATTGGTGGTCGGCACATTTTGCGCTCTGACGAGCGCGCAGGCGGGGGAAATCGTGAAGGCGTTGAAAGTTGAACTGCTGGTGTTCTCCGGCCGCCCCAACCCGACTTTCGTCGTGACCGATCCGGCCCAGATCAAGGAGATCCTGGCGCTGGCGAAAAACCTGCCGAAGAAAAAAGGCGTCAGCGCAAGCGACAACGACCAGCCTGAACCGAAGCTCGGCTACCAGGGCTTTATCGTCACCAACAATTCGGACGTCTCGTCCGAAATCAAATCGTTCGCGGTGCATGGTTCGAATGTGCATCTGGCGCTGGTGACGGGCGCCAGGGAAGCCGGCAAGTCTTCCATCGTGCAGGCCGCTGCCGTCGATGCGGACAGCACGCTGGAAAACAAGCTGCTCGCGCAGGGCCAGAAAACCGGCGCGGTCGATGACAAGCTGCTGGAGTTTATCGAGAACTCCAAGTAAGCCCTCGTCAGTTCGATGGAGCGCCGTGGCCGGCGCCCCATCTCCCGCCCGATCAGGCGGCTTCCTTCTGCACCAGCTGTTCCAGCGCGCCGAAGAATTTCTGCCAGCCGAACTTGGCGCCTTGATAGGCCTGCTCCTGGTCGGCGCGGAATCCCGACTGCTCCATCCGCAGATGCGTACCCTTGCCGCTGGCTTCCAGCGTCCAGGTGACGACGCTCTCCAGGCCCATGGCCGACCACGTGTAGGCCAGCGTCTTGATCGGCTCGACCTCGGTCACGCGGCAATCGACCGTGCCCCAGTCAGCCTTGAAATTAAAATGATGTCCCGCCACAGGCAGGAAATCGTTCTTCATCAGCCAGGCTTCGATCAGGTGTGGCTGGGTCAGCGCGCGCCAGAGTTTTTCCGGCGGATGTGAAAACTCCCGTTCGACAACGACGGTACGGAGTTCAGGTGCGATAGCGTTCATTGGTCCATCCTTTGCAGTAGGTTTTCAAGATCGTCGAACCGGTCGTCCCAGAAGCGAGCCATCTGGTTGGTCCAGTCGAGCAGCGGAGCCAGCGCCTTGGGTTGCGCGCTGTAGTGGGTCTGGCGCCCTTCGTGCCGGTCACATACGAGCCCGGCTTGCTTCAACACGGCCAAATGCTTGGATACGGCGGGCTGCGAGACCTCGGCCTGCGCGGTCAGCCCCCCGACCGTCTGCTCGCCGTTGGCGCACAGCCGCTCGAAAATGGCCCGCCGCGTAGGATCGGCCAGCGCCCGGAAAATCGCGTCGTGAGTAGGTGTCATTTCAATCCATAACCGTGTGGTGATGAATTGAATCATAACCCCGTGGTTATGGGTTCGTCAATCGGAGAATACAACAAGTTCGACATTGGCAATAGCGACTATCAGGATCGGCACCCGCCCCTGAATTTTTCCAACGGATACTAAAACTCCTCTCCGGCAACGTCGGCGCGGAGCCGGGTGCCATATCGCCATTCAAGGCTATCAATCTTCCGATCCAGATCCTCCATCCAATTTCCCACCTGGCGATCCGCATCCTCTTTGCACCCGGAGGGAGCATGTGCAGACAATGTTGTCCATGTCACCATGCCTGCTCCTCCCTTCGCATCGATTGCATGCATATGTCGCGAATTAACGTGCTGGTGGCAGCAAAGCCTGAGGATGTGCTAGCGCACGGCATCGCCCGCGTGGTCGCGGACTCCGCAAACATGATGCTGGTGGGCGGCCGTCCGCTGGCCCTGGACCAGGTCGAGTCCTGCCTCAAACAGATTCCTGCCAACGAGCCCTCTGCGCTTATCCTGGTCGGCAACGACCCGGAGAACCAGCAGCTGGCCGATCGCCTGCTCCTGGCCCGTGGGGACCTGGTGGTGCTGCGGGTGGAGATCGGCGGACACCAGGTAAAGATCGCCCGCTACGCCACGCGCAACGAGTCGCTTAAACTGGCCTCCCTGCTGGCGGCACTGTGCGACTTGGTCGCCACCGCCCACGATACGGACGGCGAGCGCACCGCGTGCTTCGTCGTGCACACCGACCTGCCCGGCCCGCGGCCGCTGCTCGACAGCGCGATCGACTGGGTGCATGCGGTGCTGCGCCATGGCGCCTTGAACCAGGGCGGCGGCAACGGCGAGATCCCGGGCCTGACGCTGACGGCGACCACCGTCAACAGCCTGCTGGACGAACGCCCCAGCCACGCGGCGCCGGAACAGACGGACGACGTCAAACAGGCCGACGAGGCGCTGACCCACGCCCTGCAGAACGCCGACATCCACAGCGAACCACTGGCAGCCGCCGCAAAAGCCTTCGGCCTGACCGCGCTGGAGTTCCGCCTGCTGCTGCTGGCCATGGCGCCGGAGCTGGACCTGCGCTACCAGCGCTGCATAGGCCTGCTGCTCGACGACATGGGCCGCCGCGTGGGCAGCCTGGCGCTGTTCATGGCCTTGTTGGGCGAGTCCGCCAGCGTGCGCTGCCAGCTGGCGCAGTCCGGCAACCTGGCGCGCTGGCGCGTGCTGGAAAACCGCCAGGCAGCCTTGCCCGCCGCCGACGAGCCGCTGCGGGTGGATGGGCCGCTGCTGGCCTGGCTGCTGGGCGAAACCGGCGCGCTCGATCACGATCCCGCCGTGCGCCGCGCGCTGCGCCTGGCCGACTGGCCGGGAGCCAGCCTGTATCAGCAACGCCCGGACCGCGACTTCGCGCTCGCGCGCATCAAGCACTTGCTGACCCCACCCGACGACGCCGACGACGCCCGCTTCGTGCTGTACAGCGGCGATGCCAGCGCCTGGTGCGCGCTGCTGGAAGTGGGCGCGCACGCGGCATGCGCCGCGCCGTTGCGCATCGACGCCGCACGCTTGATCGGACTCGATCCGGCGGCCATCGAAGAATCGGGCGCACGGCTGGGCCGTCTGGCGCGCCTGGCGCGGCGTCCGCTGCTGCTGGACGCCAGCACGGCCGAACTCACACCGCAGACCGACGACAGCCTGCGCCTGCTGCTGGCCGCCATCGGCGCGGCGGGCGGCCGCACCGGCGTGCTGTGCGCCGAGCCGACGCGCATCGTGCGCCTGATCGGCTCCGCGCCGTTCACGCTGGCGGACGAACACGCGGTCAACGCCTCGACCCGGCTGTCCAACGTGCGCGCCGCCGTCGGCTTGCTGGGACTGAGCGCCGACGATGCGGCGCTGCAAATGCTGGCGCGCCAGTATCCGCTCGACGTGGACGGCTTCGAACACGCGGTGCGCCTGGCGCGCGCCCGGGCCGTGCCCGGCGAGGCCGCCGACGCCGGCATGGCGCGCTTCGTCAGCGCCTGCCAGCACGTGGCGGCGGAAGGCGTGTCGCGCATGGCCGAGTGCATCGAACCGTCGCAACGGCTGGGCGAAGTGATACTGCCGCCGGATCGCGCCCGCCAGCTCGACGAGATCGTCGACAGCGTGCGGCTGGCCGCGCAGGTGCTCGATGGCTGGCGCTTCGGCGAGCAACTGCCTTTCGGTCGCGGCGTGACGGCGCTGTTCCACGGCGCCAGCGGCACCGGCAAGACCATGGCGGCGGTCGGCATCGCGCAGCGCCTGAACATCCGCATCCTGCGCATCGACCTGTCGCGCGTGGTCAGCAAATACATCGGCGAGACGGAAAAGAATATCGACCGCATCTTCCTCGACGCCAGCCGCTCCGGCGCGGCCATCCTGATCGACGAGGCCGAGGCCTTGCTGGGCAAGCGCAGCGAAGTGAAGGACGCCCACGACCGCTACGCGAACATCGAAGTGGCCTATCTGCTGCAACGCATGGAGACCTACGAAGGCCTGGCCATCCTCACCACCAATCTGCGCCAGAATCTCGATCCCGCCTTCCTGCGCCGGCTGCGCTTCGTGATCGATTTCCCGCGTCCGGACGCGGACGCGCGCGAGAAAATCTGGCGCCGCTGCCTGCCGTCCGGCGCCCATGAGCTGAGCGAGCCCGCCTTCCGCCACCTGGCGCGCAAGGTCGACCTCACCGGCGGCAATATCCGCCAGATCACGCTGCGCGCCGCCTTCCTTGCCGCAGCCGCAGGCACCAGGATCGAACTGTCGCATATCGCCCAGGCCACCAGCGCGGAGTTGACCAAGCTGGGAATGGCGGCCATCGATCTCACGCTGCCGGGCGACCGGCTCGCCGCCTGAGGACGCGCCATGGACTACGAAGCCATCTACAAGGTCAGCACAGCGCTCAGGGAGCGGGTGCAACAAGGTTATACGGCAGCCGGTGGAGCCGGCAACGGCGTCTACGTCGGCCCGCTCGACGATCCCGACGCCGCCGGCGCGAAGCTGATCCTGTTCCTGTACCGGATCGCGCCCAATCCCAGCATGCGCAACGCCGCCCACACCGTGCCTTCGCCGGTCGTGCCGCCGGCCACCATCACCTACCGCGATTCGCTGCCGCTCGACCTGTACTACCTGCTGACGCTGGGCGACGCGTCCGGCGAAAGCGCCGACCTGGAACAGCTCAAGTTCCTCGGCTCGGCCATGCAGGTGCTGCATCGCGAGCCGGTGCTGTCCGGCATAGGCGTCGCCCACGAGCCGGTCAAGCTGACGCTGGACCCGCTGGGCAATGAGGACATGAGCAGGCTGTGGGCCTTGTTCCCGACTGTGAACTACCGCACCTCGGTGGCCTACCTGGCGTCGCCGGTATGGATCGATCCGCTCAAGCCGGATGCCCCCGGTGCGCCGGTCATCCGCGACGGCCTGGACTCCGGCCAGCGTGAACGGGTGTTGCAACCATGAGCCGCCTGATCGCCCCCGCCGAACGCGCCTACCAGCGCAAAGTGCTGTTCGCCGCCGAAGTGGTCGACGGCGTGACGCTGGCGCGCATCTCGCGCGGCGTCACCGTCAGCGCCAGCGCGATCTCCGCGCCGCCCGTGGTCAACGCCAGCGGCATGTTCGTCTGGCTCGACGATGGCGTGCCGCTGGCGCCGCAACAGGTCAGCGTCGATCCCGGCCTGCTGCCGTACCTGGGCGCCAGCGTGGCCACGCCGCTGCCGCCGCAGCGGCTGGTGCAGATCCAGCTGGCCCCTGGTCGTGGCTACGCCTTCCAGGCCGGCGTGACGGCGCTGCGGTTCTCGCTGATCGTCAGCGACATCGGCCCGCCGGCGCCTGCCGTCGATGTCGAAGTATTCCTGCGCTGGTACGACGCGGGCGCGGCGCCGCCATGGACGGACGCGCCGGTACGCTCCCGCACCGATATGCACGGCGACGCCAGCGTGGCGCTGCGCTTCCGGCGCAGCGACGAACCGGCCAAGGACGCCGCTGGCGCCCTGCGCGTGCGCCTGTGCGCACAGCGCGGCGGCAACGTCACGATGTCCGATGAATTCGTGCTGGCCGAAGGCCGCGTCACCGACCAGCCAACCGCTTTTGCCCTGAACAAGTTCTTACCGTGAGTTGCGACCGAGAGGATAAGCGCCATGAACAACGACACCAACCAACAAGCCGTCAACCCGGCCAGACAGCCCAAGCAAGGCGGCCATTGCTGCCCCGGGGAAGACGGGCCGGCCGACCAGCCCAAGCCACCGCACGACACCTGTCCTCCTCCCGACACCCAGGGCGCGCCGGAGTTGCCGCCGGTGGAAGGCCCCGCGCCCTGCAAGGTCGCATGCAACTGCCCGGCCACGGACTCGGGAAAGCCGGATTGTTTCGACGATCTGATTAACGTCCAGGCGCGCGTGATCAGCGAGGCTGAGCGGGCAAAGACCTTCAAGGCGGACCTGGAAGCCTTGCTGCAAAAGGCCAAGGCCGCGCAAGGCGAATACACCAGCGAGAAGTACAAGCAGCTGCTGGAGCGCTGGAAGCAGCAGGACAACGACATCGTCGACCTGATCCACCGCGTGGTGTGCGCCAACCCTTGCTGGTACTGCCAGCTGGAGTGCCAGGTCTGCGCCTTGTTCAACAAGGTGCGCGACCTGGAGCTACAGCTCAATGGCGACGGCAAGAAGGAACACCGCTATTCCAAGACCTATTCGCTGTATGACCAGCGCTACTGGCTTGAACGCGACCTGGCGCTGAAGCAGGCCACCTTCGATCGCATCAAGGCGGTGCTGACGGCATGGGAAAAGCCGGCCGGCGACATCGAGGCGGTCCTCAACGACAACCAGAAACTGATCGCCGCCATCAAGTCCGCCGACAGTGCGCAGGCCCTGTACGACTTGTTCATCAAGCTGATCCCCAGCCACCTGGCCATCGCGCCGCCCGCAACCACGCCGGCCACCACCACCGGCATCGACAGGAAGTACACGCAGCTGTGCTGCTGCGACCAGGACGATCCGGACGACTGCTGCGGCCCGGATGTCGGCGAGCAGACGGTGCGCCTGCGCCTGCAGGGCCGACACGCCTATCTGGTGGACCCCGCACAGTACTTCACCATCATCTGCTGCCTGGTCAAGAGCCGCTACCTGCCCGCCAAGGACGAACTGGCCAAGGCCGAGGGCCTGTTGAGCAGCAAGGTGGCCGAGATCAAGCGCGTGAGCGACGAGATCAAGGCGCGCATCGACAGCCTGGAAAAAACCGCCAGGGCGGAACTGGCCAAACCCTTCGACTGCACCAACGTCAAGCCGGTCGAAGATTCCCCCGGCCAGCAGCAACAGCAGCAGGTCAACTGATACTGGAGAACGATCATGCCTGAATACCTGACTCCCGGCGTCTACATCGAAGAAATCGAACGCGGCCCGCGTCCCATCGAGGGCGTGCCGACCAGCACCGCCGCCTTCCTCGGCGAGACCGAACGGGGCGCCATCAAACCGCGCCTCGTCACCAGCTACAAGGAATACCAGCGCTGGTACGGCGGCACCTTCGGCGACAGCAAGTTCATGCCCTACACCGTCAGCGGCTTTTTCGAGAACGGCGGCAAGCGCCTGTACGTGTGCCGCATCGTCGGCGAAAACGCCACGCCGGCCGAGGCCACCTTCGGCCAGTTCCTGGTGCGGGCGTCCGGCGCTGGCTCCTGGGGCAAACGGGTCTGGGCGCGCATCGACGACAGCACGACCAAGCGGCCCGATGCCGGCGGCACGCCGGTCGCCGTGGGCTTCCGGCTGCGCTTCGCCTTCTGGGCCAATCCGCCGGCCAATTTCCAGCCTTTCGATCCCATCGCCGAGCCGCTGCGGCTGCCCCGGCCCGCGCTGAGCGAGGACTTCGACGACCTTGTCACCGACGCCTCGTCGCCCGACTACTGGCAGAAGCGCATGCGCGACAGTTCGGCGCTGGCCGTGCTGGTGCCGGTGCCGCCGGCCGCACCGGATGCCAGGCCCGCCAACGGTTCGTCCGCGCTGTCGCAGGCGGGCGACGACGATCCCGCTCCGCTCGACGTGGCCGACTACAAGGGCGACCTGGTGCCCGGCGCGCCACGCGCCGAGCTGCAAGGCCTGGCGGCGCTGGAGCTCGATCCCTTCCGCGAGGTATCGCTGGTGTATGCGCCGGCGGCCGACAACGACACCACGGTGGCCATCATCGACCACTGCGAAAGAATGCGCTTCCGCTTCGCCGCGGTCGATGTCAGCAAGGGCGCCAGCAACGCCGGCGGCCTGGACCCGCGCACCAACGTCAAGGACAGCTCGTATGCGGCGTTCTACTACCCGTGGATCTCCATGTCCGATCCGCAGACCGGAGCGCGCAAGACGGTGCCGCCCGGGGGCCACGTGCTCGGCGTGTACGCCCGCACCGACGTCGAACGGGGCGTCTTCAAGGCGCCTGCCAACGAGACCGTGCGCGGCGCGCTGGAACTGGAGTTCGACATCAACGACAGGACGCAGGAAGTGCTCAATCCGCGCGGCGTCAACGCGGTGCGCCAGTTCCCGGGTCGCGGCATACGCATCTGGGGCGCGCGCACCCTGAGTTCCAACCCTCTATGGAAGTATGTGAGCGTGCGGCGCCTGTTCATCTTCCTGGAACGCTCGATCTACGAAGGAACGCAATGGGTGGTGTTCGAACCGAACGACATCCAGCTGTGGGACCGCGTGACCGACACGCTGCGCCTGTTCTTGCGCAGCCAGTGGCGCCAGGGGGCGCTGTTCGGCAGGACCGAGGAGCAGGCCTTCTTCGTCACCTGCAACGAGAGCACGATGACGCAGGACGACATCCTGAACGGCCGCCTGATCTGCGAGATCGGCATCGCGCCGGTCCGGCCGGCGGAGTTCGTGGTGTTCCGCATCTTCCAGAACACCGCAGAAGCACAGCGCTAACAGGAGCCCATCATGGATCGCAATGACCCGCTACGCAACTTCCGCTTCCGCCTGGAGATCGACAACATCACCCAGGCGGGCTTCAACGAAGTGGCGATCGCCGAGACCACGGTCGAAGCAGTCGACTACCGCGAAGGAACGGACCCGCCCCACATGCGCAAGCTATCGGGCTTGACCAAGTTCGGCAACATCACGCTCAAATCGGGCGTCACCTTCGGCACCAATGCGCTCGACCTGTTCAAGTGGCACAACGACGTCTCCAACGGCCTGGTGTCGGAACGCCGCAAGAAAGTGGTCATCGTCGTCAAGGACGAATCGGGCGCCGACCGCGCGCGTTTCGTCATCAGCGAGGCGTGGCCGGTCAAGTACGACCCGAGCGATCTCAGTGCCAAGGGCAACGAGGTCTTCATCGAAGTGCTTGAACTGTGCAACGAGGGCATCGAGCGCGTCAAATAACCACCATGGAGAGCGTCATGAACGACCATGTCCGTCCCGGTTTTGCGACCGAAGTGGATTTCCACCTGCCGAAAGGCTATGTGGACGCCGGCGGTACCCTGCACCGCCACGGCGTGATGCGCCTGGCGACAGCGGCCGACGAGATCCTGCCGCTGCGCGATCCGCGCGTGCAGCAGAACGAGGCCTACCTGATCGTCATCGTGCTGGCGCGGGTGCTGACTCGGCTCGGCACCTTGACCGACATCGACACCAGCACCATCGAAGGGTTGTACGCCTCGGACCTGGCCTACCTGCAGCAGCTGTACGAGCGGCTCAACGCGCCGGGAGAACTAGAAGGCGACGAGGCCGCGCCAGCCGGACGGTCCATGCACGGGATGAGCGCATCGGGGGGAGCATGAAGGCCTATCCCGTCAAATCGCTGTACGAGGAGATGGCCTTCATCGCGATGCACTTTCATTGGTCACACAGCGATTTGATGCAGCTTGAGCACCGGGAGCGGCGCCGCTGGTGCCGCGAGATTTCGGCCATCAACCGTGCCCAGTCGGGCCGGCCGGCCAACCCTTTTGACGTTTGACCGCCATGGCTACCCGAACCGATCCCCTGCGCGGCTTCCGCTTCCTCGTCGAAATCGACGGCATAGCGGTGGGCGGCTTCCTGCGTGCCAAGGGCCTGGTGCGCGAGGTGAAGTACGAGTCGCAGCGCGAGGGCGGCGTGAATCATTACGAGCACAAGCTGTTCACCCAGGTTACGCATCCGGCGGTGGTGCTGGAGCGCGGCCTGGCCCTGGACCAGCTGTGGAACTGGGCCTCCGACGTGTCCGAAGGCCGCATCGTGCGCAAGACGATCTCGGTGCGCCTGCTCGACGAGCGTGGCGGCAAGGGCTGGACCTGGCATGTGGACCATGCCTTCCCGGTCAAGTGGTCGAGCGCCGACCTGGACGCCAACTCGTCGCAGGTGCTGATGGAGAGCGTGGAGTTCGCCCATCATGGGCTGAGGAAGGGAAGCTGATGAAACTGGGGATGCGTGACTCGGCGCGAAAACTGGCGCAGGCGTTGAAACGCTGCGACTGGAGGAAGGCGCGTACGCCCTTCCCCGCACGCGCCTTCCTCCGCCAGCGCGGCGTTCCGGCGGGCGACCGTTGGGGCGCTCAGCGGCTGCAATGGCGGCGTGCCGCGCAGCTGCCGATGGCACTGGCGCCTGCCGTTGCCGCCGCCCGGCCCTACAGCGCCGCCGCGACGCAGCACTGGTCGACACATATTCATCTGCACCTCGCCGCGCCGGCCATGGCGGCGCGATTGAAAACCTCATCCGGCCGGGAGCCCGGCTATGCATCCCGCGCGGCGCGCAACGTCGGCGCCAATGCTACAACATACAGCGTCGCGGCACCGCAGGCCTTCGCAGCGCAGCCGCTCGCCAGGCTCACCGCTCCGCGGATCGGCGGGCTATCCACGGCGCGCTCTCAGCGTGCCCGGATCGTGGCGCCGGCAGTGTCACCGGGCGTTCGCCCCGGCGGATCGGCAGGAATCGCATCGGCATCGGCACTGGCGACACCTAAGCGTGCCGCCGCCACGCACATGGCCTTTACGGCGCGACGTCCGGAATTGCTGGCTGTACGGCCCGCCGGCATCGCCCAGCCGGCACCCAACGCTACACTGAACTGGCGGCGCGGCGCGGCGCCGTTCAAGACGGCGACGCAGCAAAGCCATGCTGCCGAGCCGGGTGTACATGCCGCGCCGCCGTCGGCGGCGGCGCTGTGGCAGCCACAATCGCCGGCGCTGGTCTGGCGCAGACAGCCGGCCACGCAGACGGATAGCGGCGGCGATGCCTTGGCGGATGGCGCGGAAGTCAGCGGCCAGGCCGCAACGGCACGCAAGGCCGCGCCGCCGCAAGCCGTCCCGGTCGCGCCCACCGCCAGCGCGATCGCCGCACAACTGCGCGCCGCCCAGCTGGACCCCGTACTGACCGACCGCCTGGCAACCGAAGTGATACGCCGGGTTGAGCGCAGCTTGCGCATCGCGCGCGAACGGCGCGGCTACTGAAGGACGACACCATGGCACAGGCACAACTCAAAAAAGCGACCATCACGGTGCTCGATGGCGACGACAAGGACAAAGTGATCAGCGTCCTGTTCAATCCATCCGAATACAGCTTCGAGCGGTCGAACAGCTACAAGGCCACACCGGTGCCCGGTTTGAGCTCGCCCATCCTCCAATTCGTCAACGGCGAAGCGGACCAGCTGTCGATGGAGCTGTTCCTGGACGACTACACCGATCCGGAAGGCCCGACTTCGCGCGAACGCAAGGAACAGAATCCGGTGATGACGCGTCTGCGCGACCTGAGCAAGCTGCTGCTGGTAGACAGCAAGATCCATGCGCCGTCGCCGGTGCGCTTCAACTGGGGGCCGATGGAATTCACCGCCATCATCGAAAAACTGAGCCGCAAAGTCACCATGTTCCAGCCCGACGGCACGCCGGCGCGCGCCACGCTGTCCGTCACGTTCAAGGAATACCGCACCCTCAAGCAGCAGGTGGAATCGCCGCGCCGCGAATCGGCCGACAAGAGCAAGCGCCGCGTCGTCGTCGGGCGCGATCGCCTGTGGTTGCTGGCGGCGCGCGAGTACAACGACCCGAATGAATGGCTGCGGATCGCCGAGGCCAATGATCTCGATGACCCGCGCGAAATCGCCCCCGGCGACTGGCTCGAACTGCCACCGATGGAGAATCCAAATGGATCTCGCAACACTGTCTAGCCGCTATGGCGACTTCTATGTGCCGGCATTCGCGGTCCGCGTGGCGCGCGACGACCTGGTGCGCGATACGCTGGTCGCCGTCAGCCAGGTCGAGGTGGACATGATGCTGGGCGGTGCGGCGCATTTCAGCTTCACCGTGGTCAACGCCTACAGCATCGAAATGCGCGCATTCGTCACGGGGCGCAACCGCAAGCTGCTCGACATCCTGACCTTCGGCGCCGAAGTCGATGTCTGCATGGGCTACGGCGATGCCCGGGCGACGCCGCTCGTGCTGAGCGGCGTGATCACCGAGATATCCACCAACTTCCCGGATGCGGGCACGCCGGAGCTGGTGGTATCGGGCTACGATCATGCCTTCCCGCTCACCACCGGCAAGAACTCCCGCACCTGGTCGAAGGCGCGCGACAGCGACGCCGTGCAGGATATCGCCAGCTACCACAACCTGATGACGGACCTCTCGCCCACCAAGGAGCGGCGGCCGCAGATCGAACAAAACCAGGAGAGCGACTTCGAGTTCCTGAAAAAGCTGGCCGACGCCAATCACTACGAGCTGTTCGTCGATGCGCAGAAGGTGCTGCACTTCCACCCGCCCCACGACAAAGGCGACGCCGTGGTGCGGCTGGCTTGGGGCGAAGGCCTGATCAGCTTCAAGCCGGAGGCCAACCTGGCCCGCCAGGTCGCCAAGGTCGAGATTTTCGGCTGGGATCCCAAGCGCAAGGAGAAGATCGTCGGCGTGGCGCAGGCAGGCCAGGAATCTGGCCTGGAGGCCAAGGGCCGCAGCGGCGGCCAGCAACTGAAGTCCTTCGTGCGCGACAGCTCCAAGCAGCCTGCCCTGCGCCTGCGCCAGCCGGTGTTCAGCCAGGCGGAGGCCAACCAGCTGGCCAAGGCCACGCTCGACGAACGCGCCAAGGAGTTCCTCACCGGCGAGGCGGAGGCGATAGGCCTGCCCGAGCTGCGCCCCGACCGCAACGTCTTCCTCGACCGGCTGGGCGATCCGTTCTCGAAGACCTACTACATCCAGCAGGCCAACCACAAAATCGATTCCGGCGGCTACCGCACGCGCTTCAAGGTCAAGGAGACCGGCTTATGAACCTCATGGAAGTGCCGCGCGAAGCGGAGAGCGAATCCGGCGGCAACGTCAAGGGCGTGGCGATCGGCGTGGTGACGCAGAACGACGACCCGGAAGGACTGTGCCGCGTAAAGGTCAGCTATCCGTGGCATGAGCAGCCGCGCGAGAGCTACTGGGCGCGACTGGCCTCGCCAATGGCGGGCAAGCAGCGCGGCCTGGTGCTGATCCCCGAGATCGGCGACGAGGTGCTGCTGGCCTTCGAACGCGATGACCTGCGCTTCCCTTTCGTGCTTGGCGCGCTGTGGAACGGCAAGGACCAGCCGCCTGTGGCCAACAGCGACGGCAAGAACGACCAGCGCCTGTTCAAGTCGCGCAAGGGCCACCAGCTGATGTTCGATGACGGCTCCAAGGGTGTGGTCGAGCTGTCCCTCAACGACGGCAAGAAGCTGCGGCTGGACGACGACGGCATGCGCTTCGACGATGGCAAGGGCAACCGCTTCACTGTGGACAGCAACGGCGGCGCGTTGACCATCGAATCGACGGGCAAGCTGACGATCAAGGCGACGTCGGTCTCAATACAGGCCAGCGGCGGCCTCGATATCAAGGCCGGCGCGGTCATGAGCCTGAACGGCTCTGTGATCAAGCTTAACTAGGGAGGCGGCAATGGGACAGGCAGCGGCACGCGTAGGCGACAACACCAGCCATGGCACGCCCCTGGGTCCGGGCCCGGGATGCCCGACGGTGCTGATCGGCGGCCGGCCTGCGTGGCGGGCCGGCTCCGATACCCATGTCTGCCCGCTGTCGGACGGTCCCAAGCCGCACGTGGGCGGCGTGGTCGCGGTGGGCAGCGTGACGGTGCTGATCGGCGGCCTGCCGGCGGCGCGCATGGGCGACGCCATTGTCGAAGCGGGCGCCCCCAATCCGATCGCCGCCGGTGCGCCGACGGTATTGATCGGCTAGACGAGTAAGGGAGACAGCCATGGACGAGCACAAGGACTTCCTGGGACGCGGATGGGCGATGCCGGTGGCGCTGGACCCGCATACCGGCCGCCTCGCGGTGGCGGAGTTCGAAGACGACATCCGCCAGTCTATCCTGATCATCCTGGAAACCGCGCCGGGCGAGCGCTTGATGCATCCCGACTTCGGCTGCGGCATCCATGAACTGGTGTTCAGCGCCGTCGATTCCACATCCCTGCAGAGGGTGCGCTCGGTGGTGGAGGAAGCGCTGCGCCAGTTCGAGCCACGGATAGACGTGCTGTCGGTCGTCGCCGATATGGACAGCGGGACCGACGGCCTGCTGACGGTGGAAATCGAATACCGCGTGCGCAAGACCAACCAGACCGGCAACCTGGTATTCCCGTTCTACTTCCGTGAAGGAGGACGGGCATGAGCGCGCGGCGCCCGCCGGGGTTGGACCCGCGCCGCGAAAGCGAGTTCCGGCGGCAGCTGCTTGAACGCGCGCGACAATGGATACCCGCCTGGGCGATGGACGAGAACCATCCCGACTTCGCGCAGGCGCTGCTGGCGGTTGCCGCGCGCTTCCAGGGCGAGGTCGCGGAGCGGCTCGACAAGGGCGGCGACAAGATGGCGCTGGGGTTCCTGGATTGGCTGGCCGTGCGCGGGCAGGCGGCGGTGCCGGCGCGCATGCCGGTGGTATTCAAGCTGGCCGACAAGGCGGCAGCCATCGACGCCCCCGCCCCTGTCCAGCTGACTGTCGACGCAGGCGGCACGCAAGTGGTGTTCGAGACCGAGAGCAGCGTCAGGCTGCTGCCGGCCAGCCTGCAGATGGTGGTCGCCGCCGACAGCGCGAAGGACGAATACTATTTGCCGCCGCCCGGCCTGTCCAGCCTCGAACCGCTGGAGCCGCTGCCGACCGAATGGACATTGCGCAGCTTTGCGGCGCCCGGCAGCACTACCTTGCAGCTCGATCCGCCGCTGGGACTGAAGGCGGAGATGGTGCTGGACCTGGATGGCCAGGAGTTCCGCATCGTCAGCGTCAACGAGGATCTGGTCGGCATCGATCCGCCGATCCCGGCATCCGTGCAGTTCGAACCGGCCACCACGCGGGTGCGCAAGGTCGGTGCGTTCGACCCGTTCAACCAACGCACCCGCAACCGGCAAAGCCACGCGCTGTACCTGGGGCACTCCGACCTGCTCAATATAGCCTCGGAGGCCGTCATCAAGATCGCGGCCCTGTCGGCGCTGGGCAACGACGTTCAGTGGCACTACTGGGGCATGACGCCGAATGCCGCAGCGCCGGCGTGGCTGCCGTTCGAGCCGGGTTCCAACGCGGACGCGCTGCGCAAACCGAGAGGCTCGATGGAGGAACTCCAGATCGGAGCGCTGACGTCACGCTGGATACGCGCCAGCATCGCCAAGGTGCAGCCGCCGGCCCACGCGCTGAGCTACGAAACCATCGAGCTGCTGGTCAACCCGGCCGACTTGACGGGAGCTTGCACGGCGCCCGGCGGCGGCGTTATCGATGTCGAAGGCGTGGTCGCCATGGCCAACACCACGCCGCTGGAACTGAAAACCACCAGTTTCCCGCTGGGCCGCGAGCCGCGCCAGTTCGACGCCTTCTATCTTGGCTCGGACGAGGCATTTTCCAAGCACGGTGCGAAGGTCCGCGTCTGCGTCGACATGGCGGATCCCTCGTTCATATGCTTCGCCGCGCTGCGGGCTGGCGACAAAGCCAATCAACTGCTGGCGGGCGTGGCCCAGGACGGCCACCTGCATTTGCTCAGCTTCACGCCCTCGAATGGACGGCTGCTGCCCTACCGCGAGCCCTTGCAACCGCCGTCGCCCATGTCGTTTGGGCAGCCGGCGGAAGGCCTGCCGGTCGCGCTGGATGCGCCGGCCACATTCCGGCCGGCCTTGTGGTCCCAGGCCAACCCTCTGTTCGGCCGCGACGTCACCATCGCCGTCAGCGCGGGCGCGTCGGTGTGGGCCTGGCGCGAGATCGGGTTCATCCCTTCCTTCAGCGGCTGGACTTCGCTGGGTACGGTGAACGCCACGCCCGGAATCGGCGCCATCCAGGGACTCGTCTATCTCGCCGCCGGCGCCGCCGGGAATCTGTTTGCGCTGCTTGACGGCGCGCTTTACGTGCGCGACCCGAACGGCAGCGGCACGTCATGGGCGCCGGTGCCAGTGGACCGCGCGGGCACGCCCGTCAAGCTGGAGCAGATCGCACCGGTCATCACCCATGACGGCGACCTTGGTGTGGGCACCATGGCGGAAGGACTGCTGGCAGTGGGCGTCGACCGCAATGTCTACTCGATAGTCCTGGTGGCGGCGCCGGCGGGCCTGGCCGGCCACGCCACTGTCCTGTTCACCCAGGCCTTGCCCAGCGTGGCGCCTGCGGGCCTGCGCCGGGATGACGCCAAGCTGCTGGTGGTCGCTGCGTGCGAAACGGGACCGGGCCACCAGTTGCTGCGGGCATACCTGCAAGGCACCATCATCGACGCCCATCTTGAGGACGGCGCCACCATCCTTCCCTGCGCGATCGATGTCAACCAAAGTTCCGGCCAGTTGGGATTTGCCGCCTCGCTGCAGCTGTCCGGCGGCGCCTCCGCCATCGGGTGGTGGTCCTCAGACGATGGGCCGCTGCCGGAAGGCTTGCTTGTCACCACCGTCCCCGACGGACTGGGTACCGCGGCGGGATCGCCTACGCTGCTGGCGCAGCACATCGTAGTGCCGGCCAGGTCTGGCCAGGTCCTGGTGGCGCAGTTCAATCTGGCCCTCCGGCGAACATTCTTCACCTATCTGGCGTGCGCCGTGGTGACGCCGCTGTCCGACCAAAGGCTGGCAAAAGACGACCGCATCGCGATCACCATCGGCGCGGGCGCATACGCGCTGCGCAAGATACTCGTCGACGACATCAACAACGACCGCGAAATGATGTACGTCATGGATGACAAGTTCGGCGCACTGCAAGTGGGCGACGATCTGCTGGTCTATCGCACATCGACAGCCGGACTGGCGGCAACGGTGTCGTCCACGATAGACAAGATAGACCTCCCCGCAACCGATACGCAGACGGCAATGGGGGATATCCTGGCGGTTGACGACAATGTGACCATCGACCTGTACATCGTCACCGACGTCACGGCCGGCGTGGCGACGCTGGACCGCGACATGAACGCAGCCTCCGGCGACGGCATCGCCTACTGGCGTCCCGAGCCTGCCATCGGCAAGGCGCGCCCGCTGATGAAACTGAACCCCACCACCAACGGCAACTGGGACGCCACCTTGCTCGACCGGACCCTGCTGACCTTCCCCGATGCGACCCCGTTGCTACAGCATGGCACCGCCTTTGCCACGGATGCCGGTCGGCCGACGTTGGTCGTACTGGAGAAGGAATTCACGGCCGTACCGACTCCGGCCAAGTTCATCGTCGACGGCTCCATCGACAAGTGGAGCAGCCAGCCGGAAGATATCGGCACCAATCCGGAGCTGTCCTGGGAATACTGGAACGGCAGCGCGTGGTGGAAGCTCAGCGGCCTGACCGACGGCACCGGGAACCTGAAGCGCAGCGGTGCGATCCGCTTCGACATACCGGCCGACATGCAGTCCACCGACTGGGCCGGCACGACCAGCCATTGGATACGCGCCCGCCTGATCGGCGGCGACTATGGCCAGCCACGCACGGTGGTCAAGACTGTCCCCGGCCCCAACGGCACGGTCGAGCAGACCGTCCAGCGCTTCCCCGACGAAGTCAATGCGCCGCAGGTTTTGCGGCTGCGCGTGCAATACGCCGTCAACACGCCGGTCGCGCCGACCTATGTCCTCACCGCCGACGGCGGCGCCCTGCGCGACCAGAGCGACGCCAATAGCACGGACGGCGCGCTGGTGACGATCTTTACCCCGCTGGCCGACGCGCTGCCTGCCGCCACAGGCGCCAGCGCCGGCGCGGAGCCGGTGCGCGCGCTGTATCTGGGCTTCAGCGGCGCACTGGCCGGCCAGCCGGTCAACCTGCTGGCACTGGTCGAGCGCGAACAGCAGCTGGGCGCCTTCGCGCCGATGCGCATCGAAGCACTCAGCGGCGAACACTTCATCCCCGTTGCTGCGGAAGACAGCACGCGTGCCCTGGGCGAAAGCGGCTTGCTGTCGCTCAGCCTCTCGCTGCCGACCGTCACCGCCGCGCTGTTCGGCCGGCCCCTGTGCTGGCTGCGGCTGTCGCCGTCGCAGCACGCGTCGGCGGACGGATGGACCCCGGCGCTGCGCGGGCTGTATCTCAATGCCGTCTGGGCGCGCGCCAGCGAGACCATGACACGCGAACGGCTCGGCAGCTCGACCGGCGCACCCGGCCAGGCCTTCCTGCTGGCTCGTCCACCAGTGCTGCACGCCTCGCTGGAACTGCGCGTGCGCGAACCGCTCAGCATCGAAGAACGGGAGGCGCTGCTGCGCGCCGACCGGGCCAGCGTGGTCAGCGACGTCGCCTCCGACCTGCCCGGCCATTGGGTACGCTGGCGCCAGGTCGCCGATGTGGACGATGCCGGCCCGCTCGACCGGGTCTACGCGCTGGACGAGGCCAGCGGCGAGGTTCGCTTCGGCGACGCCGTGCATGGTGCGATTCCGCCCATCGGCCGCGACGCCATCGTGGCGTTCTCCTATCGCCGCACCGAAGCCGGCGCGCAGCCGGATGCCGTCCCTGCAAACGGCATCGCCCCCCGTACCAGCCTGAATCTGGTGACGCCGCTCGAAGGCGTGGAGGCTGCCTTCGCGGCGGACCAGTCGGCGGGCGGCTCGCCGCCGGAGTCCACCGAACGGGTGCGGCGATTCGCATCGGCGCGGCTGCGCCACCGTGGACGCGTAGTGACACTGCCGGACTTTGAAGCCTACGCACTGCAATCGTCACCGGACATCGCCCAGGCGCGGGCCTGGTCCGACGGCGGCGTGCGCCTGCTGATCGCCATGCGAGGCAAGGAGGTGCTGCCCAGCCAGGCGGTGAAGCGTGAGCTGCGCCGCGCCCTGCTCGCGGTGGCGGCGCCGCACATGGCCGTCGGGCAGGCGTTGCGCATCGAGGGGCCCGTGCTGCGGCGGTTGAGAATTTCCGTCGCGCTGACGGTGGAAACGCTGGCTGGCAGCGGCCAACTGGCCGACTACGTCAAGGCCACGCTGTCGGCGTTCTTCGACCCGGCGCTCGGAGGCCTGGGACGGCAAGGCTGGCCGCTGGGCGCGGATCCGGCCGAAGACGATATCGCACTGGCGTTGCTCGACGCGCCGGGCCTGGAAGGTCTGGACAGCATCGTCTTCGAGGAGATCAAGGACGACGGCAGCGCCGTGATCTGGCCGCACACGGTACGCAGAAACGAACTGGTGGTGCTGGACCAGGATGGCGTGCGGATCGACTTCATCATCATGGAGGCCGAACTATGATCGCGCTGGCACCCGACTATTTCGACCGCCGTTTCGACGACCTGATGGAGATCGGCCGGTCACGCCTGCCGGGCATGGCCCCAGGCTGGACCGACTACAACCTGCACGATCCCGGCATCACGCTGCTGGAGCTGATGGCCTGGGTCACGGAGGCGCAGTTGTACGCCTTGTCGCGCATGCGGCGCGATGAACGCACGGCCTACGCCGCGCTGTTGGGACTGGGGCCGCGCGGGCCGTTGCCCGCCCATGGGTTCATCTGGCCGGAAGCCGGGCCAGCGCGCTACACGCGCAGCCTGGCGATAGACGCCGGCGCCGTGGTTGTGCCGGAGCAGTCGGGCAACCCGGCCTATCGCTCGGTCTACAGGCAACTGTGGCTGGCGGCGGTCATTCGCGCGGTGCGCACCATCGGCGCCGACGGTAAGGTGCGCGACCATACCGCCACCAACGAACGTGCCAACGTTGTGTTCCTCCCGTTCGGCGACAGTGCCGGGTCCAACGATGTGCTGTCCATCGACATCGCCTGCCCTGCCGGCGGCGGCCTGTTTCCGGAGCGGCGCAGCGACGCCGAGCGCGCCTTCCTGATCGTCGGCGTGCGGGCCGACGCCACCTCGGGCGAGGACGGTGCGGCCGCGGCCCCGGTGCCGCTGCAGATCGCACTCAACGACGGCGCCGCGCGCCATAGCCTGCGGTTGGTCGACGATACCAGCGCCGGATTCACAAGCACGGGCGTGCTGGTGCTCGACGTATCAGGTGTCGCCGGTTCCCCGGCCGCGTTCGCGCTGGAGTTCCGTGCACCCGGAGGCTTCCCGAGACCGCCACGCGTCAGCCGTATTGCGTTGAACGTCATGCCAGTGCGCCAGGGCAGCCTGATAGAACAGGAGCTGCACATCGCCACGGGACTGCCGGACCAGGTGCTCAAGCTTCAGCAGCAGGGCCTTGAGTTCGCGGCCGGCGCCGAAGCGGTCAAGGTGCAGATCGAACAAGACGGCCTGCTGCGCACCTGGTCGCAGCGCAGTCGACTCGACGATGCCGGTCCGCGCGACTCGGTGTACGTCCTCGATCCGCTACAGGCCACCATCACGTTCGGCAACGGCATCAACGGCAGCCTGCCGCCGCCCGGCGCCCAGATATTGCTGACCTATGTAGTCTGCGACGGCGTCGAAGGCAACGCCATGCGCAACCAGCGCTGGAAGGTAAAGGGTTTCGACGGCGTTTACGGCCTCAATCCGGACCCAATGCTGGGTGGCCTCAATGGTTTCGACCGTGCCGACCAACGGCGCGAAGCGCGTCGCCGTGTGCGCGACGAACATGCGCTGGTGACGGCATCGGATCTGGAGGCCGCCGCCCTGGCGCTGCCAGCGCTGGAGGTCGCGCGCGCGCTGGTTCCCGCCGCTCCATCCGGGCCGCAAGCGGATAGAGGCATCGCCAATCTGGTGGCGATGCGTCTGCGCATAGGCGGCGTCGAACCGGATGAGACGCCGGAAACCGCCCGATGGCTGCGCGCAGTGCAGCGCGCGCTGGCGCCGCGCCTGCCGCTGGGCCGGCGCCTTCAGGTGCAAGCGCCCCGTTACGTGCCGTTCCATATCGCGCTGGAAGTCGAGGCCATGGCCGGGTACCGGGAGACCGTGGTCGAAACGGCGATCAAGTCCACGCTGCAGGACCGCCTGGCTTTGACCGCCAGGCAGCCGGGCGGCATGCAGCGCGACCTGGGCCTGGGTGTCACCCAGCGCGACCTGACGGCGTGGATACGCAAGGTTGAAGGTGTCGCCCGCATCCTGTCGCTCAAGCTGTTCGACGCGGACAACCACGCCATTGCCACAGTCGCGGTGCCCCGCCTCGGCCTGCCGAAATTCGTCCTCAAAGACAGCGTCGTAACGGTGCGCCGGCCGGCGCCAGGGAGTACGAGATGAGCGCGAATCTTCAACGCCGCTACCGCTTTGAAACCGCCGGGCAGTGGACCGCCGGCCTGGGCGCGCGCGTCGATGGCCAGGCCATGAACACGACGGGCGCTGTGGCTCCATTTGCCCCGTACGGCGAAGTGCCTGTGCTGTTCGCGTCCAGGGGTGCGTTTGCACCGGCGTCCACGCGCTACGGGCGCGTGCTCTGGCGAGCAGCCGACTGCAAGCTGCTGCGCCTCGATCCCGGCGACGACGGCGTCCATATGCTGTCCGCGCCCTCCGCACCAGACGCGGTGCGCCGCATGGCGGCCACCCACGACAATCTTTGGGTGGCCGGCGGCACGCCGCCACAGCTGCGCTGCCACGATAGCGAAGACCTGGCCCGGCGCTTCGTTACCGACCTCGCCGGAATGAACCTCATCGATTTCGCGTCAGACGGATGCGATGGCGTCTGGGCGCTGGCGCTGTCAGCCAGTGGCGATGGGCCGCCCTGCTGCATCCATATCGACTGCGCGGGCTACGAGGCAGGCCGCTTCGCGATCGCCGATGCACCAGCGCCTACCCAGCTTGCATGGCTTGCGCGCGCCGAACGCCTGTTCGTGCTGGCGGCTGGCGGCAAGCGCCTGACTGCCTACGCCCCTGGACTATCGGAACCGCTGTTCGCCATCGACATCGACCGCGTGCGCCCCTGCTTCACCGTGACCTGCGTGGGCAGCGACATACGCTCACGCCTGGTGCTTGCCGGTCTCGAACACAGCGCCTGGGGTGGTGGGGCTACCGCGTTGACGCTGGACGCCGACGGCCAGGCCCTGCATACGCTGCCCTTGCCTGCACCTGCCACCGGCCTGCACGCCGCGGCCGACGCCCTGCTTGTCACCACGATGGACGGACTGCTGCGCTACCCGCTGGACGCCAACAACGGCGGTGCGTCGGAGAGCCGCTGCGATTTCATCACGCCGGTGCTGCAATCCCCGGTCAACGAAAATCCCCGTCGCTGGCTGCGGGTGGAGGCACTTGCCAAGCTGCCGCCGGGCAGCAGTATGGAGATCAGCTATGCCGCCACGAGCGACCCGCAAGTGCAGGAGCAGGCCGTCCGCATCGCCGCCGACCGCAGCCTGACTGCGGGGCAGCGGCTGGCGCGCTTGCGCGAATATCTGCCGGCTTGGCACGCGCCGATTGTATTCCAGGGCACGGATGCCGACACCGACGGCCCGCTTGCCGTGCCTTTGTTCGACGTGCACGAGCCATGGCTGTGGGTCGGCGTCACACTGGTCGCCGCTCCCGCTTCCGCGCTGCCGCGCCTCACCCGGCTCGACGTGCTCTATCCGGGCCTGACGCTGATGGAATACCTGCCGCAGGTCTACCAGCGCGCGGAGGCGGAGTCGGGCAACTTCCTGCGCGCCCTGGTGGGGGTGCTCGAAACCGGCACCCAGGAACAGGACCAACGCATCGCCGCCATGGGCAGCATGATCGCGCCCGACACAGCACCGGCTGAATGGCTGGACTATGTCGCCCGCTGGCTGGACCTGCCATGGGACGACGCACTGGAAATCGACCAGAAGCGCTGCTTGCTCGCCAGCGCCGACAGCCTTGCCGGTGGCCGCGGCACCCGCGCAGGACTGGAAGCGCTGCTGGCGGCGCTGCTGCCCGGAACACCGTCGCCCTACAGCGTTGTCGATCGCAGCGCGCAATACGGCTTTATGGCGCTGGGCGGCGCGACCTTGCCGGCATTGCTAGCGGGCTTGCCGGCATCGGCGATGGCGCTGAACCGCAAGGCCATCCTGGGCCGCGGGCGCCTGACCTGCCCGGACGCACCGCCCGACGACACCGCGTGGCTGGCCGGCCAGGTAAAGATCGCCGTCACCGCGACGGCGGCGCAGCGGGCCGCGTGGGAGCCGTGGCTGGCCGCGCTGGTCGGCGCCATGTTGCCGGCCACCGTGAGGCTGGTGCTGGAATGGCGCAGCGCCGCCGCGCGCTGGCTGGACGACCGCCTGGTCGGCGGTTATGTGCTGAATGAAGCGCCGGCGCCGCACCTGGGCACCGACGCAGTCACCGGGCTGGCCCGCCTGGGCGGAACCGGCGGGCCGGAATTGCGATGAGCAGTCCTCAAGAACAAGCCACACTGGAAGAGGTGAAAATATGAGTACCAATAGGACTACTACCTGGAGCACGGCCAAGCAAGGCTGCAAGCCGCAACCGGAACCCTGCTGCGAGCACGACTGCACCTCGGGCACCAGGAACCGCTACTTCCTCAACAAGCACATAACGCCGGATGTCTGGCAGGTCGAGCAGGACTACCAGATCGGGCGGCGGCGGCTGGTCAACCGCGCGGTGCACGGCTGGGGCGTGGTGTACGGCTATCCGGTGACGATGGCGGCCGGCGCGGCATGCGGCGGCGCCACCGACCAGGCCCCTGCCGGCATTAAGGTGGGCGCCGGCCTGGCGTTCGACCGCATGGGACGGGAACTGGTGCAGACGGATCAGATAACCGTGTCGCTCGACGACATGCTGGAGCTGCCGGGCAGCGAGGGCGAAGACGACAGCTACCTGCTGCGCGTGCACTATGCCGAGCAGCTATTGGCGCCGGTGTCGGTCAAGGACTCCTGCAGCTGCGAGCGGCAGCAGTGGGACCGCGTCTGCGAGACGGTGCGCTATTCGCTGCAAAGGGTGCCGCGTTCCGCATGCTGCGACCCGCACCCGTGCGAACTCGATTGCAGTTGCGCCGCCTGCTGCACCGGGCACGAGACGCGCGCCGGCGGCCGGGAAGACGACGACAACGGCGTTCGCGCCGGCGCCGCGCGCTGCCTGTGCGACCACCTCACGGAGCTGTCGCCCGGGGCGGAGTGCAGCGGACTGACCGAAGTATCCAAGCGCGTTCGGGTCGACCTGCATAACGGCGTGGCGCTGGCCTGCCTCTCGCTGCAGCAGGACGAATGCGGCAAATGGCATATCGCGGAAGTCATCGACGCCTGCGGTCCGCGCAGGCTGGTCAAGCGCAACGACCTGCTGTTCGACCTGATACGCGGCTGCGACCTGACCCGCATCAGCGAAATCAGCTGGGCCGAGTGGCATCGTTCGCGGGAGCGTATCGCGTGGGATGAATTCGACAGCTTCTTCGATACCCAGCGCAGCGAGCAAGGCGGCTGCGAGACCGACTTCGTGGTCCGCTTCACGCGGCCGGTACGCATCGACACGTTGACGGCGGACTGCTTCAGCATGACCTTCCTGATACGGCAGCGCGAAGGCGGCTGGCTGATACCGATGCGCGCGCCCATCGTGCGTGTCATCTACGGCGAGATATCGGGCGATGAGGAAGAGCTGGCCCAGCGCGCGTCGCTGGTGGTGGGCTGGGGCTGGGTCTGCGACGCGTTGCGCGGCCTGGAGACCGAGTTCGAACGCCCCGGCGTCACCGTCGAAATGGAGATCTACGGCGACTTCATCCTCGACTGCAACGGCCAGGCACTGGACGCGGATGCGCGCGGCCGCTCGCCTGGCCCCAGCGGCAACGGCACGCCGGGCGGCACGTTCCGCTCCAGCTTCCAACTGGACGCCAAGCCACTACGGCCCGATCCCGACGCGGCACAACCACAGAACACCGTTCAAGGAGGTAATCTGTCATGAACCAGAAATCCATCATCGGCACGCAAAAGGCGCAGTCCACGCTGGTCCGTCCGCAGTACAGCCCAGGCTTGCTGCTGAACGACGATGATCTCAGCCAGGCGGTCGACTACACGCGCGATTTGAACCGCATGTTGTTCCGCGCCTTGCTGGGCTGCGGCGTGGTCTGCGGCCTGGTGGTCAAGGCGGTCAAGTCGACCGGCACCTGCGGCGCGCTGCAGGTCAGCGTCGATCCCGGCCTGGCCCTCGATTGCCATGGCGACCCGTTGCACCTGCCCGCCGCCTGCACGGTCAACATCGATCCCTGCGTCGTCCTGTCCTCGCCGTTATGGGTCATGGCACGCCGCTACGACAAGCATTGCGCGCCGCGCGGCACCGAGTGCTCGCCTTGCGACGATGCCACGACGGTCTGCACCCGTATCCGCGACAGCATCGAAATCGCCGTCGTCAACGCGCTGCCCGGCTGCTCCTGCGGCTGCACCGAGGCCGCTCCCGCAACGTCCACCGACACCGACGCCACAAAAGACGGTACCGGCGGCGGCGCCAAAGCCAAGACTGCGGCGGCAGCGGCGGGAACGACCGACGGCGGCGGAAAATCCAAGGCAGCGGCGGCAGCCGCGCCGGCTCCGGGCAACAGCAGCCAGCCCGCTGCCAGCTCGCCCGACGATCCCTGCTACAAGGATCACTATGCCGGCACTTGCGCCGCCTGCTGCAACGACTGCGGCTGCGAATGGGTGCTGCTGGCCCGTCTTACCTCATTGGCCGACGGCAGCTGGAAGCCCGACCATTCGGTGCGGCGTTTCATTCGTCCGCTGCTGCTGGCCGATCCGCAGCCAGCCCTGGACAAAGCGGCTAACTCCTGATGTGAGGCGAAATGAGGCCAGAGCGCATTGCGGCCCGCGCGCCGGTAACGGAACGCCGCCCTGTGGTGGCGGCCTTGTCGCGCCAGGCCGGCGCGGTGCGCTCGCCCGCAATGGCCCTGCGCCAGCGGCTCGGCAACCAGGGCACGCAAACGCTGATTGCCCGTTCGGCCATCCCCGCCGTCACCAGCAGCGGCAGCGGCCCGGCCATCCAATGCCTGACCGCCGTCACCGCGCCCAACGACCCGTCTGAAGTCGAAGCCCACGCCGTCGCCGCCAAGGTGATGCGGATGTCCGCGCCCGAGCCGTCGGCGGCGATAGGCGGCGCGGCGCATGGCGTGGTGCAGCGGTCTCCGGCGGGCCCTGGTGCGCCCGCGCCTGTCAGCGTGCAGACCGGCGGCGGTGCGCCGCTGCCTGCGGGCGTGCGCAGCTTCATGGAACCGCGCTTCGGCGCGGATTTCAGCAAGGTGCGCATTCACACCGGCGCGGATGCAGCCAGGCAGAGCGCCCGCCTCAACGCCAATGCCTTTGCACTCGGCCAGAACATCTATTTCGGCGCCGGCCAGTACCAGCCAGATACGCCGGCCGGCAAGGCGCTGATCGCCCACGAGCTGACCCACACCATCCAGCAGGGCGCATCGCCGCAGGCGGCTGTGGCGCCGCGCAGCGAGGCGCCTGCGGTATCCTCGCAGCCCGGCCCGCGCGTGCAGCGCGACTTCCTCGGCATCCCCAGTCCGCGCGACTACTTCGCCGGCAAGGCCAGCGCCATTCCCGGCTTTACCATGCTGACCGTGGTGATCGGCTTCAACCCGATCAACAATGCGCGGGTCGAGCGCAGCGCCGGCAACATCCTGCGCGGCGCCATCGAGCTGATACCCGGCGGCTTCGTGATCACCGAGGCGCTCAACAACCACGGCATATTCGACAAGGTCAGTGCCTGGGCTTCCGAGCAGTTCCAGACCATCAAGGACATCGGCGCCAGCATCTGGCAGGACATCGAGAACTTCATCGACGGCTTCTCGGTGCTGGACCTGCGCCACCCGGGCAAGCTGTGGGATCGCGCCAAGGCCATCGTCACCCGTCCCATCGACCGCATCATCGCGTTTGCGCGCATGCTCAAGGACGGCATCGTCAACCTGATCAAGGAAGCCATCCTCAAACCCATCGGCGCGTTTGCGCGCACCACCAGCGGCTATCCCCTGCTCTGCACCATCATGGGCAAGGATCCGATCACCGGCGAGAGCGTGCCGCAGGACCCGATCGCGCTGCTGGGCGGCTTCATGAAGTTCATCGGCGAGGAGGAAATCTGGAACAACATGCAAAAGGCGAATGCGATTCCGCGCGCCTTTGCCTGGTTTAACGGCGCGCTGGCGGCGCTGCGCGGCTTCCTCAACGAGATCCCCGGCCTGTTCGTGGCGGCCTTCAAGGCATTGGAGGTAATCGACATCCTGCTGATCCCGCGCGCCTTCCTCAAACTCGCCAAGGTGTTCGGCAACTTCGCCGGACGCTTCATCAGCTGGGGCGCGGAGGCGGCCTGGAATCTGCTGGAGATCATCTTCGATGTCGTCAGTCCCGGCGCGCTGGCCTACATCAAGAAGACCGGCGCCGCGCTGAAGAGCATACTGAAAAATCCGCTGCCCTTCGTCGGCAACCTGGTCAAGGCGGCCAAGCTGGGCTTCATCAACTTCGGCGCCAACTTCCTCGTCCATCTGAAGGCCGGCCTGATCGACTGGCTCACCGGCTCGCTGCCGGGCATCTACATCCCCAAGGCCTTCTCGCTGGGCGAGATCGCCAAGTTCGCCTTCTCGGTGCTGGGCCTGAGCTGGGCCAACATCCGGCAAAAACTGGTGAAAGCCACCAGCGAGCCGGTGGTCAAGACGCTGGAGACCACCTTCGACATCGTGGTGACGCTGGTGCGCGAAGGACCGGGTGCGGCGTGGGAGAAAATCAAGGAGCAGCTGTCCAACCTGAAGGACATGGTCATCGGCGGCATCACCGATTTCGTGGTCGACATGGTGGTGCAGAAGGCGATACCGAAGATGATCGCGATGTTCATCCCGGGCGCGGGCTTCATCTCGGCCATCCTGTCCATCTACGACACGGTGATGGTCTTCGTGAACAAGATCTCCAGGATCATCCAGGTGGTCACGGGCTTCATCGACTCCATCGTCAACATCGCCGCCGGCAATATCGGATCGGCGGCCACCAAGGTGGAGACCACGCTGGCCGGGCTGCTGTCGCTGGCGATCAACTTCCTGGCCGGATTTGCGGGGATGGGCAAGGTGGCCGACAAGATCATGGCCGTGTTCAACAAGATCCGCGCGCCTATCGACAAGGCGATCGACTGGCTGGTCAACTGGATCGTCACCGCCGCCAAGAAACTCGGCAAGATGGTGGTGCAGGCCGGCGTGCCCGCCGATCCCAAAGAGCGTTTCAAGCTCGGCATGGATGCGGCGGAAAAAGCCGCGAATCGCTTTGCCGGCAAGGCCGTTGGCAAGCTGGTGCTGTCGCCTCTTCTTTACGGCATCAAGGCCAGGTATGGCTTCCAGGTGCTCGACGTGGTGGCGACAGGCAAAACCTGGTCCATCCAGGGCGTGCTCAACCCCACCGGCACGCGGCCGACCAGGGTGACAGTCGCCAAGAACGACGCCGCGCCCGGCACCAAGGCCTTGAAAATGCCGGCCATGAGCATCAGCTTCAGCGTCAAGAAGTCGCTGCAGGTAGATCCCGTGACCAAGGCCGACCTGCTCACCGAGTACAAGACGCAACTGTCGCAACAGGAAGGCGCGCTGCGGCAGATGAAGATCGCCACCTGGTTGACCAACATCGCCAAGTTCTACGGCGACCCGGGCAAAGGCATAGCCAAGGAGGGCCGCAGCGTCAAAGGCGACAGCAGGGCCAAGCAGATCAGGCTCACATTGGTTGCCAACAAGGCCGCCGAACTGATGGCCAAGGACAAGAAACTCAGCGAGAGCGCCGCCACGGCCGCCGCTATGGCACACTACAAGGACGTCGCTGTGCTGCACTTGCTGGACCAGGGCGGCGGCGGCGAGGGCACGACGTTTGTCGGCGATGACGTCAAGAAAAAGAATCCCGCCGCGAGCGACGAAGTCCACCTCGGCAACGCCAGGATCGACTATTCGATCGGCGCCGCCTGGCCGACGCGGGCGCGTGAGCTCAAGAAAAATATCGAGGACATCGTCGACCCGGCCGCCTTCCCGGTCGAGACCATGAATGTAACGCTGAAAGCGGACCCCACAAAATGACCACCATCACCGACCTGCCGGCCTTCAGTAAAGCCCACAAGCGGCAGCGCAGCTACCAGCCCTGCCCTGCCGAGACCATCGCCAAATACCGGGGGCGCCTTCCCGATGTACTGGTTGACAGCTGGCAGGAACACGGCTTCCAGGAGTTTTCGGACGGCTTCCTGTGGACCGTCAATCCGGACGACTACCGCGACGTGATCGCCAACTTCGTGCACGGCTACCAGATCGACGATCTCGACGTGATATTGCGCACCGGCTTGGGCGACATGATCGTCTCCCACAAGGGCAAGCTGTTCTATTTTTCGGTCGTGACGATGGTCAGCATGCCCTTGCCCGACAGCCTGGAGCCCGTGCTGGGCTTGCACCTGAGCCAGCCGGCATTGGTGAACGGCATCTTCTTCCTGTCGATGTACAAGAAAGCGCTGAAGCGTCTGGGGCCGCCGGCCGAGGACGAGGTCTATGCGCTCGTGCCGGCGCCGGCTATCGGTGGAGAAGTCGCGGCCGATCATCTGCAAAAAGCCAAGCTCAGGGTCTACCTGGATTATCTGGCCCAGTTGCAGTCGCGAGAGGACTGACGCCCCCGGCGGCGGCGGTCAGCCGGCGCGGCCGCCCTGCTTGGCCGACGGCGCCAGCCACGGCGCCTCGCGCACGCGCCGCATCGCCTGCGCGCGGCCGTGCAGTTGCAGTTTTTCCAGCAGGTTGTGGACATGGTGCTTGACGGTCGCCACGCTGATGCACAGCTCGCGGGCGATCTCCTTGTTCGAGCGGGCCTCGCCGATCAGGCGCAGCACTTCGGCTTCGCGCCTGGTCAGCGCAGGATCCTGGTCCGCAGGCAGGCGAGCAGATGCCGCAGGCGTGTCTTCCATTCGAAACAAGGCGCGCAGCAGGCCGCTGGAAATCTCCGCCGAGCACGACAGGCGGCCCGCCACCACATCGGTCAGCGCGTCGTACAGCGCGTCGACCGGGGTGGCGCGCGCGACGTAGCCGGTAAAGCCGGCGCGGCCGCATCGGATGACTTCTTGCCGCTGCTCGGTGAGGCCCAGCGCGACCAATGCCACGGCGGGATATTGCGCGGCCAGCGCGCGCACGTCGTACAAGTCCATGCCCTGGGTGACGTCGATCAGCACCAGGTCGGTGGCGGTGGAGTCGAGCATGCTGCGCAGCAAGGGAAATTCGTCGACCACGGCAATGACGTGCATTTGGGGAAACCGGCTCAGGCAGGCATGTAATCCATCGCCCAGTATGCGAATAGGCGTCAACACGATGATGTTCATGGATGTCCAGTGATCGGGAAATACCGCTTGAAAAGGCAAAAACCGAACTTTAATCTTATCACGGCGATAAGACGAGAAGCCGTAGTAAATCAACAATCTAGGCGATATTGCATTGCGCTCATCATTTCGTAGCGCACCTGCTACAGTCGGCTGAAATGCTTTCACCCAGAGCAAGCACGAATCAAAAAATCTCGCAACTGCCGGACCCAACAGTGCGCAAACGCACGCTTGACAGGTCTGATGACTCAAGATATCTTCACAACTATTGCCCTATCGAAAGTTTTACTAAAACTCAATCCGGGCAAGATGTCGCCGCTCCAGCACCCAAGTAACTACGCAACAACCCGATCGGAAAGCCACGGCTGGGCGTGGAAACGCTTCCACACCCAGCACCCGCCATCACGAACAAGGACGTACTATGAACAAACGTAGCAGGAATCTTGCGGCACAGGGCTGGCCCCTGGCCCTGGCGCTCACGCTGGCCGCATGCGGCGGCGGCGGCGACCAAGCCGCCGCGCCGCAAAGCGCGCGCATGCTGGGCGCGATGAAGGTCCAGGGCGGCGCCGCGCAGCCGGCGGCGCAGTCGGCGGAAGTGGCGCTGACGCCGCTCGGCGCCACCGCCAGTTCTTCCGAACGGGGCGACCTGTCGGCCGCCGCCGCCATCGACCACAACGATACGACCCGCTGGGGCAGCGGCTTCGCCGACGACCAATACCTGACGCTGGACTTCGGCACATCCCAGCCGATTACCCGCGTCCACATCGAGTGGGAAAACGCCCACGCCACCCAGTACCTGCTGCAGGTCTCGGACGACAACGCGACCTGGACCACGATCAAGACCGTGGACAACAGCCAGGGCGGCAGCGAAGACTGGACCGGCCTGAGCGGCCAGGGCCGCTACCTGCGCATGAAGGGCATCAAGCGCTCGACCAACTACGGCTATTCGATCTTCGAGATCCAGGCCTTCTCCGGCACGCCGGTGACGGCGCCGCCTGAAACGCCGCCGGTGGACAATCCGCCGCCGGTCGTCATCGATCCGGGCCAGCCCGGCGTGGCGATCAGGCCGGTCGCCGCGACTTCTTCGCAGGTCGAAAACGGCGGCCTGTCGGCTTCGATGGCCATCGACGGCAAGGCCGCCACCCGCTGGGCCAGCACCGCCGAAGACGGCGCCTGGATACAGTTCGACTTCGGCGTCAAAACCCAGGTCGGCTACATGAAGCTGCTGTGGGAAAACGCGTACGGCAAGCAATACTCGCTGCGCGTGTCGAACGACGGCCAGACCTGGTCGCAGGTGCGCTACGTCAGCGCCGGCCAGGGCGGCACCGAAGAGTTCTACAACCTCGGCATCAACGCCCGCTACATCCGCCTGCAAGGCGTAGCCCGCGCCACCCAGTACGGCTACTCGCTGTACGAAGTGGAATTCAAGACACCCGGCAGCGACAACACGCTGGCCGGCAGCGCCACCTCGCCGCTGAAGTATCCCGCCAGCGGCGCCGGCTGGGCGCCCTTGCCCGCCGCCGCGCAGCCGCTGGAAACGCTGCAGTTCACCCTGCCCGACGGCACGCTGGTGACGCGCTTCGGCGCGCGCGGCCTGGCCCGCCACGGCCGCGAACGGGGCGAGGACTGGAACGAGATCGGCTACGGCCCCAACGAGACGGTCGATCCCGCCACCGGCCTGCCGGTCGACAAGGGCCCGGGCAACTACCTGACCTTCGTGTCGAACTACTTCAAGAACCGCAGCTGGGGCGTGGAGATTATCGACAACAGCCGCGTGCCGGGCGTGACCAAGCCTACGCTGATCGTCAACCAGTACACCACGGTCGACTTCCTGCCGGGCGGCGTCGCCTTCTTCCGCGGCTTCGACCGGCCTGGCGTCACCGGCTACGGCTGGATGGCGCCGGGCGAGCTGGTGGACCGCAACGTGACGATCTGCAAGCCGGTGGCCTACCCTGCCGCCGGCAAGCTGGCCAGCGCCGACGGCTTGAACAACGCCTGCACCCTGCGCATCAAGGATTATCCGGGCCACGGCGACCTCGACGCCAACGGTATGCCGAACGGTAAGGACGTGAAAGCGCGTCCGCTGGTCGCGGGTGACATCATCGAAGTCTCGCCGTCGATGTTCTCCACCACCGCATCGATGACCGCCAACGGCGACACCGGCGGCATCCGCTACTACTCCTACGAGTGGATCTATGTGGTCGGCGCGGGCCTCAAGCCGTGGTATGGCGTGCAGCCGCGTTTGAATTCGGTGCCGCTGCCTGAGGAAACGCTGTCCGGCGGCCAGGGCTCGGTGTCGTACAACTACTCGGACAACGGCGCCTTCATGTTCCAGCAGCCGCATAACAACATCGGCATGCAGAATATGCAGCGCTTCGTCGAAGGCCGCCGCCTGGTGCATACCAACTTCACCACCGGCGATCACAATGAACCGGGCAACGACCGCTACGCAGCGGCCGTGGGCTTGCAGGGACAGCGCTTCAACCAGTCCGCCTGTATCGCCTGCCACGTCAACAACGGCCGCAGCCCGGCGCCCATCGCCGTCAACCAGAAGCTCGACGCCATGTCGATCCGGGTAGCGAGCACCAACGCGCAAGGCCAGCAAGTGCCGCACGCGCAGTACGGTACCGCGGTGCAGATGAACGCCTTCTCGGCCGGCGGCGCGCCGCAAAACTGGGGCAACACGGTCAGCGTGGGTGGCTTCGAATCGCGCACCGTCAAGCTGGCCGACGGCAGCGCCGTCGAACTGCGCAAGCCGACGCTGGCCTTCGAAGGTCCGGTGCCGGACATCTGGTCGCTGCGCGCAGCCCAGCCGATGATAGGCACCGGCCTGCTGGAAGCCGTGCCGGAAGCGGACATCATCGCCCGCGCCCGCACCGCGCCCGATGCGGACGGCGTGATCGGCGTGGCCAACTATGTGTACGAACCGGAGACCGGCGCCGTGCGTCTGGGCCGCTTCGGCTGGAAGGCCGCCAAGGCCACGCTGCGCCACCAGGCCAGCGAGGCGCTGCTGCTGGATATGTCGGTGACGTCGCCGGTCTATCCCAACCGCGCCTGCGCCACCGGCCCCGCCGGCTGCGCGGCCGGCGGCACGCAGAAAGGCATCACGGAAGCGGACCTGCAATCGATCTCGCGTTATCTGTCGCTGGTGGCCGTGCCGGCCCAGCGCAGTATTCCGAGCGGCTTCCCGAAAGGCGTGGCGCCGCTGGATGAACACCGTGTCGACGCACAGCAGGTCGCGGCAGGCTCCAAGCTGTTCCAGGGCATGCGCTGCGTGGCCTGCCACACCGCCGAGATGAAAACCGGTTCGGGCCATCTGTTCGCGGAGCTGCGCAACCAGACCATCCGTCCCTACTCCGACCTGCTGCTGCACGATATGGGCGCGGGCCTGGCGGACAAGTTCGCCGAGGGCCAGGCCAAGGGTGGCATGTGGCGCACATCGCCGCTGTGGGGCCTGGGCTACACGGACAAGGTGATGGGCAACAGCAGCAAGGTCGGCTACCTGCACGACGGCCGCGCGCGCAACCTCACGGAAGCCATCATGTGGCACGCCGGCGAGGCCGACAAATCGCGCCAGCGCTTCGAAAATCTGTCGAAGGCCGACCGCGATGCGCTGCTGGCGTTCCTGAAGTCCCTCTAATCGCGGCAGCCGCCGTCAGATGGCTGTCGGCGGCTGTTGGGATGTCAGGATGGCGGCGGCCAGTATGGCGCCGACCAGCAGAATGGTCTCTATCCTCAACGCCAGCCGCACCGCCGCGACGCCGGCCGGCGACCGCGACGCGGCCGGCAAACCGATAAATTTGTTGTAGCCGCCGATGCCGATGGCTGCCAGCACCAAGGCCACCTTGCTCAACAAGGTAATGCCATAAACGGTATAAATCAAATTGCCGGCACTGCCTACGCGGTGCCAGCCGCTGTAGATCCCCGTGATCGCGATGGCCGCCAGCGCCGCCGTTGCGGCATGCGACATCCAGTTCAGGTAGCGGTTCATGGCGTCCATCTCCCATCGCTCCTGCAATACCAGCAAGCCGGAAACCGCCACCACGCCCGCCCACACGGAGATGGCCGACAGATGGATGGACTCCGCAGCCATGCCTGGCGACCAAAGCCCCTGCTCGCCCGCGTGGCCCATCGACGAGCGGGTAACGGCGAACATGGCCATGCCCAGCAGGATAAGCACTTCGCCAACCGGCGGCAGGCGCGGGATGCAGCGCAACGCCAGCACCGCCGCCAGCGCCGCAATGGCGGTGCAGCCCGACCAGCCGTAGGCCGTACTTGTCGCCGTCGTCCAGAACATGCCGCAAGCTTCGCGCAGGCCGGTGCCGCCCATGACGGCGGTCGCCGCCAGCAGCGATAGCCCGCCGGCCGCGATGGCGACGCCCGCCGCCAACACGTCCAGCATGCGCATCCGCGCAACGAAAGCCGCCGGACGGCCCGCGCCAGCCGGTAGCCAGCGGCGCGCGCACCAGGAACCGGCCAGCCAGCTGAAGCAGCAGTTGAGCAGGAAAGCCGAGCCGGTTTGCAGCAGCCAGACGGCGTCGACGCCCGCTTCCACTATTTGACCGTGAAGGTGAACTCGCCCTTGCGGCGATGTCCATCAGGGCCGGCCACCGCCCAGGCTACCGTGTACGCGCCGGCGGGCAGCGGCGGCAAGACCAGCCGCAGGATCGCCGGATTGGCGTTGTCCACGGTGGCCTTGGCCTTGTCGGACAGGGCGCCGGCAGGCACTCGGCCGGCGGCACCGGTCAGCGTGATGCTGCTGAACGCCGGTTCGACCTTCTCGTTGAACATCAGCGCGATCTCTTTCGGCGATGAGTCCAGAACGGCGTTGGCCGCCGGGTTGGAACTCTTCAAGCTGGCGTGTGCCGTGGCGACGGGCGCGGACAACGTCGCCACCGCGACGACGGCAGCGGCCACCAAAGTATGCAAAGTCTTCATTTGTAGTCTCCTCAATGACCGCTATGGCCGCTTGGTTTGCGTACTGTGAGCTCCACGTCCGGCGGGTTCACCGCAGGCATGGACTGGCCACCGGCCGTGTACTTGCGCGCGGGTTCGGGCAAGGCGCCGGTCCACTCGTAGGCCAGCGTGCCCGGTGGATGCTTGTACCAGCCGGGGTCCGTGTAGTCGCCGCGCTTCTGCTCCTTGCGCACCTTGACCACGGTGAACATGCCGCCCATGTCCACGCCGCCAAACGGGCCCTCGCCTGTCATCATCGGCAGCGTGTTTTCCGGCAGCGCCATCTGCATGCCGCCCATGGCGCCGCCCTTGTCGCCCATGGTCATATACTCCGGCACGATCTTGTTGATCTTCTCGGCGATGCCGCGATGGTCCACGCCTATCATGGTCGGTACGTTGTGGCCCATGGCGTTCATCGTGTGGTGCGATTTGTGGCAGTGGAAGGCCCAGTCGCCAGGATCGGTGGCGACGAATTCAATCGCCCGCATCTGGCCGACGGCGACATCGGTCGTGACCTCCGGCCAGCGCGATGCCGGCGGCGTCCAACCGCCATCGGTGCCGGTGACGAAGAACTCGTGGCCGTGGATATGTATTGGATGATTGGTCATCGTCAGGTTGCCGACGCGGATGCGCACCTTGTCGCCCTGCCGCACGGGCATGGAATCGATGCCGGGGAAGACGCGGCTGTTGAAGGTCCACAGGTTAAAGTCCAGCATGGTGTTGGTCTTCGGCGTGTAGCTGCCCGGGTCTATGTCGTAGGCGTTCAGCAGGAACACGAAGTCGCGGTCCACCGCGAACTGCGTGTGATCCCTGGGGTGCGTGACCCAGAAGCCCATCATGCCCATCGCCATCTGCGTCATCTCGTCAGCATGCGGGTGGTACATGAAGGTGCCAGGACGCCTGGCGACGAATTCGTAGACGAAGGTTTTGCCCGGTGCGATGCCGGGCTGTGTCAGGCCGGTGACGCCGTCCATGCCGTTCGGCAGGCGCTGGCCGTGCCAGTGCACGCTGGTGTGCTCCGGCAGCTTGTTGGTGACGAAGATGCGCACGCGGTCGCCCTCCACCACTTCGATGGTCGGGCCGGGCGACTGGCCGTTGTAGCCCCACAGATTGGCCTTCATGCCGGGCGCCATTTCGCGCACTACCGGCTCGGCGATCAGGTGGAATTCCTTGACGCCGCTATTCATCCGCCACGGCAGCGACCAGCCGTTCAGCGTTACCACCGGGTTGAACGGACGGCCGTTGGACGGCAGCGGCGGCACGTGGGTGTCGGCGTTATCCATTGTCATAGCCTCCGGCAGCGTGGCCGCGCCGGCCTTGCTGACAGCGGCCGCGCTGACCGCGACGGCGCCCGCGCCCTTGAAGAAGTCTCTACGTGAAATCATGGGGTGGTCCTCGTTTCGTTGGCGCTGCCGCCGTTGACGGCGGTGTGCAGCCGGGTTTCGGCGATCCAGAAGTCGCGCTGTGTTTCGATGGCGGTGTTGACGCTGTTGAGCTGCTCTCGCGAGTCGGCCAGCAGCTCGAAGACGCTGGCCAGCATGCCGTTGTATCGCAGCAGTACCTCGTCCGAGATTTTTTTACGCAGCGGCACCACCTCGTCGCGGTAGTGGCGGGCGATGTCGTAGGTGGTGCGGTAGGACGAATACGCCTCGCGCACTTCCGAACGGGCCCGCACCGCCGTGTCGGTGGTGCGGTGTACGGACTGCATGTACTGCGCCTGCGCCCGCGCGACCTTGGCGCTGCCCCAGTCGAAGATCGGCAATTCGAACGAGACCTGGTAGCCGTTCTCGCGCGGCTTGCCGGTGCTGCTCTTGTTGGCGTAGCCGGCGTCGAACACGTTGATAAAGCCGGTGGCCTTGGTCAGGCCGAGAGCCTCGGCCGTGGCTTCGGTATCGCGGCGCGCGGCTTGCATGTCCAGGCGCTGCGTCAGCGCCTGCGCCTCAGCGTCGTTCATTTCCCGCGGTTGCGGCGGCAGGTCGGGCAGACGGTCCGGCAATGTGAAGTTTTGCTGCTCGCCCCAGAGGCCGAGAAGACGGATCAACTGCTCACGCGAGGCGGTCGCCTCGTGGCGGCTGCGGGCCAGCTGCGTCAACGCATCCTGGTAGAAGGCGCGTTCGCGGGCCTGATCCAGCTTGCTCCAGTTGCCCACCTTGGCCATTTTTTCCGCCAGCTCGGACGAAGCGTCTGCGGCCACGCGCACCTGCTCGGCGAAGGCCGCCGATTGGGCCGCCGCCACGGCGGTGAAATAGGCGCGGCGCGTATCCGCCGCCAGTTGAACCGCCTGGGCTGCGGCTTGCAGCTTGGCCTGTTCGAAGCGGCGGCCTTCAATACGCGAACGCGCCGGCAATGTCAGCAAGCCGGCGATATCGAACGTGACGCTGCGGTCGATTTCGGTTTCGCCGCCGCCGCGGATGCGGCCAAAACCCAGGCTGGGATTGCGCATGCGGCCGGATTGGACGAACTCCGCCTCCGTCACGCCCAGCTCCGCCAGCGAGGCCTTCAGCGCGGGGCTGTTCAGCAGCGCAATCTGCACTGCGGTTTCCGGGGTCAGCGGCTGCGCCAGCAGCGTGCCTACTTGCTGGCTGTTGTCCGCGTCGCGGGACAAGCTGGCCGGCTGGCCGATGCGCTCCTGCGTCAAACGGGAGACGTCGGCCAGGCCGCCATCGCTGGACAGGCTGGCGCAGCCAGCCAGCAGCATGGCGGACAGTCCTGCCGCAGCTGTCTTGGGTAATCGTGCCATGTTATTGGCCTTTCATGTGCTGGTGATGGCCCTTGTGCGGGTCGTCGCTGGTCTCGGCCTTCGGCGTCTCGGGCTGCATCTGCATCTGCGGCTGCATCTCCATCTGCATGGAGTGGCCGGGTTGCGCGGCAAGCTCGCGGTTCGCCTGCAGCCAGAGCTTGTCCGGCGTGATGGCGGGGGCCGGGGTGGGACGGATGTCGGCAAAAGCCGAACGGTATGCTGGCGGCGGCACCTTGGCATCCGCATCCGGCGCCTTGGGCGCGGATTGGGCGGATGCATAGGCAGGCGCGCAGGCTACTGCCAGCAGCAGTATGCGAAAGCGATTCATAGGATTCCTTGAAAATGGCGGATACGCGGGCAAGCCCGCAGCTTCGGCAAATCTCAGGAAAGGCGGGGCGGACGCTCCAGCGTGGCGGGGATATAGGCGGTCATCGCGGGTTCAGGCGCGCTCAATCCAGGGCCGGAAAACCCCGCAGGCAGCACGATGGCTGGCACGCCGGGCGGCGCCGAAGCGCCAACGCAACTGGCGCAATGACTGCATTTTCCATGCGCAGCCGACGCTGGCTCAGGCTTGTCCGGAGCGCAGTGCTCCGACCGCGCTTCCGTCTGCGTCGTCACCGTATGGCACGGAGTCAAGGCAACAGCCACCCCTTGCAGCGGCAGGGCTGTTATCAAAATCCAGAGCAGGAAGCGGATGAATGGACGCATAGTGGACAGAATCTTACACCTTCCCACGGAGGTAAGGTCAAGCGACTTTTGTGCTAGAGTCCTCGCATGCGAATAATTCCTGCGCTTATACTCTTGTGCTGCTTGAGCTGCCAGCTCGCCCATGCCGCTACGCGGCCCAAAATAGCCGTGGTGCTGTCGGGCGGCGGTGCTCGCGGCGGCGCCCATATCGGCGTGTTGAAGGTACTGGAGGAACTGCGGGTGCCGGTCGATATCATCGTCGGCACCAGCGCCGGCGCCATCGTCGGCGGGGCCTACGCCAGCGGCATGCCGTTGTCCGAGATCGAGCGCGAGATGCAGACGCTGAGCACCGCCAACCTGTTCCACGACGTCGCCCGCCGCGACCTCTCCATCGCCCGCAAGACCGACGATGCGGACAGCTTCGTCGGCCCGGAGATCGGCATCGGCCCCGGAGGCCTGTCGCTGCCGAAAGGCGCGGTATCCGGCGTGGCGCTCGAAGCGCTGCTGCGCCGCCTGACCGTGCGCCAGTCCGTTCCCGACTTCGACCAGCTGCCCATCCCCTTCCGCGCGATCGCCACGGACGTCAGCAGCGGCGAGATGGTGGTGCTGGAACACGGCAACCTGGCGCAGGCCATCCGCGCCAGCATGGCCATCCCCGCCGTGATCACGCCGGTGGAAATCGACGGCCAGTTGCTGGTCGACGGCGGCATCGCCCGCAACCTGCCGGTCGATGTGGCGCGCAAGATGGGCGCGGACATCATCATCGCCATCAATATCGGCACGCCGCTGCTCAAGCGCGACGAGATCAAATCGGTACTGTCGATGTCCGAACAGATGACGCGCATGCTCACCGCCAGCAACCTGCGTACGTCCCTGGCCGAGCTCAATCCGCAGATCGATGTGCTGATCACGCCCAACCTGGCGACCGTCGATGCCGGCAGCTTCGATCTGCTGAAGGAGGCCGCGGCCTACGGCGAGCAGGCCGGCCACCAGGCCGCGGACAGGTTGCAGCGCTACGCCGTATCGTCCGAGGACTATGCGGTGCTGAGTGCGCGCCGCCGTCACGCCCAGTCGCCGCAGGGCGTGCTGCTGTCGTCGGTGCGCATCGACGGCACGCAGCGGGTGCCGGAGGAATCCCTGCGCGGCATCATGGAGACCCAGCCCGGAGGCAAGTTCGACGCCGCCAGGGCCGAGCGCGACATGCGGCGCCTGTTCGGGCGCGGCGACTTCGAACACGTCAGCTATACGCTTACGCCGCTGCCGGATGGCCGCCACGAGCTGACCACCACCGTCAATGAAAAATCCTGGGGGCCGCAATACCTGCGCCTGGGCCTGGGCGTATCGACCGACTTCGAAGGCGATTCCTTCTTCACGCTGCGCGCCATGCACCGCTGGACGTGGCTCAACGCGCTGGGAGCGGAGTGGCGCAACGACCTGGAGATCGGCCACACCGATCGCCTCAGCACCGAATGGCTGCAACCACTGACGCCGGCGCAGCGCCTGTTCGCCAGCGCCTCGCTCTCGGGCGAGCGCACGCCGCTGGACATCTACTCCAGGGGCAGCCGGCTGGCGCGCTACCGCTACGAGTCGATCACTGCGGGCCTGGACCTCGGCGTGCCGCTGGCCGAATGGGGCGAGGCGCGCATCGGCGTTTCGCGCGGCCACGTCAATCTGCTGCTGGACACCAGCTTCGTGCCGCCGTCGGACCTGTTCCCCAGAGCGCGCACGGGCGGCATGCAACTGCGCCTGCGGGCCGATACCCTGGACAACCGCTCCTTCCCGCGCTCGGGCGCGGAGGCGGACCTGCGGGTATTCGCTTCACGCACCGCCTTGGGTGCGGACACCAGCTACAACAAGCTCTCCTTCTCCGCGCAGACGGCGCTGGCGACCGGCCCGCACTCGCTGCAAGGGGCATTGGAAGTTCAGCACAAACTGGGAGGGAACGCCCTGCCGGACCACGAGATCCTGTCCTTCGGCGGCTTCCTGCGCATGTCCGGCTATCGCACCGGCGAATTGGTCGGCAACAGCCTGCACTTCGGCCGCCTGGTCTACAACTACCGCATCTCGGCGCCCGGCCTGCTGGATGGGGCCTACGTCGGCGCATCGGCGGAGCTGGGCCGCGTCGGCAACACCATCGATTCGCTGAACGGCGAGCAGACAGTGCGCAGCAATGCGCTGTACATCGCCATCGATACGCCTCTGGGGCCGCTCTACTTCGGCGCCGGCCGCGCTTCCCGCAACCAGACCGCGCTATACCTGCTGATCGGGAAGCCGTGACGGGATGATCTCGGCGATCATCTCGCCTGAGTCATCGATGCCGCATTCGCGGAAGCCGAAGCTGCGGTAGAACTCGCGCGCCACGGCGTTGTCCGGCTTGTAGTAGATGATGATGCGGTTGACGTCCGGCTTGTCATGCAGCTCATCGAGCAGCAGCGCCATGGCTTTGCGGCCTATGCCTTTGCCCTGCTGCGGAAAATCGACCATGAAGCGGTAGATGCCATACAGGCCGTCGACGTCTTCGGCACGCACGTCGTACAGCAGGAAGCCGGCAGGCTCGCCGTCGCAGTAAATCCCGCGCGTGACGAAATCGTCGTAGAACCTGGACTGGGCGATGGAATACGCATTGCTGTCCAGGTAGTCGCGCTGATGCTCCGGCAGCTCCATGTCCATGAAGCTCTCAAAATTGTCTACGGTGATGTCCTGCAGTGTGACGCTTGATGCCATTAGTTGAAGTCCAGTCGTTCGTGAGGTTCGAGGTCATGATACACGTCCTCCTGGTGCAGCGGAATGTAGAACTTGAGCGCTTTGCCGCGATGGAAAACGCCGCGCAGCTGGTTGCAGACGCCCCATACCCGTTCGTAGGAATCGGCCACGTCGATCAGCGCCCATGGGTTGTCGTCCATCCCCTCGCGCACCATGTTGACGTGGGTGACGTGGAAGAAGCGCGCCAGGCCTTCGGCGACACTGGTTTCGGTAGCATCGCCATGCAGGCCGGATAAGATGATTTGCATCTGCCGCTCCTTTCTGGTCGCCGTCAGGCGATGATATTCAGGCCGCCGTCAACATACACTGTGCTGCCAGTCAAACGATGCGCATACGGCGAGGCCAGATAGGCGCAGGTATTGCCGACATCGAGAATATCCACCAACTGCCCCAGCGGCGCTCGCGCCACCGCATCCCCGAGCAGCAGTTCAAAGTCTTTCAGGCCGGAGGCGGCCCGCGTTTGCAGCGGCCCCGGCGAAATCGCGTGGACCCGAATGCCCCGATGTCCCAGCTCGTAGGCCAGGTAGCGGCACGACGCTTCCAGCGCGGCCTTCACCGGGCCCATGACGTTGTAGTTCGGGACCACCTTCTCGGCGCCGTGATAGCTCATGGCAAACATGCTGCCGCCGTCCGTCATCAGCGGCGCCGCCAGCTTGGCCATGCGGACGAAGGAGTGGCAGGATACATCCATCGCCTGCAGGAAGCCGTCGAGCGAGCAGTCCAGCAGCCCGCCCTGCAGATCCGCCTTCGGCGCGTAGGCTATCGAGTGCACCAGGATATCGAGCTTGCCATGCCCGGACAGCGCCGTGAACACAGCTTCCAGTTGTCCTGGCTGCGTAACGTCCAGCGGCAGCAACTGCGCGTCGATTTCGGCGGCCAGCGGCGCCACGTGCGGCAAGGCTTTCTCGTTCAGATAAGTGAGCACGACTTCCGCACCGAGCTTGCGGAAAGCCAGCGCACAGCCCCACGCGATCGAATGCTCGTTGGCGACGCCGACGACCAGCGCCCGCTTGCCGGTCAAAATGGGATATACCGTTTCCGTATTCATGCTTGCTCCAGCAAGGTCAATGTGTGGCGGGCGATCATCAGTTCTTCGTTGGCCGGAACCACCCACACCGGCACCTTGCTGCCGGCGGCGCTGATGCGCGCGACGCCGCGCGGATTGGCGGCATTGGCGGCGGCGTCCAGTTCCACGCCCAGCCAGGCGGCGTCGCGGCAGACGGCCGCGCGCAAGGCGACGCTGTTCTCGCCTATGCCGCCGGAGAACACCAGCGCATCCAGTCCGCCCAGCGCCGCCGCCAAGGAACCCAGTTCGCGGCCGATGCGGTACACCATCAGATCGATGGCCGCCCGGGCGCGCGGATCGTCGCTTTGCTCCAGTGTGCGCATGTCCGACGAAATGCCGGAAACGCCGAGCAGGCCGGACTCCTGGTACAGCAGCTTCTGCACCGCGCCCACGTCCATGCCCAGTTCATCGATCAGGTAGAGCACCACGCCGGGATCGAGCGCGCCGCAGCGGGTGCCCATCGGCAGGCCATCGACGGCGGTAAAGCCCATCGAGCTGGCGACGCTGCGCCCGGACGCCATGGCGCACATGCTGGCGCCGTTGCCCAGGTGCGCGGCCACCACCTTGGCGCCCGCCAGCGACGGATCGGCCTCCGGCAGGCGGCTGGCGATATATTCGTACGACAGGCCGTGGAAACCGTAGCGCCGCACGCCCTGCTCCGTGATCCGCGCCGGCAGCGCGAACGCCTGCGCCTGCGCCGGCTGGCCGACGTGGAAGGCGGTGTCGAAGCAGCCCATCTGCGGCACATCCGGCGCCATCGCCATCACCGCGCGCACGGGCGCCAGGTTGTGCGGCAGATGCAGCGGCGCCAGCGGGATCAGTTTTTCCAGCGCCTCCAGCACCTTCACGTCCAGCCGCTGCGGCCCGCTGTAGGCCACGCCGCCGTGGACGATGCGATGGCCGACGGCCACCACGCGGTGGCCGTCCAGGTGCGTTTGAGCGAAGTCGATCAGAAAGCGCATGCCGGCTTCGTGGTCCAGTGGCGCGGCTGGCCAGCTGCGCTCACCGATGGACTGACCTTGCGCGTCCTGCGCGCTGAAACGCGTGACCCCGCTATACAGGTTTTCGATCTTGCCCTTGAATGTCAGCGCCAGCGCGGCGCCGCTGAACAAGGAAAACTTGATGCTCGACGAGCCGGCGTTGATGACGACGATGCTATCGTTGGGTGCCATGCGGTCAGCCTCCCAGGATGCGTTTGCCGGCCAGTTTGCTGTGCGCCACCAGCACCGCCACGGCGCAGGAAGCCAGGCGCGCGGCCACGGAATCGGCACGGCTGGTCAGGATGATCGGCACGCGGGCGCCGAGCACGATGCCGGCCGCCGCCGCGCCGGCCATGAAGGTCAGGCTCTTGGCGAGCATATTTCCCGCCTCCAGATCCGGCGCCACGAGTACGTTCGCCCTGCCCGCAACCGGCGACACCAGGTGCTTGATCTCGGCCGCTTCGGGGTCGATGGCGTTGTCCATCGCCAGCGGGCCGTCGAGGATGCCGCCGGTGATCTGGCCACGGTCCGCCATTTTGCACAGCGCCGCCGCATCTATGGTGGACGGCATCTTGGCGCTGACCGTCTCCACGGCCGCCAGTATTGCCACCTTCACCGGATCGAACTTGAGCACGTGCGCAAGGTCGATGGCGTTCTGGATGATATCGACCTTGTCCTCCAGCGTGGGATTGATGTTGACCGCGGCGTCGGTGATGATCAGCGGCTCGCCGCGGCCCGGCACGTCCATCACGAAGCAGTGACTGAGGCGGCGCCCTGTGCGCAAGCCCGTATCGCCGGCCACCACGGCGCCCATTAATTCATCGGTGTGCAAGCTGCCCTTCATCAGCACCGCAGCCTGGCCTTCGCGTATCAGCTCCACCGCGCGGAACGCCGAGGCGTGACTGTGCTCGGTATCGACCAGCGGCAGCGCCGAAATATCCAGTTTCGCCTCCTGCGCCGCCTGGCGGATGCGCGCCTGCGGGCCAACCAGGATGGGAAGGATCAATCCCATGCTGGCCGCATCCAGCGCGGCCTCCAGCGCATGGCGATCGCAGGCATGCGCCACGGCGACCTTCACAGGGCCGACTTTGCGCGCTGCGGCAATCAGGATTTCGTAGTACGGGTGCGGCGTGTTCATGGCAGTCATCTACTCTCCTCAGCTGTAAGCCTGGGAAATGATAGCAACAAATACAAATAAAGCAATTGAATATTGCTGCGGTGCCGCATACATTTTTTTGGTCCTGTTTAACCCCGTCCGCCGCGCTGCGCCGTTACATGTAGGACGCCGGGCTTTTCCGGCAAAGGAGATGTCATGTTGCGCCCACTGTTTGCGGTTTTCTTATTGAGTGTATCGATGATGGCGCAGGCGCGTACGCCACTGCCGCCCATCATGCCGCCACAGCTGATCGTCCCGCGAGCGCAGACGCCGGTGCGCCTGCAAAGCCTGCATATCACCGCCGACATCAACGGTGGCCTCGCGCAGACCACGGTGGAGATGGTGTTCTACAATCCCAACGCGGTGCAGCTGGAGGGCGAGCTGCAATTCCCGCTGCTGCCCGGACAGCGCGTGACCGCTTTCGCGCTCGATATCGACGGCGCGCTGCGGCCAGCCGTGCCGGTCGACAAAGCCAAGGGCCGCCTGATCTTCGAGCAGGTCGAACGCACCCGCGTCGATCCTGCGCTACTGGAAGCCACGCAGGGGAACAACTTCAAGCTGCGGGTCTATCCGATCCCGCCGCACGGCACACGCACGGTGCAGCTGAAATATGCGGAACCACTGCCTCGCCTCGATGCGCAACGCCTGTATCGCCTGCCGCTGGCCTACGGTGCGGGCGTCGACGAATTTGACCTGGCGCTGAATGTTCATGGTGCGGCCGCACCGCCACAAGCGCGCGGTGCGCTGGGCAGCGTGCAGTTCGAACGGCAGCAGGACGGCTATCGCGCCCGCATCGCCAGGACCAGCTTCCGCGCCGACGGTACGCTGGAACTGGCGCTGCCCACCACGGAGCAGCCGCAGACCTTTGTGCAGGAGTTCGACGGTGACACCTTCTTCCTGAGCGAGATCGCCGTCACCGGCGATAACTCGCATCCGGTACGCCCGCCGCCTGCCGTACTGGGACTGTTGTGGGACAGTTCAGGTTCAGGCGCGCAACGCCAGACCGATGCCGAACTGGCCGTGCTGGATCAGTACTTCAGGACAGTGCGCAATGTGGACGTACGCCTGTTCCGCCTGCGCGACCGCGCCGAGGCCAGCCAGCGGTTCCGCGTCGTCAACGGCAACTGGAGCGCTTTGCGGGCAGCGCTGACCGCCACCGCCTACGATGGCGCCAGCGCCCTGGGCGCGTGGAAGCCGGAGGCGGACGTCAGCGAGTATCTATTGGTCAGCGACGGGCTGTCCAATTATGGTGATGCGCCCTTCCCGGCACTGGCTAAGGGGCAGCGTCTGTATGCTTTGAACTCTGCGCTGGTGTCGGATAGCGCGCGGCTGTCCGCACTGGCGGAGCGCAACGGCGGCCGGCTGGTCCAGTTGCAGGCGGGCCAGCCGGCGCAGGCTGCACAGGCCTTGCTGGCCGATGAACTGCAATTGAGCGACATCTCTGCGAGCGGCGCCAAGGACATCTCATTCGAGGCTCGCGAGCCGCAGGACGGCATGCTGCGCGTCGCCGGCCGCCTGACGCAAGCCTCGGCCGAGCTGACGCTGACCTTGGCGCAGCAGGGCAAGAGCCGCACGATCACGGTCCCTGTCAGCGGGAACGCGCCCTTTCATCCACTGGCCGCCGGCATGTGGGCCAGCTACCGCCTGCATGCGCTGGAAGCGGACTACGATTTGAAACGCGGCGAAATCCGCCGCCTGGGCCAGCGCTTCGGCATGCCGACCCGCGAGACCTCGCTGCTGGTGCTGGACAGGCTGGAAGACTATCTGCGCTATGACATCGAACCGCCTGCGGCCTACAAGGAAGCCTACGCCAAGCTCAAACAGAGCCGCTGGACGCAGCGGCGCCTCATCGCCACGCAGCACAGCGACCAGATCGTGCGCGAGTTCGAGCAGAAAATCGCATGGTGGGAAAAGAGCTATCCCAAGTCCGCCCGGACCAAGCAGGCAGACCTCAAGCCCATGGACGATCCGCAAGTGGAAGCCGCTCCCGTACTGATGGACGCTGCGCGCACGCTGTCCGCGCCGGTTGCGTCGCCACGCGCCATGGGCTCACCACCGCCGCCAGCCCCGGCCCCGGCGCCCGCCGCCTACGGCCGCGCCGATCTGCGCAGGTCCGAGTCGGCCGCAAAACCATACCCGGCGCAGGGCAACGAGACACCGAATGCCGGCATCCAGCTCAAGAAATGGTCGCCGAACGAACCATACCGGGCGCGCATGAAAGCCGCCAAGGGCGCGGACCTGTATGCCGTGTACCTGGACGAGAAGCCCAACTACACCAACAGCAGCGCCTTCTTCCTGGACAGCGCGGACATGCTGCTGGAGCAAGGGCAGCGCGACCTGGCCTTGCGCGTGTTGTCGAATCTGGCGGAGATGGATCTGGAAAACCGCCAGGTCTTGCGGATACTGGGCTACCGCTTGCTGCAAGCGGGGGAACCTGCGTTGGCTATCCCTGTCTTCAAGCAGGTACTGCGCCTGGCCGAGGAAGAGCCGCAATCGTATCGCGACCTGGGCCTGGCATATGCCGCCGCCGGGCAGGTGCAGCCTGCCGTCGACCAGTTGGCCGAGGTGTTGAACCAGCCATGGGATGCGCGCTTCGCGGAGATCGAGCTGGTGACGCTGGCCGAGTTGAATGCCATCGTCGCCAAGGCCGCCGTCAAGCCGGACACCAGCCGTGTCGATCCGCGCCTGCTGCGCAACCTGCCGTTGGCCTTGCGCGCGGTGCTGACCTGGGACGCGGACAATACCGACATCGATCTGTGGATCACCGATCCGAATGGCGAGAAGTGCTATTACGCCAATCGCTACACCTACCAGGGCGGGCGCATGTCGCGTGACTTCACCGGCGGGTATGGTCCGGAAGAGTTTTCGCTGCGTGTGGCCAAGCCTGGCAAATACCGGGTGGAGGTGAATTCATTCGGCCACCGCCAGCAGATCGTGGCGGGAGCAACCACCGTGCAGCTGCGCTTGAGCACAGGCTTCGGTACGGCCAAACAGCGCGATCAGATGGTGACGCTACGGCTGCGCGATACCGGCAGCACGGCGCTGGTGGGAGAGTTCGAGGTCAATTGACGGTTTCGAGTTGTCGCTGGAGTTCTGGCGACACTTCGACGTCGGGATAGCGCATGCGGAACTTGAGCCATTCCGCATGCGCTTCTTTCGTTTGCCCGGCCTTCAGCATTTCCGCCATGCGGGCCAGCCATGCGGGTGCCGACAACGCCGCGGATACGGACATCACTTCAGGCCCAGGCAGAGCCGCATGCGCAGGGACGGGAGCGCGTGCAAGCACCGGCGCTGGCGCGGAAAAAGACAGGGATGACTCCGGCGGCGCCGGCGGCGGAGCGGAGCGCATCGCCAGCGACGGTACGGGCGCGATGTCCGCCATCGGCGCAGGCTCCGCCAATGGCGGCATGGAGGCGGCAGGCTTCGCAGCGCGAACGGGGGCCGAAGCGACAGATAGCCTCGGCGGAGGCGGAGGCGGCTTTGGCGCCTGTGCCGGTACCGGCGCCGCCGCTGGTTCGGCGATGGCCACGGTTGTCTCAGCCACGTCCCGATTCGGCGCTACCTCCGCCATTTTCGCAGCAGGTGGCGCGGATTCCTGAACAACGCCGTCCTGCCGAACCCCAGGCTCAAACGCCTGTGGCATCAAACCGCGGACCATGAACAAAGCCAGCACCACGCTGGCCGCAAGCCCCAACGGCACCCGCGCACGCCGCAGGTAATGCCGCGCAGGCGGAGCTACCGGCGCCCCGCCATGCACCGCATCGTTGGCGGACGCACCCGCCCGCGCACCGTCACCCAGGTCGGCGGCAGCCCGCGCCAGGATAGCGGCAGACAAAGCCTCCGGCACCGGCGGTTGCGGCAGCCTTTGCAGCTGACGCGCCAAATCCCCCTCCCCCTTGAGGAAGTCTTCGAACGCCGCATCGTCAGTGTGATCTTGTGGATTCATGCTCTCGCCTCTTCGGCCGCCGGCGCCAATTCCTGGCGCAGTTTGCGCATCGCATAACGCAGACGGCTCTTCACCGTCTCCACCGGCGCCGCCACCAGCTCCGCGATCTCTTCCAGGCTCATACCGTTAAATTGCTGCAGCACCAGCGCTTCGCGCTGATCGACAGGCAGTTGCCGTATCATCGCATGCAAATGGCTGGCCTGCTGCTTGCGTTCCAACTCTCCGTCCGGAGCCAGTCCGTCGTGCGCCCCATCGGCGACATGCTCGAACCAGTCGTCCTCCCCGCCATCGCTGGCCAGCAGCAGATGTTCATTCAAGCGTATCAGGTCGATCAAACGGTTGCGCGCGATTTGAAAAAGATAGGTGCGGAAGCTGGCGCCCGGCTCATACCGCGCGCGGGCCTGGTGAAGATTGGCCCAGCTGTCCTGCATGATGTCATTGACCCACTCACGCCGTGGCGAACGCCACGTCAGAAACAGATACAAGCCCTGGCTATGGCGCCGATACAGTTCCGCGAACGCAGCCAGATCGCCATCGCGATAGCTGAGCATGAGAACTTCATCGGATCGTGGGGCGGACATGCCACCATGATAACGCAAGCCCCGCGCATCGCAGGCCTGTCTGTTGTTACAAATTATTGCCGCGTCATGAGGTCCGGGCGCGCCGGCGCAGCCCGTGCCAGGCGCCGATCAGCACCGGAATGGCCAACGCGACGGCGGACGCCAGGTCCCATAAGCCGTCGCCAACCAGCGCGCAAACCAGGCCGGCGGTGGTCAACACGGCCAACAGGATCGGTGCGCCCCACAGGCGCATGAACGGGCTTTTCATAGTGCGGCTCCCGCAGGTTTTGCGCTGACGCCGCGCTTAAGCCACAGATATAGGCCGCTCCCCAGCACGATGATGGTGGCCACGTCCAGCAAGGCCCATAGCAGCTGCATCCATCCGCCGCCGTAGTCGCCGAAGTGCAGCGGCTGCGAAATCAGCAGCACCGTCAGATACCAGGGCAGCGCGCGGCGGTCCGTGACGGCAGTGGTTTGCGCATCGATCAGCACAGGCTTGTACAGGCGCGAAGTCAGCGCCGTATCGCCGCGCATGAAGACGCCGTAGTGATGCGGGCTCGCGAACGGCGTCCCCGGGAAAGCGACGAAGCCGATCTTCATGCCCGGCTCCGCGGCGACGGCGTTGGCCAGCGACTTCTGCATCGATCCCAGCACCGCCGGCGGCGACTGCCCTTTGTACGGCGCGATCATTTCCGCCATCTCGGTGAACTGCCAGTACTTCAACAGCAGATCGGCCCAGGTGTTGATCATGCCGGTGGCGCCGACCACCAGCGCCCATGTCAGCGTGACGATGCCCAGCAGGTTGTGCAGGTCCAGCCACTTCACGCGCGGACCGCGCTCGCGCCGCACTTCGCCGAAATCGAGCTTGCGCATGAAGGGCGCATACAGCACCACGCCGGAGATGATGGCGATCACCAGCAACAGCCCCATCAAACCGAGGAACAGCTTGCCCCACAAGCCCGCGTACAGGTCCACGTGCAGATGGAACATCACACCGATAAAGCTGTCCTCAAAGCTGGGCTGCGCCAGCACCTTGGCCGTGCGGGCGTCGACGGCGACGGACTTGTAGCCCTCATCGGTAGGATTGTCGCCCAGCGTCAGGTTCCAGATGTCCGGTTCGTCCGCCTCCTGCGACATGTACATCATCATTTTGCCGGGGTACAGGGCTTTGCCGGCCGCGATCACCGTGTCCAGGTCGGCCTTCGGCGTGGCGGGCGACATCTGCGGCGCTTCGATGCCGTTGCCAAGAAGATGATCGATCTCGTGGTGATAGATGAGCGGCAGGCCGGTCAGGCAAAGCAGCAGCATGAATACGGTGCAGACCAGGCTGCTCCATTTGTGTATCCACGCCCAGCGGCGGACAGTAATCGGTGTCATTTTGAAATCAATTCAGTACTAGAACTACAATGATAATGCAAATCACTCTCATTTAGTGGCGATAATTGACGCACATGGATATAATTGAGAATCACTCTCATTTACTTAATAGAAGCGTAACCATGCAAATGCCTAACCTGCCCCTGTCGCCGTTCGCCCTAGCCGCCATGCTGATGGCCACCGCCTCCGTCCACGCGCAAACAGCGCCGGCCGCAGGCGACGCCAACATCCAGACCGTCGTCATCAGCGCCTCCGCGGATGCTTCGGCCGACGGCCTGTCCAAGGACTACGCGGGCGGCCAGATCGCACGCGGCGGCCGTCTCGGCTTGCTGGGCAACGTGGACATCATGGACACGCCATTCAACACGCTGAACTTCACGCAGGCGCTGATCCAGGACCAGCAGGCGCGCAGCGTGGCGGACGTGCTGCAAAACGATCCATCAGTGCGCGTGGCGCGCGGCTTCGGCAACTACCAAGAGCTGTATGTGATCCGCGGCTTCCCCGTCAACTCCGACGACCTGGCCTACAACGGCTTGTACGGCCTGCTGCCGCGCCAGTTCGTTGCGTCTGAACTGCTGGAACGCGTGGAAGTCTTCCGTGGCGCGAACTCCTTCCTCAACGGCGCGGCGCCGGGCGGCGGCGGCATCGGCGGCTCGATCAACCTGCTGCCTAAGCGCGCAAGCAACAACCCGTTGACGCAGCTGACGGTGGGCGTGGAATCGGGCGGACAAGGTTACTTCGCCGCCGACATCGGCCGCCGCTTCGGCCCCGGCGGCAATACCGGCATTCGCGTCAACGCCGCGCGCCGCGATGGCGACACCGGCATCGACCGCGAACACCGTGAGCTGAACGTGGCATCGGTCGGCGTCGACTTCCAGGCGCGCGATTTCCGCCTGTCCGCCGACGTCGGCTACCAGGACCACAAGCTGAAAGGCGCGCGCCCAAGCGTGACCGTCAACACCGACATCGCCCTGCCCGCCGCGCCTGACGCGGGCAGCAACTGGTCGCAGAAATGGACGCACTCCAACGAGCGCGATACCTTCGGCACCCTGCGCGGCGAAGTCGATCTGGCCAAGGGCGCGGTGGCATGGGCCGCCTTCGGCGCGCGCAGCGGCGACGAATCCAACATCCTGGCCGCACCGACGGTCAGCAAGACCGACGGCGCCGCCAGCATGTACCGCTTCGACAATGAGCGCCGCGACAGCGTGCGCACCGGCGAGATCGGCGTGCGCGCCAAGCTGCGCAACGGCAGCGTAGGCCATAGCCTGAGCGCGACCGCGTCGGCCTACTGGCAGGAGTCGCGCAACGCCTACGCGTTCAGCAGCTTCGCCGGTTTCGCCACCAATATCTACTCGCCGGTGGATGTGGCTGCGCCGGCCGCAGACTTCTACAAAGGCGGTGTGCTGGGCGATCCCAAATTGACCAGCAAGACCATCCTCTCCAGCTACGCCGTGGCGGACACGCTGTCGCTGCTGGACGATAAGCTGCTGGTGACGGTGGGCCTGCGCAACCAGACAATCAAGTCCGACAGCTACAACTACGATACCGGCGCGGGCACGGACCACTACAACGAAAGCAAAGTGACGCCGGTGGCCGGCATCGTCTACAAGGCCGCGAAGAACCTGTCGCTGTACGCGAACTATATCGAAGGCCTGCAGCAAGGCCCTACGCCATCCGGCGCGGGCGTCACCAATTTGAACGAGCTGTTCGCACCGTATGTCTCGAAGCAGAAGGAAGTCGGCGTCAAATATGACGGCGGCACGCTGGGCGCCACCGCCGCGCTGTTCAGCACCAACCAGCCTTCGGCTTATGTGGAGAACAACCGCTTCGGCGTGTACGGCGAGCAGCGCAACCAGGGCCTGGAGCTGACCGTGTACGGCGTGCCGATGCGCGGCCTGCGCCTGCTGGGCGGCCTGACGCTGCTGGACGCCACCCAGCGCGTGACCCAAGGCGGAAAAAATCAGGGCAAGGACGTGATCGGCGTTCCCGGTACCCAGCTGAACATCGGCACGGAATGGGATGTGCCGGGGGTGCATGGCCTGAACCTGAACGCCCGCGTGCTCTACACCTCGTCGCAATACGCGGACGCCGCCAACCAGCAGCAGCTGCCGGCGTGGAACCGCCTGGACCTGGGCGCCAGCTACGCCACCCGCATCGCCGACCGCAACGTGACCTTCCGCGCGCGCGTCGACAACGTCGCCGACAAAAACTACTGGGCCTCGGCCGGCGGCTATCCTAACGCCGGCTATCTGGTTCTGGGTGCGCCGCGCACGGTCGTGATGTCGGCGTCGGTGGACTTCTAAGCCTTAGTAGATCTCGCGGCGCAGGCGCTGCATTTGCTGGTCATGACGCTCCACCCAGCGGCGGGCGTCGTCCAGCTGGCGCTCAAGGCGCTGGGCATAGTCCGACAGGTCGCGGCGTTCCTGCTCGCGGCGGGCGTCCTGCTTCCTGGTGTCGTCGGTGATCACGCGGTCCTTGGCCTCCAGGTTGGAGCGGATCTCCCGCTCCAGGCGGTTCAGGCGATGATGGAGATCGCTCAGACGCCCTGAGATCTCGTTGACATCGTTGATCGCCTGTTGGCGCTTGGCCGCCGTGATCTCGTAATCCTGGCCGCTGACGTAGGCATGCTTCAGCTGGTTGCGCAGTTCAACGCGGCAGACATCGACCGCCATGCCGCTATTGGCGCGGCCGCGTTCAAACGCGTTCTCCGGCACGCAGTACTTGGCGTTCTGATCGTCCCAGGCCGCCGTGTACAGCTCACGCGTGGCGGCGATGACGAAAACGCCGTTGCGGCCCGCGTTGGCGATGCGGTCATCCAGCTGGAACGGCTTGCCGTAGCCGTCATCGGCGCCGGCCTGGCGCCAGTAGTCGGTCAGGCGCGCTTCCCAGGCCTGGCGGTACTCCGACTCGAAAATCTTCAATCCCTTGGCGCGCGCCTCCTTGCTGCGCATGGCGAAGTCCTTGCCGCTGACGGCATCCTGCGTGCCGAGGTTGCGCCAATAGTTGACGATCTCCGCGTTCCACGCGGCGCGGTAGACTTCTTCCTGCACCTGCACGCCGGCGCTGCGGGCGGCCGAGGCGCGCTGGCGGAACTCGCTGTCCGGCGTGCCGTTGCGGGCGTCGGTGTAGCCGGCGTCCTGCCAGAAGGTGCGGTTGCCGATCTGCCAGCCGTTGGTGTACGCCGCTTCATCGAACCGCAGCTGCATGCCGGCGGCGCGTGCGCGCGCGGCATCCTTTTGCGTGGCCAGCGGCTGGCCGTCGGTGCCGGCGTGCTTGCCCTGGTTTTTCCAGTACTCCGAATTGCCGATCGCCCAGCCGGCATCGTAGGCGGGACGGTTCAGCGGTGTCTTGTGTTTGCGGACCTCATCGCTGGCGGCATGCGCTTCGTATTGCGCCTGCAGTCCCTTGCCGCCGTCATTCTGGCCGAGCTGCGACCACAGATCCCAGTTCCCCTGCGCCCAGCCGGCGGTGCACTGCGCCTCGGCGCCGATGGCGGCGGGTTTCTTGTCGTCGGCGTGATCGTCGCAGAACTCCTTGCGCTCGATGTAATCGGCCGGCTCGCCGGCCACGCCGTCCTTGTGGCCGATGGCGGCCCAGTCGCCGACTTTGCAGTCGGCGATGCGCTGCATGGTGGATTGGCAGCCGGCCAGCAACAGCGGCAAGGCGAGGATCAGCGGGCGAAAGCGGGTCAGATAGTTCATGGCGGCGTATGAGAGTGCGTATCGGAGTCTAAGCGGCCAAATTATATGGCATAAATAGCAAAGAAAATATACGTCACTCCCTTACGCCGTCAAAGCTGGCCTCCACCTGCAATCCTGGACCATCGTCGCGGTTGGCCAGATGGATGCGGCCCTGGTTGCGTGCCGCCGCCCGTTCGGCGATCGCCAGCCCCAATCCGCTTCCGGCCTGGTCCTGGTCCGGCAGGCGGAAAAAGCGTTCGAACACCTTGCGCTGCATCTCCGGCGCGATGCCCGGCCCCTGGTCGGCGACCGACAGCACGATGCGGCCGTCCGCCTCGGCTATGGCAACCATCACGCGGCCGCCTTCAGGCGAATACTTGACGGCGTTGCTGACCAGGTTGTCGATCAGCGAGGCCATGCTCTCCAGATGCATGGCCAGCATGCAGCGTTCCGGCGCCTGCAGTTCGATCTCCACATGGCGGGTGGCGGCGATCTGCCCGGCCTGCGCCAGGCGGTCCGCCACCAGCTCGACCAGGTCGCGCGGCATCAGGCTGGTGTGATCGCGGTCGCCGCCGGACCGGGCCAGGGCCAGCAGCTGGTGCACGGTGTGCGTGGCGCGTTCCACCCCCGTGCGCAAGCCCTGCCCCGCGTCTTCCACCCGCTGCGCCGTGCGTGTCGTGGTCAGCGTATCGGCGTTGATCTGGATGATGAACAGCGGCGTCTTGAGTTCATGCGCCGCATCGATGAGGAATTCCTGTTCGCGTTCCAGCCGCTCGGTCAGCCTCTCCATCAGCCGGTTGACCGAGCCGACCAGCGGCGAAAGCTCCAGATATGGCGAAGGCGCCAGCGGCGACAGATCGGTGGCCGAGCGTTCCTCGATCTCGCCGACGATGGACTTCAGCGGCCGCAGCCCGACCCGGATGATGAACCAGGCCGGCAGCAGCAGGAACGGAATGCTGAACAGCAGCGGCGCAAAATAGTAGCCGATGCTGGACACCTGCAGCATCCATTCGCCGATCACCTCCGTCGCCATGCGCACGGTGACGCCGGTGGCGGCATCGGTTTCGACCGAGACCACCCAGCCATCCCTGAGCGGCTGGCCGTACGGCCCGGCGGCGGCGTCGGTCGGCGGAAGGCCCTGGTCGGCGGACGCGTACACCAGCGCACCATGCCGCCACACCTGCGTTTGCAGCGCCGGGATGTACCAGCCCAGTTCCGTGTACAGCGCATAGTGCAGCTGTTCCATCTTGTGCACCAGGGGCTTGATCTGCTCCGGCGGCCGTTCGCCGACGGTCTGCATCAGCACCATGATGCGCAAGGCGCTGGCGCGCAGTTCGCGCTGCATGTCGCGCCGCTTGCTGGTGCGGGTTTCGTAGACGTCCAGCGCCAGGTTGGCCAGCCAGATCAGCAGCATCACCGATATGAAGCCGTACAGCAGGCGCTTGAACAGCGAGCGGTTATGCCGCGTCATTTGTCGACCACATAGCCCACGCCGCGCACGGTGCGGATATAGCCTTCGCCGATTTTCTGCCGCAGGTGCGACATGTGCACGTCCAGCGCCGCGCCTTCGCTGTGCGGCAGCGCGCGCGATTCCAGCTCGCGCCGCGTCAGCACCCGGTCCGGATAGCGCATCAGCGCGTGCAGCAGCGCGAACTCGGTCTTCGACAAGACCACATTGACGCCGCTGCGCGTGAGCAGCATACGTTTATCGTCCAGCACCAGGTCCTTGACCTTCCATACCGGCTCGCCGGATTCGCTCCATCCGGTTGCCCGCCGCATCACCGCGCGCAGCCGCGCCAGCAGTTCCGTGACGACAAAGGGTTTGACCAGGTAATCGTCGGCGCCGCGATCGAGGCCGTTCAGGCGGTCCTCCAGGCTGTCGCGCGCCGTGATCACCAGGATGGGCAATGTATGGCCGCCGGCGCGCAGTTCGCGCAGCACGTCGATGCCGTTCCCGTCGGGCAGGCCCAGGTCCAGCAGCACGGCGTCGAACGGCTCGGTCTCGACCCAGTGGCGCGCGTCGCTGGCACGGCGCACCCATACCACTTCCTGTCCCGCATCCTGCAAGGCCGCTTGCAAGGCCTTGCCCAGTTCCAGGTCGTCTTCGACCAGGCATATCTTCATGTGTCGCTACCTCTTTCGTGAAGCCCGTATCTACGCATCTTCTTAGCGAACTGTCAATCGCCTGCGCGCCACAACGTTAGGGAAACCTTAAGGTTCCTTTTGGATTTCATTAAGGAAGACTGCGGACAATCTGCCCACACTAAAACAATCTTCAAACGAGGGAGACTAGATGGACAGCAAAGCAGGGATGAAAACGGCGCCTACGCCGATCGCGTCGGCAGTGGCGTTGATGCTGGCATGCGCAGCATCGGCGACGCCGGCACTGGCGCAGCAGGCGGCGGACGACAGCGGCAAGCAGCTGGAACAGGTGGTAGTCACCGGTATCCGCGCCTCCCTGCAACAGGCGCTGACCCGCAAGCGCAACAGCGATACGCTGTCCGAAGTGGTATCGGCCGAGGATATCGGCAAAATGCCGGACAAGAACGTGGCCGACGCCATCCAGCGCGTACCGGGCGTGAACATCTCCTCCTCCGCCGGCGGCGAAGGCGGCTTCGCGGAAAACGACCGCGTGAGCATCCGCGGCACCAGCTCCAGCCTGACGCAAACGCAGGTCAACGGCCACACGATCGGCACCGGCGACTGGTTCGTGCTGGACCAGGCGGGCGCGGTGGGCCGCAGCGTCAGCTACGCGCTGCTGCCGTCGGAGATCGTCAGCGCCGTCACGGTGCAGAAAAGCCAGCAGGCCGACATGGTCGAAGGCGGCGTGGCCGGCTCGGTCAATATCGAAACCCGCAAGCCGCTGGACTTCAAGAAGCAGCTGACGCTGGAAGCATCGGCGCAAGCCATCTACACCGACCTGCCGAAGAAAACCGATCCGCAACTGAACGCGCTACTGGGCTGGAAGAACGACGCCAAGACCTTCGGCGTGCTGGTGCAGCTGTTCTCGGAAAAACGCCATGAACGCCGCGACGGCCAGGAGTTCTATGGCTACACCCCCATCGCCGCCGACAGCAACGCCGCCAAGGCGCATCCCGAACTGGCGGGCATACTGGCGCCGGCCGGCATCAGCGCCTCGCTGTTCGAGCAGACACGCAAGCGCACCGGCGGCGCCTTCGACCTGCAGTTCAAGCCGAGCAAGGACCTGACCTTCGACATCAACGGTTTCAGCTCCACGCTGGACGCGGCCAACTACAACCGCAGCTTCTACAACAACATCGCCGCCAACATCAACGCCACCAATGCGGACACCGGCGCCTCGGTCGGCGTCATCCCGTCCGCCTACACCATCAAGAGCGGCACGCTGGTGGCGGCGACGATACCGGCTTCGCAATATCCGGGCGTCAGCGCCACGCAGACCTACAACTCGCAGCTGTACTCGGCCTTCGGCGACCAGATCTACCGTCCCGGCTCGACCTCCTCGTCGGCCTACATCGACCTCGATGGCAGCTACAAGGTCAATCAGGACCTGCGCGTGACCGGCTCCGTGGGCTACACGCGCGGCTCCGGCAAGACCCCGGCCGATATCGGCTACGAGGCCGGCCTGACGGGCGCCGGGTCCAGCTACACCTTGAACGGCCTGTCGCCGGCCACCATGTCCTTCCCCGGCGCGGACACGTCCAAGTTCACCAACTACGTCACCGCCTCCGCCTGGGGCTCGCACGTGATCACCAAGGACAGCGAAAAATACGCGCAGGCCGACGGCGAATTGCGGCTTGACCGCGGCGTATTCGAATCGGCCAAGTTCGGCGTGCGCTACGCCGAGCACCATCGCAGCGTCAGCCAGCCGGAGAACCGCAGCTGCAAGGCCTGCGACGGCACCACCTCGGCGCCGCTGCCCGCGTGGAGCGGCACCACCTATCCGTCCAACTTCGGCAACGGCATCAGCAACGCCGCCGACTTCCTGCGCAACGTCTGGCAGATCAGCCCTGGCAATATCGTCGCCTGGGCGGACAAGTACGACCTGGCCGGCGGCCCGACCACCCAGAACTGGGCCGGCGAGATGGATGTGAGGGAAAAGTCCAGCGCCATCTACGCCATGGTCAACCTGGCCGGCGACGGCTGGCGCGGCAATGTCGGCGTGCGCTACGTGCACACCAACCAGGCCACCATCACCAACATTCCCGGCGGCGACCATCCTATCGGCCAGGACAACATCAACGGCGTCTACACGCCGACCTTGAACAAGAGCGGCTACAACGACGTGCTGCCTAGCGCGAACTTCAAGATCGACCTGTCGCCAAACCTGGTGGGTCGCGCCGCTATCGCCAAGACCATGGCCCGTCCCGACTTCAGCGCCATGGTCGGCGCCGTGACGCTGAACGACACCAACCTGACCGGCAGCAGCGGCAACGCCAACCTGAAGCCGGTCCGTTCGACCAACTACGACGTCGCGCTGGAATGGTACTTCTCGCCCAAATCGCTGCTGTCGGCCGGCTTGTTCTACATGGACATGTCGTCCTACGTCACCTTCGGCACGGCCAACCTCACCTACTTCAACAGTTCGTTCAAGCGCTTCGACAGCTACGCGATTTCGTCGCCGACCAATAACACCGCCAAGAACAAGGGCGTGGAGCTGGCCTACCAGCAGTACCTGTTCGGCGGCGTCGGCGTGGTGGCCAACTATACCTACACCGACGGCACGGCGGGCGACGGCAAGCCGGTGGTGGGCAATTCGAAGAACACCTACAATGCCGAGACCTACTACGAGGACGACCGCCTGAGCGCGCGCCTGGCCTACACCTATCGTTCCAGCTTCTCCGGCGGCTTGTACAACAGCTTCCCGCAGGTGATGGCGGGCACCGGCAACCTGGCGGCGTCGGTCAGCTACAAGATCAACGAGAACCTGTCGATCACCTTCGATGCGCTGAACCTGAACAACGCCGTGCTGCGCTACTACGGCGAAAACAAGGACCAGCCTATCGCCTCGTATTCGAACGGCCGCCAATACTACCTGGGACTGCGTGGCAAACTCTAAACCCGCGCGGATACTGGCGATCGACGCCTTCCGCGGCATCACCATCCTGGTCATGATCTTCGTGAACACGCTGGCGGGCGTGCGCGGCATGCCCGCCTGGATGGAGCATGCCCCCGCGGACGCCGACGCCATGACCTTCCCGGACGTGGTGTTCCCGGCCTTCCTGTTCATCGTCGGCATGTCGATACCGTTCGCCATGGCGCGGCGGCAGGCGGCGGGCGACACGGCGGCGGCCCGCTGGCTGCACGTGCTGGCGCGCGCCGCCGGCCTGCTGGTGCTGGGCGTCTTCATGGTCAACGCGGAAGGCGGCTACAACGAAGCGGCGATGGGCATGTCCATCCATTTGTGGTCGCTGCTGTTCTACGGCTGCGCCATGCTGGTGTGGATGGTCTACCGGTTCAAGAGCAAGGCGCTGGCCTGGGCCTTGCGGGCGGCCGGCGTCGCCGGCCTGCTGGCCCTGGCGCTGGCGTTTCGCGGCGGCCCCGATGGCAGCCTGCGTCTGGCGCCGCAATGGTGGGGCATACTGGGACTGATAGGCTGGGCGTACCTGTACAGTGCCGTGGCATGGGAGCTGACACGCGCACGCCTGCTTCCGCTCGCCGCGCTGGTGCTGGCCTGCACAGGCCTGTACTGCGCCACCCATGGGGATTCCCCGCAGGCCGAAAACGCGGTGCACACATCGATCGCGCTATGCGGCATGCTGACGGCGCAGATCGTCTTCGGCCGCCAGCGCGGCCGGCCGTTGCGCGATGCGCTGCTGCTGGCGGCGGGATTGGCGGCGCTGGCCTTGCTACTCCAGCCCTACTTCAAGATATCGAAGATCCAGGCCACGCCCAGCTGGGCGCTGTACAGCTCCGCCATCTGCGTGCTGCTGTTTGCCGCGCTGTACTGGGTGGTGGACCTGAAGCGCCATGGCGCCTGGACCGCGCTGGTCCGCCCGGCGGCGGCCAACCCGTTGCTGGTCTACCTCATTCCCTACATCGTCTATGCGCTGATGCAGTACCTGCAACTCGCGTTCCCCGGCGTGCTGGATTCCGGCTTGCCCGGATTTTTCTGGGCCATCGCCTACGCCATGTTCGTCATGGCGCTGGCCGCTGGCCTCAACCGCTTGCACATCAAACTGCAGCTCTAAAACATACAACTATGCGCATCAATTCTATCGACGCAGTGCGCGGCCTGACGGTGGCCGCCATGCTGCTGGTGAACGACGCCGGCGACTGGTCGCACGTCTACCCCTGGCTCGAACACGCCGAGTGGCACGGCTGCACGCCGCCGGATTTCATCTTCCCCATCTTTATGCTGATCGTCGGCATATCGATCAATCTGGCGCTGAGTCCCCGCCTGGACGCCGGCGCGGCCACCGCGCCGCTGGCCCGCTCGGTGCTGCTGCGCGCCGTGCGCATCGTGTTGCTGGGTCTTGCGCTGCATGTGGTGGCGATGCTGCTGCTGAACGGGCGCGGCTTCCGCCTGTTCGGCGTGCTGCAACGGACGGGCATCTGCTTCGCGGCCGCCGGCCTGCTGGCGATCCACGTGCGCGGCGCCCGCGCGCAATGGGCCGTCTTCGCCGCCATCCTGCTGGCCCACTGGGCCTTGCTGCTCGCCGGGGGGACGCTGGAGCCGGGACTGAACCTGTCCGACCGCATCGACAGCGCGCTGCTGGGCCACCTGGCCTACCAGTACGACGCCGCCACCGGTATCGGCCACGATCCCGAGGGCATCCTGGGCACGCTGCCTTCGCTGGCCACCGTCATTCTCGGCCTGCGCGCCGGCGACTGGCTGCGCTCGGGCCAGACCCGCAAACTGGCGCTGGCCGGCGTGGCGGCGATGCTGGCAGGCGGCCTATGGTCGCTGGCGCTGCCGTTCAACAAGCAGTTGTGGACCTCGTCGTTCGTGCTGTGGACCGGCGGCTTCGGCATGCTGGCGATCGCGCTGGCGCACCAGCTGATCGACGTGCGCGACTGGCCGCCTTTGGGCCGGGCGATGGGCGTCAACGCCATCGCCGCGTATGCGGGATCATGGATCGCAACTTGCGTCATCGAAGGCAGCGGCATCATGGGGCCGCTGTACGCCCGCGTTTTCAGCCAGCCTTTGACGCCGCTTTTCGGCCCCTGGGCCGCATCGATGGCGTTCGCGCTGGCCTTCACCGCCGTGTTCTGGCTCGCTATGGCAGGCGCCGACCGGCGCGGCTGGCGGATGACGATTTGAGGGCGCCATTTACTTTCATCTTGCTATGGAAGCGCTCCCGCTTCGTAGCACAAGGTTTGAGTTAAATGCAACTTTCTTTACAAATTAAAAATATTCCTTTTTAAACTATTTTTAAGCATAATGCTTTCCGAACAAGATCATTGCTTTTTAGCCAGTGATCTTTCCTTACCGCCGGCGGCCGGGTGCCCGTCCGAATTGAGAATTCTGGAGCTACATTATGCGTATCAAATCCTTGCTGCTGGCCGTCACCGCCGCAGCCGCACTGAGCACCGGCGCGGCCAGCGCCTCCACCGAACTGATCGTCAACGGCGGCTTCGAAACCGGCGACTACGGCCAGATCAACTGGAACGGCCATCAGCTGTCCGGCTGGACCAGCAACGGCTACAACTTCCTGTTCAACGGTTCGAACGTGGACAACGGCGGCACTTCGGGCAGCTACGGCAACCTGGAACTGTGGGGCCCGAACAATGGCGCCTCGAACGGCCTGCAAGCGAGCCCGGTCGGCGGCAACTTCGTCGCAGCCGATGGCGCATTTGAAATGGCTCCGCTGCAGCAGACCGTCAACGGCCTGGTCGCCGGTCAGCAATACAACCTGACCTTCTACTGGGCCGGCGCCCAGCAGTCCGGCTTCGACGGCGCGACCACCGAACAATGGCAGGTATCGCTGGGCACTCAAACCCAGTCGACCGCCATCAAGAACAATGTCAACCACGGCTTCACCGGCTGGCAGAAAGAGACCTTCACCTTCACCGCGTCCGGCGCCAGCGAAGTGCTGAGCTTCCTGGCCGTGGGCACGCCTGCCGGCGTTCCACCGTTCTCGCTGCTCGATGGCGTGTCGATGGTCGCCGTGCCGGAACCGCAAACCTGGGGCATGCTGGGTCTGGGCCTGGGCCTGGTCGGCTTCGCCGCCCGCCGCCGCAAGGCCAAGGCTGCCTAATCCGCAGCCGCTGTTCATCGATGCCGGACCTTCGCGTCCGGCATTTTTATTTCCGCTATGATGCACGCCATGACACCGATAAACGACCTACTCGCCTACCTGCCCACCTTCGCCGTCAACGTGGCCCGGCTGTGCGTATGGCTGGTGTTGCTGTCGCTGGTGTTTGTGCCGCTGGAGCGCTGGCTGGCCGTGCGCAAGGCGCACCTGCCGCGCCGCGCGCTGGCCGCCAATCTCGGCCTGTATTTTCTGAACAGCCTGCTGCCTGCCGCCGTCGTCGGCATGCTGATGGCGGTGGTGGCCGCCGCCGCGCAGGCGGCGCTGCCGGCCGCACTGCCCGCCGCTGTGGGCGCGCTGCCGCTGGCGGTCAAGCTGCCGCTGTCGCTGCTGATCGCAGAGATCGGCTTCTATTGGGGCCACCGGCTGAGCCACCGCTGGCCGTGGCTGTGGCACTTCCATTCGGTACACCACAAGCCCGAGCATCTGTACTTCCTGATCAATACGCATGCGCATCCGGTCGACATGGTCGTCACCCGGCTGTTCGGCATGACGCCGCTGTACATCCTGGGCCTGGCCGGCGCCAGCGCGGGCGGCAGCGCCACGCCGGCGCTGGTGATCGTCATCGGCACGATCTGGGGCTTCTTCATCCATTCGAATCTGCGCGTGCGCCTGGGGCCGCTCGAATCGCTGATCGCCACGCCGGCCTTCCACCACTGGCACCACACCAGCGTCGCGCCGCTGGACCGCAACTTCGCTTCGACGCTGCCCTTCCTGGATAGGCTGTTCGGCACCTGGCATCTGCCGGACAGCTGGCCGGCGGCGTACGGGCTCGCCGAACCCGCCGCCAGCGCGCCGCCGCAGCCTGCTACCACGACGCCTTGATGGTGTCGGCCAGCTTCTCGGCCATCATGATGACGGTCGGGTTCAGGTTGATCAGCGGGATCTCCGGGAAGATCGACGCATCGATCACCCGCAAACCCTGCACGCCGTAGACGCGGCCCTGTTCGTCCACCACCGCGGCCGGGTCGTCCGGCAAGCCCATCGGCGCGGTCGCGCAAGGATGCTGCAGCGTACCCACGCCTTGCGCCAGCGCCTTCCGTATTTCGGCATCGCTGTCGCCGACGGCGGGACCAGGATACATTTCCTCGACGATCATGCTCTTCAACGGCTCCGTCGCGGCCAGCTTGCGGGCCAGGCGGAAGCACTCCACCATGCGCGCCATGTCGTCCTCGCTGGTCAGGTGGTTCAGTTCGATCAGCGGCGCGGCCTGCGGATCGCGGCTCTGCAGGCGAAGGCGTCCCTCGGAGGTACAGTGCATCAGCTCCAGGCCGAGCGAGAACGCCACGCCCGTCGGGCTGCTGGCCGGGTCGAGCAGGTGCGATGGCGAGATGCCGATATCGAGTTCACGCTTCGATCCCGCCCGCGACGAGTTGGTCCACAGCTGGGCGCCGACCACCGGGTGCTCCTGGCCTTTCAGCGCTGCCTGCCCGCTGAAGTTCATCCAGTAGAACGCGTGGTCCAGCAGGCGCACGCCGACCGGCGCGTCCTTGACCACCGGAATATCCAGCGCCTCCAGATCGGCTTTCGGCCCGATGCCCGAGCGCAGCAGGATTGCCGCCGAGCCGTACGACCCCGCGCTGAGGATGGCTTCCCTGCCCCGCACCACGCGGCCGTCGGCCAGCAGCACCGATTGCACCTTGCCGTCCTCGATCGCCAACCGGTCGATCAGGCTGCGGTCCAGGATGGTGAGGTTGCTACGGGCCCGCACGGCGCGGTTCAAATAAACCATACCGGTGTTGACGCGCACCCCGTTGACGATGTTCATCGGATTGGGACCGGCGCCGTTGTTGGCCTCCGGGTTGTTGAAGTCGTCGACGCGATCCACGCCCAGCGCCCAGCACGCCTCCACCATCGCCCGCTGCACCGGCGTGATGTAGTCCATGCTCATCTGGTGGATGGGCAGCGGGCCGCTACGGCCATGCCAGCGTTCGTCGCCGTGCGGCGCGCTTTCCATTTTTTTGTAGTACGGCAGCACTTCTTCAAAGCTCCACCCTTTCAAGCCCTTGGCGGCATAGCGGGCGAAGTCGAACGGCAAGGCCCGGCACGCCACCGCGCCATTGATGGCGGAGCTGCCGCCGAGCACCTTGCCGCGCGGCGCATACACAGGCTGGGCCTGCTCCACCGCTTGCGCGTGGTAGCCCCATTCATAGCGCGGGTCGCCCTTGGCGGCGATGATGTTGCTGCTGTAGATCTCTTCGGGATAGGCGTCCGGATCGAAGGCGCGGCCGGCCTCGACCAGCAGAACCTGATGCCGTCCGTCTTCGGACAAACGGTTGGCCAGCACGGCGCCGGCCGAGCCGCCGCCGAGGATGACGAAATCAAAAACTTTGCTGAGTACGGTCATGGTAGTCCTGGGTTGTTGAAGCGTCCGGATGCGGCATGACGACGATGGCTTTCACCACGGCGCCGGAGATGCCATCCTCGATAGCCTGGTTGATGTCGGCCAGCGGATACAGGCGGGAGATTTTCTCCAGCGGCAGCTGGCCTTGCCGATAGAACTCGACCAGGCGCGGAATGAACTGCGACGGCAGGCAATCGCCCATCACGCTGCCCCGCACGGTGCGGCCGCGCAGCAGTTGCCAGGCGTCGAACTCCACCACGCTGCCTTGCGGCAGCACGCCGGTGATCACGCAGGTGCCGCGTTCGCGTATCGCCGTCAACGCGGCGCCGATCACGCTTTTCACGCCGCTCGATTCGAAGGCGTTGTGCGCGCCCAGGCCGTCCGTCAAGGCGCGGACCTGTGCGGCAACGTCGGCATCGGCGGTGGCCAGGATGGTGTCGGTGGCGCCCAGTTCGCGCGCCAGCGCCAGCCGCTCCGGCTTGTTGTCGACCACGATGCGGCGGCTGCAAGCGACGATCTTGCTGGCCATCAGCGCGCTCAAGCCCACCGTACCGGCGCCGAAGATGACGATGCTGGTGCCGGCCTCCGGCTTCAGCGTGTTGATGACGCCGCCCGCGCCGGTCATCACGCCGCAGGCGAGCGGCCCCAGCCAGCGAAGGTCCACGTCATCCGCCACCTTGACCAGCGAACTCTGGTGCGCCACCGTGAAGCTGGCGTGCGACGATTGCGAGAAGAAATGGCTGTGCACGCGCTCGCCGTGCTCGTGCATGCAGACCGAGCCGTCCGGGCGCGAGCCCATGAAGTTCAGCGGCACGTGCTGCACGCAGTAGGCCGGCATGCCGACCTGGCAGGACGGGCACACGCCGCACGAGCCCATCGACATGACCACGTGGTCGCCGGGCGCGAACTGGCGCACCAGCCGGCCCACGCGCACGACCACGCCGCTGCCCTCATGGCCGAGCACGACCGGCGTGGGCGTAGGCAGATAGCCGTCGCGCACATCGATATCGGTGCGGCAGATGCCGCTGGCGACAACGCGGACCAGCACCTCGTCATCGCGCGGCTCGTCCAGCTCCAGCTCCGTGACGGCCAGCGCCTGTCTGGCGCCGCGCGCCAGTGCTGCGGTAATTTTCATGTTAGTCCCCCGAAAAGAACGGCAGTCTACGATCCGGCAAGGCGGACAACTAGACCATGAAAACGGGCAGCACCTTCCCATCCCGCGAACCAGCGCCAACCTTCGCTATAATCCATCGTCCCCAACATGACGAAGAAAGCTTCGGATGATCAAAAGTTTGCGTATAGCCGGCGCCCTGCTGCTGGCCGGCCTGTCGGCTGGAGCGATGGCCGACACCTTCGAGACCATCGAATCGGCGCCGCTGAAGGAAGTGTGGCTGAACGGCGGCTTCTACTCCTACCACTTCCAGCGCGACAAGGGCCTGAACGACAGCAACCCCGGCCTGGGCGGCGAGTACCGTTTCTCGACGGTGGCGTCGGCCACGGCGGGCCGCTTCTACAACAGCGACCGGGCTTATTCGAACTACGTGGGCGTGTACTACCAGCCGTGGAAAGTCGGGCCGGTGCGGTTGGGCGCGGTGGCGGGCGGCTTCAGCGGCTACCCCAGGATGCGCGAGGGCGGATGGTTTCTGGCGGCCATCCCGACCGCCAGCTTCGAATACAAGAGCGTAGGCGTCAATGTCGCCATAGTGCCGACCTATAAGGACCGGCTCTATGGCGCCATTTCCGTCCAGCTCAAGCTGAAGGTCTTCGAATAAATCCGGGGTCAGGTCTGACCTGACCCCGGTGTGGTTTAGTGGCGCGCCTTCGACGAGACGGCGATCTGGTCGAGGATGTGCTTCGGCACGGCGGCGTAGTGCTTGAACTCCATCGTGTACGTCGCCCGGCCCTGCGTCAGCGAACGTAGCGTGGTGGAGTAGCCGAACATCTCGGCCAGCGGCACCAGCGCGCGGATGATCTTGCCTCCGCCGCCAGGGATTTCGTCCATGCCCTGCACCATGCCGCGCCGCGCCGTCAGGTCGCCCATGGCGTTGCCCATGAACTCTTCCGGCGTTTCCACTTCCACCTGCATCATCGGTTCCAGCAGCACGGGGTCGGCGCGCTTCATGCCGTCCTTGAAGGCCATCGAACCGGCCATGCGGAAGGCGTTCTCGTTCGAGTCGACATCGTGGTACGAGCCGAAGGTCAGCGTCACCTTGACGTCGACCACCGGATAGCCGGCCAGCACGCCGCTGCGCAAGGTTTCCTGCACGCCCTTGTCGACCGCAGGAATGAACTCGCGCGGCACCACGCCGCCCTTGATGGCGTCGACGAACTCATAGCCCTTGCCCGCCTCCAGCGGTTCCAGCGTCAGCACCACGTGGCCGTACTGGCCGCGTCCGCCGGACTGCTTGACGAACTTGCCTTCGACATCGCTGGCCGTGCGCTGGATGGTCTCGCGATAGGCCACCTGCGGCTTGCCCACCGTCGCTTCGACGCTGAACTCGCGGCGCATGCGGTCCACCAGGATCTCCAGGTGCAGCTCGCCCATGCCGGACATGATGGTCTGGCCCGATTCCTCGTCCGTATGCACGCGGAACGACGGATCCTCCTGCGCCAGCCGGTTCAGGGCGATGCCCATCTTTTCCTGGTCGGCCTTGGTCTTCGGTTCGACCGCCTGCGAGATCACCGGTTCCGGGAAGATCATCTTTTCCAGCACGATCACGTGATCCGGCGAACTCAAGGTATCGCCGGTGGTCACGCCCTTCAGGCCGACCGCCGCCGCGATGTCGCCGGCGTAGACTTCCTTGATCTCCTTGCGCTCGTTGGCGTGCATCTGCAGGATGCGGCCCAGGCGCTCCTTCTGGCTCTTGGTCGGGTTGTAGACCGTGTCGCCGGAATTGACCACGCCGGAATACACGCGGAAGAAGGTCAGCTGGCCGACGAACGGATCGGTCATGATCTTGAACGCCAGCGCCGAGAACGGATCGCTGTCGGTCGGATGGCGTTCGATCGGATTGTCATCCTCGTCGTGGCCGGCGATAGCAGGCACATCCACCGGCGACGGCAGATACTCGACCACCGCGTCCAGCATCGCTTGCACGCCGCGGTTCTTGAAGGCGCTGCCCGCCAGCATAGGCACGATCTCGTTGCGGATGGTGCGCAGGCGCAGTCCGGCCTTGATCTCTTCCTCGCTCAGCACGCCGCCGTCCAGGTATTTCTCCAGCAGCTCGGGCGTGCCTTCAGCGGCGGCCTCGACCATCTTGTCGTGCCACTCCTGCGCCAGCGCCTTCAGGTTCTCCGGGATGTCCTCGTAGGTGAACTTGACGCCCAGGCTCTCGTCGTCCCAGTTAATCGCGCGCATCTTGACCAGGTCCACCACGCCGTGGAAGTTGTCCTCGGCGCCCAGCGGAATCTGGATCGGAATGGCGACGCCCTTCAGCCGCGTGGCGATCTGCTCGCGCACGCGGAAGAAGTCCGCGCCGACGCGGTCCATCTTGTTGATGAAGGCGATGCGCGGCACGGCGTACTTGTTCGCCTGCCGCCACACGGTTTCCGACTGCGGCTGCACGCCGCCGACCGCGTCGTACACCATGACGGCGCCGTCGAGCACGCGCATCGAGCGCTCGACTTCGATGGTGAAGTCGACGTGGCCCGGCGTGTCGATGATGTTGATGCGGTGCTCGGCGAAGTTGCCCGCCATGCCTTTCCAGAAGGCGGTGGTGGCGGCGGAGGTGATGGTGATCCCGCGTTCCTGCTCCTGCTCCATCCAGTCCATCGTCGCGGCGCCATTGTGCACCTCGCCGATTTTGTGGTTGACGCCGGTATAAAACAGGATGCGTTCCGTGGTCGTGGTCTTGCCAGCGTCGATGTGGGCGCTGATGCCAATGTTGCGGTAACGCTCGATGGGTGTCTTGCGGGTCATCATTCTCTCCTTGTTGCAGTTGTCATGCAGGAAGTCGTAGATATGGCGCATGCGATGTAATTCAAGCCCAGCAGTGCGACATGACTGACGGCAATTACTGTAGTCTATGGAATATTTTATAAGTTTACCTGAAAGTACCACATGACCGTGCCTATCAAAACCGTACTTCTTCTCTCCTTAGGCGTAGCGCCGACCATGGCATTGGCCCAAGCCGCTTCCGACCTGGAGCTGCGCATCGAGCGCTGCTCCGTGCTGGGCGACGCCAGCGCCCGCCTGGCATGCTACGACAGCCTGTCCAAAGCCGGCCCCGCGATTCAGGCCGCCGCCGGCGCCGCGGTCGGCGTGCCGGACGCCGCCAAGAACAGCAAGCTGGCGGTCGCCCTGGCGCTGCCGTCCAGCACCCAGCCCGCCGAGCCGCCCGCGCCGCCGGTGTTGCCGCCCACGGTCGCCGCACTGACGACGATACCGCCGGAAGACACCGTCTCGCGCATGGTGCAATGGTGGGAGCTGGACCGCTCGGCCAAGCGCGGCGTGTTCAACGTCCGCCCGCACCGCGACACCTATCTGCTGCTGGCCAATTACAGCACCAGCTCCAATAATGCACCTTTTGAAGACTTCACGCCTGCCGGCGTCGAGGCGAAACACGTCGAACTGACCTATCAACTCAGCTTCAAGATGAAATTGATCGAGCAAGCCTTCAAGACGCCGGTCGACCTGTGGTTCGGCTACACCCAGAACAGCTTCTGGCAAGCCTACAACCGCGCCGCCTCCAGCCCCTTCCGCGAGACCAACTACCAGCCCGAGCTGATGCTGACCACGCCGCTGAACATCGACCTGGGCAGCGCGCTCGACGTGCGCTACCTGACGCTCGGCATGGTGCACCAGTCTAACGGCCAGACCTCGACGCTGTCGCGCAGCTGGAACCGGGTGTATGCGGAGGTGGGCGCGGAGCACGGCAAGTTCGCCGCGCAGTTCCGCCTGTGGAAGCGGCTGGACAACGCCCGCTCGGACAACGACAACATCGACATCACCGACTACCTGGGCCATGGCGACCTCAACCTCAGCTACCGCAACAACGGCCACGAATTCTCGCTGATGGCGCGACGCAATTTCTCCACGCGCCACGGCGCGCTGCAGGCTGGCTGGGCCTTCCCGGTGCTGGCCAATCTGAAAGGCTATGTGCAAGCCTTCAGCGGCTACGGCCAAAGCCTGATCGACTACAACTACTCGCAGAAATCGCTGGGCGCCGGCTTCCTGGTCGACTTCTAAACCCCTTCCAAACCAGTCGCACCGTTCCCGTCAGCTGTTGACAGGAACGGTTTTTCAGTTTAATTTAACCTTATGGTTAAATACGAAACTCAGCTGGATGCGATTTTCACGGCGCTGGCCCACCCTGTCCGCCGGGCGATGCTGGCGCGCCTGGGCATAGGCGATGCCACGGTGGGCGAACTTGCCCAACCGTTCGACATGTCCATGCCGGCCGTCACCAAGCACCTGAAAGTGCTGGAAAGGGCCAAGCTGATCAGCCGTGGAAAGAACGCCCAGTGGCGGCCCTGCCGTCTGGAAAAAGCGCCTTTTGAAACGGCATCGGGCTGGATTGACGAGCAGCGCAGCATCTGGGAGTCCCGTCTGGACCGCCTTGAAGACTACCTGCATACCCTGGAAAACAAGAAAGGACCACGCAATGACCACGAGTGAAAAAGAACGCGAATTAGTGCTGCAGCGAGAATTGCCTTTTGCCCGCGAGCTGATCTGGGAAGCCATGACCCTGCCCGAGCACGTGAACCGCTGGTGGGGCCCGGACGGTTTCAGCAACGAAAAAGTGAGCATGGATTTCCGGGTCGGTGGCGAGTGGACCTTTGACATGGTTGGGCCGGATGGCACCCGCTATCCCAATCACTCGATATTCAAGGAAATCACGCCGCCATCCCGGCTGGTGTACGACCATGGCGACGGCGAGCGGATCTGGTTCGAAGCCAGCATCACGCTGCAGGAAACCGCCGGCGGCACCCTGCTCACGATGCGCCAGCTCTATCCCAACAAGGAGTCGCGCGACGAGGTGGTCGAGAAGTACGGCGCCATCGAAGGGGGCAAGCAACACCTGGCGAAACTCGAAGCCTACCTCAAACAGAACCTGGCCTGAGCTACCGGAGACGCCAACATGCCGCTCGCACTTTACGGACATCCATTTTCGTCATACACACAGAAAGTGCTGATCGCGCTTTACGAAAATGACCTGCCATTCGAATTTCGCAGCCTGGGCCCGGACACGCCGCAGCATGCGGCCGAGTGGCAACGGCGCTGGCCGTTACGCAAGTTCCCGCTGCTGGTGGACGACGATCGCAACGTCGTCGAAACCAGCATCATCATCGAGCACCTGCAGCTGCAGCATCCGGGACCGGTGCGCCTGATCCCCACGGACGCCGCGGCCGCGCTGGAAACGCGTTTTCTCGACCGCTTTTTCGATCTGCATGTGATGAGCCCCGTGCAGCATGCCGTGGGCGAGGCACTGACTGGCATTGCGGAGAAAAAGGAGGAAGGGCTCGCCTACGCGGCGAGCAAGCTGGAAGCCGCGTATGCGTGGCTTGAAGAATATCTTGTCGACAGGACTTGGGCCACAGGCCAGGATTTCTCCATGGCCGACTGTGCCGCTGCGCCGGCGCTGTTTTACGCCGACTGGGTATTTCCGATTGCCGAGCGCTTCCCGGTGCTGCGCGCCTACCGTGCGCGCTTGCTGGCGCGCCCGTCGTTCGCCCGCGCGGTGGACGAGGCGCGCTACTTCCGGCCCTACTTCCCGCTCGGTGCGCCGGACCGCGACTGACACCGCAGTCCGCGCGTGTCAGCGGCCTGGCGAGCCGCCCAGGATGCGCGCCGGCAGCATGACTATGGCGCGCAGCACTTCGAACAAACCCTCAACGCCGATGCCGATCAGGCGGAACGGCAGCGTGATCAGCCAGAACACCGGATAGAGCACCAGCGCCAGCAAAGCCAGCGGCCAGCAAAGGAACAGCAAAACCAGCCACAGCATAAATCCGAACATGAGATGCTCCCGATGCAGTTAATGCGTTGTCAATGCTGTCACTTTAGTGCGGCTGGTCTCCGGCGGCAATTCTCATGCGACCAACTGCAGAAACACTGCGGTCAATCGCGTGAAATGGCGGATGAATGGGAATTACTGGCCGACGCAGATGATCTTGGTGACGTACTCGTGGGCGTTCGGTTTCTTCTTGGCTGCCCATTCGATGGCCTGGTTGGCCTGCTCGATGGTCAATATCGAGGCCTTTTCCTTCGATTTAATGAAGGAAACGCCTTCGAACACGCCTTCCTTGCTGCGCATGACTTTGGCGAAGACGGGTGGTTTCTGGTCGCCGTCGGCGATCTTGTTCTGCTGGATGAGGTAGCGTTGGTCGTTCTGTTCCATATATTTCTTTCTGCAAAAGACGAAATATACGCTTCAGAACGACCTGCGGGAAGGGCTTTTTAAGCGTAGGCCGGCACGTAGCTGGCCGGTTGCAGCGCGGCTTCGTAGAGGATTTCGGCGCGCAGCGAGGCTTGCAGCGACGGAATCGAGCCGCCGGCGCGGTACTGGAAGCTCACTTGCAGCACATCGCCCTCGCGCGCCTTGACCGGCGTGGCCAGCGGCAGCGTCATGTAGTGGTTGAGCCAGTCGATGGTGGTCGAGCGCTCGGCGACCACGGCCAGGATGTTCTTTGTGACGAAGCGCATGGCGTTGATCTCGCCGTTGCGCTCGACCACGAACTTGCCCTGCCACGAATAGGTCAGCTCGTTCGGCTGGTTGAAGTCGATGATGCTGTAGACCGCAGGCTGGGACATTTCCACGGTGCCCGGGTAGATCACGGTGGTTTCCTGGAACTGCACGATGGGCGCGTAGAAGCCTTCGAAATCGTATTCCTGCTGCAGCGGCTGCACCGCCATGATCACGGCCTCCGGCAGGAACACCGGCAGCGGGCCGCCGAAACGCTCGGTATAGCGGCGCTTGAACGATTCGATCACCTCCACCTGCTTCTCGCGCAGCATGCCGACGTGGATCATCTCACAGATGACGACATCGACCGGCTCCGGCGGCAGGTATTCGAAGGCGTCGGCATGGACGACTTCGACCTTTTCGCCGTTGGGATTCAGCGCCAGCATCTTGCGCGCTTCCTTGACCATGTCGGGATTGAACTCGACGCAATACACCTTGGACGCCTTGGCCGCCGCGAACCACGACAGCACGCCGGTTCCGCCACCCAACTCCAGCACCTTGGCGCCGGGCTTGACCGCGTAGTCGATGGCCGACTTGAAGCCGTGCATGCGGTTTTGATCCATCAGCATGTTGTGATGGTAGTGGACTGGAATGAATTGCCCCAGATAGCAGCTTTCAATCTCGCGTTCGTTCAGCATGGGTATCCTTGGTTAATGAGCATTGTGTCTGGAAGCAATGCACTGGAACCATTATCGCCAACAAGCACCGGCCCCGAAGCGGCGAACTGCGATCAAAAGACCTGTCAATTCCGATCTTGCATATTTAACAGTTATCTCCGTGTAAATATATTAAATACAATATATAATTAAAAATAACTTAACCCGAAAGGTAGCAATGATGAATAAATTTACCAAGCTGGCGACCGCCGCCGTACTGTTCGCGTCCGCCTTTGGCGCACACGCGCAAGTGATCGACTTCAACGGTCTTGCGGGAGCGGACATGGCTGGAGGAAGCGCTAGTAGTGTTAACGGATATACCTATTTCTATCCAGGCGTCTCTTCCCATGTCGCTGGCTATACCTTTGCGTCGGCCGATGAACAACGATACATGGGCTCCTACTATGCCACCGTGTGGTCGACCGGCCTCGTCGGCCACGCCGTCGACAACGGCACCGATTACCTGACCACGAGAAAGCCGGTGGAAATCAGCCGGACGGGTGGCGGCTCCTTCAATCTGAACTCACTCGATCTGAGCAATTTCTACGATGATCCGTACCCGTGGGTGCAGTATCACATTTCGCCGCAAGCTTCCTTCGTCATCACAGGAAAACTGGCTGCCGGTGGAACGGTGAGCACCATCGTGACGCTCGACGATTTGTCCAATATCGAAACACGCGGAACTGCTGCGGCATTCAACCATTTTTCGTTCACCGGCTTCACCAACCTCACATCGTTTGAAATCCATCGCCTCGATACGGGCGGTTTCCCAGAAGAAGCCGGCATCGCGCTGGACAATCTGAACGTCTCTGCGGTGCCGGAGCCATCGTCGTGGGCGATGATGGGTCTGGGCCTGCTGGGCCTGGCCGCTTACGCCAAGCGCCGCAAGGCCTGATCAGCGCCTGGCCTTCGCGGCCAGGTGGGCATTGATGGTTTTCGCGATCCAGGGCTTGTCGGCCTTGGTCGCGAACTCGGCGGCTGTCAGGTGGAAGCCGCCGTCCTTCAGGGTCGCGTCCGCGCCCTGCTCCAGCAACAACTCCACCACTTTTTCCTGCCCTTCGCGCGCGGCGATCATCAGCGGCGTCATGCCGGACGGCGATTCGGCGTCGATATAGGCGTGCTTGTCGAGCAGGATGGTGGTGATCTCGGTGCTGCCGGCCGCTGCCGCATAATGCAAGGCGGCCCAGCCTTTCTGGTTGACCTGGGCCCCGCGCTTGATCATGTCCAGCACGGTTTCCTTGTTTTGACGGAAGGCCGCCATCATCAGTGCAGTATTGCCGTTCGGCGCTTTCGCTTCCAGGTCAATGCCGGGCTGGTCCATCAGCAACTGGGCCACCCGGTAGGCTTCATAGCGCATCGCGACGATCAGCGCCGTTTCGCCACCCGGTTCGCGCACATTCGGACTCAGGCCGCGCGCCAGCAGCTTCTTCACTGCGGACAGGTTGTCCAGCTGTATGGCGCGGAACAGGTCGACTTCATCCTCGGTCTGCTCCGCGGCGAAGACCGGCACGGCCACAGCCAGTGCCAGGGCCAGGGCCGCCAGCAGCGTGCGGCGTTTTGATGGATTCAGCATAGGAAGGTCACGCCGCCACGTTGAACAGTTTGAAGAAATTGGCCGTCGTCTGTTCGGCGACCTGCTCCACCGGCACGCCCTTGAGCTTGGCGATGTACTCGCCGACGTGGGCGACGAAGCCCGGCTCGTTCATCTTGCCACGGTGCGGCATCGGCGCCAGGTAGGGCGAATCGGTCTCGATCAGGATGCGTTCCAGCGGCACTTCCAGCGCCACCGCCTGCAAATCCTTGGCGCTCTTGAAGGTGACGATGCCGGAGAAGGAAATGTAGAAGCCCATCTCGATCGCCGCGCGCGCCACTTCCAGCGACTCGGTAAAGCAATGCATGACGCCGGCCACGCCGCCCGCCTCGGTGCCTGCGCCCTCTTCGCGCATGATGCGGATGGTGTCTTCGCTGGCGTTGCGGGTGTGGATGATAAGCGGCTTGCGCGTGATGCGCGATGCCTTGATGTGCGTGCGGAAGCGCTCGCGCTGCCACTCGAGGTCGCCTTGCAGGCGGAAGTAGTCCAGCCCGGTCTCGCCGATGGCAATGATCTTCGGATCGTTGGCCAGCTCGACCAGCTGTTCGACGCTCGGTTCGGGCGTGTCTTCATAATCCGGGTGCACGCCGACCGAGGCGTAGATATGCGGATATTCGTGGGCCAGCGCCAGCACCTGAGGGAAATCCGGTAAGTCGACCGACACGCATAGCGCGTGGGTCACTTTGTTGTCGGCCATCCTGGCCAGGATTTCGGGCATGCGAGCAGCCAGCTCGGGGAAATTAATGTGGCAATGGGAATCGATAAACATGCCGTGATTGTAACTCAAGCGCGCCTGGCCTAGAATCGGCGTTCCCAATCACTGCCGGAGTCCGCCTGATGTTCAGCCGTCTTGCCCCCGCCCTCGTGCTCGCCCTGCCCCTGGCCGCCACCGCCGCCGATGCACCGCCCCAGCAATTCGCCGACCTCGGCGATGTGCATCTGGAAAGCGGCGCCGTCATCAAGGATTGCAAGCTCGGCTACCGCACCATCGGCACGCTGAACGCCGCCCGCTCCAACGCGGTCGTGTTCCTGCCGTGGCACACCGGCACCAGCGCCGAGGCGGTCGAGCTGCTGGGTCCGAAAGGCCTGCTCAACACGGCCGGGCATTACGTGATCGTGATCGATGCGATAGGCAATGGCGTGGCCTGCTCGCCCTCCAACAGCGCGACGCAGCACGGCACCGCCTTCCCGGTCTTTACCGTGCGCGATATGGTGCAGTCCGAGTTCCGGCTGTTGAACGACAAGCTGGGGCTCAAGCACGTGCACGCGATCGTCGGCTATTCGATGGGCGCCACCCAGACCTTCCAGTGGATCGTGAGCCATCCCGGCTACATGGACGTGGCGGTACCGATTGCCGGCACGCCGCGCCAGACCAGCTACGACCTGCTGTTCTGGCGCACCGAGGAAGCGGCGATGCTGGCCGATCCGGAATATGCCAACGGCGAGTACAAGCAGAACCCCAGGCTGCCGCTCTACCACCAGATCTTCGCTACGCACTTCGACACGCCGGCCTACCGCAACGCCAGGACCAAGCCGACGGAGGTCGAGAAGTTCATCGCGAAGACAGTGGAGCCAGACCCGGATGCGGCCGACGCCAACGACATGCGCTGGCAAATCCGCGCCTTCCTGGCGCAGGACATCGGCGACGATGCCGCCGGCAAGGTAAAGGCCAAGGTCCACATCATCAACCCGCGCCAGGACTTGATCGTCAATCCCGAGCCGGCGCTGGCGTTCGCGCGCAAGGTGCGGGCCACGACCACGGTGCTGGAGGGCGATTGCGGCCACTCGGCGGTGGTGTGCGCCACCGGCCAGATACGCGCAGCCGTCGACCGCGCGCTGAAGTAACGATCAGGAAAATGCTCAGGCGACGCGCTTGCCCAGGATGATCAGGTCGCGCTCGACGCCGTCCAGATTGGCCACCTTGGGCAGGTTGGCCCAGGTGGCAAAGCCGAACTTGGCGAACAGGCCCAGGCTAGGCTGGTTGTGGCCGAAGATAAAACCCAGCAAGGTATGCACCTTGATCGCCGGCGCATGGGCGATGGCCTGCGCGATGCAGTAGCCGCCGACACCCTTGCCGCGCCACGCTTCGGCGATGTAGATCGAAATCTCCGACGTGCCCGAGTAGGCTGGGCGGCCATAGAAGTTCGAGTACGACATCCAGCCCAGCGTTTCCGGTTGGGCGGCCGCATCATCGGCGCGTTCGATGATCCACAGCGGGCGCTTGTCCGGCGTGTGCTCGTGGAACCACGGCAGGCGCGACTCCACCGACACCGGCTCGGTATCGGCCGTGACTTCGCGCGAGGCGATGGTGGTGTTGTAGATGGCAACGATGGTCGGCAAATCGTCGAGCGTGGCAAGGCGGTGGCGGAAAGCTGTGGTCATGTCGTTCGGAGCAGTGGGGAAATTAAAGCGTGGATCAAAGCGTATGCGTGGCGCGCGACGAACGCAGCGCGGCGCCGAGTATCTCTTCGATGCGCAGGCGGGCGCGCTGGCCGCTCTCGTCTTCCGGGAAGTGCACGCCTATGCCCTGCGCCTTGTTGTTGTGCGCGCCGGCCGGCGTGATCCAGGCGACCTTGCCGGCGATCGGATATTTGTTGGGGTCGTCCATCAGCGCCAGGATCAGGTAGATCTCGTCGCCGATCTTGTAGGGCTTCTGGGTCGGCACGAACATGCCGCCGTTTTTCAGGAAAGGCATATAGGCCGCGTACAGCGCGGCTTTTTCCTTGATGGCCAGCGATAATACCGTCGGCCGCGCAACGGCAGGCGCGGCGGTCGGGTCGAGAGGGCTGGCAGCGGACATGGACTCCCTTTCAGGCGCAGCAGGCGGCGTAATCGAGCAACATATCCTCCAGGAACAGCTTCGGCGACAGCGGATGGTCGGCGGTGGCCCGGCGTTCATTCGCTCCCTTGATCGCTGCCATCAGACGGCTGACGTGGATCTTGCCCGCCAGGCTGGCCAGTTCCTTCTGGTAGCGCGGATAGTACCGGATGTTACCTGCCAGTTTGTAGGAAAACAGGTCATAAAGCCAGCGCTGCAACCAGGAAACCTGTGCACCAAGCGGCACTTTTTGCAGTTTATCAGCAACTTTTAACGCACCCTCGACGCTGGGATGCGCCAGCAATTGCAGCAACACCTCCAGATCGTCGCGGTTGCCGGTTTCCGCCTGCGTCATCGCGGCCAGCGGCGCGCCGCCCTGCTCGCGCAGCCAGCTGTCGGCGTCCGGCACGCCCTGGGCCTTCAGCCAGGCCAGCGCCTCGGCGTGGGTGGGCATGGGCAGCGCGAACTTGCGGCAGCGCGACAGGATGGTCGGCAGCAGCCGGTCCAGGCTGTTGGAGGCCAGCAGGAATACCGTACCCGGCGGCGGCTCTTCCAGCGTCTTCAGCAAGGCGTTGGAGGCCGGCATGTTCAGCGCCTCGGCCGGGTACAGCACCACCACCCGCAAGCCCTGGCGGTGGGTGGAAATGTTCATGAAATCCGACAGGTTGCGGATTTGCTCGATCTTGATCTCTTTGGATGGCGCCTTGGCCGACTTGGCGGTCTTCTTGGCCTCGCCTTCGCCCTCTTCGCTCTCGGCGGGCTCGTCCTCCAGCGCTTCCGGCCGCACACGGCGGTAGTCCGGGTGGTTTTGCTGGGAGAACCAGCCGCAGGACGCGCACTGGCCGCAGGCGTGGCCGTCCGGCAGCACGGCCTCGCACAACAGGCCCTGGGCGAAGCGTTCGATGAAGTCGGACTTGCCTATCCCGGCGGCGCCATGGAACAGGATGGCGTGCGGCATGCGCTGGCGCAGCAGTTGCAGCTGCTGCCAGGACGATTCTTGCCACGGATATATGGAATTACTCATTATTGGTATTCTGTTTTAAAACAATCGCTTATGCAATACTTTTAAAGTGCAAGCATTTCATCGAGGATGGCCGCGATCCTCACCTGGATGTCCGGAATCGACTGGGTCGAATCGATCACGCGGAAGCGGGCCGGGAACTGCGTGGCGCGGCGCAGGTATTCGTTGCGGGTGGCGGCGAAGAAGTCGGCCTTTTCCTGCTCGAACTTGTCCAGCGAGCGGGTGGCGTCCAGGCGTGCGCGCGCCACTTCCAGCGGCACGTCGAACAGCAGCGTCAGGTCGGGCTGCAGATGCGGGTGCACCCACTGCTCCAGCGCCTCCAGCTTGGCCAGGTCCATGCCCCGGCCGCCGCCCTGGTAGGCGAAGCTGGCGTCGGTGAAGCGGTCGGAGATGGCCCACGCGCCACTGTGCAGCGCCGGCTCGATCACCTGGGCGATGTGCTCGCGGCGGCTGGCGAACATCAGCAGCGCCTCGGTTTCCAGATGCATTTTTTCGTGCAGCACCAGGTCGCGCAGCTTTTCGCCCAACGGCGTGCCGCCCGGCTCGCGCGAGCTGACCAGCTTGATGCCCTTGTTTTTCAGATAGTCGCCGACAAAGGCGATGTGGGTCGATTTGCCGGCGCCGTCTATGCCTTCGAAGGTGATGAACTTACCGCGGTGTTGAGTCATGAATTATCTTTGGTACTTGTTGACCGCCCGGTTGTGGTCGGTCAAATTATCGGAGAACTGGCTGGTGCCGTTGCCCTTGGAAACGAAATACAGCGCCGCCGTCTTGGCCGGCGCCAGAGCCGCCGCCAGCGATTGCACGCCCGGCAAGGCGATCGGCGTCGGCGGCAGGCCGGTGCGGGTATAGGTATTGTACGGGGTGTCGGTCTCCAGATCCGATTTGCGGATCTTGCCGTCGTAGCGGTTGCCCATGCCGTAGATCACGGTCGGATCGGTTTGCAGCAACATGCCCAGCTTCAGGCGGTTGACGAACACGCCGGCGATCATGCCGCGTTCGGACTTCTGGCCCGTTTCCTTTTCGACAATCGACGCCATGGTCAGCGCCTCATACGGGGTTTTGTACGGCAGCGCCGGATCGCGCTTTTCCCAGGCCTCGTTCAGGCGGGTGAGCAGGATGCCGTGCGCCTGCTTGTAGATCTGCAAATCGCTGGCGCCCTTGGCGAACAGATAGGTATCGGGGAAGAACATCCCCTCCGGCTGCTTGTATTCCGAGCCGATCGCGCTCATCACTTCCTTGTCCGACAGCGCCACCGTATCGTGCTTCAAGCCCTTGTGGGCGGCGATGGCGGCCCGCATCTGGCGGAAGGTCCAGCCCTCGATGATGGTCAGCTGCTCCTGCGCGAACTCGCCGCGCACCAGTTGCTCGATCAGGCGCAGCGGCGTGGTGCCCGGCTTCAGTTCGTAGGCGCCGGCCTTCAGCTTGCCGCTTTTATTGGTCACGCGCGCCAGCAGGTTGAACAGCAACGGCTGGATCGGCACGCCGGCTTCGGCGATCTGCTGGCCGGCGGCGTGGGCGCCGCTGCCGGGCGCGATGGTGAATTCGATGGGTTCGATCTCATCGCCGATGATCGGGTGCTGGGACCAGTAGACAAAATAGCCGCCGCCGGCGATGGCCAGCATGATGCACAAGGTGATGATTTTTTTTATAAAAGCCATTGTTTAAAGCCGTTGGGTTGGATCAAGTCGCACAGCTTGCCACTTCTTGGCACAGTCCGCCAGTGCCGCGTTTTGCGCGGCATCCGACGCGATCCGTCCGACATCACTATAATGAGCCCGTAATGATAATGCTTTAATCGTCAAATTATTGGAAATTATGTCTTCTTGGAATGAACTTTTAGTACAGCAAGCCCAGCCGCTGACCACCACCCAGCTGGCCGTGGGCTTTGTCGCGCCGATCGGCGACCAGGGCCTGATCGCGCTGGACGGCGAGGAATCGGCCGGTTTCCTGCACAACCAGCTGACCAACGACGTCGAGCACCTGGGCCTGGACGAAGTTCGCCTGGCCGGTTACTGCTCGCCCAAAGGCCGGCTGCTGGCCTCGTTCCTGATGTGGCGTAACGCCAGCACCATCTTCCTGCAACTGCCGCGCGAGATCCAGGCGCCGGTGCAGAAGCGCTTGTCGATGTTCGTGCTGCGCGCCAAGACCAAGCTCAGCGATGCGGGCGAACTGCCGGCCAACCAGGTCGTGCTGGGCCTGGGCGGGGGCATGGCCGAAGATGCGCTGCAAAACTGGTTCGACCCGCTGCCGGCAAAACCGTTCACCAAACTCGACCATCCGCTGGGCACGTTGCTGCGCGTGGCCGATGCCTTCGGCGCGGCGCGCTACCAGTGGCTGATGTCGGCCGAAGTGGCGCAGACCGTGGTGCCGGAGCTGGCAGCCAAGCTGTCGGTCGGCCGCACGGACGCCTGGCATCTGTCGGAAATCCATGCCGGCATTCCGCAAATCACCAAGGCCACGCAGGAACAGTTCGTCCCGCAGATGGTCAACTTCGAGCTGCTGGGCGGCGTCAACTTCAAGAAGGGCTGCTATCCGGGGCAGGAAATCGTCGCCCGCAGCCAGTACCTGGGCAAGCTGAAGCGGCGCACCACGCTGGTCAGCATCGCCGACGCGGCCGCCGCGGCCGGTGTCGAAGTGTTCGCCACGGCCGATCCCGAACAGCCATGCGGCATGGTGGTCAACGCCGCGCCCAACGGCAAGGGCGGCATCGATGCGCTGGTCGAAATGAAACTGGCCGCCATCGAAGCGGCCTCGGTCCGCCTGGGCTCGCCCGACGGCGCACCGCTGACCTTCCTCGACATGCCTTACGTGCTGGACCCACTCGATCTCTAGCATGGATCTCTACATCTACTATCAGGTCAAGGATGGCGACGCGCCATCCTTGCTGGCGGCGGTCGTCCCCATGCAGGCCGCGCTGGGCGCGCTGCACGGCGTCGCCTGCCAGCTCAAGCGCCGGCCGCAGGCGACCGACGGCAAGCAGACATGGATGGAAGTCTATGCCGCCACGCCCGACGGCTTTGCCGCCGCGCTGGAGCGCGCCGTCGAACAGGCCGGATTGTCGGCCTGGATCGTCGGCCCGCGTCATACCGAAGTTTTTACGGATTTAGTCACATGTGCCTGATCGTTTTTGCCTGGCGGGTCATACCGGCAGTACCGCTGGTGGCTGCGGCCAACCGTGATGAGTTCTACCAGCGCGCCACCGCGCCGGCCGCCGCGTGGCCGGAACACCCGCAAATCTACGCCGGCCGCGACCTGCAGGCCGGCGGCAGCTGGATGGGCATCACCCAACCGGCAGCGGGCCGCAACGCCTCGCGCTTTGCCGCCATCACCAATATCCGCGCGCCGTCCGAGCACCGCGACGACGCCCCGTCGCGCGGCCACCTGGTCGCCGACTTCCTGGCCGGCAGCATGACGCCGCAGGAATACGTCGACGCCATCCGCGCCGACGCCGGCGCCTACAACGGCTTCAACCTGGTGCTGAGCGACGGCGACACGCTGATCTGGTTCTCCAACCGCGGCGACGCCGACCCGCGCAACGGCCTGCCGCTGGAGCCGGGCGTGTACGGCCTGTCGAACGCGCTGCTCGATGCGCCGTGGCCGAAGGTGGTCAAGACCAAAGCCCAGTTCGCCAGCCTGCTATGCCTGGGCGCGCCGGACGACGCCTTCTTCGAAATGCTGGCCGACACCACGCCCGCGCCCGACCAGCGCCTGCCGGAAACCGGTGTGCCGCTGGACCTGGAACGCGTGCTGTCGGCGGTGCGCATCGAAAGCCCCAGCTACGGCACCCGCACCTCCACCGTGGTGAAGCTCTACGCCGATGCACCGGCGACCTTGCAAGAGATGCTGATACACTAGCGAACAGACCCGTCTGCGTCCGGCCATCCCGGCCCGCCGCAGGACTTGCTATTTGTGCCATGCCTATGCGTGTAACGCTGCTGCTGTCCTTACCGATGTTAACCTTGCTGGCCGGCCAGGCCGCAGCGGCCTGCGCGCCACTGCGCTTCGGCTACACCGACCAGGCCGTTCCACCCTACTACCTCGGCAACGGCCCCAATGAAGCCAAGCCGGCCGCCGGCGCGCTGGCCGAGCTGACCCGCGACGCCGCCGCCAGCGCGGGCTGCGAGACCGTGATGGTGCGCATGCCGCCGCCGCGCCTGCGCATGAGCATGGAAGCCGGCAAGATCGACGCCACCTCGCTGTTTTCCCCGGACGTGGTCGGCGCTTCGCCGCACATCGTTTATCCACTCGACAAGCACGGCAAGCCCGACCCCACGCGCGGCATGGCCTTGTACAGCGTGGTGTTCGTGCGCACCGCCGACGGCCTGCCCAAGAACGGCGACCCGGCCGTGGTGATGCGCGGCCGTATCATCGGCCTGTCGCATGGCGCGCCGCACATCAAGGTGCTGCGCGAGCGCGGCGTGCAGGTCGACCAGGGCGCCGCCAATCCCGACACCAATTTCGAAAAGCTGCGACGCCGCCGCATCGATGGCTTTGCCGTATCGCTGGCCTCGCAGGACGATATGGACGCCACCGTGGCTGCGCGCTACGGCAAGGAGTTCACCCGCCTCGACAAGCCGCTGTTCACCTCCACCGCCTGGCTGGCCCTGAGCAAGACCTACTACGACCAGAATCCCAAACAGGCCGAAGCCATCTGGCAGTGGTACGGCACGCACGGCCCGGCGCGCCTGGGCGCCCTGCTCAAAAAGTACGGCCAGTAAGCCTGTTGCGTTTACGGACGAGAACGACGTAAATTGTTTACACCCTCCCACCTTGTTGCGTAAAGTGTTCTGTTAGAAATAGAACGCTAGCAACCAGCAATCCTGTTTTCGTCCATCCAGGAGGGTTAGCCATGACAAGAACAATCTCGCGCCGCAACGCATGGCGCGCCTTGGGGGCCTGCGGCATGGCGCTCGGCAGCCAGTCTGTCTGGGCCCAGGACGGCGCGACCGACATACCGACCGTGCACGTCACCGGCACCAGGCTGGCCGCGCCCGGCGCGGAATCGCCCTCGCCGCTGCAAATCCTCAGTGCGGCCGACATCGCCGCCTCCGGCGCCACCAACCTGCAGGAACTGCTGCAAAAGAACCCGACGCTGGGCGCGCCCGCGTTCAGCCGCAACAATTCCAACTTCCTGCCGACCGGCGGCGGCGTCACCAGCGTCAACCTGCGCAACCTAGGCGACGCCCGCACACTGGTGCTGGTCAACGGCCGCCGCTTCGTGGCGGGCGTGTCCGGCAGCAGCGCGGTCGATCTCAACGCCATCCCCACCGACTTCATCGAACGCATCGAACTGCTGACCGGCGGCGCGTCGGCCACATATGGTTCGGATGCCGTGGCCGGCGTCATCAACATCATCCTCAAGCGCAATCTGAGCGGCTTGAGCTTTGACGCCAGCACCGGCCGCAGCAGCCACGGCGACGACTTCAAGAAGAAAATGGCGCTCAGCTACGGCTACGACAGCGCCGACGGCCGCACCAGCCTGATGGGTCATCTGGCCTACACGCGCCAGGGCGCCGTGTCCTCGCGCGACCGCGACATGTCGGCCCAGGACCAGATTTCCAAGATGCTCAGCAGCGGGCTGGCGGCCGATGCCTTTGTCCCGGTGCGCAATTACTCGGTGGCCGCGCCGCAGGGCCGCTTCTTCTACAACAAGGACGCGGCCGGCAAGGCCGGCAACTACACCTACGATGCGCAGGGCAATGTGATCCCCTGGTCCACCAACGGCGACGCCGCGCTCGGCCTGGCCGCGACCGGCTTCAACCGCTCGGCCTTCCGCACCATCGCCGTGCCGACCGAGCGCTATCTGCTGGCACTGAACGGCGAGCACGCCTTCACGCCCGCCGTCATCGGCTTCGTCGAGGGCAACTACAGCAGCACCAAGGTGCGCACCATCATCGAGCCGCTGGCCTTGTCCTCGGCGGACTTCTACAAAAGCAGCAACGGCCAGGTGCCCGCCGAAACCATGGTCAACGGCGTGGCGGTGCGCAATCCGCTGGTGCCGCAATACCTGTACGACCGCAGCGCCGACAGCACCGGCGACGGCCTGCGCGACTACAGCTTCAGCCGCCGCCTGGCCGAGATCGGCAACCGCCAGGCCGGCATCGACCGCGACACCTCGCGCCTGGCCACCGGCTTGAAAGGCACGCTGGACGGCTGGCGCTACGACAGCTATCTGGTCTACGGCAAGACCCGCGAACACCAGCGGGCCGACGGCCAGGTCGACCTGCAGAGATTCCGCAACGCCATGCAAGCCATTCCCGACGCCGGCGGCGCCGCCGTCTGTGCCGATGCGGCGGCCCGCGCCCAAGGCTGCTCGCCGCTGAATATTTTTGGCTACAACACCATCTCGCCGGCCGCGCTGGCCTATGTGACGGTGCCCAGCATACTGGATGTGGAGATCACGCAAAAACTGGCCGGCGCCTCCATCAGCGGCGAAGCGTTCGCGCTACCGGCAGGCAAAGTCGGCGTGGCGGCCGGCTTCGAATGGCGCAAGGAGAGCTCGTCCAGCATTCCCGATGCGCTGACCCAGGGCGGCCTGATTTCCGGCGCAGTCCTGCCCGCCACGTCGGGCAGCTTCTCGGTGCGGGAGTTCTTCGCCGAGGCGCGCGTGCCGCTGCTGAAGGACCGCGCATACGCCAAAGACCTGAGCTTCCTGGGCGCCTTCCGCTCCGGCCGCTACTCCACCATCGGCACCGCCAACAGCTGGAACGCCGGCCTCGAATGGCGCACGGCGGATACGCTGAAACTGCGCGCCACCCGCGCCCTGTCGACACGGGCGCCCAATATCAACGAGCTGTACCTGCCGCCCAGCCAGGTCTTCCCGACCGGCATCGTCGATCCGTGCAGCGGCGTCACGGCCAACTCGACCGGCGCGCGCGACACCGCCTGCCGCGCCGACGCCGGCGTGCTGGCCAACATCAACGCCAACGGCAAATTCACGCTCAGCCAGCCGGACATCCAGGCGCTGAGCGGCTACAACCGCGGCAACCCCGGCCTGAAGGCGGAGAAAGGCCGCTCCAGCACGGTCGGCCTGGTGTACACGCCGGCCAGGTTCACCTTCACGGCGGACTACTTCAACATCAAGATCGCCGACGCCATCGTCACCACGCCACGCCAATATGCGCTCGACCAGTGCTACAACGGCGGCAACAGCAGCTTCTGTCAATTCATCACGCGCCGCGCCAGCAATTCCGGCGCCTTCAGCGCCGGTGCGCTGACCTATATCGACAGCGCCGTCACTAACAGCGGCGGCACCGGCACCTCGGGCGTCGACCTGACCGGCGCCTGGACCGGCACGCTGGGACCGGGGCGCCTGGCCGTCCGGCTCGCCTACACGTATCTGAAGGAGTTCTACAGCATCCCGCTGCCGGGGACGCCTGCCGACCAGGCCGCAGGCGAAGTGGGCTATCCTCGCAACAAGGCCATGCTCAACCTGGGTTATCAATGGCGGGAATGGAGCATCAGCTCGACCACCAGCTACGTCGGCGCCTCGGCCCTGGATGACCAGTTGCTGGCGCAGTTCAAGCTTGCGGCCGGCAGCGTCAAAGTAGGCGCCAAAGTCGTCAACGACTTCCAGCTCAGCTACGCGCTGCGCAAGACGGTGTCGCTCTACCTCGGTATCGACAACGCCTTCAATACCAAGCCGGCGCCGGTGATCAGCGGCCTGACCGGCGACACCATCGGCACCGAGACCAACGCCAGCGTCTACGACCCGATCGGCCGCCGCTATTACTTGGGCGTGCGCGGCAGCCTTTAAAGCTGCTTCATGTAGGCGACCAGCTGGTCGAGGGCCTTGCCCCAGCCTTCCTTGAAGCCCATCTGCTTGTGCGCCTCGACGGTGGCCTCGTCCTTGTGGCGGGCGCAGGCGATGTAGCGTGTGCCGCCGTTGGGCAGCGGCTCCATCGACACCACGGCGGTGATGAACGCATTACCGGTCGGGCGGTAGCCGGGGCCCAGCGCGTCGGTCCAGGTCAGGCGGCGGTTTTCCACCACCTCCAGGTAGCAGCCGTGATTGTGGTGGCGCTCGCCGTTCGGTCCGGCCATCACCGAGCTGAACAGGCCGCCCGGACGCAGGTCGCTGTGCGCTTCCAGGGTCTTCCACGGCGACGGCGTGAACCAGTGCACCAGATGCTCGGGCTTGGTCCACGCGGCCCACACCAGTTCCGGCGCGATGTCGATGTCGCGTTCAAATACCAGGTCCAGCTTGGGGTCGAAATTCTCTACGATGTGCGTCATGGCCGTGCTCCTTAAAAGGTGTACTGCATGTTGATATGGGCGATGCCCGCCTCAAAGAATTCTTCGCCGTCGATGGCGAAGCCGTGGCGCTCGTAGAACGGCGCGGCGTGCGATTGCGCGCTGAGCACCACCTGCCGGTCGCCACGGGCGCGCGCCTGCGCCATCAGCACTTGCAGCAAGGCGCCGCCGACGCCGCTGCCGCGCCCGGCCTGGCGCACCGCCATGCGGCCGATGTGGCCATCCGGCAGCAGGCGGCCGGTGCCGACCGGCGTGCCGTTCGCATCGTAGGCCACTGCATGCAGGCAGACCGCATCCATGTGGTCCATTTCCAGTTCGGCGGGGACTTTCTGTTCTTCGACGAAGACTTCAAATCGTATCAGTTTGGCGTCGGCCTGGAGTGCGGTCCAGTCTCCGGTGCGGATCTCATGGCTGGCGGTGTTGTTCATCGGCGTGCGGGCGAGTTGGCGATGCGCGATTGTCGCACGCCAGATGCCGCTCCAGGAAGTCCACGCACACGCGCACCTTGGCCGAGCCGGCCAACCGTTGCGGATACACCTCCCACACATTGGCCGCCTCCTCCAGCATGCCGACGCGCTTGCTGACATAGGCCGGCGACATGCCCAGGATCGCGCTATCCTGGTCGCCAAGGAGAACGCCCATGAAAACGCACAAAATCGCAGTGATCGCCGGAGACGGCATCGGCAAGGAAGTCATGCCCGAAGGCATACGCGTGGTCGAGGCCGCGGCCCGCCGCTTCAACATCCAGATCGAATGGACCCGCTTCGAGTGGGCCAGCTGCGACTACTACGCCGCACACGGCAAGATGATGCCGGACGACTGGTTCGAACAGCTACAAGACTACGAAGCCATCTTCTTCGGCGCGGTCGGCTGGCCGGCGCTGGTGCCCGACCACATTTCGCTGTGGGGATCGCTGCTGAAGTTCCGCCGCCAGTTCGACCAGTACGTCAACCTGCGGCCGGTGCGCCTGATGCCCGGCGTGCCTTGCCCGCTGGCCAACAAACAGCCCGGCGACATCGACTTCTACATCGTGCGCGAAAACACCGAGGGCGAATATTCGTCCGTCGGCGGCCGCATGTTTGAAGGGACGGAGCGCGAGTTCGTGCTACAGGAAGCCATCTTCACCCGCACCGGCGTGGACCGCGTGCTGCAATACGCCTTCGACCTCGCGCAGAGCCGGCCGCGCAAGCACCTGACCTCGGCCACCAAGTCGAACGGCATCTCGATCAGCATGCCGTACTGGGACGAACGCGTGGCCGAGATGGCCAGGGATTATCCGGACGTGACGTGGGACCAGTACCACATCGATATCCTGGCGGCCCGCTTCGTGCTGTCGCCGGAACGCTTCGATGTGGTGGTGGCGTCCAACCTGTTCGGCGACATCCTTTCCGACCTCGGCCCGGCCTGCACCGGCACGATAGGCATCGCGCCGTCGGCCAACCTGAATCCTGATCGGCAATGGCCGTCCTTGTTCGAGCCGGTGCACGGCTCGGCGCCCGACATCTACGGCAGGAATATCGCCAATCCGGTCGCCATGATCTGGTCCGGCGCGATGATGCTGGACTTCCTCGGCAACGGCGACGCCAGCTACCGCGCCGCGCACGACGCCATCGTCGCCGCCATCGAAGCCTGGCTGCTGGACGGCCAGCGCACGCCGGACATGGGCGGCACGGCCAGCACCACGGAAGCCGGCCAGGCCATCGCCGCCAGGCTGCAAGCGGACTAAGACGTCACGGGGCGTCCGGCTGGAACGCCGCGATGCGCGCCTTTTGCACCATCAGCCCAGCTTCATCTTCGCCCGCAGCGCCTCGCGCACATGCGGCGTGGCGGCATACGGATCGCCGGGATTGGTGCCGGCGACGACGTGCTGCATGCGCTCCTGCACACCGGCCAGCGCGCCCGGATGCGAGTAGATGTAGAAGTCGCCGTCGGCGATGGCCTTGAAGGTGATCTCCGCCACGTCCTGCGCCGACACCTTGCCCGACGATACAGCCTTGTCCGTCATGGCTTGCGCCGCCAGCTGGCTGGCGGTCGGGCCTTGCGTCATGCGCACGTCCTCGGGACGGTTGCGGTGCGACTGGCTGATCCCGGTCGGCACGAAATACGGACACAGCACCGACGCGCCAATAGGCGCACCAACCAGCTGCAAGTCCTGGTACAAGGTCTCCGACAGCGCCACCACCGCATGCTTGGAGACGTTGTACACGCCCATCGCCGGCGCATTGAGCAAGCCCGCCATCGACGCCGTGTTGACGATGTGGCCTTCGAACGATGGATCGCCCTTGGCCGCCTCCAGCATCAGCCTGGTGAAGATGCACACGCCGTGGATCACGCCCCACACGTTCACGCCCATCACCCATTCCCAGTCGGCCTCGGTGTTCTCCCAGATCAGCCCGCCCGAACCGACGCCGGCGTTGTTGAACACCAGATGCACGGCGCCGAATTCGGCGACCGCCGCATCGGCCAGCGCCTGCACCTGCTCGCCCTTGCGCACGTCGCACAACTGCGAAATGACGCTGGCGCCCTGCGCCTTCAACTCCTCGACGGCGCGTTGTAGCGCGTCGCCCTGCACGTCCGCCAGCACCAGCTTCATGCCTTCACGCGCCGCCACGTTGGCGAATTCGCGGCCCAAACCACTCGCGCCGCCGGTGATGACGACGACCTTGCCTCTGAATGTTTTCATTAGATGAGCTTGACCAGTTGTTTGCCGATGTTTTGCCCTTGCAGCAGGCCCATGAACGCTTGCGGCGCGGCCGCGAGGCCCTCCGCTACCGTTTCGCGGTATTTGATCTGGTGGTTGGCGACCAGCACGGCCAGTTCCTGCAAGCCCTGCTGCCAGAATTCCATGTGTTCGGTGATGATGAAGCCGCGCAGCGTCACACGGTTGAGCAGCAGCAGGCGCGAATTCTTGATCGGCATTTCCTGGCCGTTGAAGCCGGCGATCAGGCCGCACAGCGCCACGCGCGCAAACGCGTTGGTGCGCGCCAGCGAGGCGTCGAGGCAGGCGCCGCCGACGTTTTCAAAGATGGCGTCGACGCCGTCCGGCGTGGCGGCGGCCAGGTCGGCCTCCAGGTTGCCGGCCTTGTAGTCGACGCAGGCATCGAAGCCCAGCTGCCTGACCACGTACTCGCACTTCTCCGGCCCGCCGGCGATGCCAACCACGCGGCAGCCGCGCAGCCGCGCCAGCTGTCCGACCACGCTGCCCACCGCGCCGGCTGCGGCCGACACCACCACCGTATCGCCGGCGCCAGCTTCGAGTATCTGGTTGAAGCCGTACCAGGCCGCCATGCCCGGCATGCCGACCACGCCCAGGTAGGCCGACAGCGGGATGCGGGTGGTGTCCAGCTTGCGCAGCAGGACGCCGTCCGACACGCCCATCTCGGCCCAGCCCAGCACGCCGCCGACGAACTCGCCAACCTGGTAGTAGTCGTTGCGCGAGGCCACCACCTGGCCTACCGTGCCGCCTATCATGGTCTGGTCCAGCGGCTGCGAGCTGGCGTAGCTCTTGGCCGAGCTCATGCGGCCGCGCATGTACGGATCCAGCGAAAGATAGTGGTTGCGTATCAGGACTTCGCCGTCTGCCAGTTGGGGCACGTCCAGCGTCTCCAGCCGGAAGTTTTCCGGCGCCACCGGGCCGCGCGGACGCGCCGCCAGCACGATGCGCTGGTAAGTCTTGGGAATCTGCACCATGGTCAGACCGCCGACACGCCGCCGTCCACCGCCAGGATCTGGCCGGTGATGTGCTTGCCCGCGTCGGAAGCGAACAGCACGGCCGCGCCTTTCAAGTCCTCGTCGTCGCCGAGGCGGCCCAGCGGCGCATCCTTGGACAATTCGTCCGGGCCCAGTTTCTCCAGCAAGCCCTTGGTCATCTTGGACGGGAAGAAGCCAGGCGCCAGCGCGTTGACGGTGATGCCGTGGCGGCCCCACTCGCCGGCCAAGGTGCGCGTGAAGTTGACCAGCGCGCCTTTCGAGGTGTTGTAGGCGATGGTCTGCATGGTGCCCGGCGGATTGCCGGCCAGGCCGGCGATCGAGGCGATGTTGATGATGCGGCCGTAGCCACGCGGGATCATCGAGCGCTTGCCGACCAGCTGCGACACCACGAAGATGCTGCGGATGTTCAGGTTCATCACCTTGTCCCACGCTTCGACCGGATGGTCTTCGGCGGGCGCGCCCCAGCTGGCGCCGGCGTTGTTGACCAGGATGTCGATGTGACCGAGGTGGGCCAGCGCGGCCGTCACCAGGGCGTCCGCGTGCGCGTCCTGAGACAGATCGGCGGCGACGGCGTGGGCGTCGATGCCGTGGCTGGTCAGGTAGGCCACGGCCTCATCGAGGTCGGGCTGCTTGCGCGAGGAGATGACGACCTTGGCGCCCTGCTCGCCCAGCGCCAGCGCCATTTGCAGGCCCAGGCCGCGCGAACCGCCGGTGATCAGCGCGGTCTTGCCGGACAGGGAAAACAATTCTTGAGTTGTACGCATCGCGGGTTCCTTAGATTTCATAGTCCATGCACTGGCGCGCATCGCGCACCGCGACGAAGAATGGCTTCATCGCCACGTGGTCGGGATGGTTCTGGTATGCGTCCAGCGCGGCCTTGTCGCTGAATTCCGAGTACAGCATGACGTCATAGGTCGCCTCCAGGCCGGGCTGGGCGATGACCGCCTCCAGCTTCAGCAGGCCGGGCACCAGGCCGACGCAGCCGTCCAGCAGCGCTTTCATCCTGGCCGCGTTGGCGGCGCGGTCTGCGCCTTCCGCATGGTCTTTCAGTTTCCACATTACGATGTGCTTGATCATTGTGTCTCGCTTTAGTTATCGCTTGTTCAGAACCACGCGTCGCGCATGTCGAGCGTGGTGGTGTCTATGCTGGCCAGCAGTTCCAGCTGCTGTTCGACTTTCGGCAATTCCCAGCGGAAGAAGTAGCGGCAGGCCTGCAGCTTGCCGCGATAGAAATCGGCATCGCCGCCATCCAGGGCCGCAGCGGCCAGCAAGGCCTGCTGCAACCAGATCCAGGCGACCACGACGTGGCCGACCGCTTCCAGGTACAGGCTGGCGTTGGCCAGGGTTTCGTTCATGTCGCCGGCAGCATACAGCTTTTGCGTGACGAGTTCCACTGCCTGCCACGCGGCGTCGAGCGCGGCGGCATGGGCCAGCAGCTCCCGGCTGATGTTGGCCAGCTCGGCCAGTTCGGCCGGCAGCGCATCCGGCGCGCCGACGCTGCCGCGCACCTTGCGCACCGTCTTGCGCAACTCGGCGCCGAAGGCCTTGAACAGCGCGCCATCCTGCATGCTGGCCTTGCGGCCCAGCAGGTCGAGCCCGTGGATGCCGTGCGTGCCTTCGTGGATGGCGTTCAGGCGGTTGTCGCGGTAGAACTGTTCGACATTGTATTCGCGCGTGTAGCCGTAGCCGCCGTGCACCTGGATCGCCAGGCTGTTGGCTTCCACGCACCACTGCGATGGCCAGGATTTGGTGATCGGCGTCAGGAAGTCCAGCAGGCGGGCCGCATGTTCGCGGGCTTCCGGCGTTTCCGCGCTGTGCTGCTCGTCGACCAGGCGGGCGCTGTACAGCACCAGGCCCAGGCCGCCTTCCACATAGGCCTTTTGCGCCAGCAGCATGCGCCGCACGTCGGTGTGTTCGATGATGGGCAGCTGCGGCTGGGCCGGGTCTTTCTGCGCCGGGTGGCGGCCTTGCGGACGGTTGCGGGCATAGTCGAGCGCGTGCAGATAGCCGGTGTAGCCCAGCACTGCCGCGCCCAGGCCGACGCCGATGCGCGCCTCGTTCATCATGTGGAACATCTGGGCCAGGCCCTGGTGCGGATTGCCGACCAGGTAGGCGATGGCGCCGCCCTTGCCTTGCGGCTGGAACTTGCCTTCGCCGAAGTTGAGCAGGCAGTTGGTGGTGCCGCGATTGCCCATCTTGTGGTTGAGGCCGGCCAGTACGACGTCGTTGCGTTCGCCAAGGCTGCCGTCTTCGTTGACCAGGAACTTGGGCACGATGAACAGCGAGATGCCTTTGACGCCAGGAATCAGCTTGCCGTCCGGGCCGGGTATCTTGGCCAGCACCAGGTGGACGATGTTGTCCGACAGATCGTGCTCGCCGGCCGAAATCCACATCTTGTTGCCGCTCAGGCGGAACTGGCGCTCGCCGTCCACGCCGGGCTGCGGGTCGGGCACCGCGCGGCTGGCGATGTCGGACAGGCTGGAGCCGGCCTGCGGTTCGGACAGGCACATGGTGCCGAAGTAGCGGCCCGCGAACATCGGATCGACATAGCGCCGCACCTGTTCCGGCGTGCCGCATTTGAGCAAGGTGTTGGCATTGCTCATCGTCAGGAAGGTGTAGGCGCTGGTGGCGACATTGGCCGCCGTGAAGTAGGCGGCCAGCGCTTTCTCCACCACCACCGGCAGCTGCATGCCGCCACGCTCGTAGTCCTGGCCCGCCGCCATCAGGCCGGCGGCCGAGAACGCTTCCAGCGCCGTCTTCACCTCGTCGATGATGCGGACGTCGAGGCAGTGCTCGCCTGGCACGGCCTGCGGTTCCTGCTGGTCGCTCTTTTTGTTATGCGGCGCGAACAGCCCGGTGGCGAGCTGCTCGGCCGTGTCGAGGGCGGCGTCGAAGGTCTCGCGGTTGTGGTCCTGGAAGCGGGCGCGCCGCGTCAGCGCCTCCGCATCCAGCCATTCGTACAGCATGAAGGCGATATCGCGCCGCGACAGCAGTAGCGACTGCATCGCTTACACCACTTCGAACAGGCCCGCCGCTCCCTGGCCGCCACCGATGCACATGGTGACGACCACATATTTGACGCCACGGCGCTTGCCTTCCAGCAGCGCGTGGCCGGTCAGGCGCGCGCCCGACACGCCATACGGGTGGCCGACGGCGATCGCGCCGCCGTTCACGTTCAGCCGGTCCATCGGGATGCCCAGCGTGTCGGCGCAGTACAGCACCTGCACGGCGAAGGCTTCGTTCAATTCCCACAGGCCGATGTCCTCGACCTTCAGGCCGGCTTTTTTCAGCAGCTTGGGAATCGCGAACACCGGGCCGATGCCCATCTCGTCCGGCTCGCAGCCGGCGACGGCGAAACCACGGAAGATGCCCAGCGGCTGCAAGCCCTTGGCCGCTGCGGCCTGCGCGCTCATGACGATGGACATCGAGGCGCCGTCCGAGAACTGGCTGGCGTTGCCTGCGCTGATGACGCCGCCGGGCACGGCGCTGCGGATCTTGGAGACGGCTTCATACGTTGTATCGGCGCGGATGCCTTCGTCGGCGGAGATCGTCACTTCGCGCGTCAGCAGCATGCCGCTGGCCTTGTCGGCCACGCCCATGGTGGTGGTCATCGGCACGATCTCGGCGTCGAACAGGCCGGCGGCCTGGGCGGCGGCGGCGCGCTGCTGGCTTTGCACGCCGTACTCGTCCTGGCGCTCGCGGCTGATGTTGTAGCGCTTGGCCACGGTTTCCGCCGTCTGCAGCATCGGCCAGTAGATTTCCGGCTTGTGCTGCGACAGCCAGACTTCCTTGTACATGTGCATATTCATCTCCTGCTGCACGCAGGAGATCGATTCCACGCCGCCGGCGGCGTAGATGTCGCCTTCGCCGGCGATGATGCGCTGGGCGGCGGTGGCGATGGTCTGCAGGCCCGACGAGCAGAAACGGTTGATGGTCATGCCGGCGGTCGTCACCGGGCAGCCGCCACGGATGGCGATCTGGCGCGCGATGTTGCCGCCGGTGGCGCCCTCGGGATTGGCGCAACCGATCAGCACGTCCTCAACCTCGCCCGCCTCGATGCCGGCGCGGCTGATCGCCGCCTGCAGCGCGTGGCCGCCCAGCGTGGCGCCGTGCGTCATATTGAACGCGCCTTTCCACGATTTGGCCAGGCCCGTGCGGGCGGTTGAAACGATGACGGCGTCGATCATGAATGTCTCCTGTAGGTATAGGTGGGTGTTTTCAGTGAAATCAGAATAGCATATTTTAGTACGGTCGTTCGCAAATTATTTCTGTAAGTTTCGCGTAAGTTTGAAGCAAGCCTGACGTAAGGTTCGCAGTACACACTGCGCTCAAGCTGACGAAAATGTAACTATCTCGGCTGGGGAAATCCAAAAAATTAACGGAGACAAAAATGACGACAACATCAGGCACCGCCGACCCGCGCAACCTGCCCAAGTCCGGCAGCATCACGCCGGAAGAACGCAAGGTGATCTTTGCGTCCTCGCTGGGGACGGTTTTCGAATGGTACGATTTCTATCTGTACGGTTCGCTCGCTCCCATCATCGCCAAGCAGTTCTTCATCGGCGAGCCGACCACCACCTTCATTTTCGCACTGCTGGCGTTTGCCGCCGGTTTCATTGTGCGTCCGTTCGGCGCGCTGGTGTTCGGCCGCCTCGGCGACATGATCGGCCGTAAGTACACCTTCCTGATCACCATCCTGATCATGGGCGCCTCCACCTTCATTGTCGGCCTGCTACCCGGGTACGCGGCCATCGGCATCGCGGCGCCCATCATCCTGGTCTCGCTGCGCATCCTGCAGGGCCTGGCGCTGGGCGGCGAGTACGGCGGCGCGGCCACCTACGTGGCCGAGCATGCGCCGCACGACAAGCGCGGCTCGTTCACCTCGTGGATCCAGACCACTGCGACGCTGGGCCTGTTCCTGTCGCTGCTGGTGATCTTGGGCACCCGTACCGCCGTCGGCGAAGAAGATTTCGCTGCCTGGGGCTGGCGCGTGCCGTTCCTGGTGTCGGTGCTGCTGCTGGGTATTTCGGTGTGGATCCGCCTGTCGATGAATGAATCGCCGGCCTTCGCCAAGATGAAAGCCGAAGGCAAGACCTCGAAAGCGCCGCTGAGCGAAGCCTTCGGCCAATGGCGCAACCTGAAAGTGGTGATCCTGGCGCTGCTGGGCCTGACCATGGGCCAGGCCGTGGTCTGGTACACCGGCCAGTTCTACGCGCTGTTCTTCATGACCCAGGTGCTGAAGATCGATGGCGCCAGCGCCAACATCATGACCGCCGTGTCGCTGGCTCTGGCCACGCCGTTCTTCATCTTCTTCGGCATCCTGTCGGACAAGATCGGCCGCAAGTGGATCATCCTGGGCGGCTGCGTGCTGGCTGCGGCGACCTACTTCCCGCTGTTCGGCGCCCTGACCCACTACGGCAACCCGGCGCTGGAAGCCGCGCTGAAGAACTCGCCAGTGGTGGTGGTCGCCGATCCGGCTTCGTGCCACTTCCTGTTCAACCCGACCGCCACCAAGAAGTTCCCTTCGTCGTGCGACATCGCCGCCGGCATGTTGTCCAACGCTTCGGTGAACTACACCACGCAGGAAGCGCCGGCCGGCAGCGTCGCCAAGATCAAGGTGGGCGACAAGGAAATCACCGCCTTCAACGCCACCATGACGCCTGACGGCCTGAACTTCGACAAGGCCAGCAAGGATGCCGAAGCCGCGCTGAAGAAGGAAGTGGGCGGCGCCATCAAGGCCGCAGGCTATCCAGCCAAGGCCGACGACACGCAGATCAACAAGCCGATGATGGTGCTGGTGCTGTTCATCCTGGTGCTGTACGTGACCATGGTGTACGGCCCGATCGCCGCCATGCTGGTCGAGATGTTCCCGACCCGCATCCGCTACACCTCGATGTCCCTGCCTTACCACATCGGTAACGGCTGGTTCGGCGGCCTGCTGCCGACCATCTCGTTCGCGCTGGTGGCGTTCAAGGGCGACATCTACTACGGCCTGTGGTATCCGATCATCATCGCCCTGATCACGGCCGTGATCGGTGCGCTGTTCGTCGGCGAGACCAAGAACAACAACATCTACGCCAACGACTAAGCCTGCTTGAGCAGCGCAAAATAGCCGCCAGCGATGGCGGCTATTTTTTTGTCTTTTTGAGTTATAGTCTGCATCATCAAAAACCAAATATTGACTACCATGATACGACGGACGCTGGCCAGCCTGATGCTCCTCCCACTCGCCGGCGCCGGCGCGCAGCAGGCGCCGGATGAGCAGGAGACGGAAGCGGTCCCGACCGTCGAAGTCAGCGGCATCAAGCATCCCGAACTGCGCTCCTACCGCAACCTGCTGGCGGGCCTGGACACCTTCGAGCGCGAGCACAAGCTGGCGCCGCATGCCGACACGCTGCGCTTCATCCTCAAGCCGCAGCAGCCGGGCGCGGTCATCGATGGCGTCACGCTGCGCATCGCCGGCGGCGATACCGACATCGCCGTGCCGGTGGCGGCCGACGGCGGCTTCGTGCTGCCGCGCAGCCAGGCGGCCGACGACGACAATGCCGACCTGGTCCTCAACCGCAAACGCGGCACTTTCAGCGGCAAGCCGGAAATCCGCAGCGCCAATGTGCCGGCCACCATGCGGCGGCTGGGCGACATACGGCTGGAATGCCAGGTGATGATCGCCATCGCAAAAAAGGAAATCAACTTCGCGATGCGGGCGGTGGCAACTGTGGCGCTGGGCGGCGGCGACTGGTGCGCGTCGCCCCGGGTCCATTACGGCACGCCGGCGCCCTGGCCTTCGGACAGCGCCACGCTGGTCCATGGGCAGCGGCGCGAGCAGATCTCGCCCGGCCGCCATCAGAAATACTTCGCGCTGCCGATACAGGACGCCAGCTGGCCGGACGACACGCTGATCGAGTTCCAGCCGTCGGCGCCGGCCACCGTGGCCGAGCTGACCGCTGCGCCGCTGTACTTGCGCGGCACCATGAACAAATGGGGCGCGACCACGCCGCTGCTGCAAGTGGACGCCAGCACCTTCAGCGTCGACGTCGCGCTGCCCAAGGGGCTGAGCCGGTTCCGGATCGGCGCGAAAGACTTCCGCTCGGTCGAGCTGGGCGGCGGCGACAAGCAAGGCAAGTTCGTCGCCGACAAGGCGCAGGCGCTGGCCTGGGCCGGGCGCGACCTCTGGTTCGACACGCCGCAAGCCGCCACCTACACCTTCGCCCTCAACGTCGCCGCGCCGGACGCGCCGCTGCTGACCGTCACGCGCCGCTAAAAAAAAAGCCGCCTTGGTAGGCGGCCGAAGCGCTTAAACGAGAAAGCGGAATATTTATCGAACTTGTTTACGACGACCACCCACTACCCCCACCAGGACCAGTCCGGCCAACAACATGGCGTAGCTCGACGGTTCAGGAACCGCCGCTACGTCGGAAGACAGGAACTCCACACGCAGGCCGGTCGGATTGCCGCCGTTCTGCGCCCAGTTGCCAACCACGAATTGCAAAGTATTGACGCCGGCCTGGAAGCCGCTGCCTGCGGCAAACGCGGTCCAGTCGGTAAAGCCGCTGCCGCTGGCGATGACCTGGTTGTTCAGCTTGACCACGGCGTCGTTGTCGGCGGCAAAGCGGCCGCTGAAGGCTGCGCTGGCGGCGTTGTAGCCGCTCAGGTCGAAGCTCAGCGTGTAGGTATAGGTGCCGGCGCTGAAGGCGTCGAAGCTCTGGCCTTGCGAGGCGGTCGGCGTGATCCATTTCGATACGCCGTCGTTGGCGAGCCAGGGGCTGATCGGCCACACGTTGTCGAGCGTGATCACAGGCACGGTGTTGCCGATGACGGTATCGCTGCTGGCTGCGTTCAGGCTGTAATGGGTGTCGCCGCTGCCGTTCGCGCCGATGCCGGTGTTGAACAGGCTGTCGATGCGGACTGCTTGGGCTGAGGAGATTGCCGCGTATGCCAATGCTGCGGCAAGGATGATGCGTTTCATGTGTGCCTCTAAAAATGAGTTGGGTTGTAACGTGTACTTCACGCTGCGACTCGAACCGTTTTTTAGGGCTTCGAAGAAAGTGCTGCTGGTTTGAAGAAATTATAGCGACAATTGGAGAGAAATGCTCACACGCAACGAAAAATTTTTGTGCGTGTGAGCTTTTTCAGACAGCAGTGAACGATCAGCTATTGAAGCCCTTGCCCTCTGCGGCCAGCTTGACCAGCAGCGGCGCCGGTTTCCACGCGCCGCCCTGGTGGCCCTGGGCGTACTTGTTGATCGCCGCCAGCACGTTCGGCAAGCCGACCGTGTCGGCATAGAACATCGGGCCGCCGCGGAACAGCGGGAAGCCGTAGCCGGTCAGGTAGACCATGTCGATGTCCGACGCGCGCAGGGCGATGCCCTCTTCCAGGATGTGCGCCGCTTCGTTGACCATCGAGTACACCAGTCGCTCGACGATTTCCTGGTCGCTGATCTTGCGGCGCGCCACGCCGATGTCGGCCGAATGCTGCACGATCATGGCGTTGACCTGCTCGTTCGGATACGCCTTGCGGTCGCCCGCCTTGTAGTCGTACCAGCCGGCGCCGGTCTTCTGGCCGAAGCGGCCCATTTCGCACAGCAGGTCGGCGGTCCTGGAGTAGCTGATTTCCGGCTTCTCCACGTAGCGGCGCTTGCGGATGGCCCAGCCGATGTCGTTGCCGGCCAGGTCGCCCATGCGGAACGGGCCCATGGCGAAGCCGAACTTCTCGACCGCCTTGTCGACCTGCTCCGGCAGCGCGCCCTCTTCCAGCAGGAAGCCGGCCTGGCGGCTGTACTGCTCGATCATGCGGTTGCCGATGAAGCCGTCGCACACGCCCGAGACCACGCCGGTCTTCTTGAGTTTTTTCGACAACGCCAGCGCCGTGGCCAGCACGTCCTTGCCGGTCTGCGCGCCGCGCACGATTTCCAGCAGCTTCATCACGTTGGCCGGCGAGAAGAAGTGGGTGCCGATGACGTCCTGCGGACGCTTGGTGAAGCCGGCGATCTGGTTCAAGTCCAGCGTCGACGTGTTGGAGGCCAGGATCGCGCCCGGTTTCATCACTTCATCCAGCTTGCGGAACACGGTCTCCTTGACGCCCATGTCCTCAAACACGGCCTCGACCACGATGTCGGCCTGGCCGATGTCCTCGTAGGCCAGCGTGCCGCTGACCAGGGCCATGCGCTGGTCGAACTTCTCCTGCGTCAGCTTGCCCTTCTTCATGGTGTTTTCGTAGTTCTTGCGGATCGTGGCCAGGCCCTTGTCCAGCGCCTCCTGCTTGGTTTCCAGCATGACAACCGGGATGCCGGCGTTAAGGAAGTTCATGGCGATGCCGCCACCCATGGTGCCGGCGCCGATCACGGCGGCCTGCTTGATGGCGCGGGTCGGCGTATCGGCCGGCACGTCCGGCACTTTGCTGGCGACGCGCTCGGCGAAGAAGGCGTGGCGCAGCGCTTTCGATTCGGTGGTCTGGATCAGGTGCAGGAAGCGCTCGCGTTCGAACTTCATGCCGTCTTCGAATTTCATCGTCACCGAGGCGGCCACGGTTTCCACGCATTCCAGCGGCGCCGGGAACGGGCCGGACATGGCTTTGACGGTGTTGCGCGAGAATTGCAGGAAGGCTTCATGGTTCGGGTAGTCCACCTTGCGGTCGCGCACTTTCGGCAGCGGACGCGCATCGGCGATCTGCTCGGCAAACGCCACCGCGGAGCTGACCAGGTCGGCATCGGCGGCGAACACCTGGTCGAACAGCGCGGTGCCGGCCAGCTTGTCGGACAGCACCGGCGTGCCGGAGACGATCATGTTCAGCGCCATTTCCAGGCCCAGCACGCGCGGCAGGCGCTGCGTGCCGCCTGCGCCCGGCAGCAGGCCCAGTTTGACTTCCGGCAGCGCGATCTGCGCGCCCGGCATCGCCACGCGGTAGTGGCAACCCAGCGACAGCTCCAGGCCGCCGCCCATGCAGACGGTGTGGATGGCCGCAACCACCGGCTTGGTCGAGCTTTCGGCGGTGGCGATCAGCGTGTGCAGGCTGGGCTCGGTCAACGCTTTCGGCGAATTGAATTCCTTGATGTCGGCGCCGCCGGAAAAGGCCTTGCCGGCGCCGGTGATGACGATGGCTTTGACGGCGTCGTCCGCCAGCGCCTGCTGGATGCCCTTGACCGCCGCCGTGCGGGTGGCCAGGCCCAGGCCGTTGACCGGCGGATTGTTCAGCGTGATGACGGCAACGGTGCCGTGGACTTGATATTCAGCAGTCATGTCTCTTCCTTATGTTTTTGGTGGGAATCTCAGCCCGCCTACTATACCGCATAAAAGAACGGTCGTATTATTTTTTTGAAGGGCGTTACGGCATGGTACAGGAAGGCACGCTGGACAGCCTGGCAAACTTGCCGTTTCACCCAGCACTTTTGAATGCCGCGATAGCGCTTTTTAAATAAGCGAAATTCTCACCAATACTCACACCCATATTAATTCCCCGTGGCAAATTAAGTACAGCGGCTAAAAAATAACAAATAGGATCCTTGTGTTCGTTTCGAATCCGGATAAATAATGCTTACAGATTCCCGGCAGCGGAAAAATACATTCAATTGAATTACGATTAACATTTCCCCTCAAATAATTCTCTCAAAATATAACAGGACCTTATTATGGACGCGCATAGCCAGGTAATCAAATCACAAGATCTTGATATTCAAGCCATTAATACCGCGCTGAACCGGGTGCAGGCACTGATCGAGTTCTCCCTCGACGGCACCATCCTGCACGCCAACGAAAACTTCCTGAAGACGGTGGGCTACACACTGGAGGAAGTCCAGGGCAAGCACCACTCGATCTTTTGCGATCCCGAATACGTAAAGACTCCTGAATACAAGGACTTATGGGCCCGCCTGGGGCGCGGCGAGTACGACTGCGGCGAGTACAAACGGGTCGCCAAGGGCGGCCGCGAGGTGTGGATCAGCGCCTCCTACAACCCCATCATCGACGCTGAAGGCAATGCCTACAAGGTCATCAAGTTCGCCACCGTCATCACCGACAGCAAGATCAAGAACGCCGAGTACGAAAGCAAGGTGGCCGCCATCTCCAAGGCCCAGGCGGTGATTGAATTCGATATGGCCGGCCATGTCCTGAATGCTAACGATAATTTCCTTAGTACCATGGGTTATACCCTGGAAGACATCAAGGGCGAACACCACCGCATGTTCTGCGATCCGGAATACGCGAATAGCTCGGAATATAAACGACTCTGGCAAAAGTTAAACCGCGGCGAATTCGATGGTGGCCGCTACAAGCGAATCGGCAATAATGGCAAAACCATATGGATACAAGCCACCTACAATCCCGTGCTCGATCTGAACGGCAGACCGTATAAAGTCGTCAAGTTCGCCAGCGACATCACCGACCAGGTCAACCTGGAAAACTCGGTGGCGGCCCAGGCCGAGGCCGACGGCGCCAAGATCAAGCGCCTGCTCGAATCGGTCGACCGGGCGGCGTCGGGCGACCTGACCAGCAAGGTCATCGCCGATGGCGACGAGCCGCTGGACCATCTGGCCCAGGGGATAGGCAAGATGATCGCCGACCTGCGCAAGGTCATCGGCGAGGTGGTGGCCTCGGCCAACGGCTTTGCCGACGCCTCGACCACCATCGCCGAGCGCTCCAACGGCGTCGCCGTGGGCACCCAGGCGCTGGGCGCGACCGTGGAGGAAATGAACGCCTCCATCGATGGCCTGACCAATTCGATCAACACCATCGCCCAGAACACCAACGACGCCGACTCCCTGGCCAAGGCCACCCAGCACGAGGCCGAGGCCGGCGCCAAGGCGGTGGCCAAGTCGATCGAGGCGATGGACTTGATCAACCGTTCGTCCGAGGACATCGGCGAAATCGTCAAGGTCATCAGCGAGATCGCCAACCAGACCAATATGCTGGCCTTCAACGCCGCCATCGAGGCCGCCCGCGCCGGCGAACACGGCCTGGGCTTCTCGGTGGTTGCCGACGAAGTGCGCAAGCTGGCCGAGCGCTCGTCGCAGGCCACCAAGGAAATCTCCAAGCTGATCAACGAGTCGGTCAAGCGGGTCTCGGCCGGCAGCGAGATTTCGCGCCAGGCCAGCGACGCCTTCGACAAGATCGTCGCCGGCGTGGCCAAGACCACCGTGGCGATCTCGGACATCTCCACCGCCACCAACGAGCAGCTGCTGACGGCGCGCGAAGTCAGCACCGCCGTGCAGTACATCGCCGAGGAAGCCGAGAAATCGGCCGCCGCCTGCGACAGCATCGCCCGCTCGACGGAAGGCTTGAACCAGCGCGCCGGCGATCTGAATAAAACCGTGGCCGGCTTCGTGGTGTGACGATGAGCGCCAGCGCCGGACTGAGCCCAGCAACGCTGAGCGCCCTCATCGCGCTGGTGCGCAAGCACACAGGCATCGCGATGACGGAGCGCAAAAGCATCTTGCTGGAGCGGCGCCTGCGGCCGCGCATGCAGGCGCTGGAGATCGGCAGCTACCAGGCCTATCTGGACAAGGTGGAGCAGGACCGGGCCGAGATTCCGCACTTCATCGACCTGGTGACGACCAACGACACGCTGTTCTTCCGCACGCCGCAGGTCTGGGACTACGTGGAGCAGGAGTTCCTGCCGCAGTGGTGGCAGGCGAACCAGGGCCAGCGGCTCAAGGTGTGGTCGGCCGCCGCCGCCAGCGGCGAGGAGCTGTACTCGATGGCAATATTGTGCGAAGAATTCCAGCAATCGCACCCGGGATTCGCGTATCAGATACACGCCACCGATATTTCGCAGCAGATTCTTGCGGTGGCGCGCGCGGGCGAATACACTGGACGCTCGGTCGAGCGCATCCACGCTTCGCATCCGGACTGGGTGAAGAAGTACTTCAAGCCCAGCGGCAAAGGCCTGCAAGTGGTCGATGCCCTTAAAAAAAACGTGGAGCTGGCCCAACACAACCTGCTCACTCCACTCAAGCCGCACAAGCAGTTCGATCTCGTGTTCCTGCGTAACGTACTGATCTACTTCGATCAGGAGCACCAGGAGACCGTACTGAAGCAAGCCCGCCACAGCATGGCGCCCCACTCCAGGTTGATCCTGGGCGAATCCGAATCGATCAGTGGCCTCGACACCGCCTATCATTTCGAACGGCCGATGATTTATACGATGGAAAAATCGGGGTAGTGCCACCATGGAAGCCACAACAATCGCCGGCAGCGGCATCGATCAGCCCTTCGCACGCAGCGCCTTGAACGCATCGCCCGCGCCGCAATGCCAGCAAGTCCCGATGGGCAAACTGAAGATAGGCGTGCGCACCGACCAGCTGCAAGCGCTGCTGGGCTCCTGCGTCGGCATCGCCTTCCTGTGGAAGAAGCGCGGCTGCTGCGGCCTGGCCCACTGCCTGCTGCCGGAGGCGCCGGGGCAGGACTGCGAGATCGGCGCCCGCTATGTCAGCCAGGCCGTGCCCTCGCTGCTGCGCCTGATGGGCGCGACCGAAGCCGACTACCCCGATATCGAAGTGGTGGTCGCCGGCGGCGCCCATATGTTCCAGCGTCATTCGTCGCGCTTGCAGGTGGGTCAGCAAAACGCCGCAGCCGCCCACAAATACCTGCGCCAATGCGGCCTCAACGTCAGCTACTGCCGGCTGGGCGGCAAGTGCGGCCGCACGCTGACCATCGATTGCGCCACCCAGAGCTACGCCGTCACCGACATCATCGCCACCGCAGAGGACCAGCTCCATGCCCGCCACTAGCAGCAACGCCGCCACCTCCGTCACCGAACTGTTCGGCTCCTTCGTGCTGGGCGGCGAAGAGTTCGCGCTGCCCGCGATCTGCATCCGCGAAGTGGTCAACTTTCCGGCCCGGATCAGCGCCCTGCCGCTGTCGCCGGCCTTCCTGGAAGGCGTGTTCACGCTGCGCGGCACGGTGATCCCGGTGGTCAACCTGGGCCGCGTGTTCCGGCCCGAGGCGCGCGCGGCCGAGGCCAGCGACAAGATCGCCATCCTGGATTTCCAGGGCGTGCTGGTCGGCATATCGTTCGACACGACCGGCGAGATCCTGCGCGTGCGCCCCGAGCAGCGCAGCACGCTGAGCTATGCCAACGGCGACGCCCACGGCGTGGTGGCCGGCACCATCCTGCTCGACGACGGCGCCCGCCTGCTGCAGGTGCTGGATCCGGCGGCGCTGGTGCGCATCGAGAACGTGCCGCAGGTGCTGGCGCTGCAGGGCGCGCACCGGCAGACGGCGCGCCGCAACCAGGGCGAACGGCGCCAGTGCGTCAGCTTCCGCGTCGCCGGCGCGTCGTTCGCGTTCGAGATGAGCGCGATCCAGGAAATCATCCGCGTGCCGGAGCTGCAAGCCTCGGTGCTCAACAGCTCGCTGTGCCTGGGCCGCATCAACTTCCGCGGCAGCCAGGTGGCCGTGGTCGATTTCAACACATTGCTCAACGCCGCGCCGGCGCAGGCGGCGCAGGCCGAGCGCCAGTTCCTGCCGGACCAGCGCATCGTCATCGCCCGCATCGACGACGCCACCATCGGCTTCCTGGTCGACTCGGTCGACAACATCGTCAACTTCTACAGCGAGGAAGTGATGGCCATTCCGCTGCTGAGCAAGGCGCGCGCCGGCATGTTCGGCGGCTGCATCGCCAAGCCGGAGCTGGGCGACATCATCTTCCTCAACCACCGTGAAATCTTCAGCAGCAACGAGATCAAGGAAATGCGCGCCGGCCACGCCAACCTGTATCCAAAGGACGAAGCCATCAAGGCGGCGCGCGATCCGAAACAGGGCCAGCGCCAGGTCTACATCACCTTCGCGCTGGAGAGCACCTATGCGCTGGAGATCAAGCAGGTGCGCGAGATCATCGATTTTTCCGGCGACATCACGCGGCCGCCCGGCATGCCTGCCTTCATGCGCGGCATGCTGAACCTGCGCCAGCAGATGATCAGCGTGATCGACCTGCGCCAGCTGTACCATATGCCGGTGCTGGACAAGCTGGAGCAAGCCAAGATCCTGATCGTCGAACGCGGCGAGGATTTATACGGGCTGATGGTGGACGCGGTCGAGAACATCATGACGGTCAACGACAGCCGCCGCTTCGCCGCCCCCAAGATGCTGCGCAACCCGAATGTGGAAGGCGATCCGCGCGGCGAGATGGACGAAGTGATCGACATCGAAGGCGAAGACGGCAGCCACAAGACGCTCAGCGTCTTCGAATGCGACCGGCTGCTGCAACGCCTGGCGCGGGAGTTGCCGGCACTGGCGGCATGAACGGCGCTGGGGTACAGTAGCATCATGCCGGCGGCCGCCGGCCGTGCCAACCTGGAGGTCCACCATGCTCATGTCCCGCCGCGCCGTCGCCCTGTTGCTTCCCCTGACGCTGGCCGCGGCCAGCGCCTATGCGCTATCGCTGGCCGATCTGAGCAACCAGGATGCATCCGGCGGCCTCAAGGCGGCGCTGGAAAAAGGCTCGTCGCTGGCCGTGTCCGAGCTGGGTGCGGAGAATGGCTTCCTGAACAACGAGAAGGTGCGCATCCCGCTGCCGAAAATCCTGGAGCAGGCGCGTCCGCTGTTGAAGATGACCGGCAAGGGCCAGCAGCTCGACGATCTGGTGGTGCAGATGAACCACGCGGCCGAGGCCGCCGTGCCGATGGCCAAGCCGCTGCTGATGGATGCCGTCAAATCGATGAGCGTCACCGACGCCAAGAACATCCTGACCGGCGGCGACACCTCGGTGACGGACTTCTTCCGCGAGAAGACGTCGCCGAAACTGGCGGTGCAGTTCCTGCCGATCGTGAAGAAAGTCACCGACCGTTCGGACCTGGCCAACAAGTACAACACCGCGATGGCGATGGCGCCCAAGCTGGGCGTGCTGGCCAAGGACCAGGCCACGGTCGAAGGCTATGTCACCGAGCGCGCGCTGGACGGCCTGTACACGATGATAGGCGAGGAAGAAAAAGCCATCCGCGCCGATCCGCTCGGCGCCGGCAGCAAGCTGATCGGCAAGGTGTTCGGCGCCCTCAAGTAACCGCAGCTTTAACAGACGTTTCCTCCCTCAGCCCGGTTCGCCGGGCTTTTTTTTGCCTTGAAAAGCGGCTGGCCGTGGTTTAATATAGATAGGTAGCCTACCTATTTTATGAGAACGCCATGCCCACCGAACCGCCCATCCCCAAGCACGCCATCGCCCTGGCCGACGACTTGCGCACCGCCCTGCACCACGTGTTCCGCCGCATCCGCCAGGAGGGCGACAGCGATCCGCACGGCTTGTCGCTGCAGCACAAGCTGCTGCTGTCCGCCATCAGCACGACGCCCGGCATCGGCGTGGCCGAGCTGGCACGCATGGAAAAGCTGCGCGGCCCCACCATGAGCGGCCACATCAAGGCGCTGGAAAACGCCGGCCTGGTGCGGCGCGATACGCCCAATCCCGAGGACCGCCGGCGCGTCGGCCTGCTGCTGACCGAGCAAGGCGCGGCCGTGCTGCAAGACATCCGCAGCCGCCGCCTGGACTGGCTGGCCCGCAAGCTGGCGCAGCTGCCACCGGAAGGCGCGCAGGCGCTGCGCCACGCCATCCAATACCTGAACGAGGTCGGCGAATGAGTACTCCTACCCCTACCTCTATCCCTGGCGCAGGCGCGCCGGCCACGGCCAGGGAAATCCGCGCCATCTACATGGGCCTGGTCATCATGATCGGCCTGGCCGCGCTGGACCAGAGCATCGTCGCCACGGCGCTGCCGCGCATCGTCTCCGACCTGGGCGGCATGGCCCATCTGTCGTGGGTGGTGACGGCCTATGTGCTGGCGTCGACCGCCACCATGCCGCTGTACGGCAAGCTGAGCGACCAGTACGGCCGCAAGCCGCTGCTGTACGCCGCCATCGTCATCTTCCTGACCGGCTCGGCCTTGTGCGGCCTGGCGCAGAACATGGTCGAGCTGATCGTCTTCCGCGCGATTCAGGGCCTGGGCGCGGGCGGCTTCCTGCCGCTGGCGCAGATCGTCATCGGCGATCTGATACCGCCGGCCGAACGCGGCAAGCGCCAGGGCAGCATCGCCGCCGTGTATGCGGCCACCAGCGTGCTGGGCCCGGTGCTGGGCGGCCTGTTGACGGACTGGCTGTCGTGGCACTGGATCTTCTACGTCAACGTGCCGGTGGGCGCGGCGGCGCTGTATGTCATTTCCAAGTCCATGCATCACAACAGCCCGCACCGCGAGCACAAGATCGATTACCTGGGTTCGGTGCTGATGACCGCCGCGGTGACGGCGGCGCTGTTGGTGCTGGCGCTGGGCGGCACCGAATGGCCGTGGGATGGCAGCGAAGTGAAATACCTGAGCGCGCTGGCGGCGGTGCTGACGGCCGCGCTGCTGTGGCATGTGCGCCGCGTGCCGGAGCCGGTGCTGCCGCCGGACCTGTTCCAGAACCGCGTGTTCAACGTCGCCAGCGTGGTGCTGGCCCTGACCTTCGTCGGCATGATGGGCTCCAGCGTGTTCTTTCCGCTGCTGTTCCAGATGGTGATGGGCGCCAGCCCGGCCAACTCCGGCCTGCTGACGGTGCCGATGATGGTGGGCCTGGTGATCTCGTCGTCGCTGAACGGACGCGTGCTGGCCAGGTCGGGCGGACGCTACAAGCCGGCGCAGCTGCTGGGGCTGAGCCTGGCGACCGCGTCGTTCGGTGTGCTGGCCTGGGGCATCGCCGGGTCGGCGGGCTATCTGGTGATGGAGCCGGCCATGTTCGTGCTCGGCGCAGGCCTGGGCCTGGTGATGCCGAATATGACGATGGCGGTGCAGAACGCCCTGCCCGCCTCGCGGCGCGGCGTCGGCACCGCGATGCTGGCCTTCTTCCGTTCGCTGGGCGGCCTGGTCGGCGTTACCGGCTCGGGCGCCATCCTGGCCCATCAACTGCACGGCCAGGCGGCGACGGCGCAAGTCTATCGTCACGCCATCGGCAATATCTTCGGCGCCGGCACCTTGCTGGTCGGGCTGGGACTGCTGGTGCTGTTGCTTTTGCCGGAGCTGCCGATGGCGCTGCATCCAGCCGCCAGAAAATAAGGCGGCTTTATGCGGTGGGCAGGCGGTAGTTCCTGTAGTGCTCGCGCAGTTTGTTTTTCTGGATCTTGCCGGTGCCGCCCACCGGCAAGGCATCGGTGAATACCACGTCGTCCGGCAACCACCATTTGGCGACTTTGCCGTGGAAGTGGGCCAGCAAGTCGTCGCGGCTGACTTCCTGCCCCGGCCGCAGCACCACCACCAGCAGGGGACGCTCGTCCCACTTGGGATGGGCGACGCCGATGCAGGCGGCTTGCATCACCGCCGGGTGCGACATGGCGACGTTCTCCAGGTCGATGGTGCCTATCCATTCGCCGCCGGACTTGATGACGTCCTTGCTGCGGTCGGTGATCTGCATGTAGCCGTCTTCGTCGATGGTGGCGACATCGCCGGTCGGGAACCAGCCGTCCTGCAGCACGTCGCCGCCTTCGTCCTTGAAGTAGCGCGAGATGATCCACGGGCCCTTGACCAGCAGATGGCCGTAGCTGACGCCGTCCCACGGCAGTTCCTTGCCGTCGTCGTCGGTGATCTTCATGTCGACGCCGTAGATGCCGTGGCCCTGCTTTTGCAGGATCTTGCGCTGTTCTTCCTTGCTCAATTCCAGATGCTTGGTCAGCAAGCCGCCGGCAGTGCCCAGCGGCGACATTTCCGTCATGCCCCAGGCATGGATCACCTCCACGCCGAACTCGTCGATCAGCGCGTTCATCATCGCGGGCGGGCAGGCCGAACCGCCGATCACCGTGCGGCGGAAGGTCGAGAACTTCAGTTTGTTCTGCATCGCGTAGTTGATCAGGCCCAGCCACACGGTCGGCACGCCGGCCGAGAACGTGACCTTTTCCTTCTCCATCAATTCGTAGACCGACTTGCCGTCCAGCGCAGGGCCGGGGAACACCATTTTCGCGCCCGACAGCGGCACCGAATACGGCAGCCCCCACGCGTTGACGTGGAACATGGGCACGACCGGCATTACCGTGTCGCGCGAGGACACGTTGAGTACGTTCGGCAGCGCCGACGCGTAGGCGTGCAGCACCGTCGAACGGTGCGAGTACAGCGCGCCCTTGGGATTGCCGGTGGTGCCGGAGGTGTAGCACAGCGTGCAGGCGGCGTTCTCGTCGAACAGCGGCCATGTGTAATCTGGGGAATGGGCGTTGAGCAGGTCTTCGTAGCACAGCAGGTTGGGTATCCTCGTCTCGGCTGGCATGCGGTCCGCCGCACCCAGCAGGATGTAGCCCTTGATGGTCTTGCACAAAGGTGCGAACGCTTCCACCAGCGGCAGGAAGCAGAAATCGAACATCAGGTACTGGTCTTCGGCGTGGTTGCAGATGTAGGCCAGTTGCTCGGGATGCAGGCGCGGATTCATCGTGTGCAGCACGGCGCCCGAGCCGGATACGCCGTAGTAGGCTTCCAGGTGGCGGTAGCCGTTCCACGCCAGCGTGGCGACGCGTTCGCCCATGCGCACGCCCAAGCCATGCAGGGCGTTGGCCAGGCGTTTGCTGCGCTGCTGGCATTCGCGCAGTGTGTAGCGGTGCAGGTCGCCTTCGACCCGCTGCGAAACGATCTCGCTGTTGGCGTAGTGCCTGGCGGCGAAGTCCAGTATGCTGGAAACCAGCAAGGGCTGGTTCATCATCTGGCCCATCAGCGGACTCTGGGGATACATGCAAGCTCCGGGAAAAGTTGATTTTATATGAACGAGTTTGGAATGCCCGGGCAAGGAGCGTCAATGCATTTCGATGCTGCACTGCGGCATGGCCGTGCTGCGGTAAAATCGCAGGCTTGCGCCCTCTAAGGGCTTATTCAGAAACGGGAACTGCCATTACTGCCTCTAAACTGCCGCTGGACAATTCCTTCGCGTCCCTGCCGCCCGCCTTTTACACCCGCCTGATGCCGACGCCGCTGCCCGCGCCGTATCTGGTCGCCGTCAGCGCGCCGGCCGCCGAGCTGGTCGGGCTGACGCCTGCGCAACTGGCCGACAGCCTCGACGTTTTGATCGGCAATGCCGCGCCGGAGCGCGCGCTGCCGCTGGCCGCCGTGTATTCCGGCCATCAGTTCGGCGTATGGGCCGGCCAGCTGGGCGACGGCCGCGCCATGCTGTTCGGCGATGTCGCCACCGCCGAGGGGCCAATGGAGCTGCAATGGAAAGGCGCAGGCCTGACACCCTACTCGCGCATGGGCGATGGCCGCGCGGTGCTGCGCTCGTCGATCCGTGAATTCCTGTGCTCTGAAGCCATGCATGGGCTCGGCATCCCGACCTCGCGCGCGCTGTCGGTGGCGGGCTCGGACCAGGGCGTAATGCGTGAAACCGTGGAAACCTCCGCCGTCGTGGTGCGCATGGCGCCCACCTTCGTGCGCTTCGGCTCGTTCGAACACTGGTTCTACCGCAACAAGAACGACGAGCTGAAAATCCTCGCCGACTACGTCATCGACCGCTTTTATCCGGCGTTGCGCGACGAAGGCAATCCTTACCAGGCTTTGCTGGCGGAGGTGACGCGCCGCACGGCGCACATGATCGCCCACTGGCAGGCTGTCGGCTTCATGCATGGCGTCATGAACACCGACAATATGTCCATCCTCGGCCTGACCTTGGACTACGGCCCGTTCGGCTTCATGGAAGCCTTCGATTCCGACCACATCTGCAACCACACCGACCAGCAGGGGCGCTACTCGTACGCCAACCAGCCGCAGGTCGGCCACTGGAATTGCTACGCCCTCGGCCAGGCCCTGCTGCCGCTGATCGGCGAGGTCGAGGCAACGCAGGCCGCATTGGACGTCTACCAACCGGCATTCGCCGCCAAGATGGACGAACTGCTGCACGCCAAGCTGGGCTTGTCCCGGTTGGAACAGCATGCCGATGCCGACCGCACGCTGTTCGACGCCATGTTCGCGCTAATGGATGCCAACCACGTCGATTTCACCCTCTTCTTCCGCCGCCTGGGCGGGTTGAAGATGGCCGACGCCAGCGGCGACGAACCCTTGCGCGACCTCTTCATCGACCGCCCGGCCTTCGATGCATGGGCCGTGCAGTATCGCGCGCGCCTGCAGGCCGAAGCCAGCGACGACGGCGTCCGCCAGCTTGCGATGAACAAGGTCAACCCCAAATACGTGCTGCGTAATTACCTGGCGCAAATTGCCATTGAAAAAGCGCAAAATAAGGACTTTACTGAGGTGGAGCGATTGCTGTCAGTTTTGCAGCGCCCATACGACGAACAGCCTGAGCACGATCAATATGCAGCCTTGCCGCCGGACTGGGCAAGCCATCTCGAAGTAAGCTGTTCTTCTTAAGCGAGCACTAAGCCATGAGCAATAAAGTCACCAAATCCGACGCCGAATGGCGCGCCATGCTGGACCCTATGGAATACCAAGTCACGCGCCACGCCGCCACCGAACGCGCTTTCACCGGCAAGTTCTGGGATCATCACGAACACGGCATCTACACCTGCGTGTGCTGCGACACGCCGTTGTTTCGTTCCGACGCCAAATTCGATTCCGGCTGCGGCTGGCCGAGCTACTTCGAAGCGCTCGATCCCGCCAATGTCATCGAAAAAACCGACCGTACCCATGGTATGCTGCGCACCGAAATCATTTGCGCGGTGTGCGACGCCCATCTGGGCCATGTGTTCCCGGACGGCCCTCCTCCAACCGGATTGCGCTATTGCATCAATTCGGCCTCGCTGCGCTTCGACCCACAATAACGCCTGAGACAACATGAAATTTCTGTTCGACCTGATCCCGCTGCTGCTGTTCTTTGTTGCCTACAAGCTGACGGGCTGGAATGCGGAAGCGGCCCAGCACTTCATTAACACCTATCTCAGCGGCATCGTCTCCGGCGGCTCGGTGACGGCGGATCAGTCCCCTATCGTCATCGCGACGCTGGTCGGCATTATCGCCACCGCGTTGCAAATCACCTACGCCAAATTACGAAACGGTAAGGTTGATTCAGTGCTGTGGTTCTCTTTGTTCATGTTCGTCGTCTTCGGCGGCATGACGATCTACCTGCACGACGAAGATTTCATCAAATGGAAACTCAGCATTTTCTATTGGGCATTCGCACTGGGCCTGTTCATTAGCGAGTTCGTCTTTAAAAAGAATCTGATGCGCAAGTCGATGGAGGAAATCATTCAATTGCCGGACCAGGTTTGGAGCCGCTTGAATTGGGCCTGGATCTGCTTCCATACGGCAATGGGATTCCTGAATTGGTATGTCGCCTTCGTTTGGTTTAAAGGCGACACCAGCTCCTGGGTCAGCTTTAAGGCGTTTGGCGCCACCGGCATCATGTTTGTGTTTATCGTCGGTCAAACCATCTACCTGTCGCGCCACATGAAGGATGAAGCATGAGCGAAATCAATACAGACGACCGCATGGAGCGTATGCGCAGCCGCTTCCAGGCCGCCCTGGCGCCCATGGAACTGACGCTGGACGACGACTCCGCCCTGCACGCCGGCCATGCCGGTGCGGCCTCGGGTGGGGGTCATTACAACGTTAGAATTGTTTCGTTACAATTCGAGGGGCTCAAACTCGTCACAAGACATCGACTCGTGTATGATTCCGTGCACGATATGATGCATAAAGAAATTCATGCATTGGCCATTACCGCATTGGCTCCGTCCGAAGTATGATGTAGCGCTTGGTCGGGGAGCGGTCGCTATCGGTTTCAAAATAATTGAACACAAAGACAGATAGCAGATCCAACTCCTGCCCAGGCAATTTCGCTAAAACTTTCCCCTTACAGGAATTAATAATGACTTTCAAGCCAGCCAGTTTGCTGATTGCACTTCTCGCCGTTGCCGCCGTACCTGCTTTCGCTCAAAACGTTGCCGTAGTTAATGGCAAAGCCATCCCAACCTCGCGCGTTGACGCTGTGGTCAAGCAAGTCGTTGCCCAAGGCCAGCAGCCGGACTCGCCTCAACTGCGCGAACTGATCAAGAAAGACCTGATCGGCCGCGAAGTGATGATGCAGGAAGCGGAAAAACAAGGTTTCGGTAAAGATGCAGCGGTCAAGACGCAAATCGAAAACGCCCGCCAGGCCATCATCGTCAACGCGCTGGTCGGCGACTACATGAAGAAGAACCCGGTTTCGGATGCCGACATCAAGGCTGAATACGACCGCTTCGTGGCACAGAACGGCGACAAGGAATACCATGTCCGCCACATCATGATGGCAACCGAAGCTGAAGCGAACGACGTCATCGCCAAGATCAAAGGCGGCGCCAAGTTCGAAGAACTGGCAAAAGCGTCGAAAGACACCGGTTCCGCAGCAAATGGCGGCGATCTGGATTGGGCAGTACCTTCGTCCTACCCACCAGCGTTCTCGGCAGCCTTCGTCGGCCTGCAAAAAGGCCAAGTCACCGAGAAGCCAGTTCAAACCCCGAACGGCTTCCACGTGATCAAAGTGGACGACATCCGCGCAGCCAAACTGCCGACCCTGGAAGAAGTCAAACCGCAAGTTGCGGAAGCACTGGCCCAGAAGAAATTGCAAGCCTACCAGGAAGAACTGGTCAAGAAAGCAAAAGTGCAGTAATGTTATGAATGAGGCGGCGCCCTGCGGGGCGCCGTTTTTGATTTTGCGTTGGTACAATGCACCGCCCGAGTGCGATTTCTTGTTTTTTTATAGGATTTAATAATGATGTTGAAGCCAACCCGCCTGTTGTTAGCACTGATTGCTGTTGTCGCAGCCCCGGTATTCGCGCAAAACGTCGCGACCGTCAATGGCAAGGCTATTCCTGCCGCTAAAGTAGACCAGATGGTCAAGCAAGTGGTCGCACAAGGCCAACAGCCTGACAGCCCGCAACTGCGTGAAATGGTCAAGAAAGAATTGATCGGTCGCGAAGTCATGATCCAGGAAGCGGACAAACAAGGTTTCGGCACCAAGCCTGAAGTTAAAGCAGCAATCGAAAACGCACGTCAAAGCATTATCATCAACGCGATGCTGGCTGACTACGTTAAAAAGAACCCGATTAAAGACACCGAAATCAAAGCCGAATACGACAAGTATAAAGCTGCCATGGGCGAGAAAGAATATCACTCGCGTCATATCCTGGTCGCAACCGAACAGGAAGCCAAGGATATTATCGCCAAGCTGAAAGCCGGCGGCAAATTCGAAGAACTGGCCAAAGTATCGAAAGACGGTTCGGCTAATAACGGCGGCGATCTGGGCTGGATGGCTCCAGGCAAACTGGTAAAACCTTTCGCCGATGCGATGATCGCCCTGAAAAACGGCGAGATCACCCAGACCCCGGTTAAAACCGAGTACGGTTATCACGTGATCAAACTGGAAGAATCCCGCGCCACCAAACTGCCGGCAGTTGAAGAAGTCAAAGGCCAGATTGCTGAAGCACTGCAACAGCGTAAAATCGCCGCCTTCCGCGACGAGCTGACCAAGAAAGCCAAAGTCCAATAAGCCGGACTTCCGCTCTTCCCAAAAAAGCGCCTCCTGAGGCGCTTTTTTATTTGACCGGCGACGTAGCACTCGCCGTTTCTTTTGCCCACCGCAAGCCAGAATCTGGCAAATACGTGCCAAGTTCTGGCATATCTAAGGGGCCACACGCAAAATCATCTATACTGGCCAACGATGACTCCTGAATTCCACACCGCACTCTGCACCGCCCTAGCCCATGCCACAACGCCCGGGCGCGCTCCAGCCATGCGCGCCTACATGCGCGACCAGTTCGATTTCCTGGGCATCGGCACGCCGCAACGACGGCAGGCCGCCAAGCCTTTGCTCCAGCAATTAAAAGGCACAGGCGCGGATAATTTAATTCTTTATGCGCGCGCATTATGGGAGTTTCCGCAAAGGGAATATCAATACGTCGCAATCGATCTGCTGGCAATGCACTGGAAACAATTGGAGTTGGTGCATATTCCCGATCTGCTGGAGCTGGTCCAGAGTAAATCGTGGTGGGATACAGTCGATGCGCTGGCTGCGGTAATCGGCGATGTTCTGCGTTATCGCCATGATGGAATGGACCAGGCTATCGAACATAACGATATGTGGGTGCGCCGGATCGCCTTATTGCATCAATTAGGTTGGCGCGACAAGGTGGATGTGGAAAGACTATTCAATTACTCTCTCACGCTCGCGCACGAAAAAGAATTTTTCATACAAAAGGCAATCGGCTGGGCATTGAGGGATTATGCCCGCCATGATGCCGATGCGGTCCGCGCATTTACATCAAAAGAAAAACACCGGCTTTCAGCGCTCAGTTATCGCGAGGCCAATAAACATCTTTCGGCGCCATGAGCTCGAGCGCAGGTAGCGTCGGACGGTGTTTCTGGAGATGCCCAAGCGCCTGGCAATCTCTCTCAATGGGATCTGCTCGCGAATGTGCCAGCGTCGAATAATGCCTAGTAATGCCAAGTTGATCACTCCGATTCCCCGCTCATTGACTCGAAGACTCGTTTATGAGCGCATGGCTACCGGCATACTCAAAAGCCGTTTTCGCGATAGCCTTGAAAAAGTCACGACGCTTGGGCCCACCGTGCGCTATTAGTGTCAAAAACTGAAATTCAGGTGTGTACTGATTAGACGCGTCCAAGTATTCGCGGCTTTTTAATTGCTTGCGTATCCCTTTCACCACATCAAGGATACGAAACTTAGTAATGATATCAGCGTGCTTTCTATACTTGTAATACTGATGCCCTATAAATCTTTTCTCGTCTCGCTGGTTGCTTGCGATAAGTACTCTATATCTCAAACTATGATGGGCCTGGAGCTCTTCACACTGTTTGCACGTGCGCCGATCGCCGGACGTCGCCGGCCCGATATTTGAATCGTATTCAGTCGATGAGCCAACGGCGCGTATTGATTTTTCGAACTTTTGAATGGGGGTCATGTTCGGATTTCGCGCATTTTTTTTAACCGCTTTATCCCCCGGGGGCGCTATTGCCGCATCGGCTGCTAGATGAGAAGCGGCCAAAACAGGGGCGTGATAGTTTTCGAAATGTATTTTAAATTCAGCGAAGACCTTGTCAAAAACCCTTTTCCAAACAGCGGCGCTAACCACGTCGTGGGCGCGAGTACCATCTTGGGGGATGGCCGGCTTAATCACCACGCCGTCCTCGACCGTTCGCCCTACCTTTGGTTTCCAGTCGTCTTTTTCCGTACCGCAGGCTGGACAACGCCTTGGTTCGTCATACTCTCGAATCCCTTTTTGAACAATCTTCCCGACCTTTACGTCGTTTAAGTACACAAGCCATTTGTGAGAATCGCTCCCCGGGTCGGTAAGCTGTGTACTTATATGAAGCTTGACACCGGCTTCCGTCGCCTTGATCAGAATGTTCGTTCGTAAGATGTCAATGTGGCCGCGTCTATGCTTTGGCTTCGAGAAGTAGCTAACAACCTCATGTATGTCCTGCGGAAGGGCAATTTTAAATTCATCGAAAATCAAGTGTGCATCCATTTAAACCTCAATCCTTATACCAGTGCTGCTTAGTTGCAGTGAAGACTGGTTTTTGTTCGGTCGTAACGACGCCCCGAAGTCCGCGGTGACGGCACACCAAAGCAGATTTTGTAGTTTGGCTGTTGGAATTTCAAAAGCGGCGCTTACCCAAGGGCCACTTTCGTTCACCTCGTCTGTTTGGTACTCTGCTTCCAGCCAAACGTCTCTGACCCTTGGGACGACAATCCCGGCTATGCGAAGCTCGCAAAGCATTTTTCGCAACCCGAAACAGGACGCGGGAGCGAAGGTTTCTAAATGGACGAGTATTTTTTCTTCGCCGCCAAAAACGTCATTGCAAATGGCAGTTGCCTTACGCAGCGCCGTTAGCGCTTGGTCGAGCGGACTGCCGCCGTCCGATAACTCAAAACGTAGCCCGCCTGGGAAGTTGTAAAACAAGGCATCTCGGTACGGACTACCGACAATTTCCTGGATTTTTCTTCTGAGGTTCATACGTTCGTTTCGCTGGCGGAGTGATGCTCTATACGGTGGTCCTGCGTGAAGTAGCAAAGTCCGGTTGTGGCCGATCTCGGCCGGTCGACACGTCTCAGTGTACGGCGTTTGTTGCTCACTTGGCAAGCAATTCCCTTTGACGAATCGCGTCCGACAGAACGACCACAATGGGACTCCTCAACGACGGAGTTCTCATGAATTCTACCGCCTGCAAAACAGAAAATCGCGGACCTTGGAATAAGGGGCGTTTGGTCGGACAGAAGCTCCCCCCGAAGCTGCGCGAAATATGGGCGATACGCATTCGACTACAGCTAGCCGAACACTTGCGGGACCTCGCGTTGTTCAACCTGGCCATCGACAGCAAGTTGCGCGGCTGCGACCTGGTCAGCTTACAAGTCAAAGACATTGCACAGGGCAGAAGCGTCTTCCACCGCGCGATCGTTATGCAGCGCAAGACAAGTCGGCCTGTCCAGTTCGAGATCACGGAGCAAACCCGGCAGTCCTTGCTCGCCTGGATGGACCAGCGCCAATTGGCTGGGAGCGCGTATTTGTTTCCCAGCCGAGTAAGCGATTCGCCGCATTTGTCGACCCGCCAGTATTCGCGCATCGTGACCAACTGGGTAGAATCGATCGGGCTGGACGCGACCACGTATGGCACACATAAAGGGGACATACATGGCTAAAACGGCAGCACAAAGGCAAGCGCAATACCGGGCACGCCGCCCGTTCGCTGACAGCGGCGAGGGCGAGCGCAGACTGAACCTGTGGATCGGGACGCGCCTCGAACTGGCGCTGACGCGCCTGGCAAGGCATTACTGCGTCCCTAAACGCGAAATCGTCGAGCGCCTCATCGCCGCCGAGGACGAACGCATCGCCAACGACATCGTGCTGGACTCCCCTGAATGGGAGGCATATTTCAGAACTGCGCCGTTACGCAGTAACGCTACCGAACCGGGCTAAAAATATTGAAAAATGCACCTCATCGTGACCGCATGCATTAGAGTTTCGGCGCGCAACACCGCGCGCTGTGCAGCGGTCACGATGCGCCGAAATGGGCGGTCACGATCGCCGAAATACGCAGAATAGGACGGCCCACCAGCATCCACCGCCGGCGCAGACTCTCCCAAGACCGCCGCAGCGGCGCAGCCCTGCCCTTCGAGGTAATCGAACAGCATACGGACGTAGGTGCCAGGAATGGCCGGAGGGGTTTTCTTCATGGCCTGAATTGTCAAAAAATATGTCCTGCCTTGTCAAGCCAGCAACGCATCCCTTGCATAGAATCGTTTCATCTTCACCACGGGAGCAAACCATGATCGCAGCATCCGCAGCACAAGCCCAGGAACTGGTCCGCAACGCATCGCACTTCCAGTGGTACGTCATTCCGCTGCTTTTGCTGGTGATACACGCCTACGGCGAACAGGCCGCAGCCAGGCGCTGGAACGTGGTGCTGGCGGGCCTGGCGTTCTGGCTGATGGATTGGGTCAACGAGATCTGGAACGGCCTGCTATTCCACTTCTCCGGCTTCGCGCCGGCCTGGAGCACACCGAACGGTTCGGCCTACGTCTTGCTGATCGGCCTGAACATCGAGATCAGTTTCATGTTCGCCGTCATGGGGCTGTACGCGGCGCGCACGCTACCCGCCGACCGCAAGCTGAAGATCGCCGGCATCAACAACCGCTGGCTGCTGGCCGTCGTCAATTCGGTGCTGTGCGTGGGCGTGGAAGTCTGGCTGAACCACATCGGCGCGCTGGTGTGGGAATGGCCGGCGTGGAACCTGGGCGCGCCCTGGCTGATCTGGCTGATCGGCTACCTGCCCTTCTTCGTGGTCGCCTACTGGGTGCACGACATAACGTCGCTGAAGCGGCAGATCGCCGTAGTGGCCACGCTGGCTGCCGGTGTCGGCTTGGCGCTGGCAGTCTTCGGCGGCGTGCTGGGCTGGATATAAAAAAAGGCCGGATCGCTCCGGCCTTCACTTACCTTACTTAGCTTGCTTACCCAACGAACTTGCGCGCGTTGCGGAACATGCGCATCCAAGGCGAATCCTCGCCCCACGATTCCGGGTGCCACGACTGCTGCACCGAGCGGAATACGCGTTCGGCGTGCGGCATCATCACGGTGAAGCGGCCGTCGGCCGTCGTCACCGAAGTCAGGCCTTGCGGCGAACCGTTCGGGTTGTACGGATAGGCTTCGGTGGCGGCGCCACGGTTGTCGACGAAGCGCATCGCTGCCACAGCCTCGTTGATGTTGCCGGTCTGCGTGAAGTCCGCATAGCCTTCGCCGTGGGCGATGGCGATAGCGGTCTGCGTGCCTGCCATGCCGTTGAAGAAGATCGACGGCGAGTCCAGCACTTCCACCATCGCGAAGCGCGCCTCGAATTTCTCCGATTTGTTGGTGGTGAACTTAGGCCACGCATGCGCGCCAGGGATGATGGACTTCAGATTGCTCATCATCTGGCAACCGTTGCAGACACCCAGGCCGAAGCTGTCGGTGCGCGCGAAGAAGCGGGCGAACTGCTCGGCCAGCGCGGCGTTGAACAGAATCGTCTTGGCCCAGCCTTCGCCGGCGCCCAGCACGTCGCCGTACGAGAAGCCGCCGACGGCGATGATGCCCTGGAAGTCATCGAGCTTGACCCGGCCCGCAATCAGGTCGCTCATGTGCACGTCGACAGCGTTGAAGCCTGCCTGGTGCATCACGTATGCGGTCTCGATGTGCGAGTTGACGCCCTGCTCGCGCAGGATCGCCACGCGTGGGCGCACACCGGTCGCCAGGAACGGCGCGGCCACATTCTCGGTCAGGTCGAAGGTGATCTTCGGCGTGATGCCTGGATCGGTTTCGTCCAGGATGCGGTCGTATTCGGCATCGGCGCAGGCCGGGTTGTCGCGCAGGCGGGCGATGCGCCAGCTGGTCTCGCTCCACAGACGGTGCAGTTCCGAACGCGGCTTGGCGTAGATGATCTTGGCGTCGCGGGTGAACTCGATCACGCCACGGTCGTTCGGCTTGCCGATGATATGGCTGCATGCGCCCAGGTTGAAGGTGCGCAGCACGTCCATCACCAGCGACTTCTCTTCGGCGCGAACCTGGATCACAGCGCCCAGCTCCTCGGAGAACAGCGCGCGCAGGGTTTGCTCGTTGCGGCGTTCGGCGATCTGGCCGGCCCAGTTCTTGGCGTCGCCCTGGTCGGCGCCGTGGCCTTGTTCCAGCGTCAGGATGTCGAGGTTGATCGACAGGCCCGCACGGCCGGCAAAGGCCATCTCGGTCAGCGTGCCATACAGGCCGCCGTCGGAACGGTCGTGGTAGGCCAGCAGCTTGCCGTCGTTGTTCAGTTGCTGGATCGCGGTGAAGAAGGCTTTCAGGTCTTCAGGGCTGTCCACATCCGGCGTCTCGTTGCCCAGCTGGCCCATGACCAGCGACAGCGCGGATGCGCCCAGGCGGTTCTTGCCGCGGCCCAGATCGATCAGGATGATGGCGGTGTCGCCGGCATCGGTCTTGATCTGCGGGGTCAGCGATTTGCACACGTCGTGCACTGGCGCGAAGGCCGAGACGATCAGCGAGACTGGCGAGGTGACAGCCTTGGCGTCGCCTTCATCCTTCCAGGTGGTACGCATCGACAGAGAATCCTTGCCGACCGGGATGCTGATGCCCAGCGCCGGGCACAGTTCCATGCCGACTGCCTTGACGGTGTCGAACAGCGCTGCATCCTGGCCAGGCTGGCCGCAGGCGGCCATCCAGTTGGCGGACAGTTTGATGTCGGAGATATCCTTGATCGGCGCGGCGGCGATGTTGGTGATCGCCTCGGCGACGGCCATGCGGCCCGACGCTGCGGCGTTAATCACGGCCAGCGGGGTACGCTCGCCCATCGCCATCGCCTCGCCCAGGTAGCCTTCGAAGCTCATCGCGGTGACGGCGCAATCGGCCACCGGCACCTGCCATGGACCGACCATCTGGTCGCGCACGGACATGCCGCCCACGGTACGGTCGCCGATGGTGATCAGGAAGGACTTGTCGCCGACGGTAGGCAGCAGCAGCACGCGCTTGGCGGCTTCTTCCAGGTCCATGCCGGTCAGGTCGATCGCCGGGAATTCGTTTTGCACGTGATGCACGTCGCGCTGCATCTTAGGCGGTTTGCCCAGCAGGACGTCCATCGGCATGTCGACCGGCTCGTTGCCCAGCTCAGGATCGATCAGCTTCAGTTGACGTTCTTCGGTCGCGGTGCCGACCACGGCGAACAGGCAGCGCTCACGCTCGCACAGCGCCTTGAACATAGGCAGGCTGTCCGGCGAGATCGCCAGCACATAGCGCTCCTGCGATTCGTTGGACCAGATTTCTTTCGGCGCCATGCCGCTTTCTTCCAGCGGGATCTTGCGCAGATCGAAGATCGCGCCGCGCTTGGCGTCGTTGGTGATCTCCGGGAAGGCGTTCGACAGGCCGCCGGCGCCCACGTCGTGGATCGAGATGATCGGATTGTTGGCGCCCAGCTGCCAGCAGCCGTTGATGACTTCCTGCGCACGGCGTTCCATCTCCGGATTGCCGCGCTGGACCGAATCGAAGTCCAGGTCCGCAGTGTTGGTGCCGGTCGCCATCGACGAAGCGGCCGAGCCGCCCATGCCGATGCGCATGCCAGGACCGCCCAGCTGCACCAGCAGGCTGCCGACCGGGATGTCGTTCTTGTGCGTGTGCTGGCCGGAGATGTTACCAATGCCGCCCGCGATCATGATCGGCTTGTGGTAGCCGAACACGGTGTCGTGCGCGCCGGCGAACTGCTTGCCGATATTCTGTTCGTAGGTACGGAAGTAACCGCCCAGTACCGGACGGCCGAATTCATTGCTGAACGCGGCGCCGCCCAGCGGACCTTCGATCATGATCTGCAGCGCCGAGGCGATGCGATCCGGCTTGCCGTAGGCCTTGCCGCTGTTGCGGTAGTCCGCCACCGGCGCGGTGACGTCAGCGTCGTTTTCCCATGCTTGCACGGCGCCCGGCAGCATCAGGTTCGACACGGTGAAGCCGGTCAGGCCAGCCTTCGGCTTGGCGCCACGGCCGGTCGCGCCTTCATCGCGGATTTCGCCGCCGGCGCCGGTGGAGGCGCCAGGGAACGGCGAAATCGCGGTCGGGTGATTGTGGGTTTCCACTTTCATCAGCGTGTGCGTCAACTCGGTGGTCGGCGCGTACTGGTGCGCGTCGCCCTGCGGGAAGAAGCGCATCACTTCCGCGCCTTCCATGATCGACGAGTTGTCGCTGTAGGCGACGATGGTGCCTTTCGGCTGCAGCTGGTGGGTGTTCTTGATCATGCCGAACAGCGACTTCGGTTGAGCGACGCCGTCGATGGTCCAATCGGCGTTGAAGATCTTGTGGCGGCAGTGCTCCGAGTTCGCCTGCGCGAACATCATCAGCTCAACGTCGGTCGGGTTGCGGCCGGCCTTGGTGAAGGCGGCGTCCAGGTACTCGATCTCGTCGTCCGACATCGCCAGGCCCAGGTCCGTGTTGGCCTTTTCCAGCGCTGCCTTGCCCATGCCGATCACGTCCACCGATTCCAGCGGCTTCGCTTCCAGCGTGCGGAACAGGCCTGCGGCTTCGTCGGGATGGCGCAGCACCGATTCCGTCATGCGGTCGTGCAGCAGCGCGGCGACGGCCGGCACTTCTTCGTCCGACAGCTTCTTGGCGGCGCCGATGCTGCTGCCCAAGATGCCGGTCTTCAGATTGATGCGGAACGCAATGCCGCGCTCGACGCGCTTGATGTGCGCCATGCCGCAGTTGTGGACGATGTCAGTGGCCTTGGAGGCCCACGGCGAGATCGTACCGAAGCGCGGAATGACGAAGAACTCTTCGACCGCGCCATCGGTGTTGTCGGCGTGGGCCGGCTCACCGTAGGTCAGCAGCGCGCCGAGGCGGCTGGTGTCGTCGGCCGATAGCGGCGCGGCGGCATCGATGAAGTGGACATAGCGCGCCTGGACGGCGGCGACGGCAGGCAGCGCGGCTTGCAGTTGAGTTAACAGGCGTTGGCTACGGAATGCGGACAGGGCGTTGGAGCCCGGCAGGATCAACATATTTGGAGGATGGTTGATGCAGCGTGGCTGCGGATTAAAGGTAGATGGAGCACGAGATACTAGTAATGCATAATTTCCTTTGCGCGCATTATACCCGTTACGCCGTCGTCTATACAGCGCCAATTCGGGCCAAAAACTGCCGTCAAAGCAACATTTTCAGTCATTTTTGGCGGGTTTACGCCCCTGCGCGGGGCCAGGCGCCGGGTTTTCATAACATTTTAACTTGCCATGGAGTATGCTAGATTTAACTTTAGCTAGGATGCGTAACATGGCGGAATATAGTGATTTGTCGGTGCTGATCGTCGACCCCAACCCGGGGATGCGCGGCAGCCTGCACAATATGCTGAACCAGGCCGGCATCACCAAGATCGACTATGCGGTCAGCTCCGGCACGGCCATCCGCCAGCTGGGCAAGAAACCGTTCGATATCGTGCTGTGCGAGTACGACCTGGGCAACGGCAGCGGCGAGAACAACGGCCAGGACGGCCAGCAACTGCTGGAAGACCTGCGCCTGCACAAGCTGATACTGCCGTCGACCATCTTCATCATGCTCACTTCCGAAGGCGTCTACAGCAAAGTGATAGGCGCGGCCGAACTGACGCCGACCGATTACGTGCTCAAGCCCTTCACCGTGGACGCGCTGCTGCAGCGCATCCGCAAGGCGGTCGAGCGGCGCGACGTGTTCCTGCCGATCCACCAGTTGGTTGAAATGGGCAGCCACCGCAAGGCCGTCGCCGAATGCCTGATCGCAGAGGAAAAGAATCCCCGCTATGCGATCGACTTCGCGCGCCTGCGCGCCGAGCTGCTGGTAGCGCTGGAGGAGCTGGCCGAGGCCGAGGTGGTGTACCAGGTGATCCTGATGACCCGCCCCATCGCCTGGGCGCACCTGGGCATGGCGCGCTGCCAGTTCGGGCAGCAAAAGTACATCGAGGCGCAGGATACGCTGCAGGACCTGCTGACCCACAACCCCAAATTCATGGCGGCCTACGACCTGCTCGCTCGCACGCACGAGGCGCTGGGCCAGCAGGAATCGGCCAAGAAGATCCTGGAAGACGCGGTGGCGATCTCGCCCAATATGGTGCACCGTCTGCGCCACCTGGGCGAAGTGGCATACGAGACCGGCGACGTCAGCGTCGCCGAGAAGGCATTCAAGCAGGTGGTGGCCAAGGCCAAGTACTCCGAGTTCCGCGATCCGGAGGACCACGTCAAGCTGGTCAAGACGCTGGTCAAGAAAGGCGATGCCAACCAGGCCAGCGGCGTGATACGCGACATGGAACGCTCACTGCGCGCCAGCGCCAACGTCGAGGCCTGCCGGGCCATCGCCGCCGGCCTGCTGCAGGAAATGAGCGGCAATATCACGGCGGCGGCGGCCGAACTGACCACCGCCGTCAACGCCGTCGGCGCCAGCCGCGGCCTGTCGACCGGGCTGAAAATCGGCCTGGTGCACAGCTGCCTGAATGTGAAGCTGGACCAGCAGGCGTCCGACCTGATGCTCAACCTGATGAACGACACCGAAAGCGGCGTGTCGATGGACGATGCGGTGCAGGTGTTCGAGAAGGCGGGCCGCCACGATCTGGCGGCGGGCATGGGGGAGCAGATCAAGCATCACGTGGAAGAGCTGATCGCCCACGCGGCCGAACAGCGCGGCCAGGGCGACCTGCGGGCGGCGGTCGATACGCTGAACGCGGCCTTGCGCAAGGCGCCGGCCAATATGTCGCTGCTGCCGGCGGCGACGTCGGCGATACTCAAGCAGCTGGACGATCTGGGGTGGGAAGTGCCGCTGGCCGAGCAGTGCGCCTTCCTGCTGGAGCGCATGCGCAAGATCGATCCGGTCCATCCTTCGCTGGAGGCGCTGCAGGCGCAGTATTCGCACACCCAGCGCAAGTACGGTATCGCGACGACGGCGTAGTCAGAACATCAGCGAGCCGGGGAAGTTCGACAAGTGGGAAATCAAATACCACGTCACGAAGTACAGCGCGCAGAGCAGGAAGGCCGAGCGGATCGCGCGGTTCGCCGAGCCTCGTCCGCGCAGGAGCTTGAGTAGCGTACGCACTGTGTCCTCCCTTCCCGTCTGTTCATCGAACCAAAACTGTACGCCGCGCCCCGGCCATGGACAAGCCGGGAATCGCCAGTACTATTTTTCGATGCCGATGGTATCGGCAGGCGCGTCGTCAGGCCAGCATGGCGCGCAGTTCTTCCTCGGCGGCGCGGCCCAGCGCCTGCGGATCGACGTTGATGGCGCCAAGCGCGCGTCCGGCGGCGCTCAGGCGCATGCCCGCCACGGCCAGCAGGATATGCGCACCACACAGCGGCGCCGGCAGCCTGCGCTGGACCTCCGGCAGCGTTTGCATCAGCGCCTGGCCGGATGGCTGGGCGTCGAACAGTTTTCCGGGCGCGGCGGGCGCGGGCGGCTCCCCGGCGCCCACCACATCCAGCCCCATCGCCGACAGCGCTTCGACATGGCGGTTCGCCAGCGCCGCGCGATAGGCCTCGGGGTCTGCGCCGATGCGCTGGAACACGCGCCGCGCCGAGCCGTCGGCCAGGTCCAGCGCCGCCAGCGCGTAGTGCTCCGCGCCGGGATGCTGCTGGCCCGCCTGCAGCGCGCGACGTTCCGCGTCCTTCGACAGGTCTGCTATGGTGCGCATGTCTTGCCAGCGCTGTTTGAGCTTTGCGAACATTGTCTTTCCTCCTGATGGCGTCAGCCGCGTGCCAGATTGGCCGCGTGCTTTTTGTGGGCGGCCTGCTTGGAGACGCCCAGCGCCTCCGCGATCTGGGCCCAGGTCCAGCCGTCCTCCAGCGCCTTGCGCACGGCATTGCGTTCTATCCTGTCCGCCAGCTCGCGCAGCGCCAGTACTGCGGCCAGTGCGTCGCCGGGTTCGGTGGGAATCTTGAGGTGATGGAGATCGGTCATGCGTCAACTTTAATTGACGCATTCGAAGCTGTCAACTTAAATTGACAAGACTAGGACGGGATCATGGAAAAGACGTGGGCATCCACGCAAATACCGCGCAACTTGAGACGGTTGCGGGCCAGGCATTCGTGCGTGGCGCCGGCCTTGCGGGCCACGGCGGCACTGGGCTCGTTGCCCGCCGCGATCACGATTTCCACCCGCGATTGATTCAGCTGCTCGAAGGCGTAGCGCGACAATGCGCCCACCGCCGCCGCCGCCGCGCCCTGCCTTTGCGCCGAGGCGCGCACCCAGTAGCCCAGGTTGCAGAAACCGTTCACCGCGTTCAGCTGATTCAATCCGCCGCCGCCGACCAGCGTCACGCCGTCCGCGAGGAAGATGCCGAATTCGTACGCGCTGCCATCGGCGCGGCTGGCGTCGCACCAGTCGAACCAGGACAGCGCCTGCTCCTCGGAGTATTCGGCGTGCGCCCAGGTCATCCACATGCCGACGCTGTCCATCGATTCGCGCACGCCCGCCGCGAAGGCCGGCGCGTCGGCGGCGATGAAGGGCCGCAGCAGGAAGCTACCTGCCGGCAGCGGCGTCATTGTCCGCCCTCGCCGCCAACCGGGCCGTAGCCGCCGCCGCCCGGCGTGTCGATGACGAACATATCGCCCGCCTGCATATCGGTCTTGCCGATGTGGGCCAGTTCTTCGACGCGGCCATCCACGCGCACCACCGTATTGCGGCCCAGCGCACCGGGCTCGCCGCCCGCCATGCCGAATGGCGCGTAAATGCGGTTGTTGGACAGGATCGCCGCCGTCATCGGTTCAAGGAAGCGCACCTTGCGCGTGCCGCCGTTCCCGCCATGCCACTGCCCCGCCCCGCCGCTGCCGTCGCGGATGGCGTAGCTCTCCAGCCGCACCGGGAAGCGGAACTCCAGGATTTCCGGATCGGTCAGGCGGGAGTTGGTCATATTGGTCTGGACCACGCTGGTGCCGTCGAAGCCCGGGCCCGCGCCGGAGCCGCCGCTGATGGTTTCGTAGTACTGGTAGCGCGCATTACCAAAGGTGAAGTTGTTCATCGTGCCCTGCGCCGCCGCCATCACTCCCAGCGCGCCATACAGCGCATTGGTGATGCAGGTCGACGTCTCCACGTTCCCCGACACCACCGACGCCGGATAGTGCGGATTGAGCATGGAGCCCTGCGGTATCAGCACCTTCAACGGCTTCAGGCAACCGGCGTTGAGCGGAATCTCGTCGTTGACCAGCGTGCGGAACACGTACAGCACGGCCGCCATGCACACCGCCGACGGCGCATTGAAGTTGTTCTCCAGCTGCGGCGACGTGCCGGTGAAGTCGATCTCCGCGCTGCGGCTGGCCTGGTCGACCCGCACCGCCACCTGTATCTGCGCGCCGTTATCCAGCTGTAGCGTGTAGCTGCCGTCCTTCAGCGCACTGATGACGCGGCGCACGGATTCCTCGGCGTTGTCCTGCACGTGGCCCATGTAGGCCTGCACCACCTCCAGCCCGAAGTGGGCGACCATCTTGCGCAGCTCGTCCACGCCCTTCTGGTTGGCTGCCACCTGGGCGCGCAGGTCCGCCATGTTCTGGTCCGGATTGCGGGCCGGGTAGCGCGCCCCCGCCAGCAGCGCGCGCGTCTCGGCCTCGCGCAGCTGGCCGCCGGCGGCGCCCGCATTGGCGCCATCCACCAGCTTGAAGTTGTTGATCAACACGCCCTCTTCCTCGATCACGCGGGAATCCGGCGGCATCGAACCCGGCGTGGTGCCGCCGATATCCGCATGGTGTCCGCGCGAGCCGACGTAGAACAGGATGTCCGCGCCCGCCTCGTCGAACACCGGCGAGATGACCGTGACATCCGGCAGATGGGTGCCGCCGTTGTACGGATCGTTGAGCATGAAGACATCGCCCGCGCGCATCCGCCCCGCGTTCTCGCGCATCACGGTCTTGATGCTCTCGCCCATGGAGCCCAGGTGCACCGGCATGTGCGGCGCGTTGGCGATCAGGTTGCCGTCGGCGTCGAAGATGGCGCAGCTGAAGTCCAGCCGCTCCTTGATGTTGACCGAGTAGGCGGTGTTCTGCAGGCGCAGTCCCATCTGCTCGGCGATCGACATGAACAGGTTGTTGAATATCTCCAGCATCACCGGATCGGCGCTGGTGCCGATGGCGCGGCGCTCCGGCAGCGCGGTCACGCGCTTGAGCACCAGATGGTCGTGCAGCGTCACCTCCGCCTGCCAGCCCGCTTCGACGATGGTGGTCGCATTCGCCTCGGCGATGATGGCCGGGCCCTTGACGACATCGCCGATGCGCGTGGCGGCGCGCTGATACAGGTTGGTCTGGCGCCATTTGCCACCGGTGTACATCGGCACCACCGCATGCGGCATCAGGCCGGACACGCGGCGCGCGGCCGGCTCCACCGTCTCCGACGGCGCATCGGACTTGCCGACCGCCTCCACCGACACCGCCTCGACGATCAGCGCCTTGGACGGCATCAGGAAGGAATAGCGCTTGCGGTAAGCCGCTTCGAATTGCGCCGTCATGCTGTCGACGGTATCGAACAGCACCATCAGCGCCGAATCGGTGCCCTCGTAGCGCAGATGCACGCGCCGTATCAGCACGATGCGCTCGTCCTCGACACCCTGGTGATGCAGGTCGGCGCGCGCCTGGCGGCCCAGCGCGTGCAGGCGGGCGTCGAGGTCCACCAGCGCTTCCACGCTCAGACGCACTTCCACCGCCGCCTCGCGTATCACGGTCTGGTCGGCCAGGCCCATGCCGTAGGCCGACATGACGCCGGCCAGCGAATGCACGAACACGGTCGTCATGCCCAGCGCATCGGCCACCAGGCAGGCGTGCTGCCCGCCCGCGCCGCCGAAGCTGGTCAGCGTGTATTCGGTCACGTCGTGCCCGCGCTGCACGGAAATCTGCTTGATCGCGTTGGCCATATTGCCGACGGCGATTTCGATAAAGCCCTCGGCCACCTGTTCCGGCGTGCTCTCCTTGCCGGTGGCGGCCGTGATCTGCGCCGCCAGTTCGGTGAAGCGGCTGCGCACGGCCTGCGCATCGAGCGCCTGCCGGCCTTCCGCGCCGAACAGCTGCGGGAAGTGATGCGGCTGGATCTTACCCAGCATGACATTGCAGTCCGTGACCGCCAGCGGGCCGCCGCGCCGGTAGCTGGCCGGCCCCGGATTGGCGCCCGCGCTGTCCGGGCCGACGCGATAGCGGCTGCCGTCGAAATGCAGGATGGAGCCGCCGCCCGCCGCCACCGTGTGGATGCTCATCATCGGCGCGCGCATGCGCACGCCGGCCACCTGGGTTTCGAACACGCGCTCGAACTCGCCGGAGAAATGCGACACATCGGTCGAGGTGCCGCCCATGTCGAAGCCGATCACCTTGTCGAAGCCCGCCAGCTTGCTGGCGCGGACCATGCCGACGATGCCGCCCGCCGGGCCGCTCAGGATGCTGTCCTTGCCGTGGAAGGCGCGCGCGTCGCTCAAGCCGCCGCTGGACTGCATGAACTGCAGGTTCACGCCCGGCATCTCCTTGGCCACCTGGTCGACATAGCGGCGCAGGATGGGCGACAGGTAGGCGTCGACGACGGTGGTGTCGCCGCGCGCCACCAGCTTCATCATCGGACTCACCTCGTGCGACACCGATACCTGGGTAAAGCCCATCAGGCGCGCCATCTCGGCCACCTTGACCTCGTGCGCCTGATAGCGATAGCCGTGCATGAAGACGATGGCCAGCGAGCGCAGGCCCATGTCGTAGGCTGCGGCCAGGCCGGCGCGGGCGGTCTCCATGTCGAGATCGAGCACGGTGTCGCCATGCGCGCCCATGCGTTCGTCGATTTCGATCACATGGCTGTACAACAGCTCGGGCAGCAGGATGTGGCGATCGAACAGGCGCGGACGGTTTTGATAAGCGATGCGCAGCGCGTCGCGGAAGCCGCGCGTGATGGCCAGCGCGGTCGGCTCGCCCTTGCGCTCCAGCAGCGCGTTGGTGGCGACCGTGGTGCCCATCTTGACGGCGCCGATCTGCGCCACCGGTATCGGCTTGCCCTTGGCCACGCCCATCAGCTGGCGTATGCCGGCGATGGCGGCGTCAGGGTAGTGTTCGGGATTCTCGGACAGCAGCTTGAGCGTGCGCAGGCGTCCATCGGGCGGACGCGCCACGATGTCGGTGAACGTACCGCCCCGGTCTATCCAGAATTGCCAATCCATGCCTGCCTCGTTACGATGACTGAAGCGTATATTGTAGTAGCTCGGCCGCGCACGGGACAGCGGCCTTACAACATAATTTAGATGCTAAAATTGCACCATGAACCCACTCTACTCCAGCGCGGAGATACGCGCCATCGAACAAGCCGCCGCCGCTGCGCTGCCGGACGGTGTACTGATGCAGCGTGCAGGGCAGGCCGGCGCCAATGCCGCGCTGGACCTGCTGCCCTTCTCCACCGCCAATGCCAAAGTGCTGGTGCTGGCCGGCCCGGGCAATAACGGCGGCGATGCGCTGGAGACGGCGGCCCATCTGGCCTACGCCGGCGCCCAGGTCACTATCCTGCACTTCCCGCCCCAGTCGGAGCCGTCCGCCGAACGCGCGGCCGCGATGCAGCGGGCGCAGACCAGCGATGCCCGCTTCGCCGACCTGGACGCGGCGGCGATCGCCGGCACCGAATGGACGCTGGTGGTCGACGGCCTGTTCGGCATCGGCCTGCAACGTCCGCTGGCCGGCGCGCTGCGCGCGGTCGCGGAGACGGTCAACGGCCTCAAATGCTCGATACTGTCGCTGGACCTGCCGAGCGGGCTCGATGCCGACACCGGCGCCATCGTCGGCCCGGACGGCGTCGCGATCCACGCCACCCACACCGTCACGTTCATCGGCAACAAGCCCGGCTTGCACACCTGCGACGGCCGCGACTACGCGGGCCTGGTGGACGTATCCCGGCTCGATATCGACGCCGCCCACTTCGCGCCGGCGCGGCTGCACCTGAACGACGTCAAGTTCTTCTCGCGCCACCTGCGCGCGCGGCGCCACAATACGCATAAGGGCAGCTACGGCAACGTGGCGGTGATCGGCGGCGCGCAAGGCATGACGGGCGCACCGCTGCTGGCATCGCGCGCTGCGCTCAACAGCGGCGCCGGCCGCGTCTACACCTTGTTTGTGGAAGACGCACTGCCTTGCGACTCCGGCCAGCCGGAACTGATGTGCCGCGTCGCGGCCGGGTTCGACCTTGAGCAAGCCACGCTGGTGATCGGCCCGGGCCTGGGCGCATCGCCCTACGCGTCGGACGTGCTGGCCGCCGCCATCGCCAGCGGCAGCGCGCTGCTGGCCGATGCCGACGCCCTCAATCTGCTGGCGGCCAATCCCCGGCTGCAAACGGCGCTGGCGCAGCGCCCCGCCGGCAGCGTGCTGACGCCGCATCCTCTGGAAGCGGCGCGGCTGTTGGGTTGCGCCATCGCCGAGGTGCAGGCCGACCGTGTCGGCATGGCCCGCAAACTGGCGACGAAGTTGAACGCCTACGTGGTGCTGAAGGGTTCCGGCACGGTGATCGCCGCGCCCAATGGCGATGCCGTCATCAACACCACCGGCAATCCGGCGCTGGCCACGGCCGGCACGGGCGACGTGCTGTCCGGCCTGTGCGGCAGCCTGATGGCGCAAGGCTGGCCGCTGTGGGGAGCCGCGCTGGCCGGGGTCTGGCTGCACGGCATGGCGGCCGATGTGCTGGTGACGGAAGGCGCCGGGCCGATAGGCTTGACCGCCGGCGAACTGATACCGGCGATCCGCGTGGCGCTCAACCGCATGGTCCAGCACCACGGGCGCTAGCGTTTAACGCTTGGCCAGGTCGGCCTCGATCGCCTTCAGGAAGGCCTGCTGCGTCCACTCCAGGTCATGCACATAGATCGCCGGCGAGTAGAACTGCCCCGCCGCGCGCGGCCGCCCCACGTACACCTTGTTCGGGATGATGACCTTGGCCAGCCCGGAATCGAGCTTCTGGGTGCGCACTTCCATGTAGGTGGAGTCGGCCGAACTGGGTGCGCCGATCAGCTTCGTGTTTGGGAATAGCGTGAAGTAATCCAAAGCGTCCAGGCAGGCGCTGGCGCACTGGCCCGGCACCACCACGTACACCGGCTTGGTGAAAGGCGGCGGATCGCCGGCCAGATTCAGCGCGCGGTCGGCGGGGCCGGTGTCTGCCGCAGGCTTGGGCGGCACATAGAATTTTTCGCCGCGCTGCAGCGACGCCTTCATGCCATCCGCCACGCGGTCCATTTCGGCGGCAAACGCTTCCTGCTTTTCGTCGCGCAGCCTCGCGGCCATGCTGCGCAGGTAGGCGCTGTTGTCCGCCGAAGCGCGCCACCATATCTGCTGCTGCGCGGAGTACGCCTTGCGCAAGCGGTTCACGCGGCTCTCGCCCCACAGCGCGCGGGAGAAGTCGCGGCTCCAAAGCGAGGAACCGCCATGGTTGCCGCGCAGGTCGATGACGATGGCGTCGGCGTCGAGGTAGCGCTGGCGGTGTTCCTGCACTTCCGCCGTCATCGCACGATAGGCGGTGCGCTGTGTTTCGTCGGGATGGAAGGTCGGCATCGCCGCCCAGTACAGCTTTGCGCGCGGCTCGCTCAGGCCAACCGGCAGCAAGGGGCCGTTGAAGCTGGCGTCGCCCCATTGGGTGCCCTGCTCGCTGAGCGGGCGCCAGTTGAGGGCATGGGCTGTCTGCTTGCCGTTGAAGGTAAAGCGGCATTGCACAGGGCGCGCCACGAAGGGATTGCCGAAGTCGATGAAGGTGTCGCCGGCATAGGCCCACCAATTCCCGCGTTCCTCGCTGAGGCCATCGAAAGCGAAGAAGTTGTGCTCCGCGAGTTCGGTCATGTTCCTGCCATCGCAATCGTCGATGCGCGCGCCGGCCGGCGGTCCGCCCGCTTCCGACGCGTAGACCAGCATGCTGTCCCCGCGCCATACGGCGACGAAGCCGGGCCAGAGCAACTCCTTTTTCGCCGCGCCGCCCAGCACCGAGACGCCCGCATGGCCGTCGTGGATCTGGGTACTGAAGCGTTTTAAAGCGGCCTGGTAGCCGCCGCCGTCAGCCACCTTTGCCGCCAGCGCCAGGCCTTCGGCACGTGCCTTGGCCAGGTTGGATACAAACCCCGGATTGGCGGGATCATGGGTGCCGGGATGGTTGTCCAGCGTGATCTGGTAGGCCGCCTCGATGTCGGCGATGGCGGCCTGGCGCCATTGATCGGCCGTTTGTGGAGCGGAGCTTGAGGCTATCGCGCCGCCAGCCAGCATCATGGTCGCGACGCCGGCGCAGCGTATGAAATTGAGCATATCGTTTATACCAGCTTACAAGAAAGACCAGAACTTACGATATAAACAATTTAGCGTCAACCTATACCAGCCGGCCCGCCGCTATGGTGATGGTGCGGCCGCAACGCTGCGCCATCGACTGGTCGTGCGTGACCAGCACCAGCGTCGACCCGTGCTGGCGATTCAGGTCGAACATCAGCCTGATGACGGCTTCGCCGGTGGCGGCGTCCAGGCTGCCGGTGGGCTCGTCGGCGAACAGCAGCGGCGGTTCGGTGACGAAGGCGCGCGCCAGCGCCACGCGCTGCTGCTCGCCGCCGGACAGGTATTTGGGATAGTGCTTCAAGCGGCTCGACAGCCCCACCCGCTCCAGCATGGACTCGGCCTGCTCGCGCGCATGGTGGGCGCCGCGCAGTTCCAGCGGCAGCATGACGTTCTCCAGCGCCGTCAGATGCGCCAGCAGCTGGAAGGACTGGAACACGAAGCCCAGCTTTTCCTTGCGCAGCGCGGCGCGACCATCCTCGTCCAGCGCATAGATATCGACGCCATCGAGCATCACCTTGCCCGCGCTGGGCGTATCGAGCCCCGCGAGCAGACCGAGCAAAGTCGACTTGCCGGAGCCGGAAGCGCCTACAATGGCGAGCGTCTCGGCTTTTTGCACGGTAAAATCCACCTCGTGCAAGATCGTCAGTTCGCCGCTGGCGTCGGCCACGCGCTTGGCCAGCCCCTGGACGGTGATGGCCGGCTGCGTGCCGGACTGCGGCGCCGCTGCGGCACTGGCCGCCAAGCCCGGACCATCCGGCATAAAATTGGAAGACGCTTTAGGGAAATCAGGCATGCTGAATGTGTTAGATGGTTGGAAAAACGGTTTATCGAAAAAACTGAGTGTACAGGCTTTGTCGGCACTGCTGCTGTTATCGGCGGCGAGCGCCTATTCTGCACCAAAAACCGTGCTGGTGCTCGGCGACAGCCTGTCGGCCGAATACGGCCTGGCGCGCGGCGCCGGCTGGGTCGCGCTGGCCGAGCAAAAGCTCAAGGCGCAGAAGATCGACGCCACCGTGGTCAACGCCAGCGTCAGCGGCGAGACCACCAGCGGCGGCCGTTCACGCCTGCCGGCGCTGCTGCAAAAGTACAAGCCGGCGCTGGTGGTGATCGAACTGGGCGCCAACGACGGCCTGCGCGGCCTGCCGGTGGCCGCCGCCGAAACCAATCTGCGCGCGATGGCCGATGCCGCCGCCAAGGCCGACGCCCGCGTGATGTTGATCGGCATGCGCATGCCGCCCAACTACGGCCGCGACTACGCCGACAAATTCTTCGCCATGTACGGCAGCTTGAGCAAGGAGATCAAGGCGCCGCTGGTGCCGTTCATGCTCGACGGGGTCGCCGACAAGCCGCAGCTGTTCCAGCCCGACCGCCTGCACCCGCTGGCCGAAGCCCACACCACCATCCTGGCCAATATCTGGCCGGTTTTGCAGAAAAGCATCAAGGCAAAATGAAGTATCCAGAAATCCTGAGTTTCGACGACGCGCTCCGGCAGCTCGACAGCTTCGACGCCATCATCGACGCCCGCAGCCCGGCGGAGTACGCGCTCGACCACCTGCCCGGCGCCATCAACGCGCCGGTGCTGGACGACGAGCAGCGCATCCGCGTCGGCACCATGTACAAGCAGGTCAACTCCTTCGAAGCGAAGAAGGTCGGCGCCGCGCTGGTGGCGAAAAATATCGCCGCCCACATCGAGGCGCTGTGGCTGGACAAGCCGCGCGAATGGCGGCCGCTGGTCTACTGCTGGCGCGGCGGCAACCGCAGCGGCTCGATGGCCCACATCCTGGCCAAGATAGGCTGGCCGGTGGTGCAGCTGGACGGCGGCTACAAGGCCTTCCGCGCCCACGTCAACGCCGCGCTGGAACAGCCGCCGGCGCTGAACTTCAAGGTCATCTGCGGCACCACCGGCAGCGGCAAGAGCCGCCTGCTGGAAGTGCTGCATGCGAACGGCGCGCAAGTGCTGGACCTGGAGCAGCTGGCCGCACACCGCGGCTCGGTGCTGGGCCACCTGCCCAGCCATCCGCAGCCCAGCCAGAAAGCCTTCGAGAGCGCGATCTGGAATACGCTGCGCCGCTTCGATCCGGCGCAGCCGGTGTTCGTCGAATCGGAAAGCAAGAAGGTCGGCAACCTGCGCGTGCCGGCCGCGCTGATGGAGGCCATGCGCGCCTCCGACTGCATCGCGCTGACGCTGTCGCGCGCCAACCGCGTGCGCCTGCTGATGGCGGACTACGCGCATTTCACCGAGAGCCCGGCCTCGCTCAACGAGCAGCTGGAGTTCCTGGTGCCACTGCACGGCCGCGACAAGATCAAGCGCTGGCAGGCCATGGCTGTGGAAGGCGCGATCCCGGCGCTGGTGGAAGAGCTGCTGGCCGACCACTACGATCCGGCCTACCTGCGATCGATCGACCGTAATTTCGTCCGCTACGGCCAGGCGCTGCCGCTGGAACTCGAAGACATCGACGCCGCCGCCTTCCAGGCCGCCGCACTGATCCTCGCGCCCTGAAAACACCAAGCCCCGAGAGTCGGCTTCCAACTGTCGGGGCTTCGCTTGAGTTGCGTTTTTAGCGCGCGGTGCTACTGTTTTTTTTAGCTTTGTTTTCGGCGACGACCGATGTAGGACAGGATACCCAGGCCACCCAGCATCATCAGGTAGGTTTCAGGCTCCGGCACGGGATCGACGTTCAGCGTGCCGCTGTAGCTGGCGGTGACGCTGTTCGAGATACCGTTGACCGTCAATACCAGCGGACCGCTGACGAAGGTAGGATCCAGCCAGCCAGCCTCGAAACCACCCGCTGGCGTGAACGTCAAGGCATTGCCGTTCAGATCCGCCGAGACGAAGTCGATATCGTGGTTGCCGCCCAAATTCATGGTCTGCACCCAGACATTCAACAGGCTCGGACCTACGGATGGGCTGAAGGTAAAGACATCGGTAAACGTGCCGACCACCAAATGCGTCAGCCCGAAGTTCGTGCTATAGCCCGTTGCAGGGGTACCGTACAGGGTAACACCCACACTCTGGCTATCGCCGACGGCGGCGTAACTTGTCATCGAGGTGGCCGCCAGCACAGTCCCGATTAAGAACGATTTTAGTTTCATTTTTTCCCCGGTAAGAAAGTGGAAACCTAACGCGTACTGAAGAGCTAAGTGCGCCAGCCAAAGTTACACCTGCCAAATTTAGATGTCAATTAATTATTCAAAAACACCAACTTACTATCAACAATGAAGAGAATGGCGGTGCGGAAACTACTTGGGGAATGGCGTGGGGCGCCATAGGAGGAAGGGGTGTTGCGGAGCCGGGAAGCGCGCTGCGCTTCCCGGAAAACTCAATTACTTGACTTCAACAACTGTGGTTTTTGTGATCGGTTTCAAAACCTTGACCTTGGCCTTTTGCTTCAGCAGTTCGATGTAGTCATGCATCTCTTGCTGGGCAACGATGTTGCTGATCTGTTCCGCTTCCGACTTGCGGCGCGCTTCGTCCTGCACCGCAGGCTGCTGCACCTTGCCGATGCGGTAGATGCCGTAGCCCATGCCAGGCACGTCCACGCCAACGTAGGCTGGCAGCTTGGCGGTATCGGCCTTCATCACTTCCTGCATGGCCAGGCCGTTCACGCCTTCAGGCTTGGCACGGGACACCAGCTTGGCGGCGGCGAAACCGGTAGCGTCGCCGGATTTCTTGAACGCGGCCAGTTTCTCGGCGCCGGTCTTGGCGGCCAGCTTGGCGGCTTCTTCCATCGTCACGCGTTGGCGGATCGCGGCATCGACTTCGGCCAGGGGACGCTTGCTGGCGGCCTTGAACTCGACGATACGGCCGGCTACCAGCGTGCTCGGTGCGGTCTCGACCGCTTCCGTGTTGCGCTTGCTGCTGATCGACTCGTTGGAGAACAGCGCAGCCAGGAACTTGGCGTTGTTGTACGGCGCAGGACCGGCCATCGGCGACGGCGCGCGCGAGACGTTGGCGGCGGTTTCGATCTTCAGGCCCAGCTTGTCGGCAACCGGTTTCAGGCTGTCGGACTGCTCGTAGACGGTGTTGGTGAAGGCTTCAGCCATCTCCGAATACTTCTTGGCGGCTTTCTGTTTCTTCAGCGTTTCAGCCACTTCGGTTTTCACTTCGTCCAGCGGCTTGACGACGGCTGGTTTCAGCGCGGTCACGGTCAGCACGTGGAACCCGAAGTCCGACTGCACGGCATCGCTGATCTCGCCCTGTTTCAGCTTCAGCACGGCCGCTTCGACCGGCGCCGGCAGCGTACCCTTGGTGACGATATCCAGATCGCCGCCCTGCTCGCCCGATACCGGGTCTTCCGACTTGGCCTTGGCGACCTTGGCGAAGTCGCCCGGGGTCTTGCGCAGTTCGGCCACGATGGCGTCGGCCTTGGCCTTGGCGGCGGCGGTTTCAGCGGCGTTGGCGCCCTTCTTCAGCGCGATCAGGATGTGCGCGGCGCGGCGGCTTTCAGGGGTGGCGAAACCGGCTTTGTTGGCTTCGTAGTAGGCGGCGACGTCGGCGTCGGTGACGGACACCTGGCTCATGACGGCGTCGCTGTTGAAGACCACGTATTCGATCTTGGCCTGCTCAGGCACTTCGAAGAACTTGGCGTTCTTGTCGTAGTAGGCTTTGACCATGTCGTCGGTGATTTTCACCTGCGGCACGAAATCGGCGACCGGCAGCAGCAGTTCCTGCACCTCGCGCTCCTGCGCGCCGATGTCGGACAGGGTCTTGGCCACGGCGCGCGGCGCGAAGCCGGTGGCCTGGATGGCGTTGCCCAGCTGTTGCAGCGCCAAGTCGTGGCGCAGGCGCTGGTCGTACATGCTCGGCGTCATGCCTTGCGCGGACAGGATGGCCTTGTAGCGCTCCATGTCGAAGGCGCCTTCGCCGCCGAACTGCTCCTTGATGACCTTCTGCAGCTGGACATCGCTGACGTTCAGGTTCGCATGCACAACTTCCGCGGCCACTGCGCGCTCGGCGATCAGCTGGTCGAGGATGTTTTGCTTGAATTCAGGGGTGTCGAACATCTTCTGGTCGAACTGCGCGCCCAGACGCTGGCGGTAGGTGTCCAGCTGGTTGCGCACGGCGGTATCGAATTCCTGCTGGGTCAGCGGCTTGCCGTCGATCTTGGCGATCGTATTGGCATCCTCGCCGAAACCCTTGTAACTACCGAGGCCGACAAATGCGAACGACGGGACGATAATAATCGCCAGGAGAATCTGCATCAAACGTTGATGGGTACGAATAAATTCAAACATGGTCTGCCAATTCGGATTGAGTGGAACTTGCACATACAAAAAAGGCGAACTCGCGTTCGCCAATTCCGGTTGCCGGATTTTACAGCGCACACCCCTCTATAGCAAGAGTAAATCATTGGCAAAACGGTCACGCTGCAACGCTCGGCAACAAAATTTCCGCCGGCACCGGCCGAACGATGCCAAAAGCAAACATCTGTTTCCAAACGATATATTTATCCGCGAGCGGGATATTCAAGGAAGGGATGGCGAATTAATATGGGCCGGAAAAAGAAAAACCCCGCAGCTAATATTAGCTGCGGGGTATCTTGTTCTTGGCGGAGCGGACGGGACTCGAACCCGCGACCCCCGGCGTGACAGGCCGGTATTCTAACCAACTGAACTACCGCTCCTTGGTCAAACTCTATATCGTATTTTGTTGGCGGAGCGGACGGGACTCGAACCCGCGACCCCCGGCGTGACAGGCCGGTATTCTAACCAACTGAACTACCGCTCCAACAAAACACTGGGTACTACCTTTACTACTTGCAAAACTGGTGGGCGGTGAGAGGCTCGAACTCCCGACCTAAGCCTTGTAAGGGCTCCGCTCTACCAACTGAGCTAACCGCCCGTTTTGCCTTTAGTGAGCAACTTTACTGCTTGCTGCTCACTGAAGTCCGTTAGTTTACAGCATCTTTCAAAGCTTTACCAGCTTTAAATTTAGGAACTTTAGCTGCCTCGATGGTGATCTCTTCTTTGGTGCGCGGATTGCGGCCGGTACGGGCAGCGCGTTCGCTCACGGAGAAGGTGCCAAAGCCGACCAGGGTGACGCTGTCGTTCTTTTGCAGGGTGGTGGTAACGCCGTCGATCACCGCGTCGAGTGCGCGTGCAGCAGCCGCTTTCGAGATATCAGCGGTGGTAGCAATATGGTCGATCAATTCAGTCTTATTCAAAGCAATTCCCCGTCACAAAGGTTATATCGTTTTAGCTCGTAGATAACGGCAGTTGAATACCGTATCCAGGCCGAGAAAAATCTCAGGCCGTATTAAACAAGCCAGCCCGCCCCTGTGTCAAGCGCTGCACCATAGAAAATCGGGGTGAAATAACAAACAGGCGCCATAAAAGCGCCTGTTTGTACAACAACTCTACTAATCACCAGCAAAACTTAATGTTTTACCACTTCCGTTTGGCCGTCTGTCTTGGCGGCTGCTGCGGCTACGGCTTCCACCGGAGCGGTTTCCGTCAGCGCTTCCGGCATGCGTTCCAGGGCGATTTCCAGTACTTTGTCGATCCAACGCACTGGGACGATCTCCAGTTTGTTTTTGACGTTGTCCGGAATGTCGGCCAGGTCCTTGACGTTCTGCTCAGGGATCAGCACGGTCTTGATGCCGCCGCGCTGGGCCGCCAGCAGTTTCTCTTTCAGGCCGCCGATCGGCAGCACTTCGCCGCGCAGCGTGATTTCGCCCGTCATCGCCACGTCGGCGCGGACCGGAATGCCCGTGAACACCGACACCATCGCCACCGTCATCGCGGCGCCGGCCGAAGGACCGTCTTTCGGCGTTGCGCCTTCCGGCACGTGGATGTGGATGTCGCTCTTCTCGAACACTTCGTTCTTGATGCCGAGACGATTGGCGCGGCTGCGCACCACGGTGCGGGCTGCCTCGATCGACTCCTTCATCACGTCGCCCAGGGTGCCGGTGCGGATCACGCCGCCCTTGCCCGGCATCTGCACGGCTTCGATGGTCAGCAGATCGCCGCCCACTTCGGTCCATGCCAGGCCGACCACCTGGCCGATCTGGTTGTCTTTCTCGGCCACGCCGAAGTCGTAGCGGCGCACGCCCAGGAACTTGTCGAGGTTCTTGTTGGTGACGGCCACTTTCTTGTCCGACTTCTTCAGCAGCAGCATCTTCACTACCTTGCGGCAGATCTTCGACACTTCGCGTTCCAGCGAACGCACGCCGGCTTCACGGGTGTAGTAGCGGATGATGTCGCGCAACGCCGACTCGGCCACCGAAATCTCGTCTTCCTTCAGACCGTTGTTCTTGATCTGCTTAGGCAGCAGGTAGCGCTGGGCGATGCTGGTCTTCTCGTCTTCCGTGTAGCCGGACAGGCGGATGACTTCCATGCGGTCCAGCAGCGCCGGCGGGATGTTGTACGAGTTCGACGTCGCCACGAACATCACATCGGACAGGTCGAAGTCGACTTCGATGTAGTGATCCGAGAAGGTGTGGTTCTGTTCAGGATCCAGCACCTCCAGCAGGGCCGACGATGGATCGCCGCGGAAGTCCGCGCCCATCTTGTCGATCTCGTCCAGCAGGAACAGCGGATTGCGCACGCCGACCTTGGCCAGCGATTGCAGCACCTTGCCCGGCATCGAGCCGATGTAGGTACGACGATGGCCGCGGATCTCGGCTTCGTCGCGCACGCCGCCCAGCGCCATGCGTACGAACTTGCGGTTCGTGGCGCGGGCGATGGACTGGCCCAGCGAGGTCTTACCCACGCCAGGAGGACCGACGAAGCACAGGATAGGCGCTTTCAGCTTGTCGACGCGTTGTTGCACCGCGAGGTATTCCAGGATGCGTTCCTTGACCTTGTCCAGGCCGTAGTGATCGCCTTCCAGCACTTTCTCGGCGTTCGACAGGTCGTTATTGACCTTGGATTTTTTCTTCCATGGCAGGCTGACCAGCGTGTCGATGTAGTTGCGCACGACGGTGGCTTCGGCCGACATCGGCGACATCAGCTTGAGTTTTTTCAGCTCGGCGGTGGCCTTGTCCAATGCCTCTTTCGGCATCTTGGCCAGCGCGACCTTTTTCTCCAGCTCGTCCAGGTCGGCGCCGTCCTCGCCCTCGCCCAGTTCCTTCTGGATGGCTTTGACTTGTTCGTTCAGGTAGTACTCGCGCTGCGACTTTTCCATCTGGCGCTTGACGCGGCCACGGATGCGCTTCTCGACCTGCAGGATATCGAGTTCGCCTTCCAGCTGGCCCAGCAGGTGCTCCAGGCGTTTGGCCACGCTGAAGATCTCCAGGATCACCTGTTTCTGCTCAAGCTTCAGCGGCAGGTGCGCGGCGACGGTGTCGGCCAGGCGGCCGGCGTCGTCGATGCCCGACAGCGAAGCGAGAATTTCAGGCGGGATCTTTTTGTTCAGCTTGACGTACTGGTCGAACTGCTGAACGATGGCGCGGCGCATGGCTTCGATCTCCGAATCGTCGCCCAGCTCGGAATCGAGCGGCGTCAGATCGGCGATGAAGTGCGTCGGTGCGTCGGTGATGCGGTTGATGCGTGCGCGCTGAGCGCCCTCGACCAGCACCTTGACGGTGCCGTCCGGCAGTTTCAGCATTTGCAGAATATTGGCCACGCAGCCGATCTCGTAGATATCGGAAGCAGAAGGTTCGTCCTTGGCTGCAGCTTTTTGCGCGGCAAGCATGATGCTCTTGCCCTGCTCCATAGCCGCTTCCAGCGCCTTGATCGATTTTGGGCGCCCTACGAACAGCGGTATCACCATATGCGGGAAAACTACAACGTCCCGCAGCGGCAATAACGGCAGTTGAGTTTGCTCAGTTAATTTGGAAGTTGTCATGGCGTACCTTATGTGAAAGCGTGATTATGATGTGGGCGCTGTTTCGCCGAATCACAAGACCGACCTGCAAGAAATAATTCTCCTAAAAAAGAGTATTTTCAACGAAGCCAATCATGTTCTAAAAAAACGCGTCAAATAAAAAAGCCACGCGTGACAAACGATGCTGTCACGTGTGGCTTTCCGAATGAAGCCTGCATTCTTTTATTGATTTAAATTGTACCGCCTTGCCCCACGGATGCGAAATGAATTTTTCTGCTGAGTGGGGTAAGTGTGCACAAGTTATTTAATTCTCACCAGACGCTTTGGCCTGGTCTTGGTAGATCAATAAAGGTTTTGCGCCACTGGTGATGGTATTCTCATCAATAACCACTTTGGTGACATTGGTTTCATTTGGCAATTCGTACATCGTATCGAGCAGCGCGTGTTCCAGGATCGAACGCAGGCCGCGCGCGCCGGTCTTGCGGGCCAGCGCTTTCTTGGCGATGGCATGCAGTGCCGCAGGACGAATTTCCAGCTCAGCGCCTTCCATGTCCAGCAGCTTGGCGTACTGTTTGACCAGTGCGTTCTTCGGCTCGACCAGGATCTGGATCAGCGCCTCTTCGGTCAGTTCCGACAGCGTGGCGACCACCGGCAGGCGGCCCACCAGCTCGGGAATCAGGCCGAACTTGATCAGATCTTCCGGTTCCGCTTCCAGCAGGACGTCGCTGGCGCTGCGCTCTTTCTTGCTCTTCACGCTGGCCGAGAAACCGATGCCGGATTTTTCCGAACGATTCGAGATGACCTTGGCCAGGCCGTCGAACGCGCCGCCGCAGATGAACATGATGTTGGTGGTGTCGATCTGCACGAAGTCCTGGTTAGGATGCTTGCGGCCGCCTTGCGGCGGCACCGACGCCATCGTACCTTCGATCAGTTTCAACAGCGCCTGCTGCACGCCCTCGCCCGACACGTCGCGGGTGATCGACGGATTGTCCGACTTGCGCGAGATCTTGTCGATCTCATCGATGTAGACGATGCCGCGCTGGGCTTTTTCCACATCGTAGTTGCAGCTCTGCAACAGTTTCTGGATGATATTCTCGACGTCTTCGCCCACGTAGCCCGCTTCGGTCAGCGTGGTGGCGTCGGCGATGACGAACGGCACGTTCAGCATGCGCGCCAGGGTCTGGGCCAGCAGGGTCTTGCCGGAGCCGGTAGGACCGACCAGCAGGATGTTGCTCTTGGCCAGTTCGATGTCGTCTTTCTTGCCCAGGTGCTTGAGGCGCTTGTAGTGGTTGTACACCGCCACCGACAGGATGCGCTTGGCCGTTTGCTGGCCAATGACGTACTGGTCCAGCAAGTCCTTGATTTCGTGCGGGGTCGGCAGGTCCGACTTGGCGCCCGTGACCGACTCGATGGCCGAGGTTTCATCGCGGATGATGTCGTTGCACAGGTCGATGCATTCGTCGCAGATGAAGACCGACGGGCCGGCGATGAGTTTCTTTACCTCGTGCTGGCTCTTGCCGCAAAACGAGCAGTACAGTAATTTTTCGCCGCTGGAGGATTTTTTGTCTGACATGGGGCAGTTTTCTTTGGGTTACAGAATGGCTTGGCTGTTGCCAGGAAGCACGTGAATCGAACTAACAGCGTCCGGAAAAGTCCGCCTATGACTACATGCTACCCGAAATAAAAACGAAACGCCCGAACGATTAATCGCCCGGGCGTTTTTTCAGCAATGCTGCGAAGGAAGCATCAAGCCCGGTTGGACAACATTTTGTCGATCAAACCGTACTCTACCGCCTCTTCCGCCGACATGAAACGATCACGATCCGTGTCTTTGGCGATCTGCTCGACGGTTTGACCCGTGCGCTCGGCCATGATCGAGTTCAGACGGTGGCGCAGGTACAGGATTTCCTTGGCCTGGATTTCGATATCCGAAGCCATGCCCTGCGAGCCGCCCGAGGGTTGATGGATCATGATGCGCGAGTTCGGCAGCGAGAAACGCTTGCCCTTGGCGCCGGCTGCGAGCAGGAAGGCGCCCATGGAGGCGGCCATGCCGGTGCACAGCGTCGACACGTCGGGCTTGATGAACTGCATCGTATCGAAGATCGCCAGGCCGGCCGAAACCGAACCGCCTGGGGAATTGATGTACAGCGAGATATCCTTGTCCGGATTTTCGCTTTCCAGGAACAGCAACTGGGCGACGATCAGGTTCGCCATCTGGTCGTTGACGGGACCGACCATGAAGATCACACGCTCCTTCAGCAGGCGCGAGTAGATATCATAGGAGCGTTCGCCGCGGCCGCTCTGTTCGACCACCATCGGCACCAGGCCGAGCATTTCAGTGTCCAGCGCCGGATTACGGTTCATACCAGTCATTCCATTTCCTTGTGAAGCAGCTAGAGGCCGGAGATTCGAATCTTACATCAATTCTTCACATCGTCCGGCCCAGAACTGGATTACGCTTGTGCGTTGCTTCCCATCAGTTCGTCGAAGGCCACAACCTTGGACGAAGTTTTCGACAGGCCCAGGACGTAGTTAACGACGTTTTCTTCCAATACAAGGGCTTCGACTTCAGCCAGACGACGACGGTCGCTGTAGTAGTACTTCAGCACTTCGCGCGGGTCTTCGTAGCTCTGAGCGAAGTCTTCAACTTGCGCTTTGACTTGTTCAGGCTGGGCTTGCAGCTTGTTCTCGCCGACCAGTTGCGACAGGATCAGGCCCAGGCGTACGCGACGCTCGGCTTTTTCTGCGAACAGTTCTGGTGGGAACGGGATGTCCTTGACGTTCATGCCGCGCTGAGCCATGTCTTGACGGGTCATTTCAGCCAGACGCTCGGTGTCTTGGGCGATCAGGGCTTGTGGCACGTCCAGGGTCGCGGTTTTCACCAGCGCTTCCATCACGGCTTCCTTGTTGCGGGCTTTGACACGGCCGGCAACTTCGCGTTCCAGGTTGACTTTGATGTCTTCGCGCATTTTAGCGACGTCGCCATCGGCCACGCCCAGCGACTTGGCGAATTCGCCGTCGACTTCCGGCAGGTGCGCCCATTCCAGTTTTTTCAGGGTGATGGTGAACGATGCGGTTTTGCCGGCAACGTCTTTACCATGGTAGTCCTCTGGGAAAGCCAGTGGGAAGGTCTTGGCTTCGCCGACTTTCAGGCCGACGGTGGCTGCTTCGAATTCTGGCAGCATGCGGCCTTCGCCCAGCACGAAAGCGTAGTCTTCAGCTTTGCCGCCTGGGAATTCCACGCCGTCGATCGAGCCGACGAAGTCCACGGTCACGCGGTCGCCATTGGCTGCGATTGCTGCGCCGCCGTCGCCGTGCTCGCCAGCTTCACCCTTGGTGTGGAAGTGCACGCGCTGCTTGCGCAGGATTTCAATGGTTTTGTCGATTTCGGTTTCCGACACGTCAGCCTTGACGGTTTCGATTTCCACGGTGGTCAGGTCGCCAACGACCACTTCCGGGTAGATTTCGAAGGTCGCGTCGAAGGTCAGGACGCCTTCTGGCGACTCTTCCTTAGGCTCGATGCGCGGGTAGCCCGCTACGCGCAGTTCGGCTGCGTTGGCGGCATCGTTGAAGGCGCGGCCAACTTTATCGTTCAGCACTTCGGTCTCGATCTGATAACCGTATTGTGCTGCGACCATTTTCATAGGAACTTTACCCGGACGGAAGCCTGGTGCCTTAGCCGATTTGGCTTGCACTTTCAGACGCTTCTCAACTTCAGCGCGGACCTCGGTCAGCGGGAAGGAGATCGTGATACGACGTTCGAGTTTGCCTAAGGTTTCGACTGCAGTTGCCATGTAAAAATCGTCCAAAAAAATAGTAATACAGTTGGTGCGAGGAGGGGGACTCGAACCCCCACACCATTGCTGGCGTCAGGACCTAAACCTGGTGCGTCTACCAATTTCGCCATCCTCGCGGCATGTTTGCACAAAAGCAAAGGGCGACCCGTAAGTGAAAACGGTCGCCCCATCCCGCCATAGGCGAGAGCTTTCAACTTCAACGCGGTATTTTAACGGGTTTTTCGGCGAAATGTGACGATTTTTAATATGTCGCCAACATTCCGCCATTCTTTGTCTAATTTCTTCGAAAACCGACCCTATTATTTAGCCAAATCACGACGCGGCGCCCCGCTCAACGCCCTTGAAAGCCATCGGGAACCCAATTCGGCTCGAAACGGCCCTGGCTCAGTGGTTGTTGCGTCGCCGCCGTTTGCGCCACGGCCAGCAAGGCCTGGTACAAGTCGTCGAACTCGGCGTTGTGGTCGTGCTGCCAGCGGCTGACGTCCACGCTGCGGCCGGACGCCAGGCGTACCGAGATGCGCGGCCGGGACGCATCCGGCAGGCCGGGGGCGCTGCTGGAGGCGATGGGCGCCGCCGCGTGGGCGGCGGCCAGGCTGCGCAAGCGGGCCATCGCATCGGCCGGCACCGCCAGCCGATAACGCTTCTCGGCCAGCGCCGCGACGTCGGGCAACCTCGACACCAGTTGGCAATAGCCGCTGCCGTCGGCCGCCAGGTAGATGACTTGGCCGCCATGCAGCGGATGCACATCGCGTAAGGTAATCGCCGCCAGCTGATCCACTTGAGCCCGCCCTTCTTCCAACACCCCGGCCGCACGCGACGCGGCGACCCGCCCGGGCGCCGCGCACGCGGCGGCCAGCAAGGCCGCCAGGATCACCGCCCTACCCTTGACGTTTGCGTCCATACATCCCCATCAAGAAGAACACCCCGCCGCACAACAGCAACACCGCCTCCGATGGCTCCGGCACCGCGACCAGCGTAAATGGCGTGTCCGGATTCAGCTGCTTGATGTAATCGTAATACTGTTGATAGTACCGCGGATACATGACCGGATTGGCGTTGAGCGCGCCCAAGCCCATCAACCCGTCGTCCGACAGCGTCGGATTCGGATATTTATCGACCGCGCCGCCGATATACTCGTCGAACAAGCCCATCATGTGCCCGACTTCATGGGCGTTGACGCTGGCGCTATCCCCGGTGTACCAGTTCAGCATGTCGGAACGCCCGGGACCGGCATGCACCTGGACCTTCTGGTTGAACGGGCCGTCCGTCGTCACCGCCACGAAGATGGGTATCACCTGGCCGGTACTGCCGTCCTTGACCGCAAACTTGTTGTCCCACACGGACGAGACCCCGGCCTTGGCAGCATTGATATAGGCGGCCTTCTGGGCGGCCGTGTAGTTGAGCCCGGCGTCGAAGCTGAAGTCGATCTGGATGTCCTTCTCCAGTTTCTTGCCGTCGAAGCTGCGCGTGTAGCTGTAGTTCCAGCTGAAGGGGCCGAAGGGGCCGGGGTTGCCGGCGTTATCCTTCAGGTCCGCGTCGCCGTAGGCCGGCGTGGTGCGCGTGCCGGAGACATTCACACTGCCGGTAACAAGCCCGGCCAGCGCTGAGGTTGAAAACGTGGCAAAAACCAATGCCACAAGTAGAGCAGATCCCCTGTTTTTGCTGTTCATTTTAGTTCTCGAATAATAGTTAGTAGCAATACCGGATGGCATACCGCAACAATTACCCACAACTCGAACTTGCTTTGCGCACCGACCGGCAACCTCGCACGACGGCCACCGCAAAAAAATTGCACGGAAGGAAATTAAAAAGGCAATTTAGACAATGGCTAGACCAACTTAGGATATGAAACCGAGGGTGTCAAGGATGGCTCTGGCTACTTCCGATGAGCTTACGCCAAGCGTTTGATACACAACAAACAACGGCGGATTCCGCATCCGGAATCCGCCGTTGTTTTCCAGCCTTGGCTAAGCGCCGGGACGGGGTTGTGGTTTTTTAACCCTGAACCAGGCGGCGTACAAGGCCGGCAGGAACAGCAGCGTCAGCGCGGTAGCCAGGATCAGGCCGCCCATGATGGCCACCGCCATCGGCCCCCAGAACACCGAGCGCGACAACGGTATCATCGCCAGCGCCGCGGCGGCAGCCGTCAGGATGATCGGGCGGCAACGACGCACCGCCGACTCGACGATCGCGGTCCACGGATCGTGGCCGGCCTTGATGTCCTGCTCGATCTGGTCGACCAGGATCACCGAGTTGCGGATGATCATGCCGAACAGCGCGATGATGCCCAGGTTGGCCACGAAGCCCAGCGGACGGCCCAGCACCAGCAGCGCCATCGCCGCGCCCGCCACGCCCAGCGGGCCGGTCAGGAATACCAGCAGCGCCCGCGAGAAGCTGTGCAGCTGCAGCATCAGCAAGGTGAAGATGATGAAGATCGCCAGCGGCAGGTTGGCCGCGATCGACGCTTCCGCCGTGCCGCTGTCGGCCGCCGCGCCCTTGACGGTGATGGCGTAGCCGGCAGGCAGCTTGTCGCGCAGTTCCTTCAGCTTCGGATCGATCTGGCCGGACACGGTCGGGCCCTGGATATTGTCGGCCACATCGGACTGCACGGTGATCGCCCATTCGCGTCCTTCGCGCCACACCACGCCCGGCTCCCACACGAAGTGGGCGCGGGCCAGCTGGCTGATCGGCACCGACTTGCCGCTGGCGGTAGGGATATTCGTGTCGTTCAGGATCGAGATGGTGTTGCGCTCCTCGATGGGCTGGCGGATCTGGATGTCGATCAGCTTGATGTCCTCGCGGAACTGGCCAATCGTGGTGCCCGACAGGATGGTGTTCGCGGCCCGCATCACGGTCTGTGACGTCACGCCCAGCGCGCGCATCTTGTCCTGGTCCAGGTCGAGGCGCAGCACCTTGATCGATTCATTCCAGTTGTCGTTGACGCCCAGCGTGTTCGGGTTGGCGCGCATGATGTCCTTGACCTGGTCGGCGATGGCGCGCACCTTGTCCACTTCGCCGCCGGTGACGCGGAACTGCACCGGATACGGCACCGGCGGCCCGTTCGGCAGCAGCTTGACGCGGCCGCGCACCTCCGGGAAGTCGTGCTTGAAGATGTCGACGATCTTGTCGCGCAGCACGGAGCGGGCGTGCAGGTCCTTCGGCAGCACGACGATCTGCGACACGTTAGTCTGCGGGAAGATCTGGTCCAGCGGCAGGTAGAAGCGCGGCGAACCGGTGCCCACGTAGCTGGTCACGCTGACCACGCCCTCCTGCTTGCGGATGAAGGCTTCGAACTTCTTCACCTGCGCCTCGTTGGCGCTGAAGGTCGTGCCTTCCGGCGTCCACAGCTCGACCATCAGCTCGGGACGGCTGGAGTCCGGGAAGAACTGCTTCTCGATGAACTTGAAGCCGTACACGCCCAGCGCGAAGATCACCAGCGTGGCGACGATGGTGGTCTTGCGGTACTCGACGCACCAGTTGACCACGGCGCGGAACTTGCGGAAGCCCGGCGTGTCGAACAGGTCGTGCTCGCTGCCGCCATCGGCGTGCGGCTTGACCTTCAGCAGCACGTAGCCGATGTAGGGCGTGAACACCACCGCCACCACCCACGAGATCACCAGCGCCAGCGCGTTGACCGAGAACAGCGAGAAGGTGTACTCGCCGGCCGCCGATTTGGCCAGGCCGATCGGCAGGAAGCCCGCCACCGTGATCAGCGTGCCGGTCAGCATCGGGATCGCGGTCGAGGTGTAGGCGAAGGTGGCGGCGTCGAAGCGCGACATGCCCTCCTCCATCTTGCGCACCATCATTTCGACGGCGATGATGGCGTCGTCCACCAGCAGGCCCAGCGCGATGATCAGCGCGCCCAGCGAAATCTTGTGCAGGTCGATGTCCAGCATGCGCATGCACAGGAAGGTCACGGACAGCACCAGCGGGATGGTCAGCGCCACCACCAGGCCGGGACGCACGTCCAGGCGCAGCTTGGGCTTGCTATGCAGGCCCAGCGCGACGAAGCTGACGGCCAGCACGATCAGCACCGCTTCGATCAGCGTGTGCACGAACTCGCCCACCGAGGCCTTGACCGCTTCAGGCTGGTCGGAAACGCGCTCCAGCTCGATACCGACGGGCAGCTTGGCCTTCATCGCGGCCACGGTCTTCTCCATGTGCTTGCCGAGCTGGATGATGTTGCCGCCCTTTTCCATGGACACGCCCAGGCCGATCACTTCCTTGCCGTTGAAGCGCATCTTGTTGCCGGGCGGGTCCTGGTACAGGCGCTTGATGGTCGCGAAGTCGCCCAGGCGGAAGGTGGTGCCGTTGGCGCGCAGCTCCAGCTCTTCCAGGTCCTTGACGGTCTTCAGCGCACCGGTCACGCGCACTTGCAGGTTGTCGGTCGGCGTCACCAGCACGCCGGTCGCTTCCACCGTGTTCTGGGTGGCGATCTGGTTGGCGATGGCTTCGATCGGTATGCCCAGCTGGGCGAACTTCTTGTGCGAGAACTCGATGTTGATCTTCTCGTCCTGCACGCCGAACAGCTCGACCTTGGACACCAGCGGCACGCCCAGCAGCTGCTGGCGCACGAAGTCGGCGTAGTCCTTCATCTCGGCATAGGTGAAGCCGTCGCCCGACAGCGCGAAGATCGAACCGTAGGTATCGCCGAATTCATCGTTGAAGAACGGCCCCTGCACGCCCGGCGGCAAGGTGCCGCGGATGTCGCCGATCTTCTTGCGCACTTGGTACCAGGATTGCGCCACTTCCTTGGGCGGCGCCGATTCGCGCAGCTTCAAGATGATGGTGGTCTCGCCCGGCTTGGAGTAGCTGCTGATCTCGTCGATGTCCGGCGTTTCCTGCAGTTTTTTCTCCAGCTTGTCCGTGACCTGCTCGGCCATCTGCAGCGAGGTCGCGCCCGGCCAGTTGGCCCGCACCACCATCGCGCGGAAGGTGAACGGAGGGTCTTCATCCTGGCCGAGGTTGGAGTAGCTGAGCATGCCGCCTATCAGCAGCACGGCGATCAGGTAGCGCGTGAGCGGAATGTGCTCCAGCGCCCAGCGTGAGAGATTGAATCCGTCCTTCATTTGGCGGTCCCCGCAACAACTGGAGCCACCGGCAAATCGTTACCGAGGATCTTGACCTTCTGGCCCGGCTTGAGCAGGTTGACGCCGGCCGTGACCACCGTCTGGCCGGCCTTGACGCCGCTGCCCAGCACGATATCGTTGCCGGCCGCGCCGGCGATCGTCACCGGCACCAGCCTGACCACGCCGCCATCGACCACCCACACGGACGAGGCCGATTTTTCATAGTACAGCGCCGTCAGCGGCACCTTGATCTGCGGCGTCGCGGTCTTGGAGGCGAACTGCACCACGGCCGTCATGCCCAGCTTGGCTTCGGCCAGCGAATCGGGGATGGAGACCTTGACAGTGTAAGTGCGGGTGGACGGATCGGCCACCGGCGAAATCTCGCGGATCTTGCCGGCCACCGTGTTCTTCGGATCGGCCCACAGGCGCACCTGCACGTCCGGCACGCGGCGCAGCGTCTCGACCTTGTCTTCCGGCAGGCCGATGACGATTTCCTTCTCGCCCTGGCGGGCCACGCGCACCACCGGCGTGCCCGGCTGCACCACCTGGCCGACTTCGGCGTCGACCGCTGTCACCACGCCGTCAACATCGGACACCAGACTGGCGTAGCCGGCCTGGTTGGACTGGCCGCGATAGGCAGCCTGCGCGGCGTCGACGTTGGCTTGCGCCGCCTTGTAGGTAGAATCCTTGGCGTCGAGCACGGCCTGGCTGACGAAGTTCTTGCTGCGCAGTTCCTGATAGCGCTTGAGCTCGGCCTTGGCCAGGTCGCGGTTGGTCTCGGCGGCGCGCAGGCCGGCCAGCGCCTGGGCCTGGGACAACTGCAAGTCCTGCGGATCGAGCTGCATCAGCACCTGGCCATGCTTGACCAGGGTGCCGACATCGACCTTGCGGGCGACGATCTTGCCGCCGACGCGGAAGCCCAGGCGCGATTCCACGCGGGCGCGCACTTCGCCGGAAAACTCGGCGTTGACATCGACGTCGCTGCTGGCGAGCACGATGGCGCGCACCGGGCGGATGTCTTCGGTTTTCTCGGCGGGCTTGGAACAGCCGGCCAGCACGGCGGCGGCCAGCACGCTAAGTATGAGGGGGGAAATCTGACGCTGTTTTTTAAAGGCGACCACGGTGTATTCCTTTAGCTTGCTCTGGAGTGTAGATGGCACTACTATTACGGCTCGGAAATTAATGACTTTCCGTTAATTTATTATATGCCGAGCAAATCCGTTTGCAAATGACTTTCGCGTCATTAATTTTTAAAATTTTGCTTTGGGCCCTGTTTTATGTCGGTAGATCACTACGAAAATTTCCCTGTTGCATCAATTTTGCTGCCGAGCCGCTTGCGGCCGGCGGTGGAAGCGATCTACGCCTTCGCCCGCAGCGCCGACGATCTCGCCGATGAGGGCGACGCCACGCCCGAGCAACGCCTGGCCGCGCTGAACGCCTACGAGGCCGCGCTGGCCCGCATCGAGGCCGGCGCCACCGGCCACGAGCCGATGTTCGAGCGGCTGGCCCAGGTGGTGCGCGCCCATGACCTGCCGCTCAAGCCGCTGTACGAGCTGCTGTCGGCGTTCAAGCAGGATGTGCTGGTGAGCCGCTACGCCACCTACGACGCGCTGCTGGACTACTGCGCACGCTCGGCCAATCCGGTCGGCTTCCTGATGCTGCATCTGTACGGCCAGGCCGACGAGGAAAACATCCGCGACTCCGACGCCATCTGCACCGCGCTGCAACTGATCAATTTCCTGCAGGACGTGGCGATCGACATCCACAAGGAGCGCATCTACATTCCGCTGGAGGATTTGAACCGCTATGCGATCTCGCCGGCCGCGCTGGACCACGCCAGCGCCCGCCCGCGCTGGCGTTCGATGATGAAGTTCGAGGTGGACCGCGCCCGCGCGCTGATGCTCAGCGGCGCCCCGCTGGCGCTACGGCTGAAAGGCCGCATCGGTTTCGAGCTGCGCATGGTGGTGCAAGGCGGGCTGCGCATCCTGGATGCGATCGAGGCCGCCGAATACGACGTCTTCCTGCACCGTCCCAAGCTGAGCCGGCGCGACTGGCTGGGCATCTTCTGGGCCGCCGTGCGCATGAAAAAGCAAATGAAAGCGGTGTTCAGCGCCGCCTGAGGCGGAGATAGAATAGCCGCGCACGATTAAATCGTTGCCTCTGCACAAGTACCCCGCTCCGTGCTACCTTCGCAGAAAATGGAGAGGTGGCATTATGGAAACGATAGACCGGTCATCGCGACCGGATATGGAAACATCGAAGGTGGTGGAATTGGGCGTCAACCTGCTGCAAAGCCGGGGGCGCGCTTTTGCGTCGGAGTTTTTGGTACGCAGGAATATCCCGTTCAGCGTCATCGTCCGCGTACTGTCGGACCCGCCAGGCCGCCGCCGCGCCCTCGGCCTACGGCGCTAGCGCGGCATTGCCGTCCAGCGGCGCCTGCGGCGTGTGCGATTGCTTCAGCACCGACTCGCGCAGCGCAGCCGCGTCCGTCACCGAGATCGCCGTCTGGCAATTGACCCACTCGTTCGAGATCTGCCATTCCTGGTAGTCGCGCGCACTCAGCCGGCGCTGCTCCTGCTCGTTGAGCTGGTTGCAGCGGTTGGCCACCTGCGTGGCTTCCTGCAGGTGCTTGGCGTAATACGTCGCCGACTTCATCTGCACGTCGATTTCCGCCGGCGCGCGCTGACATCCGCACAAAGCGGGAACAAGCATCAGGGCGGCGGCATGCGAAAGCTTCATACAGATCATCTCCAGGGAAACGTAACATATTGTATCCCTGAAGATGAGTATCCGTCATTACACTTGCGCTGGCGCACCTTTCAGTTCGACCATATTGCCTTCCGGATCGGTGAGATAGATCGACGGCCCCTCGCCCTCGGCGCCGTAGCGCGACTCCACCTGGCCGGCCGTCACCCCATGCGCCGCCAGGTGGCCACGGATGGCCGCCTCGTCGAAAGGCTCGACGCGCAGGCAGAAGTGGTCCATATTGCGGCCTTCGCTACCGGGCGGAGCGCCGCCCATGCGTCCCAGCTTGCCGTCGACCGGCACCAGATCGATCAAAGAGCTGCCGGCGCGCAGTTGCACCAGCCCGATGGCATCCTGCCGCCGCTCGACCGTACAGCCCAGCGCACCGCAGTAAAAAGCCAGCATGCGCTCCAGGTCGACGATGCGCAGCACCAGATGGTCGATTTCGCGAATTTTAATCATGTGTACATCCCATTCAACAGGCTAGCGAGTATGCAATCTTGCCAATTTAGGAATTCGGAACTGTACTCCAATCCTGCCCGCCGTGCCGACAGTGGCCCACATTGTTACACTTAACCTATAGAATAGCGGCTTCGATGTCATCCTTGCTTTTTTATCCATGTCTCCCGACGACTACTGCCAGCAAAAGACCGCCCAGAGCGGCTCCAGTTTTTACTACAGCTTCCTGTTCCTGGCGCCGGAGCGCCGCCGCGCAATCACCGCGCTGTATGCCTTTTGCCGCGAAGTCGATGACACCGTGGACGAGTGCACAGACGAGTCGATCGCCCGCATCAAGCTGGCCTGGTGGCGCAAGGAAATCGCCAATATGTACGAAGGCCAGCAGACCCACCCTGTCACGCTGGCGTTGCAGCCACATCTGGCACCCTACAATCTGCAGCAGCAGCACCTGCAAGCCATCATCGACGGCATGGAAATGGATCTGAACCAGACCCGCTACCTCGACTACACGGCGCTGAGCAAGTACTGCTGGCACGTGGCCAGCGTGGTGGGCATCCTGTCGGCCAGCATCTTCGGCGCGACCAGGCCGGAGACATTGCAGTACGCGGAAAAACTGGGCCACGCCTTCCAGCTGACCAACATCATCCGCGACGTCGGCGAAGATGCGCGCAAGGGCCGCATCTACCTGCCGGTCAACGAGCTGCAGCAGTTCAACGTCACCGCCGCCGACCTGCTCAACGCGCGCCACACCGAGAATTTCGAGAAGCTGATGGCCTTCCAGGCCGCCCGCGCGCAGAAGGTCTACGACGAAGCGTTCGCGCTGCTGCCGAAGGAAGACCGCCGCGCCCAGCGCCCCGGCCTGATGATGTCCGCCATCTACCGCACGCTGCTGACCGAGGTGGAGGCCGACGGCTTCCACGTGCTCACGCAGCGCATTTCGCTGACGCCTATCCGCAAGCTCTGGCTGGCGTGGAAGACCTACATTCGTGGCTGAGCAAGTGCAGGACAAGCGCGCCGGCAAGTGTGAGCCAGGCCTGACTTCGCGTTCGGTCGCCGTGATCGGCGGCGGCTGGGCCGGTTGCGCGGCGGCCGTCGAGCTGGCGCGCGCCGGTTACAAGGTCACGCTGTTCGAAGCGGCGCGCACCCTGGGCGGCCGCGCACGCCGCATCGAGACCGACCACCGGCACCTGGACAACGGTCAGCACATCCTGCTGGGCGCCTACAGCGCCACCCTGCGGCTGATGAAGCTGGCCGGCGTCGACCGCGACTTAGCCTTGCTGTCGCTGCCGCTGCAAATGCGCTACCCGCCCGGCACCGGCGGCATGGACTTCCTGGCGCCGCGCCTGCCCGCGCCGCTGCACCTGGCGCTGGCGCTGCTGCGCGCGCAAGGCCTGGAGCGCGCCGATAAACTCAGCCTGGCGCGCTTCTCCACCACCGCGCGCTGGATGGGCTGGCGCCTGCATGCCGATTGCAGCGTGTCCGAACTGCTGGAACGCTTCGACCAGACCCCGCGCCTGATCCAGCTGATGTGGCGCCCACTGTGCCTGGCCGCGTTGAACACGCCGCCGGAGCGGGCCTCCGCCCAGATCTTCCTCAACGTGCTGCGCGACAGCCTGGGCGCCAAACGCAGCGCCTCGGACATGCTGCTGCCGCGCGCCGACCTGTCGGCCCTGCTGCCCGAAGCGGCGGGCGCCCTGGTCGAAGCACACGGCGGCTCGATCCGCACCGGCGCCAAGGTGCGCGCGCTGCGCTCCATCGAAGGCCGCCTGTGGCAGCTCGACATCAGCGGCGCGGCCGTGGGCGGCAACTGGAGCACCTATTTCAGCGGCGCGGTGCTGGCCACAGGCGCCAGCCAGGCGGCCGCGCTGCTGCACGAGATACCGGATTGCGACACCAGCACCGTCTGCAGCCAGCTGACCGCCTTCGAACCGGAAGCGATCACCACCTGCTACCTGCAATACGACCCGGCCACGCGGCTGGCGCTGCCCTTCTTCGCCCTGCTGGACGATCCGGACAACTACCAATGGGGCCAGTTCGTGTTCGACCGCGGCCAGCTGGACGCCGGCCAGGCCGGCCTGCTGGCGGTGGTCATCAGCGCCTCGGGCAGCGCCGCGGAGCAAAGCCAGGATTTGCTGGCGGAAGCGGTCGCGGTCCAGCTGGCGGTGGCCTTCCAGCGCCCGGAGCTGGGGCGTCCCAACTGGTTCAAGGTCATCACCGAAAAGCGCGCCACCTACGCCTGCACGCCGGGGCTGGCCCGCCCGGCCAACGACATCGGCCTGCCCGGCCTGGCCATCGCCGGCGACTACACCGCCGGCGACTACCCGGCCACGCTGGAATCGGCGGTCCGCAGCGGCGTCGCCGCTGCCGCACTGCTCAAGGGGGCTGCCTTCTAGCCCCCCTTTTTTGTCGCCTGCCCCGCTATTTATGCAGCCTGTCACATGCCGATGGCATCCGGGCGAGCGCTTGCGTACAGTAGCATCATCGACAAAAGACAATAATTGGAATCAACATGAACCTCGCCCTCAGCCTGAAAACCCTCGCCCTGGTCGCCTTCGTCGCCGCCAGCACGGTCGCCATCGTGCAGACCAAGCCGGTGGCGGAGAGCGCGATGGCCGTGGCTCACAACAGCGCAACATTAGGTATTTGATATCATGAACAAGCAGGCATACCTCGACGCGCTCAAACAGGCCATGCAGGGACTGCCCCCGGAAACGGTGGCCAAGACCCTGGCCTACTACGAGCAGCGCTTCATCGACGGCCTGGTGGCCGGCCGCAGCGAGGCCGAGGTCTACAAGGAACTCGACGAGCCGCGCAAAGTTGCCATGACGCTGCGCGCCAACGTCCACCTGAACGCCTTCGAACAGAAGAAAACCCCGGTCAACCTGGCCCGCGTGGTGGTCTCCTTCATCGGCCTGGCGATCTTCAACCTCTTCATGGTGATCCCGGCAATGGTGTACGCCTCGCTGCTGGGCGCCGTGTACATCTCGGCCTTCGGCTTCTACATCGGCGGCGTGGCCCTGGTGGCGAGCGGCCTGTCCGGCCAGAACGAGCTGGCGCTGGAAGGCCCGCTGCGCCACGTGATGGAGTTCACCAACGCCCACTTCGACTCGAAGGAAGAACAAGAGTCGGCCGAAGGCTGGCGCATGGCGATCAACAGCATGGGCGTCCAGATCAACAAGGAACCGGACGCCCAGGACAGCAGCAGCAGCGGCGACGAAAACCTGAGCCGCAGCGGACGCCTGCTGAACCGCGCCGAGGCGGTGGCCACCGGCGACCTGCACATCACCACGGATTTCGACAACGGCGCGCGCACCAGCCAGTCGCTGATCGGCTTCGGCCTGATACTGGGCGGGATAGGCCTGTGCCTGATCAGCATCGTCGCCACCCGCTACACGCTGATCGGCCTGCGACGGTATGTCGCAATGAATGTGTCCCTGCTTCGCGGACGCTAAGGAGTCATGAACATGCGCGCTTTATTAAAAATCGGTACCAGCCTGCTGCTGCTGTCCTTCGTCCTGATCGGCATCAGCTACAGCATGCTCAAGGCCTATGGCAGCACCAGCCCGACCAGTTCGGCCGGGCGCTCCCTGGGCAGCGAAACCCGCAAGATCGACGCCATGGCCACGGCCATTGAGCTCAGCGGACCGATAGACCTGATCCTGATCCAGGGTCCGGTGGCCTCGCTGAAGGTGCGCGGCGAACAGCGCTCGCTGGCCAATATCGAGACCATCCAGGATGGCCGCGACCTGCACATCGGCACCAAGGGCATGCTGCTCAATCCGCGCCATCCGCTGCAGGTGGAACTGATACTGCCGCAACTGGAAGAGCTGGTCGTGCGCAGCAGCGGCGACACCAAGGTCTCAGGTTTCACCGGCGACAAACTGGACTTGCAGCTGCACGGCTCGGGCAATGTGAACTTCACCGGCCGCTATCGCGAACTGAGCGCCGGCGCCCACGGCAGCGGCCACCTGAACCTGAACGCGGGCAGCAGCGAGAATGTGGAACTGGAGATGGTGGGCTCGGGCCAGATCACCTCATCCGGCAGCTGCAAGACGCTGACGGCTGAACTGACCGGCTCCGGCGACCTCGATGCGCGCCACCTGGCGTCGGAAAAGGTGACGGTCAACCTCAAGGGCTCGGGCACCAGCCAGGTGTTCGCCAAGCAGTCGGCCGACCTGACCCTGCGCGGCAGCGGCGATATCCGCGTGATGGGCAATCCCGACAACCGCAACGTCAGCCGCACCGGTTCGGGCGACGTGACCTGGGAATAACGATCTAGCTGCGCGCCAGCCAGGCCAGGACATCGCGTCCTGCCGCCTGGCCGCCGGCCAGGCAGGCCGTCAGCAGATAGCCGCCGGTCGGCGCTTCCCAGTCGACCATCTCGCCGGCCACGAACACGCCCGGCGCCGATTTCAGCATCGTCCCTTCCAAGGCATCCCAACGCACGCCGCCGGCGCTGCTGATCGCTTCGTCGATCGGGCGTGGGCGCAGCAGCCGCACCGGCAGGTGCTTGATCGCCTGCGCCAGCTGGTCCTCGTCCGCATACTGCTCCTTGCTCAGGCATTCGCGCAGCAGGCCGGCCTTCACACCCTTGATTCCCAGGCGGCTTTGCAGATGGCTGGCCATCGAACGCGCGCCGCGCGGCCGCGCCACTTCGTCCGCTACGCGTTGCGCGGTCAGGTCGGGCAGCAGGTCGAGGTAGATCGTGGTGGAGCCGTCGGCGGCGATCTGGTCGCGCAAGGCGGCCGACAAGGCGTAGATCAAGCTGCCCTCGATGCCGCCCTGGGTGACGACGAACTGGCCCTGCTTGCGGAAGGCCTTGCCGTCCGCGCCGGTCGAAACGATGGCGACGGTGGTCAGCGGTTCGCCCGCGTGGCGGCTGCTGAAATGTTCGCTCCAGGCGACATCGAAGCCGCAGTTGGCGGGCGCCAGCGGCGCCACGCCAGCGCCGCGCGCCTCCAGCAAAGGCACCCAGGCGCCGTCGGAACCCAATCGCGCCCAGCTGCCGCCGCCCAACGCCAATATCACCGCGTCGGCTTGCACCAGCAACTCGCCGTCCGGCGTATTCAGCACCAGCGCATCGTCGCGCCAACCCAGCCAACGGTGGCGCATGTGGAACTGCACGCCGCTCTCGCGCAGCCGGTGCAGCCAGGCGCGCAGCAGCGGCGCCGCCTTCATATCGGTCGGGAACACGCGGCCGGACGTGCCGACAAACGTATCGACACCCAAGCCATGCACCCAGTCCCGCACATCCTGCGGGCCGAACGCGTCCAGCATGGGGCGCAGCGGCGCAGAACCCTTGCCGTAGCGCGTGACGAAGTCCGCATACGGCTCGGCGTGGGTGATGTTCATGCCGCCGCGGCCGGCCAACAGGAACTTGCGGCCGACCGACGGCATCGCGTCATAAACATCGACACGCGCCCCGCCGTGCGCCAGGGTTTGGGCGGCCATCAGGCCGGCGGGGCCGCCGCCGATGACGGCAACGCGAAAAGGTGTCAAACTAGACTGCATGCATTCGGTCCGATATGAGACATTGTTAGAGGAGACATGATGGGCGCGACATTCTGGATGAAACGCTATTTACAGGCCGCGGTGCCCTTGTTTGCGATACTGGCGGCGGTGGAATGGATCAAAGGCTCGACCACGCGCGAAGACTATCTGAGCGCCGCCGTCTGGGCGCTGGCCGCAGCCGGCATTTTCACCTATGCCGCGTGGCGGCGCTACCGCAACGCCAAGGCCTGCGGCATGTGCGACGACCTGGCCGCTGCGCGCAATGCCGGCGCCAAGGCAAAGAAACCTTGAGCGGCTGCTTCAGCCGCCGGTGACGGGCGGGAAGAACGCCACCTCGGCGCCGTCGGCCAGCGCCGCATCGGCGCCGCACATCACCTGGTTGCAGGCCATGCGCAGAGCGGGATTCCCCAACGCCTGCTGCCAGGCGTCGCCGCGCGCGGCCAGGTGGGCGCGCAAGTCGCCCACGGTGCCGACACCAGCCGGCAGCTCCAGCGTCTCGGACGACGCACCCAGCGCCTCGCGCACGCTGGCGAAAAATTTGACAGTAACAGCCATCAGTACATTAACTCGCTAAACGGTATAAATCGAACCGTGTCCCCGGCGGCGATGGTCTGGCCCGGCGGATTATCGATCACGCCGTCGCCCCACACCGTCGACGTCAAAACGCCGGAACTCTGGTTGGTGAACAGTTCCAGGCCGCCGGCGGCATTGATGCGGGCGCGCAGGAACTCGTTGCGCTTGTCCGCCTTCGGCCAGTGGAAATCGGCGCGCATCGCGAACGAGCGCGGCGCCAGCCCTTCCGTCACGCCTTGCAGGCGAAGGAGGAAAGGCCGCACAAACATCAGGAAAGTGATAAAGCTCGACACCGGATTACCCGGCAGGCCGACAAAGAACGCCTTGCCCACCTCGCCGAACGCCAGCGGCTTGCCCGGCTTGACGGCGATCTGCCACATATTCAGCTTGCCCTCCGCCTCGACGGCAGGCTTGATGTGATCCTCCTCGCCGACCGAAACGCCGCCGGAAGTGATGATCAAATCATGGGCCTGCGCGCACTCGCGCAGCACCGAGCGCGTGGCATCCAGCGAATCGGGCACGATGCCGAAGTCGCTGATCTCGCAGCCCAGGTTTTCCAGCAGCGCGCGCAGCGTGAAGCGGTTGGAGTTGTAGATGGCGCCAGGCGCCAGCGGCTCGCCCGGCATCGTCAACTCGTCGCCGGTGAAGAACACGGCCACGCGCAGCTTGCGCTTGACCGGCAATTCGGCCAGTCCGACCGATGCCGCCAGCCCCAGCTCCTGGCTGCGCAGGCGCGTGCCGGACGGCAGAATCACGCTGCCGTTGGTGATGTCCTCGCCGGCGCGGCGTATCCATTCGCCGGACTTCGGCGCATGGCGTATCGTCACCAGATTGCCCACCAGTTCGCACTGTTCCTGCATCACGACTGCATCCGCGCCCTCGGGGATCAGCGCGCCGGTGAAGATGCGCGCAGCGGTCCCCGGCAGCAAAGGCTGGCCGACATGGCCGGCCGGAATGCGCTGCGACACCGTCAGCGCCGCATTGCCGCCGACGCAATCGGCTGCGCGCACCGCGTAGCCGTCCATCTGCGTGTTGTCGCGGCCCGGCACGTTCATCTCCGACACCTGCGCCTTCGCCAGCACGCGGCCGTTGGCCGTCAGCGTCGGCACCACTTCCACGTCGGCCAGCGGACGCGCGGCGGCGGCCATCAGAGCCAGCGCTTCGCCGACCGCCAGCAGGGGTTTGGGCTGAAACTTGGGCTTGGATTCGTCGCTCATTTTTTACAGGCCGGTGTTCGTGGCGATGTAGGCTTTCATCTTCTCCACGTCCGGCGGCATGACGACGAACTTCTGCGGCAGATCTTCGATGTTCTCGAAGCCTTCCGGACGTTCGGCGTCCTCGCCCAGCGCATCGAGGATGGTTTCGTTGAACTTGGCGGCCAGCGCGGTCTCCAGCACGATCATCGTCACGCCCGGCTCCAGGTTCTCGCGCGCGACCTTGATGCCGTCGGCGGTGTGGGTGTCGATGACGATGCCGTAATCGTCGGCCACGTCGCGGATGGTGTTCAGGCGGTCGTCATGGGTGGACTTGCCGGACTTGAAGCCGTACTTGGCCACCAGCTTGAACTCGTCGCCATCGGCGCCCGGCTTGCCGGACAAGTCGAAGCCGCCGTGGGTTTCCACTTTCTGGAACAGCGCGCGGGTACGGTCGCCGTCGCGGCCCACCAGGTCGTAGATGAAGCGCTCGAAGTTGGACGCCTTGGAGATGTCCATCGACGGGCTGCTGGTGTGATAGGTCTCGGACGACTTGCGCACGCGGTAGACGCCGGTGCGGAAGAATTCGTCGAGCACGTCATTTTCATTGGTGGCGGCGACCAGCTTGTCGATCGGCAGGCCCATCATGCGGGCGATGTGGCCGGCGCAGATGTTGCCGAAGTTCCCCGACGGGACGGTGAACGACACCTTCTGGTCGTTGGACGTAGTCGCCGACAGGTAGCCCCGGAAGTAGTACACCACCTGCGCCACGACGCGCGCCCAGTTGATCGAATTGACGGTGCCGATCTTCTGCTTGGCCTTGAACGGCAGGTCGTTGGAGACCGCCTTGACCATGTCCTGCGCGTCGTCGAACACGCCTTCGATGGCGATGTTGAAGATATTCGGATCCTGCAGCGAGAACATCTGCGCGGTCTGGAAGGCGCTCATCTTCTTGTGCGGCGATAGCATGAACACGCGGATGCCCTGCTTGCCGCGCATCGCGTATTCGGCGGCGCTGCCGGTATCGCCGGAGGTGGCGCCGAAGATGTTCAGCTGCGCGTTCTGCTTGGCCAGCGTGTATTCGAACAGATTACCGAGCAACTGCATTGCCATGTCCTTGAAGGCCAGGGTCGGGCCGTTGGACAGCGCCTGCAATACCAGCCTGGTGCCGTTTTCGCCCTCTTCCAGCACGCGCAGCGGCGTGATCTGGGATGCTTTTTCGCCTTTGCGGGCGTTCTTGTAGACTTCCTTGGTGTAGGTCTTGGCGGTCAGCGCGCGCAGGTCGGCTTCAGGAATATCGGTCGCGAACTTCTTCAGAATCTCGAATGCCAGGTCGGCATAGGACAGCTGGCGCCAGGCATCCAGTTCGGCGCCGGTCACTTGCGGATAGGCGGTCGGCAGGAACAGGCCGCCGTCGACGGCCAGGCCGCCCAGAAGGATGTCGGAGAATTGTTGGGAAGACGAAGCGGCGGCCGATGCGGCGGCGCGGGTAGACACGTATTGCATAGATTAGAAAGTCCGGTTGAGCTAACGGCTAAAAGGCAGAACGGTGCGAAGCGAGCGGATATTATAGTGCGCCCGGCCGATTCCCGTAAAATCCTGTTGTTTTGCCATCACCCAACCCTGGGGTCAAGTCTGACATTCGGACACGAGCTCTGCCCTAGCAGCCGCTACGGCAGAGCTCGTGTCCGAATGTCAGACTTGACCCCAGTAGTATGACCCAGTAGTAATCAGCAAGCCGCGTGGTTCACCGTGATCACGTGGATCGCCAGGCCGCCCAGCGACGTTTCCTTGTACTTGGCCTGCATGTCGGCGCCGGTCTGGCGCATGGTTTCGATCACTTCGTCCAGGCTGACGAAGTGGGTGCCGTCGCCCTTCAGCGCCAGCGAGGCGGCGGTGATCGCCTTGACCGCTCCCATGCCGTTACGCTCGATGCACGGAATCTGCACCAGGCCGCCGATCGGGTCGCAGGTCATGCCCAGGTGATGCTCGATGCCGATTTCGGCCGCGTTCTCGATCTGGGCGTTGGTGCCGCCCAGCGCCGCCACCAGCCCGGCCGCAGCCATCGCGCAGGCCACGCCCACTTCGCCCTGGCAGCCGATTTCCGCGCCGGAGATCGACGCGTTACGCTTGCACAGCATGCCGATGGCGGCAGCCGTCAGCATGAAGTTGCGCACGCCGGTGACAGGGTCGCTGGGCTTGCAGTCTTCCGCGTAGTAGCGCAGCACCGCCGGAATGATGCCGGCCGCGCCATTGGTCGGCGCCGTGACGACACGGCCGCCGGCGGCGTTTTCCTCGTTGACCGCCATCGCGTACAGGCTGACCTGGTGCAGCGCATCGTGCGGCAGGTCGTTGGCGCGGTTGTCGGAGGCCTTGGCGTCGCTGGCCTGCTTCCACAGGTTGGCGGCGCGGCGCTTGACGTTCAAGCCGCCCGGCAGCTGGCCCGGCGTGTCCAGGCCATGGGCGATACAGTCGCGCATCACATGCCAGATCTTGTCGATGCCGGCGTTGACTTCCTCGTCGCTGCGCTTGACGTTTTCGTTCGTGCGCAGCATCTGCGGTATGGTCAGGCCGGTGCGCTCGCCATGGGCCAGCAGCTGGTCCATCGTATCGAAGGCGAATGGAATCTCGGCAGCCGGCGCGCTGCCCACCGTCGGCGCGGCCTGGTGGGCCTCGCCCTCCTCCTTGATGAAGCCACCGCCGACGGAGTAGTACACCTTGCTGAAGGTGCTGCCGTCGGCGCGCGTCAGCGTGAAGCGCATGCCGTTCGGGTGCTCGGCCAGCGATTCGGCCATGTGGAACACCAGGTTGACGCCGCGCTTGAACGGCACCTTGTGGGTGCCCAGCAGACGCAGTTCGCCGGCCTGCTCGGCCTGCGCCAGCTGGACGTCGACGCTGGTCGGCACCACGTCCTGCGGGGTTTCGCCCATCAGACCCAGGATCACCGCCTTGTCGGTCGCGTGGCCGATGCCGGTCAGCGCCAGCGAACCATACAGCTCGGCGGTGACGCCGGTGACATCGTCCAGCGGAGCGCTATCGAGCAGAAAACGGCGTGCCGCCACCATCGGCCCCACAGTGTGGGAACTCGACGGCCCAATGCCGATTTTAAACAGGTCGAATACGCTCATGTCCATCAGATGTCTCTCTTTTTTATAGTGTGTTGAATTACGCTGCTTTGCCCAGGTGGACGTCGACGTTGGCCAGCATGTCGGCCACCATCTCGTCGACGCCGATGCGGGCTTTCCAGCCCCAGTCCGCGGTCGCGGTGGCGTCGTCCAGGCTTTGCGGCCAGGTGTCGGCGATGGCCTGGCGGCTGTCCGGCTTGTAGCCGATCTTGAAGTCCGGCAGTGCGCGGGTGATCGCGGCGGCCAGTTGCTCGGGGTTGAAGGATACACCGGCCACATTGTATGCGGAACGGACCTTCACTTGTGCTGCCGGCGCGTCCATCAGTTCGATGGTGGCGCGGATCGCATCGGGCATGTAGATCATCGGCAGCGTGGTCTGCGGGCCGAGGAAGCACTCATAGCGTTCGCCGCGCAGCGCCGAGTGGAAGATGGCGATGGCGTAGTCGGTGGTGCCGCCGCCCGGTGGCGACTTGAAGCTGATGATGCCTGGGTAGCGGATCGAACGCACGTCCACGCCATACTTGATGAAGTAGTACTCGCACAGGCGCTCGCCGGCCAGCTTGCTGATGCCGTAGATCGTGGTCGGGTCCATCACCGTGGTTTGCGGCGTGTTCACGGCCGGGGTGTTCGGGCCGAAGGCGGCGATCGACGAAGGCCAGAAGATGCGCAGCGGCTTGCCGATGGCGCCGCGTTCGCGCGCCACTTCCAGGATGTTGAGCAGGCCGTCCATGTTCAGCGTCCAGGCTTTCAGCGGCGCCGCTTCGCCGGTGGCCGACAGCATCGCCGCCAGCTGGTAGACCTGGGTGATGCCCTCGTCGGTGACTAGCGCCGACAGCGCGACCTTATCCAGCACGTTGAGCGTGGTGTAGCGCGCCGCGTTGTACAGATTGGTCGGGCTGATGTCGGCGGCGATGACGTTCTGCGCGCCGTGTTGAGCGGCCAGCGCTTCTACCAGCTCGCTGCCGATCTGGCCATTGGCGCCGATAACGAGGATGCGTTCTTGAGTGTTCATATTATTGTTCCTGACGATTTTCATGTTTAGTTCTTCAGCAGGCCGAGTTCATGGCCTGCCTGTTCGAATGCTTTGAGCACGGTTTCCAGCTGCGCGCGGGTGTGGGCCGCCGACAGCTGGACACGCACGCGCGCCTGGCCCATCGGGACCACCGGGTAGAAGAAGCCGCTGAGCAGAACGCCCAGCTCATACATTCGTGCCGCGAATTTCTGCGCGACGGGCGCGTCGAACAACATGACAGGAACGACAGGGTGCGTACCCGGCTTGATGGTGAAGCCGATACGCTCGATCTCCTTGCGGAAGAAGGCGGTGTTTTCGTGCAGGCGGTCGCGCAGCTCGGTCGATTCCGACAGTCTTTGCAGCACGGCCAGCGAGGCGCCGGCGATCGAAGGCGCCAGCGTGTTCGAGAACAGGTAAGGACGCGATTTCTGGCGCAGCATGTCGATCACTTCCTTGCGCGCCGAGGTGAAGCCGCCCATCGCGCCGCCCAGGGCCTTGCCCAGGGTGCCGGTGATGATGTCGATGCGGCCCATGACGTTGTGGTGCTCGTGCGTGCCGCGGCCGGTCGCGCCCATGAAGCCGGAGGCATGGCACTCGTCGATCATCACCAGCGCGCCGTATTTGTCGGCCAGGTCGCAGATCTTGTCCAGCTGGGCGATGGTGCCGTCCATCGAGAACACGCCGTCGGTGACGATGACTTTATGGCGCTTGCCGGCGGCCGCTTGCAGCTGCACTTCCAGGTCTGCCATATCGTTATGGGCATAGCGGAAGCGCGCGGCCTTGCACAGGCGGATGCCGTCGATGATCGACGCGTGGTTCAGCGCGTCCGAGATGATGGCGTCGTTCTCGTCGAACAGCGGCTCGAACACGCCGCCGTTGGCGTCGAAGGCGGCCGCGTACAGGATGGTGTCTTCGGTGCCGAGGAACTTGGAGATCGCCTGCTCCAGCTGCTTGTGCACGGTCTGGGTGCCGCAGATGAATCGTACCGACGACAGGCCGTAGCCATACTTCTCGGTCGCCTCAATGGACGCCTGCGCCACCCACTCCTGGCCGGACAAGCCCAGGTAGTTGTTGGCGCACATATTGATCAGCATTCGACCATCCTCGCTCGTCACTTCCGCGCCCTGGCGCGAAGCCAGCACGCGCTCTGGCTTGTAGAGGCCCTGCTCGCGCAATTGGTCGAGGTTCTGCTGCAGGCCGCTGAAGAAGGTGGTTTTTGCTGGAATGGTCATGATGGGTCCCTGTCTGTGGTACGATTTCACTGCGTTATACGAAATCCGTTATGTCGAACTCAAATTCAATATATCGAATATTACAGAACACCAGTGAACTGCGCAAGCCATGCGCGCGCGGCGATTCACTTGAAATTTAGCCCATCTGCCGAATAAAACAATGAATACTCCCGTTTCGACGAATGCACCTCCAGAAGTCGGCGCCGCCCTGCAGCGGCTGCGCCTGGCCCGTGGCCTGACGCTGGAGGATTTGTCCCGCATCGCCGGCGTCTCCAAATCGATGCTGTCCCAGATCGAGCGGGAAAAGGCGAATCCGACCATCGCCATCACCTGGCGGCTGGCCAACGCGCTGGGCGTGCAGATCGGCGAGCTGCTGGCGACGGCCGAGCGGCAGACCGAGACGGTGCGCGTGATCGAGGCGCACGAGATCCCCACCCTGCCCGGCCATCACGCCGGTTATGTGCTGCGCATACTGGGTCCGCTGGAGCTGGCCAGCAAATATGAGTGGTATGAACTGACGCTGGTGCCTGGTGGCGAACTGGCCTCGCAGGGCCATGATCCCGGCGCGCAGGAGCACCTGACGCTGCTGCACGGTTCGGTGGAGGTGGAGGTCGGCCCGGACAAGAAGAAGGTAAAGCTGGGCAGCACGGCGCGCTACCCGGGAGACCAGCAGCACATCATCCGCAACGTCGGCAAGACCGAGGCGAAGGCGCTGCTGGTGGTGATACACCGATAAGCTTAACTATTTACCAATTTGCTTCACGCTCCGGCGTGGAGCTGATGCGGTGGATCGACAGGTCGGCGCCCTGGAACTCTTCCTCCGGGTCCAGGCGCAGGCCCAGCGTGGCTTTGAGCGCTCCGTAGATGGCAAAGCCGCCCGCCAGCGCAATCGCCACGCCCAGCGCGGTGCCGCCCAGCTGCGCGGCGAACGATACGCCGCCTATGCCGCCCAGCGCCTTCTGCCCAAAGATGCCCGCCGCGACGCCGCCCCAGGCGCCGCACAGGCCGTGCAGCGGCCACACGCCCAGCACGTCGTCGATCTTCCATTTGTTTTGCGCCAGGGTGAACATCCACACAAACACCGCGCCGGCGATGCAGCCGGTGGCCAGCGCGCCCAGCGGGTGCATCAGGTCGGAGCCGGCGCACACCGCCACCAGCCCGGCCAGCGGACCGTTGTAGGCGAAGCCGGGATCGTTCTTCCCCATCAGCAGCGCGACCAGCGTGCCGCCGACCATGGCCATCAGCGAGTTGACGGCGACCAGGCCGTTCATCTTGTCCAGCGCCTGCGCGCTCATGACGTTGAAGCCGAACCATCCCACCGTCAAAATCCACGCGCCCAGCGCCAGGAAGGGAATCGACGACGGCGGATGGGCGGCGATGGCGCCGTTCTTCATGTAGCGTCCACGGCGCGCGCCGAGCAGCAGCACCGCCGGCAGCGCGATCCAGCCGCCCACCGCGTGCACCACCACCGAGCCGGCGAAGTCGTGGAACTCGGCGCCGAAGGCCGAGGCCAGCCACTCCTGCACGCCGAAGCGGTGGTTCCAGACTATCCCCTCAAAGAACGGATAGACCAGGCCCACCAGCAGCGCGGTGGCGATCAGCTGAGGATGGAAGCGGGCCCGCTCGGCGATGCCGCCCGAGATGATCGCCGGGATGGCGGCGGCAAAGGTCAGCAGGAAGAAGAACTTGACCAGCTCATAGCCGTTCTTGGCGGCCAGCACCTCGGCCGAGGAGAAGAAATTGACGCCATAGGCGATGCTGTAGCCGACGAAAAAATACGCAATCGTCGATACGGCAAAGTCCACCAGGATCTTGACCAGCGCGTTGACCTGGTTTTTCTTGCGCACCGTGCCCAGCTCTAGAAACGCGAAACCGGCATGCATGGCCAAAATCATGATGGCGCCGAGCAATATGAACAATGCATCGGCGCCGTCTTTGTATCCACCCATCAAAATCTCTCCCCAAAATAATGCAAAAATTGACAACGAGTATCGTTAAAAGCAATATTCGTTCCAATTTGGTGCAAATTTTAAGTACTTGATTTCACGGTGTTTTTATTTTGTGCATGAAGCTGCACCAAGGCCGTGCGCACCGAAATAAGGCGTCATGTTGGTGCGCACGGCGTTGGCGGGTCAGATCGGGGCGCCCGGCGGGATCGCCGGCATGGCGCGCAGTTTGACGCTGCGCGGATCGCTCAGGTAGGCCGCTATCAGCTCGGCGGCCTGCTTGCGGCTGTCGGCGGTGACGCCTTTGCCCGGATTTTTCTGCAGCCACTGCGCCAGCTCTCGCGCGGACTGGCGCACTTCCGCCGCCACCTGCGGATGCAGCTTGCCGCCGTCGAGCAGGTTGAGCGTGGCGTCGACCACGACCCAGTTGGCGGCCAGCTGTACCGCCTCGCCACCTGCCACCGAGGCCGGTACCGGCTCGCGCTTCCAGGTCTTTTGCAGCAGCAGCGCCAGCACCTCCTGCACGCCCGGCTGCTGCGCGTCGCGCGCGTGCTGCCAGGCGACGCGGTTGATGCGCGCCGGGTCGAGCAGGAAGCCGGCGGTCTGCGCGGCGCCCGCCTCGGCGATCGAGAAGGCGTCGAACACCGAATCCATACGGGTGGCGAAGTACTCACGGCTGCGTTCATGGCCCATCGCCGGCGGCGTCAGGATATCGAGCACGCCGGCCGGCAACGCCAAATACTCGGCGCGCAGGCTGTCCACCAAACGGCTCAGGGCCTGGCGCTGCACGGCCGCCGGCGTGGCCTTGACGCCAGCCTTGGCGATGCCGGCTTTGACGTCGCCGCTGCTGGCGTAATCGAAATCGCCGCCGCCGATCAAGCGCGCGACGGCCTCGCCCTGATAGCGCTGCAGCAGATAGACGGGAACCAGCCTCGCTTCCAGCTCGCCGATCTGGCGTGCATCCGGCAGCACATCGACCGAGAAGGTTTGCAGCGCGCGCTGGCGCACGGCGCCCAGCTGGTCCCAGGTTTTGATCGAGTCCGGGCCGAAGTCCCACAGCAGGCCGTCGGGATGGCTGGAGCTGGGCGAGCGGTCGTCCTGGTCGCTGGAGTACAGCATGCCGGCCGCGCGCGCATCGGCGCGCAGCTTGGCCAGCGCAGCCTGTTCCTGCGCGCCGCCGCCAAAGTCGCCGTAGATGTACTTGACGATGTAGTCGTCCCACGGCCCCACACCGACACCGTAGGCATCGGCGATATCGACGTTGCCCTTGGCGTCCAGCCTGAGGATGGGGTGCGGGTAATCCATCACCGAGCCATTGCCCATGCGGCTGGCGGCGAAGTTGTGGGCGAAGCCCAGCGTGTGGCCGACCTCGTGCGCGGCCAGCTGGCGCAGGCGCGCCAGCGCCATCGCTTCGGCCAGTTTCTGCTTGTCGGCCGGGGCGTTCCTGCCGTACGGCGCAAGCAGGCTTTCAGCGATCAGGATGTCCTGGCGCACGCGCTGGGAACCCAGCGTGACGGCGCCACGGATGATCTGCCCGGTGCGCGGGTCGGCCAACGCGTTCCCGTAGGACCAGCCGCGCGTGGCGCGGTGCACCCAGTGGATCACGTTGTAGCGGATGTCCATCGCGTCCACGCCCTCGGGCAGCAGCTCGACGCGGTAGGCGTCCTTGAAGCCGGCCTTCTCGAAGGCGCTGGCCCACCAGGAGGCGCCCGCGATGAGGGCCGAGCGCACCGGCTCCGGCGCGCCACGGTCGACGTAGTAAACGATGGGTTTCTTGACGGTGCTGACCGCCGCCGACGGATCGGTCTTTTCAAGGCGGTGCCGCACCTGCCAGTGCACGTCGATGCTGCTGGCGAGCGGCGTGGCGAAGTCGTAGTAGTTGACGTCGAAGCCACCGGAGTACGGATGATAGCTGCGCGGCCGCCAAGCGCCGGCCTGCGCGCCGACGGCGGGCAGGCGCACCATGCTGATGCGCTGGCGCAGCGACAGGCTGCTTGCGTCCGCGGCCACCTGGCGCACGTAGTCGGCCTGGCCCGGACCGGCAAATGTCAGCAGCGCCTCCAGTTCGACGTTGTCGGGAAAGGCCTTGGCCTGCTCGGCCAGCACTGCGCTGCGCGCCGCATCGACCTGATATCCGCCTTGCTTGGCGGCGGCCAGCCGCGCGGCGATGCCGTGGCGGTCGGCCAGCAGGAAGCTGGAGAAATCGACCAGATGGCGTTCGCCCTCGCTGGCGACGATCTCGCCGGACCACAGCACGCCGCTGGCAAACGACTCGGCGACGGCCGCGCGTTCGTCCTTGTCCGCAGAGGCGGCGATGAAGCTGGTGTTCTCCTGCACCAGGAACAGGCGGGCGCCGTGTTTTTCAAAGCGCACCATGCGCATCTCGCCCGGCTGGCCGCGATCGAGGCCGACATCGTTCGAGCCCAGCGCATACGGCAAGGAGCTTAGCAGCAGAAAGGGTTGGCTTAACGACGACACGGAGAGCAGTACCCTGCCCTTGTCCGTGTCGCGCCAGACGTCGATGAAGCCCGGCTGCGATTGCAGGCCGCGCGTGGCATCGACGATCTTCTTCGCCGATGCCGGCGCAGGCGTGGCGGCCGCGCTGTCGGCGGCGCTTGCCAGCCCCGGCGCCGCTGGCGCCACGCCCAGCATCAGGATGGCGAGCAGCAGCGGCCCGGTGGCCGGCGCGGGCCTCACTGCTGGCCTGCGGCTTTGACCGCCTGTGCGGCGCCGTCCATCTTCAGCGCGCGGCTCAGGAAGCCCCAGCGGTCCGCCACTTCCTCGATCTGCTTGGTGGTCGGCTTGCCTGCGCCGTGGCCGGCCTTGCTGTCGATGCGGATCAGGATAGGCGCCGCGCCACCCTGGTCGGCTTGCGCGGTGGCGGCGAACTTGAAGCTGTGCGCCGGCACCACGCGGTCGTCATGGTCGGCCGTGGTAATCATGGTGGCCGGGTAGCAGGTGCCCTTCTTCAGGTTATGCAGCGGCGAGTACTTGATCAGCGCCTTGAACTCGTCGGCGTTGTCGGATGAACCGTAGTCCGAGGTCCATGCCCAGCCGATGGTGAATTTATGGAAGCGCAGCATATCCAGCACGCCCACCTGCGGGATAGCCGCCGCGAACAGGTCCGGACGTTGCGTCATCGTCGCGCCGACCAGCAGGCCGCCGTTGCTGCCGCCGCCGATGGACAGCTTGGCCGGCGACGTCACCTTGTTGGCGATCAGCCATTCAGCCGCGCCGATGAAGTCGTCGAACACGTTCTGCTTCTGCAGCTTGGTGCCTGCCGCGTGCCAGGATTCGCCATACTCGCCGCCGCCGCGCAGGTTGGCCATCACGTAGACGCCGCCCATTTCCAGCCACGCCAGGTTGGCGACCGAGAACGATGGCGTCAGCGAGACGTTGAAGCCGCCGTAGCCGTACAGATAAGTCGGATTGCTGCCGTCCAGCTTCAGGCCTTTTTTCGACACGATGAACATCGGCACCTTGGTGCCATCGCGGCTGGTGAAGAACTCCTGGCGGGTTTCAAACGCGGCCGGGTCGAAGTCCACTTTCGGCTGGCGATACACGCTGCTCTTGTTGGCCTTCAGGTCGTAGCGGTAGATGGTGCTTGGCGTGGTGAAGCTGGTGTACGAATAGAAGGTCTCGGTATCCGTGCGCTTGCCGCCGAAGCCGCCGGCCGAACCCAGGCCTGGCAGTTCAACATCGTGCAGCGGCTTGCCTTTCAGGTCGAACACCTTGACCAGGCTGTGGGCGTCGCTCAGGTAGTCCACCAGCAGTTGGTTGTTGACCACGGAAGCGGACACCATGGTGTTGGCGCTCTCCGGCACGATCTGCTTCCAGTTCAACACGCCGGGCTTGCGGGTGTCGATGGCGACGATGCGTCCGCGCGGCGCATTGCGCTCGGTGCGGAACCAGAACACCATGCCATCGTTGCCGATGAAGTTATACGATGCGTCGAAGTCCTCCAGCAGCGGCACCACCTTGGCGTCCTTGCGCGACAGGTCTTTGTAGTAGACGCGGTTCTTGTTCTCCGTACCCTGCGATGCGGTGATGATCAGGAAGCGGCCGTCTTCGGTGACTTCTCCGCCGAAGCCCCAGTCCTTGTGGTCCGGGCGGTCGTACACCAGCGTGTCCGCGCTTTGCGGCGTGCCGATCTTGTGGAAGTACAGCTTCTGGAAGTAGTTGACGTCGGCCAGTTTGGTCGCTTCCTTCGGCTCGTCGTAGCGGCTGTAGAAGAAGCCGGAACCGTCGTGCAGCCATGCGGTGCTGGAGAACTTCACCCACTTGATGTGGTCTTCGATGTCCTTGCCGCTGTCGATGTCGCGCACCTTGATCTCGTTCCAGTCGGAGCCGGAAGCGGCGGTGCTGTAGGCCAGGTATTTGCCGTTCGGGCTCACCGCCAGGCCGGCCAGGGCGACGGTGCCGTCGGCGGCCAGCGTGTTCGGATCGAGCAGCAGGCGTGGCACGTCGGCCAGCGTCTTCATCGTGTACAGCACCGATTGATTTTGCAGGCCGTCGTTACGGCTGTAGAAATAGCGGCCGCCTTCCTTGAACGGCACGCTGAAGCGCTCGAAGTTCCACAGCTTGGTCAGGCGGCTCTTGATCGCGTCGCGGCCGGGGATCTGCGACAGGTAATTCTGTGTCAGCTTGTTCTGCTCGACGACCCAGGCGTGGGTCTCGTCGCTGTTGGCGTCTTCCAGCCAGCGGTAAGGGTCCGCTACTTTGACGCCGTGATAGTCATCGGTCTGGTCGACGGTGCGGGTGGCGGGATAGTTCACGCCAGGGCCGGCAACGGCGCAGGTTTGGGCGGAGGCGCTGTGCGCCAGCAGGACGGCAGCCACCAGAGCGGCGCGCTTGATATGCTTCATGCGAAAGTCCGTAAAATCGAAAAATATTCGGAAGCGGCGAACCGCGCTGCGGCGCCGCCAGGGTTCAATGACAGCCGTCGCCACAACGGCTGCAGCTGTCGATCATAGCTTGCTTTGTAACAAATAAGCAATGATAGGAAAGCGTTATCGGCGTGTTTTATTCGGCGCGCAGCAGCGTGTCGGTGCTGATGATGCGCGCGTCGTGCATCTGGTCCAGGTAGGCTTCCAGATAGCCTTTGTGCGATGCGCCGACGACGACAACGGTGCGGCCGCCGGGCCGCGCGGACATCGCCTCGCGGATGTTGGACGCCATGCGCAGATTGCGCGTCTCCCAGGCGCTGACGTAGCTGCGGCCGAAATGCTGGGGCGACGGCTCCTCCAGCGCGGCGCCGAAGTCGCCGCGGAAAACCAATTCGGCGGCGCCGGCGGCGTTATACGCACGGTACATCGCCAGCACGCCGGCCGGTGTCGCCAGGTCGGCACGCAAGGCATCGTCCTGGCGCTTGCGCGTCGCGCTGTACGGGTTGTCCCACGCTTTCATGATCGCCGCGCCGTAGGCCTTTTCATCGGCGACGTCGAAGTCGGACGTGTGGTCATCCATCGGGTACACCCGTTCATGCCCGCAGCGTGCGGCCAGCTGGGCGGCGATCAGGTAGTCTTCATTGCGTTTTGATCGCAGCTTGTCCAGGATCTCCACCAGCTTGTCGGTCAAGCCGTCGCCGGCGCGCCGTTCTTCGGCCGGAAGGCGCAGCCATTGCACCGTTGCGGACGCGGGTTCGCCCGCCGCCAGGAACAGCGACGCCAGCTGACGGCGCTGGCCTGCCGATGGCGCCGACGGCCAGGCAGCCAGCAGGCGGTCTACTTGTGCGGTGGCGGCCGGCACGTCAAGGCCGGTGGCGCTGGCGGCGGGCGCCGTGTCCCAGCAATAGGTCTTGACCGTATCGGCGTAACGCTCGGGATAGGCGCGCAGGAAAGCGCACTGCGTCCCGGACAGCGCTTCGATGGCGATGGCCTTCGGCTGCCAGCTTGCCAGGCGGTCCATCAGCAAACTCAGATTAGCGGGATCGAAGGTCTTCGGCAGTTGCGACAGGTGGGCCGTGCCGAGCACCAGCACCTCGTTCGACGGCCCCCGTTGCAGCTTCAATGCAGCGGGCTTGAATGGCGGCGAGACCGGCGATTCAGCCGCGCCAACGTAGCCGTAGACGACGGCGGCAACAAGGATACCGGCGATTAAACGCTGCATGAAAAGCCTCCTCAGATAGATGGAATCCGCCATCTTAGGAGGCCACGCCATGGTCGTCCAGAGTATGCGATGTACTGCAGATTCAGCTAGCCAAAATGCAAATTTTCCGGATAGAGCGCGATGCGCGCATCCGAAAAATCAACTGCCCATTTCGACTTCGCTGTAGTCCGGCGCCGGGATGGCGATGGGCGCCCGCCATTTCTCCAGCCAGGCAATCAGCTGGTCGCCGGGGATGGGACGGCTCATGAAGTAGCCCTGGCCCTGGTCGCAGCCCAACTCCGCCAGCAGCCGCCATACGGCCTCGCTCTCGATGCCTTCGGCTACCACGCGCAGGCCCATGTTGTGGCCAAGGTCGATCGTCGAGCGGACGATCTTGGTGTCGCCGACATCGTTCTCCATGTTCAGAACGAAGGACTTGTCGATCTTGAGCTCATTCACCGGCAGCCGCTTCAGGTAGGCCAGCGACGAGTAGCCGGTGCCGAAATCGTCGATCGACAAATCGACGCCCATCGCGCTCAGGCGCTCCAGCGTGTTCTGGGCGCGTACCGGATCGTCCATGATCGCGCTCTCGGTGATCTCCAGGCAGAACGAGCTTGGCGCCAGCTTGTGGCGGGCCAGCGTTTCGGCAAACTTGGCCGGCAGGTCCTGGTCCAGCAGGTCGCGCGTGGACAGGTTGACCGATACCTTCAGCGGATAGCCCTTGGCCGCCAGTTCATGGCACAGCTCCGCCGACTTTTCCATCACCCAGCGCGTCAGCACGCGGATAAAGCCGGTCTGTTCGGCGAAGGGGATGAACTCGTCGGGGAACACATTGCCCCGCTCCGGGTGCACCCAGCGCACCAGCGACTCCATGCCCACCACCTTGCCGGTATCGAGCATGATCTTCGGCTGCACATGCAGGCGGAACTCGTTGCGCTCGATGGCGTTGCGCAGCTCCGTCAGCAGCGACAGGCTCTTCTCGCTGGACTTGTCCATGGCCGCGTCGTAGACCACGGCGCCGTCGTTGCGCTGCTTGGCCGCGTACATCGCCACCTCGGCCATGCTCAGCAAAGCCTCGCCGTGGTTGCCATGTTCAGGATAGCCGGCGATGCCCAGGCCCGCGCCGATGTCGACCATCTGGTCTTCCAGCGACAGCGGCGTCTCCAGCGCCTGCAGGATCTCGGCCGCCATGCGCTGCGCGGAATCGAGGTCGGAGTCCGGCAGCAGCACGGCGAATTCATCGCCACCCAGCCGCGCCACTTGCGCCGACGATTGCCGGCGGTTGGCCAGCAGCAGCTGCAAGCGTCCCGCCACCTGGCGCAGCAAGGCGTCGCCGAAGCTGTGGCCCATGACGTCGTTGACGTGCTTGAAGCGGTCCAGGTCCATCATCAGCACGAACACGGATTCCTCGCGCTTGGCCGCTTCGGCCAGGGCGTCGTCCAGCAGCAGCACGAACTGCGCGCGGTTCGGCAGGTTGGTCAACGTGTCCCAGTACGCCAGGCGGCGGATTTCCTGCTCGCGCTTGGCGATCCCTTCGCGCATGGAGTCGAAGGCATGCGCCAGCGCGCCGATCTCGTCTTCGCGGCTGGTGTCGATCTGGCCCTTGTAGTCGCCCTGCTCCAAGCGCCTGGCGGTGTCGGCCAGTTCGCTGATCGGCTGTGCGATGCGCTTGGCGGTGAACACGATGGCCAGCGCCGACAGGAAGATGCCGCCCAGCGTCAGGCCGATCAGCCAGCGTTCCAGGCGGCTGTATTCGGCGGTCGCTTCGTCGATGGAGCGGGCCAGCAGCACGTTGGCGGTCTGGTCGCCGTACTGGCCGATGGCCAGCAGGCGCGCGCTGTACTGCCCCGCTTCCAGCATCAGGTCGAACGGGCCCGTGGGCGCAGTGGACAAGGCTTGCAGCTGGTCGACCACGGTCTGCGCGGTCGGGCCGTTGAAGGTCGAACCGACGGCCAGCCACTTGCCTTGCGGGTCGCGGGTCAGCACGGTGGTGTCGAGCGAACTGACCTCGCGCATGTCGGTGGCCAGCTGGCGGTCGATCGGGAAGGTCATGACGATCCAGCCGATGGTGATCGGCGCCTTGACCGGCATGACGACGATCTGGTAAGGCCGGTGGTCGACGATGGCGATGCCGTTGGCGCCGTCCGACGCCTCGGCGGCGTCGAGCATGCTGGCGACTTGTTTTTCCAGCGCGGCCGCCTGGCTGTTATTGGTCGAGACGCTGATCTTGCGCTCGGAGCTGACCAGCATCGTCAGCGCGGCCTTGATGCGGCGGCCGCTGTTGACCAGCGCCGATTCGATGGTGGCGCGGTCGCTCTCGTCGTTGTTGCCGATGGCGGCGACGAAGGCGGTATCGCGCGCCAGCAGGCGCGCGCCAAAGCGCAGGCTTTGGGCGTTCTGGTCCAACAGCCGGTGGAATACCTTGGAGCCGTTGTTGAGCTCGCTGCTGATGGCGAGCCGCGCATTGTTGTCGATGCCGCGCTGGATCACCAGCAGGCCGATCAACTGCACAGCCACGACCAACACCAGGAACAGTGTGACGATCCGGCTTTCCAGGCTACGGAAGCGCATACGCATGCTCGGACTATCCCCTAAAGAGTGGACGACGCCGCGTCGTCGGCCGCCGGCGGTTTCATCGGCAGCTTGAATACGGCGGTTGCCAACGCGTCGCCCGCCTTGACGGTCAACACCTGTTCCGGCGTGGCGCCGCCGACGGTGTTGTAGTGCCAGGCCTTGACCACGTACTTGCCGCCGGCCGGCAGTTCGATGCGGGCGGCGCCGGCGCCATCGGTCTTGGCGAAGTAAGGCGTATCGACGACTTTGACATACGCCACCATTTTGTCATGGATATTACAACCGAGTACAACGGTACCCGCCTTATCGAAGATCTGCGGCGTCGCCGACTGACCGGAATACAACTTCTGGTCGAACTTGTGGGCCGGCGAGAACGAGTAGATGTGGTGGCGGACCTTGTCGTTGTTCGGGAAATAAATCTTGGCGCCGGTCTGGACCACGCTGACCAGCGGCACGAATTTCAAGCCCTTTTGCTCGATCTCCGCCGTGGCCGGGGCGCGGCCGTTCGCCGCGCCAGTTTCCGGTTCGACATAGATGATGGTATCGGGCAGCACCTTGCCGGCGGCGTCCTGCACCTGCACGGCGATGCCGGTGGCGCCGGCACTTGCCGTACTCAGCAATAGCAGGGAAAACAGCGCCTGGCGCGCAAGGTGACGGTGCATGGGTGGCCTGATCCGGGTAAGGTAGTTGTGATTGTAGCGCCTGGGCAATAATCCGCAGAGTTGTTTTTTACCGATAGTCATATATTATTTCCACAAGTCATTATCCGGTCACAAAATCTCTATACGATCGTACAGTTAAACCGACTTTTGGCAAGTACATTGTGAATACCGTCCTCAACTCCAACATCATTTATCTGCAGCCCCAGGCCGAGGACGAAGAGGCGGTGTTGCGCGCGCACCTGTACGACATCCTGGCCCGCCGCCAGCTCAGCGCGCTGTTCCAGCCCATCGTGCACATGCAGAGCGGCGAGATCATCGCCTATGAAGGATTGATACGCGGACCCTCCGACAGCCCGCTGCATGCGCCGATGAATCTGTTCAAGGTGGCGCGCGCCAACGGCTTGACGGTCGAGGTCGAGCACCTGTGCCGGCGCGTGGTGCTGGAGCGCTTCGCCGAGCTGGATTTGCCGGGCAAGCTGTTCCTCAACGTCAGCCCGGAATGCCTGCTGCAGCGCGACGCCCGCCATGGCGAGACGCTGGAATACATCCACCAGATCGGCATCAACCCGGACCGCGTCATCATCGAGCTGACCGAGAACCAGCCCACCTACGACTACGAACTGATGCGCGAGGCGGTGCTGCACTACCGCACCATGGGCTTCCAGATCGCCATCGACGATCTGGGCGAAGGCTTTTCCAGCTTGCGGCTGTGGTCGGAGCTGCGGCCCGAGTATGTCAAGATCGACATGCATTTCATCCAGGGCATCAACCACGATCCGGTCAAGCTGCAATTCGTGCGCTCGATCCAGGAGATCGCCGACAAGTCGGATACGCTGGTCATCGCCGAGGGCATAGAGACCCAGGCCGAGCTGCTGGTGCTGCGCGATGTCGGCGTCGCCTTCGGCCAGGGCTACCACCTGGGCCGTCCGCATGCGCAGCCGGCCCGGGCCGCGCCGGCCGAGGTGGTCAAGGCGCTGGCGCGCAACGGCGTGGCGGTCTATCCGCAGCGCGCCGGCGAAAAGCACGGCGCCAGCATCTACAAGCTGCTGCACCAGGTCGACGCCGTGCCGTCCAGCATGAACAACAACGAGGTGTACGAAATCTTCGTCAAGCACCCCAAGCTGCTGATCATTCCGGTGGTGGACCATGGCGTGCCGCTGGGCCTGATCAGCCGCTTCGACATGATCGACCACTTCGCCCGCCCCTACCAGCGTGAGCTGTACGGCAAAAGATCGTGCAAGCAGTTCATGGACGCCAACGCGCTCATCGCCGACAAGGACACCAGCCTGCAAGACCTGAGTTTCCGCATGGTGCAGGCCGACGCCCACCATCTGTTCAACGGCTTCATCATCACCGACCAGGGCCGCTACCTGGGCATGGGCACCGGCCACGACCTGATGCGCGAGATCACGCAGATGCAGATCAACGCCGCGCGCTACGCCAATCCGCTGACCCAGTTGCCGGGCAATGTGCCGATCAACGAGCATATCGACCGGCTGCTGGAAAGCGGCGCGCGCTTCTGGGTTTGTTATGTCGACCTCGACCACTTCAAGCCCTTCAACGACGTCTACGGCTACCGCCGGGGCGACGACGTCATCCAGCTGACCGGCAAGCTGCTCAGCGAACACAGCGACGCCGACCGCGACTTCATCGGCCACATCGGCGGCGACGATTTCATGATCCTGTTCCAGAGCGAGGATTGGGAGGCGCGCTGCCGCGCCATCCTGGACGAGTTCAGCCGCCATGTGCTGGACTTCTACAGCATCGACGACCGCGACCGTGGCGGCTACATCAGCGAAGACCGGCAAGGGAAGAAAGTGTTTTACTCGTTGATGAGCTTGTCGATAGGCGCGATCCGCGTCGAACCGCACCAGTACTACACCCACCACCAGATCGCCACCGCAGCGGCCGAGTCAAAAAAACAGGCCAAGAAAATCCACGGCAACAGCCTGTTCATCGATCGCCGCCAGCAGACCGCCTGAGCAGTACTGGCTCATGCCGGCCGTGCCGGCACGGCGTGGGCCGCGCGCCAGCGGCGGGCCGCTTCGCCGGCGGCGGCCATCGCCTGCGGCGTCAAGCTCAGTTCGGTTTTTTTGCGCTGGCTGGCCGCCGCCAATTCGGCAGCTTCCGCCGCCAGCGTCAGCCACATGCAAGACGCCTGATCGTCGCGCGCCACACCACGGCCGCTGCCGTACATGCCGGCCAGGTTGAACTGCGCCAGCGCATGGCCCTGCTCGGCCGCCCTGCGGTACCAGTTCACGGCCACTTCCTCGTCGCAGGCCACGCCCAGGCCGTGGGCGTACATCACGCCCAGGTTGTTTTGCGCGCTGGCGTCGCCCTGCTCGGCGGCGCAGCGGTACCAGGCCACCGCCCGCGCCTCGTCCTTGGCGACGCCCTGGCCGTTGGCATACATCACGCCGACATTGAACTGGGCGTTGGGCGCGCCCTGCTCGGCCGCCATCCGGTACCATTCCAGCGCGCGCTGCTCGTCGCGCGGCACGCCGCGCCCGCGCGCGTACATGCCGCCGAGGTTGTACTGCGCCAGCGCATGGCCGGACTCGGCCGCGCGCCGGTACCAGATGAACGCCAGTTCGTCGTCGCGGTCCACGCCCTTGCCGTTGGCCAGCATGATGCCGAGATTGAACTGGGCGTCCGCATCCTCCTGCTCCGCCGCCCGCAACAGCCAGGCGTAGGCCCGCAGCAGGTCCGGCGTCACGCCCAGCCCCTCGGCGTAGGCGACGCCCACCATGCGCTCGGCCACGGCGCAGCCCTGGGCGGCGGCTTGCCGGTACCAGGCCAGCGCCTGCGCATCGTTGCGCGCCACGCCATGGCCGTTCCGGTACATCAAACCAAGATTGAGCTGGGCGCTGGCGTCGTTTTGCAGCGCGGCCTTGCGGAACCACGCCAGCGCCAGCGGATAGTTGCGGCGCACGCCACGGCCGTGCACATAAGCCTCGCCCAGCAAGGTCTGCGCGCTGGCGACGCCCTGCTCGGAGGCGCGGTAAAACCACGACAAGGCGGTCTCGTCGTTGCGGGCCACGCCGCGCCCTTTTTTATACATCTGCCCGAGATTTTGCTGCGCCGATACTTCGCCCTGCAGGGCTGCGGCGCGGAACCAGCGCACGGCTTCCTTGTCGTTGCTGGCGACGCCGCGGCCGTTGTAGTACATCACGCCCAGGTGATTCTGGGCGAACGCCAGACCCTGCTGGGCCGCCTTGAGCATCCAGTGGAACGCGCACGCATCGTCGCGCGCCACGTCCTGCCCTTTTTTATAGACCAAGGCCAGGTTGAACTGGGCATAGGGATCGCCGCGCTCGGCCGCCTCCCGGTACCATAAAAAGGTGTCGTATCCTGCCCTCGCCGAGCTATGATTTTTCATGGTACACCTCTGGCCAACAACATCACAATGTTGGTTAAAGTGTAAAACGCGGTCCCGGCTAGAGTTTGAGCGCGCTCAAACGAGTAATGATAAAATGTTATCGTTTTAGTGCCTGGCTACCCGCTGTGCGCCATCGGGTTTGGGACCAAGCGCGTACACGCCCATCGCCAATACCGTCAGGCACCAAACGATCAGCGCGCCCGATGGCAGGTCGTACAGCGTGGACAGCACCAGCCCGCTCGCATAGCCCGCCGCGCCGATCAGGTAGGCCAGCACCAGGCGTTTCTTGCCGACGTAATGACGCACGGCCAGGCCGGGCACGATCAGGCTGGTGAACACCAGGTACACGCCGACCAGCTGCACCGAGGCCGTCACGGCCAGCGCGAAGATCAGATAGAAGCCAAGCCGGCTCAGGCGGTCGCGCAGGAAATACAGCAGCCCGCAGATCAGCACCGTGCCGACGGCCGGCAGCAGCAACTGTTCATAGCGCACCCACAGAATCTGGCCGGCCAACAAGTCCTGCAAGTGCTCGCCGCCGTGAGGATTGTGGGCCACGAGCAGCAGCCCCGCCGTCGCGGCCAGGATGAACATCACGCCGATCTGCGCCTCCTGCACTTCCGGCCAACGCTTCTCGGTCCACGTCAGCAGCAGCGCGCCAAGCACGGCTGCCGCCGCGGCGGCGGCCTGCACCGCCCAGCTTTGCGGATCGAGCTCGGCCGCGCCGGCGATGATGACGCCCAGCGCGGCGATTTGCGCAATCGCCAGATCGATGAACACGATGCCGCGTTTCAGCACCTGCGCGCCCAGCGGCACGTGGGTCAGCAGCACCAACAGGCCCGCCAGCAGCGCCGGCAGGATGATCATCAGATCGAGCGATTCGGTATTCATTTATTGGCATCCACCAGGCGTTGTACAGTCGAGTCGAACAGGCCGAACAGGTCTTTGCTCTTGTCGTCGCCGCCCACGGAGAACGGCAGCACCACGGCAGGAATCTTCGCATGCTCGGACAGCCATTGCGAGGCGCGCCCGTCCTGGTAGGCCGCGCGTATCACCATCCTGGCCGGCGCCCGCTGCAACTGCGCCAGCAGTTCGGACAGGTGCGCTGCGCTCGGCTCCACGCCCGGCTTGGGCTCCAGCGTGCCGACCTGACGCAAGCCCAGCCAGCCCATCAGATACTCCATGTTCTTATGGTGCTCGACCACGGCCACGCCCTTCAGCGGCGCCGCCTGCTTCTCCCACTTGAGCATGGCCGCATCCCAGCGCGCCGCGAAGTCTTTCTGTCGGGCCTGGTAGTAGGCGGCGTTGGCCGGGTCCAGCTCGGCCAGGCGCCTGGACAGCGCCACGCCGACCAGCGCGATATTGTGCGGGTTCTGCTGGATGTGCGGATTGCCGGCGGCATGCACATCGCCTTCGCTGCGGTCGACCTTGCCCGGCACGTCGAGGCGCGGCACGAAGGCGCCCGCCTCGAAGTTGCCCGGCTGGCCGGCGGCGATCTTGCTGTTGCCCGATTGCTGGACCAGCACCGGCAGCCAGCCGACCTCCAGCTCCAGTCCTGTGCAGACCAGCAGGTTGGCGTTGCGGGTGCGCGCGATCAGGCTCGGACGCGCTTCGATGCGGTGCGGGTCCTGCAGCGCGTTGGTGGCGCTGGAGACCTTGACCTTGTCGCCGCCGAGCTCGTTGGCCAGCGCTTCCCATTCCGGCTCGCAAGCCAGCACGTTGATGGCCGCATGCGCCGAGCCGGCGATCATGAAGGCTGCGGCGAGCAGCAGCGATTTGAGTGTCTGTTTCATGCCTGCTCCTTTAGAAAGCGTGGGCAGCGTGCGTGCCCAGGCTCATGATGTATTGAAGGAAGATCTGGTTGTCGGTGACGCCGGGACGCGATTTGTCGCGCGCCAGTTGCAGGCGCAGGCGCGAGAACTCGGACGGGCTGTAGTCGATCATGAAGCTGCTGCGCGACGGGTTGTAGGCTTCCAGGATCGGCAGGTTGGCCCAGGCCAGCGTGCCGTTGTCGATCAGGCCGATGCGCTGCGTACCGGACGACAGGCGGTCATAGCGCAAGCCCGCGCGCCAGGTCGGCATGAACTGGTAGACGCCCTGCAGGTACCAGCCCGACTGCACGCTGCGGTAGTCGCCGCTGGCGGCCGCATCGGTGTCGACCGCGTAGTTCAGCGTGCCGGTTTCCTTGCGGCGGAAGTACTCGCCCTGCAACTTGAAGTTGGTGTTGACCGGGTTGCCGTTCGGCGCCCATTTGTAGATGGCGTCGGCGATCCAGGTGTTGGATTTTCCGCTGAAGTTGTTGGTCAGGCCGTCGTCTTCATACGCGCGCTTGTCGGCGCCGGTGTGCAGGTAGGACACACCCGCGCGGTAGCTCGACGAGGCGCCGATGTCGTCGCCGATGTGGGCGAACACGCTGACCGCGCCGGCGCCGTTCTTGTTGCGGTCATTGCCAGGGAAGGCGCTGCCGCTGCCGGCTTCCGCGCCGATCTCGACGAACTGGTCGAGCGGCGCCAGCCACTTGGCCTGCACGCCGTCCGGCTTGTACTGGCCGCCGAGGAAGGCTTGATACGCCAGCGGCGCATCGACGAAGTCCCAGGTGTGGGCGTGCTGGCTGTTCAGGTAGCCGATCGACGACAGGAAGCGGCCGGCCTTGATGTTCAAGCCGTTGGCCATGGCGCGGGTCTGGATGAAGGCTTCCTCCACCTCGACCTCGTTCTCGCCGCTCAGCGAGAAGGTCAGCTGGCCGGCGAATTGCGGGTCGATGTTGGCGGCCATGGTCAGCTCGGATTCGCCGAGGCTGAAGCCGCGCTTGCCCGGACCGGTCTCGCCGCCGCTCGGCGCGAAGCCTTGCAGGCGGTACTGGCCCGGATCCTGTTTCAGGTTTTGCAGGGTGCCGCCCAATATCATCGAGACGTTGGGGTTGAACAGATTGCTGGCGGTGTTGGCGCTGCCGGTGGCCGCCGGCGCGGCTGCGGCGACAGCGACCGGCGCTGCGGCAGTGGAAGCGGCGGCAACCGGGGCTGCGGCCGAGGCCGGCGTGCCGGTGGCTGTAGCGCTGCCCGCGCCAATCGCAGCCAGCTGCGCCTTGGCGGCGGCGCCGTCCGCCTGCGCCTGTTGCAGGCGCTGCTCCATGGCTTGCAGGCGGGCTTCATACGCTTGCTTCATCTGGCGGATCTCCGCGCGGATTTCAGCCAGTTCCTTCTGTTCTTTTTTATCTGCGGCATACGCTTGTGGGGCTGCCACGGCGGCGCTCAGTGCGGCCGCGATTACGCTGTGTTTCAACATTTTTTATTCCTGTAGATGACTGCGACAAACCGCACCCCTGCCCAACGGCAGCGGCGACGGATCAACGGGAGACAATCAAGACAGGACGGGCGGCGCTCGCGATCTGAAGCCGCAAATGGTGCGCTGGCAATCGAGCGGAGCCGGCGCGAAGGCGACGGCCACCGAGGTATCGGAAGCCAGCGGGAAGGAATGGAAACGACTATCGACCGCCGAGGCGATCTGCGCGAACGCCATACACTGCGCGCAACTGTGATCCAGCCCCAGCTTGGTGATGCTGGTGCTGACCTCGTCATCCGCCGACTCGGTCGCCTGCACGATGCCGGTCGCCGCCGAGGTGTGCGACAGCGCGTGCGAGTACCCCATCTGCTGGGAGAACACCAGCAGAAGCGACAGCAGCACATGGAAGAAGTTGCGGCGTATGTTCACGAAATACCAACTAACGATGCATCAGTGCCGGTATTGTAATGCGAGCCGCGCATTTTTAGCGTACTTTTTGCTTTTCGAGGAACTGGTGCACCTTGGCGGCGGCCAGCTTGTTGATCGCCACCAGCAGCGACGGATCGACGCCGGCGATGCCGTAAGTCGAACCGATGTGCTTGCCGATGTGTATCAGCACCTCGGCCGCCACTTCCGCATCGGACTCGGCCCGGTGGGCCGCGCTCTTGAAGCGGATGCCGAGCTCGCCGGACAGATTGCCCAGCTTGTAGCTCGACAAATTGGGGAACACGCGGCGCGACAATTTCAGCGAACACACCAGCGATTGATAGCCGGGCGTCAGGCCCAGCCGGGCCGCCTCGGCGCGCAGGAACTTGTCATCGAAGCTGGCGTTGTGGGCGGACAAGGCGTCGCCGCCGATAAAGTCCAGCAGCTCCGGCACCACCTGCGACACCGGCGGCGCACCGTCCACCATGGCCTGCGTGATGCCGGTCAGGCCGGTGATGAACGACGGTATCCGCACATTGCAGTTGATCAGCGAAACATAGCGCTCGACCACCTTGCCGCCGACGATGCGCAAGGCCGCCACCTCGGTGATGCGGTCGCCCATGTCGGGAGACAGGCCGGTGGTCTCGAAGTCGAGCATGACGATAGGTTGGTCGAGCATGATGTTCCCTTTATTTAGCCGAACTTGCGGACGGCATCCAGCGCCAGCCCGGCGCCGATGCTGCCGAACAGGTCGCCTTCGACCTTGCGTGCGGACGGCACCAGCGCGCCGATGCGTTCGCGCAGCATGCGCACGCCGCTGGAACCGCCGGTGAAGAACACCGTATCCACATCGGCGGGCGCCACGCCGGCGTCGCGCAGCATCGACAGCACGGTGTTCTCGACCGACCCGACCAGATGGCCGATGGCGTCGTCGAACTGCGCACGGTCCAGCTCCAGCGTCACCGCCGGCGACAGGCGGTCCAGCGACAGCTGTACTTTGGCGGCGTCGGACAGGGCGATCTTGCCCTCCTCCACCTTCATCGCCAGCCAGTGGCCGGCGCGCTGGTCGATCAGCTTTTGCAGGCGGCCGAGCTTTTCCTGTTCCGCCGCATCGCGCAGCAGATCGGACAGCTGGGTCCACATCTTCTTGGTGTAGGCTTGGTTGATGGTGTGCCAGGTCGCCAGATTGAAGAAATAGCTGGACGGTACTTCGCTGTTGTTGCGCAGGCGGCTGCCGTAGCCCAGCAGCGGCATCACAGAGGACAAGCTCAGGTATTTATCGAAATCCGTACCGCCGATGTGCACACCGCCGTTGGCCAGGATGTCGTCGCGACGCTCGGCCTTCTTCGCCCGCTCGGGCGACAGGCGCACCAGCGAAAAGTCCGAGGTGCCGCCGCCGATGTCGGCGATCAGCACCAGCTCTTCGCGGCTGATCTGCGACTCGTAGTCGAACGCCGCGGCGATCGGTTCGAACTGGAAGGCGATGTCCTTGAAGCCGACCGAGCGCGCCACCTCGGCCAGCGTATCCTCGGCCAGCTGGTCGTTTTCCTTGCTGTCATCGATGAAATGCACGGGACGGCCGAACACGGCCGACGTGAACTGGCGCCCGGCCGACTGCTCGGCGCGGCGCTTGACCTCGCCGATGAACTGCGCCAGCAAGGCGCGGAACGGCAGCGCGCGGCCGCCCACCTCGGTCTGGCCGTCGATCAGGCTGGTACCGAGCAAACTTTTCATGGAGCGCATCAGGCGCCCCTCGTAGCCGGCCAGATATTCGGCCAGCGCTGCACGTCCGAAGGTAACTTCTTCGTCCTCGGCGTTGAAGAAAACCACCGACGGCAAGGTGGTCTTGCCCTCTTCCAGTCCCAACATCACCGGATGTCCGGGACGCACCCAGCCCACCGTGGAATTTGACGTGCCAAAATCGACGCCGCAAGCAATGGCCATGTCGACCCTTCACGTGAATAAAGGGGCGTTATGTTATCAGAAAACCCCGCCTCCATGGAAAAATTGCAGCCGAACCACACCCACCTCAATATTTCTTAAAAGAAAATCGATTATTATTGCCATCAGGTAAGATTTTGATTATGCTGAATTAACTAACAAATATGCAAGCCGCTGTACGCAGGCCCCGAGACGATGACCAAATCCAAGCCGACCATTGAAGTCTGCGCCACCGAACACAAAGCCAGCATTGCCCGGGAAGCCCGCCGCGTCACCTCGTATGACGTGGCGCTGGTGGCCGGCGTGTCGCAATCGGCGGTGTCGCGCTGCTTCAAGCCGGGCGCCAGCGTCTCCAAGTCCACCCATGCGCGGGTGATGAAGGCCGCCGCGCTGCTGGACTACATCCCCAACGCCGCCGCCCGCAGCCTGATCACGCGCCGCTCCAACATGGTGGCGGTGCTAGTCACCAACCTGGCCAATCTCTACTATCCAGAACTGCTGGCAGAACTGAGCAAGCAGTTGAGCGGACTGGGCAAGCGCGTGCTGCTGTTCCCGCTGGCGCGCGAGGCCGATGTCGACCGCGTACTGGCCGACGTCTGGCAATTCCAGGTCGATGGCGTGATCGCCGCCACCCGCCTCTCCGCCGAACACGTGGCCGAATTCGAGCGCCGTCGCATGCCGCTGGTGCTGTTCAACCGCACGCTGCGCGACCAGTCGGTCAACACCGTCACCTGCGACCATCTGGAGGCGGGCCGCATGCTGGTGTCGCGCCTGGCCGCCGCCGGCCACCGGCGCTTCGGCATCATCGCCGGCACCGAGGATTCCACCGTCGCCAACGAGCGCCGCCGCGGCGCCGTCGAACGGCTGGCCGAGCTGGGCCTGCCGCCGCCGGTGGTGGTGCCGGGCGAGTACGACTACAACAGCGGCGCCGCCGGCCTCAAGGCCCTGATCGCGCAAATGGGCGGCGTCCCGGACGCCATCATCTGCGGCAGCGACGTGATGGCCATCGGCTGTCTCGATTGCGCCCGCCACGAGCTGGGCATCGACGTGCCGGGCCAATTGTCGGTGGCCGGCTTCGACGCCGTCGAGCCGTCCAACTGGCTGAGCTACAACCTGACCACGCTGCGCCAGCCCATGCCGAAGATGGCCTGCGCCGCCGCCAGCCTGCTGTGCGCCGTCATCGACAGCCACGAAAGCCAGGTCGAACGGCGCGTCTTCAGCGCCCAGTTCATCGAAGGCGCCACCGCGCGCCTGCACCCGCTGGCGCACGCGCCCACGCTGGAAACAGCATCCGCCACCGGCGCGCGCGTGCCGGTCGCTATAATGTGACGGATGAACGATGCCAACCCTCCCCGCTTTACGCCGCAAGGCCTGATCCCGACTCCCGAACAGACCGCCATTCAGCTGGCGCAGAACAAGGTCGTGCTGGTCGACGCCAACGCCGGCGCCGCCAAAACCACCACGCTGGCGATCCGCATCGGCGAGGCGCTGGCGCGCAAGCTGCCGCCGGAACAGATCCTGGCGCTGACCTTCACGCCGGAAGCGCGCGACGTGCTGCGCCAGCGCCTGCTGGATGTCGGCGTGCCGCCCGCACAGGCGCATCGCGTCGCCGTGCTGACCTTCGAGGATTTCGCCGGCCAGCAGCTGGACCGCATCGACGGCGACAATCTGCGCCTATGCGCCGAAGCGCGCCAGTTGAAGGCCTACGCGCTGGCCGCGATAGACCGCGCCGCCGAGCGCCATGCGGGGCGCATGGAAGGCCTCGATCTGCAAACCCACAGCATCGCGCTGGCCCAGTTCCTCGACGTGCAGCTGCAATTGAAGGCCACCATGGCCTTGGCCGCCGATGTCGAATACATGGGCCTTGAAGAAATCGCCGAGTTGATGGGCGTGCCGCTGACCGACTACCTGACCACCGTCGAATACGAAACACTGCGCCTGGACGGCGGCGCGGGCGCGGTGTTCCGCGGTCCGTTCGACGCCACCTACGACCTGGCCGGCAACCTGCAAGCGGGCGCCCGCCTGGCCGAGCACTTCCCCGACTACCGCATCGTGCTGTGCGACGAGCTGCACGACTTGAACGAGGCGGCCTTCCAGATCCTCGACGCGCTGGTCTCCAGGCCGCACTGCTACTTCGTCGGCGCCGGCGACAAGGACCAGGTGATCCACGCCAAACTGGGCGCCAGCGACGAATACCTGAACCGCCGCTTCGCCCAGAACTATCCGAACCTGATGCGCTACCCGCTCACGTCCACCTACCGCCATGGCCCGCACCTGGCCTATGCGATGGCGGAGTTCAAGCAGAAAGCGGTGGAATCGGGCCTGCCGCTGCGCACCGAGATCCGCCAGGCCCACTACGACAGCAGCGCCGCCTGCGCCCAGCAGGCCGTGGCCGCAGTCCAGCAGTGGAAGGCCGACGGCTATCCGCTCGACGGCTGCGCCATCCTGATACGCGACCGCCATCAATCGATGGCCATCGAGAACGCGCTGATCGAAGCCGACATCGACTACCGCACGCCCGCCATGGCCGGCTACCTGCAACGCGACGAGATCCTGTTCCTGCGCGGCCTGCTGGCGATCGGCCTGAAGGACTTCGCCGCCGTCAAGTCGGAGCAGGTGCGCGCCGCCGTGGTCGACGCCATGATCGCCTTCAGCGAGATGCGCTTCTCCGCGCGCCGCCTGGACAACCTCAAGGCGCAGATCGTCAAGGACCCGGCGCTGCTGGGCGAACTGTTCCTGATCGAAGACACACAGCGCGATGGCGAAGAGCTCAACTACCGCGACGTCGCCAGCGCGGCCACCAAGAAGGCCGTCATCGACACCATCGCCTGGCTGTCCGGCGTCGACCCGGCCACGCCGGCGGCGGCCGTGCTGACCGAAGTGTGCGAACGCGTGAAGCTGGTGGCGACCGCGCGCCGCATCTTCGTGCGTCCCTACGAAGCGGGCGTGGTCAACAAATCGGTGGCCGGGCTGCTGGAAGCGGCGGCCGCCTCCGGCCAGAGCCTGGCCGAATTCTGGGCCGCGACGAACGCGCGCGAAGCCTTCGTGCGCCGCAAGCGCGAGCGCAAGGCGGTGCTGATCGAATGCGTGGCCAACGCCAAGGGCAAGGAGTTCGACCACGTGATCCTGCCCTTCCTGCAGGCCGATGAATTCCCGCACCCGACGCAAGCCCGGGCGGAGGAGGAAAACCTGTTCTACGTCGGCGCCACCCGCGCCCGCGCGCGCCTGACACTGCTGTCGCCGGCCGACGCCGCGCTGCGCAGCGCCTTCATCGCGCAAATGCGCCTGCCCAAATCGGCCGCCGCAGCCGATGCCGCCATCGTCCGCAACCAGGCCAGGCCGGCCGCCGCACCGTCGCGCCAGTACCTCGTCGCCAGCTACCAGGAGAAGGACCAGGTCAAGGCGCTGGGCGCCCAGTTCGACATCGCCCGCCGCGCTTGGTACGTCGAGGCCGGCAGGGATTTGGCCCCGTTCGCCCCCTGGATAAAAAAATAATGCAGTAAGTCAATTTTTCTGAGGGAAACCCTTATATAATGTCGGAGGCGGCTGGAGTAGCTAGCCTCACACCCAATGCATGTCCAAAAAACCAATTCGGGAGCATTACAATGAAAGCACAACAAAAAATTCTGCTGGCAGCCTGCGCGCTGGCTGTTCTGAGCGCTTGCAGCACCCCAGCCCCAGTCGTCGCTCCGGCACCGGCTCCAGAGCCAGTCAAAGCCGCACCGGCCGCACCAGCACCTGCACCAGTGGCCGCGCCAGTCGCCGTGTCCCTGCCAGCCTACCTGGACCCGAACAGCTCGATCTACAAGAACCGCAGCGTGTTCTTCGACTTCGACAAGTACACCGTCAAGCCTGAGTTCACCGCTCTGGTAGCCGACCACGGCAAATTCCTGTCGGCCAACCCGAACGTGTCGATCAAAGTCGAAGGCAACACCGACGAACGCGGCGGCGCAGAGTACAACCTGGCCCTGGGCCAGAAGCGCGCACAAGCCGTCATCACCGCCCTGAAAGTACAAGGCGTGAAAGACACCCAGATGGAAGCCATCAGCTACGGTAAAGAGAAAGCCACCGGCAGCGACGACGCAGCCCGCGCCCAGAACCGCCGCGCCGACATCGTGTACCCAAGCAAGTAATCCAAGCTTGATGTAGTATGAGGTAAGCTAAAGCGCCCGGCTCAACAGTCGGGCGTTTTTGTTTTGGGGCTCTCTCCTAAGAGAGCTGTGCAAGAGCAATGTGTTCGTTATGCTGGAAGTTTCCATTCACCCTCAAAACTGTTGAAGGAAGTTTCATGAAGAACCTCACTACCGCAGCCGGCGCGCCGGTCGTCGACAACCAAAACACCCAGACCGCCGGCCCGCATGGCCCGGTCCTGCTGCAAGATGTGTGGCACCTGGAAAAGCTGGCCCACTTCGCGCGCGAGGTGATACCGGAACGACGCATGCACGCCAAGGGCTCCGGCGCCTTCGGCACCTTCACCGTCACCCACGACATCAGCAAGTACACGCGCGCCGCGCTGTTCTCCGAGATCGGCAAGAAGACCGACATCTTCATGCGCTTCTCCACCGTGGCCGGAGAACGCGGCGCCGCCGATGCCGAGCGCGATATCCGCGGCTTCGCCGTCAAGTTCTACACCGAGCAAGGCAACTGGGACGTGGTCGGCAACAACACGCCGGTGTTCTTCTTCCGCGATCCGCTCAAGTTCCCGGACCTGAACCACGTCGTCAAGCGCGACCCGAAGACCAATCTGCGCAGCCCTGAAAACAACTGGGACTTCTGGACCCTGCTGCCGGAAGCCCTGCACCAGATCACCATCGTCATGAGCGACCGCGGCATCCCGAAAGGCTACCGCCACATGCACGGTTTCGGCAGCCACACCTTCAGCTTCATCAGCCCTAAGAACGAGCGCTTCTGGGTCAAGTTCCACTTCGTCTGCCAGCAGGGCATACAGAACTTCAGCGACGCCGAAGCCACCGAGGTAGTGGGCCGCGACCGCGAAAGCTCGCAGCGCGACCTGTTCGACGCCATCGAGAACAAGGACTTCCCGCGCTGGAAACTGGCGGTGCAGATCATGCCGGAGAACGAGGCGTCCAAGGTGCCGTACAACCCCTTCGACCTGACCAAGATCTGGCCGCACAAGGACTATCCGCTGATCGACGTCGGCGTGCTGGAATTGAACCGCAATCCGGAGAACTACTTCGCGGACGTCGAACAGTCGGCCTTCTCGCCAGCCAACGTGGTGCCGGGCGTGAGCTTCTCGCCAGACAAGATGCTGCAATCGCGCCTGTTCTCGTATGGCGACGCCGCGCGCTACCGCCTGGGTGTGAACCATCACGCGATTCCGGTCAACGCGCCCAAGTGCCCGTTCCACAGCTATCACCGCGACGGCGCCATGCGCACCGACGGCAACCACGGCGCCGGCACCTCGTATGAACCGAACAGCCGTGGCGAATGGCTGCAGCAGCCGCAGTTCGCCGAACCACCGCTGTCGCTGGAAGGCGCGGCCGGCCACTGGGATCACCGCGTCGACACCGACTACTATTCGCAGCCGGGCAATCTGTTCCGCCTCCTGACCGCCGAGAAGAAGCAACTGCTGTTCGAGAACACGGCGCGCGCCATCCACGGCGTATCGAAGCCGGTGCAGCAACGCCATATCCACAACTGTACGCAGGCCGATCCGGCTTACGGTGCGGGCGTGGCGGCGGCGATCGCTGCGCTTGAAGGCAAATAAATCAACCTTGTACAAATAGTAAATGCCGGTAAAATGGAGCACCTTGCCGCTCCGTTTTACCGATGCCCTCCCTACTCTTCCGCCTGGCCTTTTGCGCCCTGCTGCTATGCCCCTGCACCGTCCGCGCGCAGGCTGTCGCGTGGCTGTGGGACGAAGCGCTGCTGCCCGCATGGTCGGCGCCGGAAGCGGCCATCCTGCAACGCCACATCCTGCTGACCGGCGACACCGCGCGCACCCGTCCACGCATGCGCCAGCCCTCAATGCCCGCCGCCACGCGGGTGACACCGGTGCTGCATGTGGAAGTCAGCACCGTCAATCCACCGCAGAATATTGAAGCCAGCCGCGCGATGATCGTGCAGGCGCTGCTCGACGCGGCCGCAGTCAGCACGTCCGGCTGGGTGCAGCTGGATATGGAGGCCAAGCCTTCGCAGCGGGAGTTCTATCGCTCGCTGGTCAAACAGCTGCGCGCCGCGCTGCCGCCGCACATCAAGTTGAGCGTGACCGCGCTGGCCTGGTGGTGCCGTTCGCCGGCCTGGCTGGACGGGCTGGCCGCCGACGAAGTCGTGCCGATGTTCTTCCGCATGGGCCGGGACAACGCCGGCATGCGCGCCATCGTCGAACAATCGCCCGCGACGCTGCACGCCAGCTGCCGCGCGGGCAGCGCGGGATTCTCTCCACAGGAACCGTTCGCACCGCAAGTCGCGGCGCGATATCATAAAACCTACTGGTTCGACCGCCACGCATGGAAGCGTGCCGGCGCGGACCTGTCGCCGCTTTCAAGGAGCACTCCATGACACATCGTCTTCGTCCACTCATCATCGCTGCGGCGCTGCTGGCCTGCGCCAACGCCGGCGCCAGCGGCGGCGGCTCGTGGGATTCCTACGTCGCCCGCAGCGGGCCGGATATCGCGCTGGGCCGCTATCAAAACGGCGAGCTGGGTGTGCTGATGCCGACCTACGAGCGGATGTACCTGTACACCGCCTGGCGCAGCGTGCTGCTCGGCCCGGACGACATGAAAGCCGCGCCAAATCCGCAGGGTGGCCTGCTGCGCGCGATCGGCAGCCGTAACGGCGGCTGGGTCGAAGCGGGCGAAGGCAAGAAAGTCTATGCCGCCTGGCAGGCCGCCATCGGCACCGCGCTGAAGCAGGCGCCGGTCGCTCCCAAGGACGACGACAGCATGGCCAACGGCTACCTCACTTGTCCGCTGGGCAGCTACACCTTCGCCACCGCCACCTTGAACGACCTGGCGCGTCGCAGCGATGCGACGCCGGCCCGCCTGAATGCATGGATCGCGACGCAGCGCCAGGTCTTCAAGTTCTGCGGCGACGACGCGGAAGCGCAGCGCAACCGCTACGATGGCGTCAAGCGCGTGATACCTGCGCCGGTCGAGCTGCCGGCCACGGAGGCGCTGTACTGGCGCCAGATGCAGCAGTACCAGCTGGCGTCGGCAGCCTTCTATGGCGAGAACTACGCGTTGAGCGGCAGCCTGTTCGCCAAGATCGGCGCCACCGACAAGCATCCGCTGCGCCAGTGGGGCGAGTATCTGAACCTGCGCTCGCAGGCGCGTGCCGCCGTGTTCGTGCCGGGTCCGAACGCCGACCAGGCGATCTGGCAGGAGCGGCTTGACGCCCGCCGCGAAGGCCCGGCCGCAGCAGCGGTGCGCTTGGCTGCTGCGCAGAAGAAGCTGGCCGTGATCCAGGCCAGCGCCGATCACATCCTCGCCAATCCGGAGCTGTCGTCGCTGCATGAGGCCAGCCGCGCCATCGTGCGCAGCATGCAGGTGCGGTTAACGCCGACGCTGCGTTTTGCGGAGCTGAGCAAGCTGCTGGACGATCCGCGCGCCAATCCGTATCTGGACGATCACCTCGGCGACTGGCGCGTGCTGGCCAACGACCTGCTGCAACCACCCGTCGCCGAACAGGCCGACGCCCGCCCCGCCCTGCGCGGCAGCGCCAGCTTTATCGACTGGATGCAGACCATCCAGGCCTGCCAGGAATATCAGGCCAAACGGAGTTGCGCGGTGGAGCGCGCGCACGCGACCGATCAGTGGAGCCGCTACGCCAAGCAAGGCAACAAGGCGCAGGCGCGCGTGTGGATGCTGGCGGCCGTCATGCTGTCCGATACGCTGACGCCGGAATTGGAGAAGGCCGTGCAGCAGGCGCCTGTTTCCGCGCCTGAGTATCTGACGCTGCGTTATGCGCTGGTCCGCCACTACCGCCTGAGCAAGCAGGCCGACAAGGCGCGCACGCTGGGCGACGCGATTCTGAACGGCCCAACGCTGGCGGCCAACCGTTCCGTCAGCGCGCGCAACCAGTTCCTGCAGGAGCGCTTCGCGGTGGCGTCGTCGGCGGCGGATGCTGCCAACTATCTGCTGCGCACGGAGAGCCGCGATCTCGACCCCGATACCGGCGAGTTGGCCAAGGCCAGCGAGGAACCGGGCGCCACGCCGGCCGCGGCGCGGGTGGACATCGCCGCCGACGGCATCCGCTGGTTGAACAGCGGCCTTTCCACAGCCGACCTGTCGGCGCTGGCCGCGAACCAGAAGCTGCCCAAAGCCCTGCGCGCGCGCATCGCCATCGCAGCGTGGATGCGTGCGGACCTGCTGGGCCAGGACGAAACTGCGCTGGGCGCAACCCAGCAAATCGAACAGAATGCGCCGCTGCTGACGAACGTGATGCAGAAGTACCGCAAGCTGGCGGGCACGCCTGAGCATCGCTACTGGATGCTGGTGAACGCGCTGAAGTACGGCTTGTCGCCGATGTATAACGGCTATGCCGGCGAGCTGGCCGCACGCGCGCCGGATGACACGCTGGCCGACATGTGGTGCAAGGTGCCGGCCAAGGCTGGCGACAGCTACGGTGAAAACACCGACGCCGAACATACGCTGCCGATGCCGGACCTGGGCAACGGCGCCGCCCGCGACAAGGAGCTGGCGCAGCTGTCCACCTTGAAGACGGCCACCGGCTACATCGGCGACCAGATCCTGCAGCGCGCCACCGCCGTGCCCAACGACCCGGAGCTGCCGTGGCTGCTGTACGTCACGGTCCAGTCGACGCGCGGCGGCTGCCTGGACGCCGATTCCAAGACCTTGTCGAAGAACGCCTTCACGCTATTGCACAAGCGTTACAAGAACAATGAATGGGCGCGCAAGACGCCTTATTTCTATTGAGCGGAATCAAACGCGGGGGACGATGAAGGATTAGCATGGCGCCTTACTCGATCAGGACTTCACACCGTAAGGGCCACGCCCGAGCGCTCCAGCAGCAGTTCGCAGCGCGGCGACAGGTGCCGGACCTGCAAGGCCTTGCCGGCCCTGGCGTAGCGCTCGCGCAAGGCGGACACCGCCACCACCGCCGAATGATCGACCAGCCGCAGGTGACGGCAGTCCAACGTCACCGCCTGCGGATCGCCCTGCACGTCGAACAGCTCGTCGAAGTGCGCGACCGAGGCGAAGAACAAGGTGCCATGCGGCGTGTAGTGCTTGACGCCGTCGGCTCCCTGCGCCACATCGGCGCGGATTTCGCGCGCGTGGCGCCAGGCGAAACCGAGCGCCGCGATCACGATCCCGCACAGTACAGCCACCGCCAGATCGGTCGCCACGGTGATGGCCGTGACGACCACGATCAGCAAGGCGTCATGGCGCGGCACCTTGCCCAGCACGCGCAGCGAGCCCCAGGCAAAGGTCTGCTGCGCCACCACGAACATCACGCCCACCAGCGCGGCCAGCGGGATGCGCTCGATCAGCGGCGACAGAAACAGTATAAACAGTAAAATCATTACCCCGGCCACCACGCCGGACACCCGCGTGCGGCCGCCCGAACCCAGGTTGATCATGGTCTGGCCTATCATCGCGCAGCCGCCCATGCCACCGAACAGGCCCGAAACCATGTTCGCCGCGCCCAGCGCCACGCATTCGCGATCCGGCAGGCCGCGCGTTTCCGTGATTTCATCGGTGAGATTGAATGTCAGCAGTGTCTCCAGCAGACCGACCACCGCCATCAGCAGCGCATACGGCAGCACGATGCGCAGCGTCTCGACGGTCATCGGCACCATCGGGGTCTGCCACACCGGCAGGCCGCCGGCGATATGCGCCATGTCGCCCAGCGTGCGCGCCGGCAGGTGCAGCAGTTGCGACAGCACGCCCACGCCCACAATCGCCACCAGGGCCGGCGGCACAGCCTTCGTCAAACGCGGCAGCAGGTAGACCACCGCCATGGTCAGCGCCACCAGGCCGCACATCCACACCAACGCATCACCCTGCATCCACGCGCCGCCAACTTTAAAGTGCTGCAGCTGCGACCAGGCGATGACGATGGCCAGGCCGTTGACGAAGCCCAGCATCACCGGATGCGGCACCATGCTGATCAGCTTGCCCAGCCGCAGCAAGCCAAACATCAGCATGATGAGCCCGCTCAGCACCACCGTCGCCAGGAAATATTGCAAGCCATGCCGGGCGACCAGCGCCACGATAACCACCGCCATCGAGCCGGCGGCGCCGGAAATCATGCCCGGACGGCCGCCGAACAGCGCAGTCATCGTACAAATGAAGAACGCCCCGTACAGTCCGACCAGTGGATTAAGCTGCGCGACCAGCGCAAAAGCGATGCATTCGGGTACCAGAGCGAAGGACGTGGTCAAGCCCGCCAATGCGTTTCTGGAAAAATTAGTTGGTGACATGGAAATATTTAGGGCGGAAGATGATGTGAAAACACAACAGAGGCAGCATTTTACACGCCTATATTCGCTTTCCGATCGCCATGGGTGAACTGGCGCACATTCAGAACGAGGGCGAGCCGGGCACAATGACATCGCATACTACTTAACCCTAGCCAGCATCGCCGCCGCCATGACTACTCTGATAACTGCCACCTACGCCCTACAAAGACAGAAAATCGCCGTGGAGAGGACGCTGTATGCGCGTTCTGCGGAAGAATCCCAACTTGCCGCCCGCTGGGCCAGCGCCTGGCATAAACTGGTGCAACGCAAGCTCGACCAGGCCCAGGCCATTCATCTAGAGCCGCGCATGGACTATGCCGGCTTCAGCATGCAGCCCCGTTCCCGGGTGCTGCACTAATCCTTACGCTGCGTATTGCATGGGCGTCGTCGCACCGGAACGCGCTGGCTGATAGCAGCTACCGGCGCGGCGTTCCATCAGGTCGCGGTCCAGCACCGTGACGCAGCCGCGGCGATACGCGATCAACCCTTCCTCGGACAATTTGCCTGCCGCGCCGGTGATGCTTTCGCGGCGCACGCCCAGCATATTGGCGATCATTTCCTGCGTTACCTTCAACTCGTTAGTCGTCGAGCGGTCCAGGCGTTCGAGCAGCCAGCGGCACAGCTTCTGTTCGATGCTGGTGTGACGGCTGCCGGCGACGCTCTGCGCCAGCTGGGCAAACATCGCGCTGGTATAGCGCATCAACAGCTGGGCCAACGGACCGCCGCTGTAGAAGGCTTCGCGCAGCACGTCGGTGCGCAGGCGGTAGCCGTAACCGGCGCACTGCACCACGGCCGAGTAGCTGGCGCGTTCGGCCGGATACAGCGCCACGCCCACCACGCCCTCGCTGCCGACGACGGCGATCTCGGTGCTGGCGCCGTCTTCCATCACATATTGCAGGGAGACGATGGCGTTGGTCGGGAAGTAGGAATACTCCACTTGATCGCCGAAGTCGAACAGATGCTTACCTGCGGGCAGCGTTACCAGTTCGAGATCGCCAAACAGAGCGATCAGATCTTCGCGTGACAGGGCGCGCAGCAAATCGTTCTGTTGCGCGCCGATCAGGCTGATGGTTGAGCCAGGGGTTGCCTTGAATTGGGTGCTGTTCATGATGCGCCTCTTGTGTCTGATTGATCCTTCGAATCATGTCGTGTGGATCACAGCGGCGAATTCGCCTTGCCGATGTAGACACTGTATCCGCGCACCCAATCAGCGGGTATAGGAGCACCCTGTAGTCCTATGTAGGTTATGAACATTGCAAAATGTCATCTTTGTCCTACGCACGGAGCTGGCCGCTTCGTATTTAGAAGGTGGCGCGCAACTGGACGTAGGCCATGCGCGGAGCGCCCACCATGCGGCCGGCGTTGCCGTCGACGTTGCGGGTGTAATAGCGCTTGTCGGCGATGTTGTTGACGCCTGCCATGACTTCGTAGCCTGGCTTGCCCGGCAGCTTCCAGCTCAGCTGAGCATTCCACAGGCGGAAGCCCGGTACTACGCCGTTGCTGCCGTTGGCCGCTTCGGCCACGGTGTTGGCGGCATCCGAATACTGCTTGCTTTGATGCGTGGTCGACAGGTTCGCCGTCCATGCGCCCACGCGATAGCGCGCGCCCAGCGTGTCGGTGTTGCGCGAGTAGAACGGCACGTCCATGCCGGCGGTCGTGCCGGAGTCCTGGATCGCCCGGGTGTAGGTGTAGTTGGCGTACACGTTCAGCCCGGCCAGCGCGCCGGCCTCGTCGAAGCTGTAGTCGGCCGCCGTTTCGACGCCGTCGTGGTTGGTCGCGCCGAGGTTGCGGAACACGGCCGGCGTCGTGCCTGGCACTTGCAGAATCTGGTTGTCGAACTTCAGCTTGAAGGCCGTCACTTCGGCATTGACCGCCCCGCTCTTCCAGCGCGCGCCCAGTTCGGCCGTCTTGGCCAGCTCCGGTACCAAAGGATTGGTCGGCGTCTGCGAGTTCAGCTGGGTGTTCTGCACCGGCCCGAACGACGTGGTGTAGTTGGCGAACACAGTCAGATCGCGGTTCACCAGATAGGCCACGTTCAGCGACGGCAGCGCCTTGCTGTTCTCGGTCTCGAAGGTCGACTTCGCATTGAGGTCCTTGCGCTCGGACTTGATGTGCTCGTATCGCACGCCCGGCGTGATGCGCCATGCGCCCACGGCGATGCGGTCGTCGATGTAGACGGCATGCGCGCCGGTGCTGTTGACGAAGGTCGAGATCGCTCCCTTGGCGCCGGTGGACACGGTCTGGATGTAGTTGTTGTCGTCGCCCCGCTCGCGCAGGTAGCGGTAGCCCACCGTCACGTCATGCGTCAGGCCGCCACCGGCGAAGCGCTGCGTGTAGCGCGGCTCGATGCCCAGCACCTCGTAATTGCGCGGCTGCCAGGTCAGCTGGGTCTTGGCCGCGTTGATCAGCGAACTCTGACGGAAGCTGTCGCTGTAGTAGGCCTTGACCTCCAGCTCCTGCGTGGCCGACAAGGTGTTCAGGTAGCCGACATCGGCGCTGCGGCGGTCGCCGCTCCAGAAGTCGGTGGGCCGCGTGTTCTGGAACGGATCGGCGTTGTACTGCGCCACCGTCAGGCCACCCGGCGTGCGCGAATTGACTTCGTAGTAGGACAGCTTGGCGTTCACCTCGCTGTGCGGCGTCAGCTGATAGCGGAACTTCAGCGCCAGGTCGTTGACCTTCTCGCCGCTGCCGACACGCCATTCGCTGCCTGCCATGCCCGAGTACAGCACCGCCACGCCCAGCCCGCTCTGCTGCTGCGTGCCGACGAAGGCGCTGTATTGGCGGTTCTGGCCACGCTGGCCAAAGTCGTTGTAACGGAAGCTGGCGTCGCCGCTCACGCCCGCCGTTTCAGGAATCGAACGGCTGCGAAAATTGATGATGCCGCCGACGTTCTGCGGGCCGTAGCGCACCGCGCCGCCGCCGCGCACCACGTCGATCGATTCGATGTTGTTCAGGCTGACCGGCGCGAACGACAGTTGCGGCTGGCCGTAAGGCGCCACCGCCAGCGGAATGCCGTCGAGCAGCACGGTCGAGCGTGGCGAGTAGCGCCCCGTCAAGCCACGCACGCCGATGTTGAGCGAGACCGCGCTGCCGGCGGTGCCGGAATTGTCGGTGGCCTGCACGCCCGGGATGCGGCGCATCACGTCGCCGATATCGGCGGCGCCGGTGTTGTCGATGTCTTCCTTCCTCATCACGGTGCGGGCGCCGGCGAAGTTCTTCACGCTGTTCTGCAAACCCGATCCCAGCCAGCTGCCCGACACCTGGATCGATTCGATGGGCGCGGCGGCTTCCTGTGCGTGGGAAGACAAGGCCAGCAAGGACACGGCGGTGGCGATCAGCGAACGTTTGAACGGTAGGGTAGTCAGCGGCATAGTATGGGGCAGTTCAGTTTTAACGACGTAAATGATAACACTTCTCATTCTCAAATGTAAGGTCGTGGGACTTTGTTATAATTAGAGCCATGCACAAATTCGTGAAACGCCGGACACTGTACCTCTGGATCGCCATCATGGCCGTCCTGTTCAGTGCACTCGCGCCTGCTGTTTCACGCGCCATGACGCCGTCTTCACCTTACGGCTACGCCGAGATCTGCTCGGTCGACCAGGTCAAGAAATCCCCGGCCCAGTACGACCACACCGCAGAACATTGCCCGTACTGCGCCACCCACGGCGGCACGCACGCGCTGCTGCCGCCTGTCATGGCCAGCTTCGCCGTCATCGGCGGCCATGACTACTACCCGCCGCTGTTCTACAGCGCCCCGCGACCGCTGCACAGCTGGAGCGCCGCCAAACCGCGCGGACCGCCCGCCCGTTCCTGATCGTCTGCCGTATCCGCTGCCGCCCGCCGCCATCGCGCGCGGGCGACGGTCATCATCCCAACATCAGGAACACCATGAAAACGACCATGTCACCATTGGCGCTGGCGCTGCTCGCCGCCTTCTCCACCCTCGCCTGCGCGGAGGACGCGCCCGTTCATTTACTGGGCACCGTCACCATTACCGGCAACCGTCCGACGTCGCTGCCGACGCAAATCCCGACCACGATTGAAGGCATCACCCAGGCCGAAATCGAAAAGACCATCAACGCCACCGACGCCGAAGACGCGTTGAAATACCTTCCCAGCCTGCTGGTGCGCAAGCGCTACATCGGCGACTACAACCACGCCGTGCTGTCCACCCGCGCCTCCGGCACCGGCAACAGCGCGCGCTCGATGGTGTACGCCGACGGCATCCTGCTATCCAACTACCTGGGCAACGGCGCCAGCTTCGCGCCGCGCTGGGGCATGGTCAGCCCGGAGCAGATTGATCGCGTCGATGTGCTGTACGGCCCCTTCTCCGCGGCCTACGGCGGCAACTCGGTCGGCGCGGTGGTCGATTACGTCACCCGCATGCCGACCAAATTCGAAGCCCACGCCAAGCTGACGCTGACGCATCAGCCCTTCGACCTGTATGGCACCAGCGACAGCTACGACGGCAAGCGCGCCAGCGTCGCGCTGGGCGACCGCCAGGACGCCTGGTCGTGGTACGTGGACCTGAGCCGCACCGACAGCGAAGGCCAGCCGCTGACCTTCCCCGCCAAGAACGTCGGCAAGCCAAGCGGCGCGGGCATCCCCGTCACCGGTGCGGTCGCTGGCCTGGACCGCACCAACAGCAACTGGCTGCTGCTCGGCGCCGGCACCCGGTACCACACGGTGCAGGACCAGTTCAAGGCCAAGCTGGCCTACGACTTCTCGCCGACGGTGCGCGCCACCTACACCTTCGGCCTGTGGCGCAACGATTCCGAAGGCCGTCCAGAAAGCTATCTGCGCGATGCGGCAGGCCGCCCGGTCTACTTCGGCACCGTCAACATCGCCGGCAGCAGCTACACGCTGGGCGCGACGGACTTCAACGTGTCGAATGAAAAGCTGCAGCACTTGATGCACGGCCTGACCGTCAAGTCCAACACCAAGGGCGTGTTCGACTGGGAGCTGGCCGCCAGCCTGTACGACTACGACAAGGACCGCCTGCGCGCCGCCACCGTCGAACTGCCCGGCGCATTGGCCGGAGGCGCGGGCCGCATCGTCAACCAGGGCGGCACCGGCTGGAACACCTTGTCGGCCAAGGGCGTATGGCGTCCGGATGCCGCGCACGTGGCGGAATTCGGCTACCAGCGCGAGGCCTACAAGCTGGCCAGCATCGAGAACACCACCAGCAACTGGATCGACGGTGCACCGGGCGACCGCAACTCCGCCTTCACTGGCAAGACAGAAACCAACAGCCTGTATGCGCAGGACAGCTGGAAGTTCGCGCCTGCGTGGAAGACGGTGCTGGGCATGCGCTACGAGCGCTGGACCGCGCACGACGGCGCCACCTCCAACCGCGCGACGACCAAGCCGCATCCGGAGCGCAGCGAAAACTACCTGTCGCCGAAAGCCGCGCTGGCGTATCAGGCCAGCGACGAGTGGGTGCTGAAAGCCTCGCTGGGCCGCGCTGTGCGCATGCCGACCGTGTCCGAGTTGTACCAGGGCGGCATCAATGCAAGCGGTCAGCTGATCAACAACGATCCGAATCTGAAGCCGGAAAAATCGTGGACCACCGAGCTGACAGCGGAACGCCGCCTCGCCTCAGGCCAGCTGCGCCTGACCGCGTTCGGCGAACGCACCAAGGACGCACTGTACTCGCAAGTGAACGTGCTGGCTGGCGCCTCGGTCAGCACCGTGCAGAACGTCGATCGCATCAACACCAAGGGCCTGGAAGCCGCCTACACGGCGGACAATGTCTGGGTGCGCGGCCTGGGCCTGAGCTCCAGCCTGACCTGGACGGATTCGAAGATCGCCCGCAACGACAAGTTCGCCGCCAGCGTGGGCAAATGGCAGCCGCGCATACCCGAATGGCGCGCCACCGGCGTCGCCAACTACGACGTGAACGACCAGCTGTCGCTGACGCTGGCGGCGCGCTACAGCGGCCGTCAGTACTCGACGCTCGATAACACCGACGTCAACGGCTTCGCCTACATGGGCGCCAGCAAGTACTTCACCACCGACGTGCGCGCACGCTACCGGATCAACCGCCAGTGGAGCGCGGCACTGGGCATCGATAACCTCAACAACTACAAGTACTGGAACTTCCACCCGTATCCGCAACGGACCTACGTGGCGGAACTGAAGTTCGATCTCTAAGCGGCCAGCCCGCAGGCGCAATCGGATTTTTTCGACTGCGCCTGCCCTGACATTTAAACATTCATGTGATATACTTCTTTACGTCGAAACCACACATGGACCGTAAAATGCTCAGCAACGAACACAAAGCCATCATCAGCGCCACCGTCCCGATTCTCGAACAAGGCGGCGAGGCGCTGACGCGCCACTTCTACCTGACGCTGTTCCGCGACTTCCCCGAAGTGAAGCCCATCTTCAACCAGGCCAACCAGGCGGACGGCAATCAACAGCGCGCACTGGCCAACGCGGTGCTGATGTACGCGAAGAATATCGAACGGCTGGAGCAACTGGGTCCGCTGGTTTCCACCATCATCAACAAGCATGTGTCGCTGCAGATCCAGCGCGAGCACTATCCGATGGTCGGCGCCTCGCTGCTGAAGGCGATCCGCGAAGTACTGGGCGCGGACACCGCCACCGACGCGGTGCTGGAAGCATGGGGCGCGGCTTACGGTCAACTGGCCGACATCCTGGCCGGCGCCGAGCAAAGCATCTACGAGAAGAACGCTGCGGCGGAAGGCGGCTGGAGCGGCGCGCGCGCGTTCAAGGTTGTATCGAAGACGGCGGAGAGCGACGAAGTCACCTCCTTCGTCATGCAGCCTGCGGACGGCGGCAAGGTGGTGGCGCACGCGCCGGGACAGTACATCGGCCTGCTCGCCATGGTGAACGGCGAAGAGCAGCGCCGCCAGTACTCGCTGTCCGCAGTGAGCAACGGCAGCAGCTACCGCATCAGCGTCAAGCGCGAGCCGGGCGGCGCGGTGTCCAACTACCTGCACGACCATGTCGGCGTGGGCGACAGCCTGCAACTGTTCCCGCCGTCGGGCGACTTCACGCTGGCGGACAGCGACAAGCCGCTGGTGCTGATCAGCGGCGGCGTCGGCATCACGCCTACGCTGGCGATGCTGACGGCGGCGCTGACCTCCGGCCGCCGCATCCACTTCATCCACGCTGCGCGCCACGCCAACGTGCACGCCTTCCGCGACCACATCGACGCGCTGGCGGCGCAACACCCGCAGCTGCAACGCTTCTACTGCTACGAAGCGGCCAACGACAGCGGCCCGCAGCCGCACGCCACCGGCTACATCGACCAGCAGAAACTGGGCGCCTGGCTGCCGGAGACGCGCGACGTCGAAGCCTACTTCCTCGGCCCGACGCCGTTCATGAAGGCCATCAAGTCGCACCTGCTGGAACTGGGCGTGCCGCAGTCGCAAACCTACTACGAGTTCTTCGGCCCCGCAGAAGCCCTGGGCTGATCTTTAGCCGGGCGTGATAAGATGTCGGTGCTTCATCCACTAACACCGACATCATGCATACCCCAGTAGCAGACCAAGCAGAAACCCTGATACGTGCCACCGGCGCCCGCGTAACGCGCCCGCGCGTCACGGTGCTGGAGTTTCTGCTGGCCCAGCACAAGTCGCTGACGCATCACGAGATCCACGCCCAGCTGTCCGACGCCGCGCTCGACCCGGTCACGCTGTACCGCGTGCTGGAATGGCTGACCGAGAACGAACTGGTACACCGCATCGCCGGCGCCGACACCGTCTGGCGCTTCAGCGCCGGCGCCGGCCACCACTCGCACGAACACGCCCACTTCCAATGCACCAGCTGCGAGGAAGTGACCTGCTTTACCGAGGTCGCCCTGCCGCGCAAGATCAAGCTTCCCGAAGGCTTCCAGAGCCAGGAAATGGACTTCCTCATCAAGGGCACCTGCCCGCACTGCGCCAAGCGCTAACTCCCGCAATCCAACGCATTCCTGACGACAGGCCCCGGCAAGGGCGGCCTGCCGCATCGTCACGCCCATCCGCACCTTTATCTTCCTCGCAGAAATTTTAATGCAACTGTATTGCATTAACAATCCAGACCAACTATGATGCAGTTCGATTATGCAAGTCAATTGCATTAGCGAGTATCCCATCAATCCCCGCGCGCACGCGCAACCACCGCGAGAATCTCATGTCCAAGCTCGACACCCGGCTGCCGGTCACAGTCCTTTCCGGCTTTTTAGGCGCCGGCAAGACCACCCTTCTCAACCACGTGCTGGCCAACCGCGAAGGCCTGCGCGTCGCCGTCATCGTCAACGACATGAGCGAGGTGAATATCGACGCCTCGCTGCTGCGCAAAGGCGCGGAGAACGCAGGCGCCGCGCTGTCCCGCACCGAAGAGAAGATGGTCGAGATGAGCAACGGCTGCATCTGCTGCACGCTGCGCGAAGACCTGCTGCTGGAGGTGCGCAAGCTGGCCGCAACCCAGCGCTTCGACTACCTGCTGATCGAATCGACCGGCGTCGGCGAGCCCATGCCCATCGCCGCCACCTTCGATTTCGAGGATGAACACGGCGACTCGCTCAACCACATCGCCCGCATCGACACCATGGTGACGGTGGTCGACGCCCTCAACCTGCTCAACGACTACCACAGCACCGACTTCCTGGCGCAGCGCGGCGAGACCGCCGGCGAAGGCGACGACCGCACGCTGGCCGCGCTGCTCTCGGAGCAGATCGAGTTCGCCGACGTCATCGTCGTCAGCAAGACCGACCTGGTCACGCTGGAGCAGTTGGGCGAAGTCCGCGCCGTCATCAAGGCGCTCAATCCCACCGCCGCGATCACCTATGCGGAACAAGGCCGCGTGGCCCTCGACAAGATACTCGGCACCGGAAAATTCAACCTGGAGCGCGCCAGCCAGATGGCGGGATGGGCGCGCGAACTGGCCGGCATCCACACGCCGGAAACCGACGAATACGGCATCGACAGCTTCGTGCTGCGCGACCGCCGGCCCATGCATCCGCAGCGCTTCGACCAGTTCCTGGACCAGGCCTTCCCGGGCCTGATACGGGCCAAGGGCTACGTCTGGCTGGCCAGCCGCCCCGAATGGGCAGTGGCCTATTCGCGCGCCGGCAAAATCGCATCGGTGGAGCCGGTCGGACAATGGTGGGCAGCCAGCGGCAAGGAGAACTGGCCGCCTGAGGGCGACCCGGACCGCCTGGCGATAGAAGCCGTATGGGCCGAGCCGTATGGCGACCGTCTCAACGAACTGGTATTCATCGGCCGTCACATGGAAGCAGCCGCCATCGAAGCCGCGTTCGACGCCTGCGTACTGACCGAAGACGAACTCGCCGCCGGCGCCACCGCATGGCGCAGCTACGACGATCCCTTCCCGGACTGGAACCGCGAAGACGACGAACCACAAGCACTATCCCACCAAGACTAACCAAGACCGCACCATGAACCTGACCATACGACCTTTGGCCGCAGCGATCTCGCTGGCCCTGGCCACCGGCGGCTACGCGTGCGCGGACGACGCCACCATGCCGACCGTGACCATCAACAGCGCCCGCAGCAGCCTCGATCCCGACCTGCCGACCACCAGCGTCACCAAGACGCAGGAAGAACTGCGCCAACAGCAGAACATCTTCAACCCGGAAGACGCGCTGCGCAACCTGCCCAGCATGACGATCCGCAAGCGCTATAGCGGCGACCGCAATGCGCTGGTCGGCGGCCGCAGCTTCTCCACTACGCAGGCGCCGCGCGCGCTGGTGACGATGGACGGCTATCTGCTGTCGAACTTCCTGGGCCGCTTCGATGCGCCACGCTGGAACATGATCGCGCCGGAAGAGATCACCCGCATCGATGTGCTGTACGGCCCCTTCTCCGCGCTCTATCCAGGCAACGCCATGGGCACCACCATCGCCGTCAGCACCAGCCGCCCGACCCGGTTCGGCGGCGCGGTGCGCCTGGCAATGCAGGACCAGGGCTTCGACCAGTACGGCGACAAAGGCCACTACCGCAACTACCAGGGCTCGGCGCTGATCGGCGACAGGCTCGCTTCCGGCCTGTGGTACAAGCTGATGCTCAACCATCAGGACTCGACCAGCCAGCCGATGGGCTACTACACCGTCACCGCCAATGCGGCAGGCACATTCCCTGCGCCGGCGGGCGGCGCGGCCACGCCGGTGACAGGCATCCGCTACGACAGCGGGCCTTTCGGCGCCAGGCGCGCCATCTTCGGCGCCAACTCAGGCGCCATCGACCACACGCAGCAGAACACCGCCAAGGCCACCTTCGGCTACGACTTCTCGCCGGTGCTGGGCGCGGAAGGCTTCGTGGCGTGGTGGGGCAACCAGAGCGTAACGCGCAACCAGACCTTCCTGCGCGATGTGTCCGGCGCCAGCGTATGGTCCGGCCGCGTCACCGATGGAACCAATGTCTTCGTGCTTCCGGCTGCGGCCTTTGCGCCGTACACGCGGGATGAGCACCACGGCCAGGCCGGCCTGACAGTCAAGAGCCGCTACAAGGCTGGCTGGAACGCCAGCGTTTCCGCCAGCGTGTATCGCATCCTCGACGACGTGCAGCGCAACGCCGGCAGCGCCGATCCGCTTGCGGCCAGCGGCGGCGCGGGCAACGCGGTGGTCCGCGACGGCAGCGGCTTCGGTTCCATCGACCTGCAATCGACCTACACGCCGACGCCGGGCGACTGGACCGGCGGTGCACACGCCCTCGCCTTCGGCCTGCACGCGGACGACTATCGGCTCAAACAAACCACCCGCAACACTGCCGACTGGCGCAACGCCAACGGCCCGGAAGCGCAATTCGTCGGCGGCGAGACCCAGGTGCTGGCGGCATACGGCCAGGATGCATGGCGCTTCGCGCCGCACTGGCAAGCCACCTTCGGCCTGTGCGCCGAATCGTGGGAAGCCACCAACGGCGTGCAGCGCGTGGGCGCGGCCGCGCAGCCCTATCCACGCCGCAGCGAACAGGCCTGGTCGCCGAAGTTCTCGCTGGCCTGGGACGCGTCGGCCGACACCACGGTGCGTTTGTCCGCAGCGCGCGCAACCCGCTTCGCCACCGTGGCCGAACTGTTCCAGGGTACGGCGGCCGGCAGCAGCATCATCGTCAACGATCCAAACCTGAAGCCTGAACGCTCCAACGCGCTGGAGCTGATGGCGGAACAGCGCTACGCGTTCGGCAACCTGCGCGCCTCGCTGTTCCAGGACGACGTGCGCAACACCATCTGGAGCCAGCTGAATCTCAACGTCTTCCCCAACGTGACCAATGTGCAGAACGTCGGGCGCGTGCGCACGCGCGGGTTGGAGCTGGCCGGGCAGATCGACAGGCTGAACATACAGGGCCTGAGCGCGGACGCCAATATCGCGTTCAGCAAATCCACCATCCTGGAGAACGACAATTATCTGCCTTCCATCGGCAAGAACTGGGCGCGCGTGCCGCGTGTGCGCTCCGCCACCACGCTGACCTACGCGCCGGCCGACACCTGGAGCGCCTCCGCAACCTACCGCTATGCCGGCGCGCAGTTCAACGAGATCAATAACAGCGACTACAACTCCGACGTCTACGGCGGTGTCTCCCGCGTCAGCCAGCTGGATGTGCGGCTGCTGATCAAGCCCGCCAAAGGCACGGAAGTCGCCGTCGGCATCGATAACCTCAACAACAACCGCGCCTACCAGCTGCATCCCTACCCGGGACGCACGCTGTCGGCCGAAGTGCGCTACGCCTTCTAGGGAGCCCGCATGATACGCATCGAACAACTGAGTAAACGCTACGACGGCCGCACCGTGGTCGACGCACTGGACCTGCACGTGCACGGCGGCGAGATCTACGCGCTGCTGGGGCCCAACGGCGCGGGAAAATCGACCACCATCGGCTGCCTGCTGGGCTTTGTGGAAGCCGACGGCGGCAGCATCCGCCTGGCCGGCTCCAGTCTGCCGCCGGCTCGCGCCGCCGTCGAACATGCCGCCTACATCGCCGAGAACATCGCGCTGTACGAACGCCTGACCGGCGTGGAGAACGTCGAGTTCTTCATGCGCCTGCTGGGCAAGCGCCCAAGCCGCGCGCAGATCGAAGCGCTGCTGGAACGCGCTGGCCTGCCGGAACACGCCTGGCACCGCATGGCCTCCGGCTATTCGAAAGGCATGCGCCAGAAGGTCGGCATCGTCATGGCGCTGGCCAAGGGCGCGCAGGTGCTGGTGCTGGACGAGCCGACATCCGGCCTCGATCCCGAGGCCAGCGTGAGTTTCGGGGAGCTGGTGCGCTCGCTGGCCAAGGATGGCGCGGCGGTGCTGATGGCGACGCACGACCTGTTCCGCGCACAGGAGCTGGCGGATCGTTGCGGCATGCTGGTGGGTGGCCGACTGGCCGGTGAATGGAGACTGGGAGAATTGAATGCAGGCGAACTTGAATGTAACTACCTTGACATCCTCGCCCGCCGCAACTGAGCGGGACAACCGCGCCGGCTGGCGCGCATGGGCCACCGCCTGCCATGGTGCATGGCAGGCCGATTGGCGCGAACGGCGCCGCGACTGGCGGGTATGGCTGGTGATCGGCCTGGGCCTTGCGCTGGCCGTGTGCGCGGCGCTGCTGTCGTCGCTGGAGTTGAACGCCACGCTGGCGGCGCGCGCCGACGCGCAACATGCGGAGCAGGAGCGCTGGTCGCATCAGGGCAGGAAGTATCCGCACGCGGCGGCGCATTACGGCGTCTATGTCTTCAAACCCTTGTCGGTGCTGGCCGCGCTGGATCCCGGCGTGGAGCGCTACGTCGGCTCCAGCGTATGGCTGGAGGCGCACAAGCAGAATGAGCTGATCTACCGCCCCGCCGACGACGAACCCGGCGCCACGCGGCAATTCCGCCTCACGCCCTCATTCGTGCTGCTGGTGATCGCGCCGATGGCGATGGTCTTCCTCGGCTTCGGCATGTTCGCCGGTGAGCGCGAACGCGGTACGTTGGCATCGCTACGCATCAATGCTGCCCCGCTGTCGGCCATCGCCTTGGCGCGGGGGGCTGTGCTGCTATGCTTGGCCGCGACGCTGGTACTGCCTGCGTGCCTGGCGGTAGGCGCGCTGGAATGGTCGACGGCGGCCCACTCCCCCTTCAGCGATAGCGCCGCACGCGCAGCGCTGTTCGCGGGCGGCTACGTGCTCTACCTGTGCACCTGGGCGGCCTTGATAGCGGGCGTTTCGGCATGGGCGCCATCGCTGCGCGCAAGCCTGGCGGTGCTGATCGGACTATGGGCCGCCACCACCTTGGTGCTGCCGCGCGCGGCCATCTCGCTGGCCCAACTGGCGGCGCCGCTGCCGACGATGCAGCAGTTCCGTGCCGATCTAGACGCCGCACTCGGCACGCCTGACGATCCCGAGCAGGCGAAGCGCGACCAGCAGCAACTGTTGCAGCAATATGGCGTCAGCGATGTCAAGGACTTGCCGGTCAACTGGGCGGGCATCAGCCTGCGGCGCGGCGAGGAACACGGCAACCGCTTGTTCGATGCACACTACGGCCGCCTGTTCGCCGCCATGCGCAGCCAGGACAACGCGGCCGCGCTGGCCGGCTGGCTGTCGCCCGCAGTGGCGCTGGCCGGCCTGTCCGGGGCAGCCGCAGGCAGCGACACGGCGCACCACCTCCAGTTCGTCAACGGCGCCGAACAGCAGCGCCGCGCGATACAGGAAGTATTGAACCTCGCGATCACCGCCAATCCGGAAAAGAACGGCGCGCGTTATGACGGCGACCAGGCGTTGTGGGACCGCGTGCCGCCGTTCCGATTCACCTACGCGCCGCTGGATCTGGACTCGCTGGCGCTGCGCCAGGTACTGCCGCTGGCATTCATCTTCCTTGCAAGCCTGCTGCTGGGCGGTACCGGCTTGCACCATCTCCGTCGCGGAAGCTTACGATGAAACAGATATTGACCTTGATTGTGTACGACCTGCGCATCCAGCTGCGCGAACGCGGCAGCATCGTCTTGATGCTGGTTGCACTGCTGCTCGCGGGCTTCGGCCTGTTTGAAGGTGCGCGCTTCGATCGCCACCAGCGCCAGGCCACCGCCGCAGCGCAGGCCCAGGAGACGCAGGCGCGCAGCGACGCGAACTCGCTGGCGCAGCGCTACTTCGCCGATCCTGGCGCAGCTGAGTTCAAAGGCCTGCAATGGTTCCGGACCGCCATCGACGTGCGCGGCTATGCGTTCCGCGAGCATGTCGGCTTTGCCGCCAAGCCGCATACCGCAGGCTCCGCACTGGCCGTGGGCCAGGCGGACCTCCAGCCTGCCTATGTGCGCGTGCGGGCTGAATCCATGCAGTCCGCACGCACGACGGTGGAGATCGAACATCCGGCGCGGCTGTCGGCTGGCCGCTTCGACCTGGGCTTCTTCATCGTTTATCTGTGGCCGTTGATATTGCTGGCGCTCTGCACGTCGGTCCTGACGCAGGACCGTGAAAGCCATCGCCTGCGGGCCTTGCAGCTGCAAGGCGTACGCCAGGGCCGCATGCTGGCTGCACAGGTGATGGCCCGAACGCTGGGCGCAAGCGCGCTACTACTGGTATTCTGCACGGCCGCCTCGCTGCTCGTCGGAGCGGTGGCGCCGGACGCCGCCGGTCTGTACGCGCTGGCCGTGTGGGCCGGCATCGTGCTGCTCTACTCGGTCTTCTGGGGCACGGCGGCGATTGCCATCTGCGCGGCCTGCGACAACCGCATGATGGCTGCATTCGCCGGCTTCGGCGTGTGGCTGGCGTTGGCGGTCATGCTGCCTGCGGCCTTCACCGCAGCGATCCAGATTGCCGCGCCGGTGCCGGAACGCGAGCGTTATGTTCAGGCGATGCGCGACGCCGGCGACCGCCTGCCCGGCGGCTTGCAGCGCCTGGACCGCGCCGTGGCGCTGGAGGGCCAGATGGTTGCCGTCGACAATCTCTTCCAGCGGGCCCACTCGCACAGGCAGCAGCTGTTCGACCAGGCGCTCGCCTTCAGTCCAGTCACGCTGGCCTATGAGAGCATGGCGGCCATCGCGGGCAACGACAACGAACGCCATCAACAATTCATGGCGGATGTGCAGCAGCACCAGCGACGGCTGCGCGGCTACTTCCAGAACGCCCTCCAGATGGCGGCGCTGGGCGATGCGAAACACCATTGCACTGCCACCTGCCTTGGCGGCTACGGCTTCCTGGACTTCGACGGCGTGCCGCGTTTTACCGCATCCGCCGCGATGAGCGAATCGCCGCAAGCGCCGCCGCAACTGGCCGCGCTTGGTTTGTGGATCGCCGCTCTGCTGATGCTGGCCGCCGTGCTGCTGAAAAAAAATCGCCGCCGGACCACTCGCTGAAACGGCCTGCCCCACGTTATACTTCGCGCATGAATACGAAACCATCAATGCCGATATGGCGCCGTGCCATATCGCTGCTCGCCTTGCCGCTTCTGTTGGCCGCCTGCGCACCAATGACGGCGACCAAGGCGCCGCCGGAATCCGTGGCGAGCCTGCGTTTCATCGGCGAGCAGCGCCTGCCATGGCGCCTGCAGTTCCAGGACACCATGGTCGGCGGCCTGTCCGGCATCGACTACGACGCGGCCAGCGGCGAGTGGCTGCTTATCAGCGATGACCGGTCGGCCAACAACCCGGCCCGCTACTACCGCGCGCGCCTGGCCTACGACCTGCAAGCGTTCAAGTCCGTCGAACTGACCGGCGTATCGTTCCTGCTGCAACCGGATGGCAGCACCTATCCGTCCAAGGAAGAATACAAAACCCGGGGTGGTGTCGTGCCGGATCTGGAAACCATCCGAGTCGATGCGCAGGATGGCAGCATCTGGTACGCCAGCGAAGGCGACGCCGGCATGGGCCTCGATCCCTTCGTGCGGCATGCAACACGGGACGGCCGCTATCTATCGACGCTGCCGCTGCCCGCCATGTTCAGCGTATCGGCCGACCACAAGACCGGGCCGCGCAACAACCTGAGTTTCGAAGGCATGAGCTTCGCGCCGGACGGCCGTTCGCTGTGGATTTCGATGGAAGGCCCGATGTACCAGGACAGCGAGGCCCCCACGCCGGAACAGGGTTCGGTCAACCGCATCACGCACTTCGCCCGCGACGGCAAGGTACTCGGACAGTTCGCCTATCCTCTGAACGCCATACCGGCCCCGCCGGGCCAAGGCAAGTACGCCGACAACGGCATCTCCGAGATCGTCGCGCTCAGCGATACCAGGCTGCTGGTAATGGAACGCTCCGGCGTGCAGGGCGCGGATGGCAAGTACAAGGACTATGTGCGGCTGTTCGAGATCGACGCCGACGGCGCCACCGACATCCAGCAACTGCCGGCGCTGCAAGGCGCGAACTACCGGCCTGTGAAAAAGCGTCTGGTCCTGGACCTCAACCAACTGAACCTGCCCACGGTCGACAACCTGGAAGGCATGTCCTTCGGACCGATGCTGGCCAACGGCCACGCCAGCCTGGTGCTCATCTCCGACGATAACTTCGGCAAGAACCAGGTCATACAACTGCTGCTGTTCGAGGTAAATCCCTGATCACGGCCCGCAGCTGCCGCTCCGGCACCGGGCGGCTGAACAGATAGCCCTGGTAGCGCCGGCAGCCCAGCTGCTCCAGCAGCACGCGCTGGGCTTCGGTCTCGACACCTTCGGCGATCACGTCCAGCTGCAGGCTGCGCGCCATCGCGATGATGGTCCGCACGATAGCCTGATCGCTGCTGTCGCTGACCAGGTCCCGCACAAAGGACTGATCGATCTTCAGCTGGTTCAAGGGCAAGCGCTTCAGGTATTGCAGCGACGAGTAGCCGGTGCCGAAATCGTCCAGCGCGAAGCGCACGCCCATCGCCTTGAGCAGCTGCATGCAGGCGATGGTGTCCTCGATCTTATCCAGCAAAACGCCCTCGGTCAGTTCCAGTTTCAGCAAGCGCGGATCGATGCCGTGCCGCCGCACCGCCGCGCGCACCTGCTCGCCGAACTCCGCCTGATGAAACTGCTGGGCGCTGACATTGATCGCCAGGATAAGATGCGCCATCTCCGGCATCTGCTGCCAGGCCTTGAGCTGCGCGCAGGCCGTCTCCAGCACCCAGCTGCCGATCGGGAGTATCAGGCCGGTTTCTTCGGCCAGCGCAATGAAGCTCGCTGGCGACACCTTCGTGCCGTCGTCGCGCACCCAGCGTATCAGCGCTTCCGCGCCGCGCGCCTGGCCGTGCTGGTCGACCTGCACCTGATAGTGCAGCGCAAACCGGTGCCGCTCGACGGCGTGGCGCAGATCGTTTTCCATTTTCGCGCGTTCGCTGATGCGGTCCTGCATCTGCCGATCGAAGAAGCGCATGCCGTTACGGCCGGCCTGCTTGGCCTGGTACATGGCGATATCGGCCTGCATCAGCAGCTCGTCCGGATGCGGCGGCAGCGCGCCATGGAACAGCGTGACGCCGATGCTCGGCGTGCTGCGGCAAAGATGCTTCCCCAGTTCGTAGGGCCGGTTCAGAGTCGCCAGTATCTTCGCGCCCAGCGCCTCGACCTCCGCGGCCGCATCCCGCGCACCGCTGCTCAGCCCTTCAACCAGCACCACAAACTCGTCGCCGCCCAGCCGCGCCACGGTGTCGCCCTTGCGCAGGCCCGATTGCAGGCGCTCCGCCACCTGCTGCAGCAACTGGTCGCCGACGTTGTGGCCCAGGGTATCGTTCAAGGTCTTGAAGTTATCGAGGTCGATGAACATCAGCGCGCAGTGGCTGTCATGCTGGCTGCTGGCCGCAAGCACCTGCCGCAGGCGGTCCAGCAGCAGGCGGCGATTGGGGAGTCTGGTCAACGGATCGTAGAAGGCCAGGCTGCGGATTTCATCGTTGGCCGCTTTGCTGAGCGTGATGTCGGTCAGCGCCGCCACGTAGTTGATGATGATGCCTTCGCGGTTGCGCACCGCCGTGATGCTCAGGTGCTCGGGATAGACCTCGCCGTTCTTGCGGCGGTTCCAGATCTCTCCTTCCCAGCTGCCGTCGCGGGCGATGGCCGCCCACATCGACGCATAGAAGCCCGGCACGTGGCGGCCGGAGCTCAACAACCTTGGCGTCTGCCCCAGCACTTCGTCCGCGCTGTAGCCGGTGATGCGGACGAAAGCCTGGTTGACGCGCACGATGCGGCCGCGCGCATCCGTCACCATCATGCCCTGCGCGGCTTCGAATACGGTGGCCGCCACGCGCAGGACGGCGTCGGCATCGGCCGTGGCGATGGGCGCCGCTGCACAAGCGCTCATGGAGTAATTCATCTAAAACCTTTGTTGCTAACAAATCAGTCCGCAGAGACTACTGATCTTCATCAAGAAATTAATTGATCTGGATCAAAGAAATTAAAGTTACACATCTCTAACATGATCTCATCGTAGCAAAGAGTAGAAAATCATGAACATCTCAAACGAGCGCAATAACTGCACCGAATGCGAACACCGCATGACCTGCGTGGGCGCCGCCGCAGGCAACCAGGACGCCAGCCAGCGCATCCGCATCGAGCGCCACACCAGCCTTTACGAGGCCGGGGCCATGGTCGGCGACCATATCTTCAACATCCGCAAGGGCAGCTTCAAGGTGCTGCGCGCGGCGCAGTGCGGCCCGGCGCAGATCATCGGCTTCGCGCTGGCGCCGGACTTCCTCGGCCTGGATGCGCTGGACAGCCGGCAGTACGCCAACACTGTCGTCGCGCTGGAAGACAGCGAGGTATGCAGCATCAACTGGAACCGCCACGCTTTCGAGGGCCGCCGCCGTCCGGTCATGCGCGCCAGCCTGCACGCGCTGTTGAGCCGAGAGATACGCCGCGAACAGCGCGCCGCCCTCATGCTGCGCAATACCCAGGCCGAGCAGCGCATGGCGGATTTGCTGCTGTCGCTGTCGCAGCGCCGCGCCGAGTACGGGCATGAGCCGGAGCAGTTCCGGCTGCCGATGTCGCGCTGCGATATCGCCAGCTATCTGGGCGTCACCGCCGAATGCGTGAGCCGGCTGCTGCTGAACTTCAAGCAGCGGGCGCTGTTCGAACTGCGCCGGCGCGATATCAAATTGCTGGACATGCCGACGCTGCACCACCTGGCCCTGGGCCGGGCGCCGTCGCCCGTGCTGGTGGCGGCATGATGGTCATGGACCTCGCCCAGTACCAGCTTGGCAGCTCGGTGCAAGTGCCACGCGGCGCGCACCTGTTCCGCACGCAGGACGAGGTGTGCGGCGACCTGCACTTTGTTCGCAGCGGCCATCTCAAGCTGTACCAGCCTTGCGGCGACGGCGTGCAGCGCATCATCGATTTCGTGCGGCCGGGCGACTGGCTGGGCATCGACAGCATAGGCGAGCAGCGGCGGCACGCCTCCGCCCTGGCGCTGACGGACTGCCAGGTCGATGTGGTGCAGTATCGCCAATTGGCGGAGCTGATGGACGAAGAGCCTTACAGCTGCGACCTGTTCAGCGCGATGCTCAGTCGCGAGATCGACCGCCAGCAACTGGCCGCCGCCATCCTGCGCAGCGCCGGCGCCTGCCAGCGCATCGTGATGTTCCTGTTGCAGCGCGCGGGGCCGGCGCCGCAGGCGCCGTCGCCGGAGATGCATTCGCCGCTGCCGATGTCGCGCCAGGACATCAGCGACTACCTCGGCCTGACTCCGGCCACGGTCAGCCGCACGCTCAGCGCCTTGAAGCGCAACGGCTGGATCTCGCTGGGCCAGCGCGGCTTCGTGGTGTTGTCGCGATCGGCGCTGGAACAGGTGGCGTGCGGTTCGCCGGTGAGCATCATCCAGCACGCCGCCTGATTCCATCGCATCACACCGCAGCCTTGGGACGCCGCCTGCGGGTGGTGATGCTCTCGCGGTTCAATCCCCAGTTATCGGTTTCCACCTCGTCGATGATGACGAAGGTGGTTGCCGGGTCCTTGCTCAACACGCGGGTGAGCAAATCGGTGACGCCTTCGATCAGCTCCAGCTTCTGGGCCGCCGTAACGCCTTCTTTGGTAACGCGGATGTTCACGTAGGGCATGACGCCTCTCCTTACCAGGTGCCGGCGGTGGCGCCACCGTCGACCGGCAGCACCACGCCGCTGGTGAATCCGGATTCGGTCAGGTACAGCACCGCGTCCACCACATCCTGCACGCCGCCGATCTCTCCGGCAGGCGACAGCCCTTTCAGGAAGGCTCGCGTGCCTTCGTCCTTGCCGTGCATCGGCGTATCGATGATGCCTGGAGCGACCGCGTTGACCTTGACGTTGGACGCCGCCAGTTCAAGCGCCAAGCCGCGCGTGGCGTTATTCAGGCCGCCCTTGATCAGGATGGGCAGCAGCGCCGGCACCTTGGCGGTCGGCTGCAGCGCAAGGCTGGCGGTGATGGTGACGATATGTCCGCTGCGGTTGGCGCTCATGTGCCGTGCCGCCGCCTGCGATGGATAGAAGAAGCCCATCAGGTTGGTGTCGACGATGGACTTCACCTCGTCCGGCGTGTAGTCGGCGACCGGCTTGGCGATGAAGATGCCGGCGTTGTTGATCAGGATATCGACCCGGCCGAAAGCCGCGACGGCGCGCTCGAACAGCAAGGCGGCGGTGGCCGGCTCGGCGATATCGCCGGCCACCGGCAGGAAGTTGGCGGGATTGCCCCACTGCGCGGCCGCCGTTTGCAGACGGTCCAGCGTGCGGGCGTTGCCCACCACGTTGTAGCCGCGTTTGATGTAAGCCTCTGCGATGGCAAAGCCGATGCCGCTCGATGCGCCGGTGACGATGACTGTTTTCATGGTGTTTCTCCTTTTGGGTTACGGTGAAGATCACTATACTTATGACCTCGACGTTGATAAACACATGCCAATGCAAGATAATTGATACACCATGTAATCAATGAGGCGGATATGAAGCGCTATTTCGACGATGTCCTGCTGGGCAGCATAGAGCTGTTCTGCTTTGCGGCGGAACTGGGCAGCTTTACCGCCGCCGCTGCCGCCGCCAGCGTCACGCCGGCGGCGGTGAGCCGTTCCATCGCCAGGCTGGAGGAACGGCTGGGCGTACGCCTGTTCGTGCGCACCACCCGCCAGATACGCCTGACGGACGGCGGCAGGATCTACTTCGAACAATGCCGGCAGGCGCTGTCGCAGTTGACGGACGCCGAGCGCCAGGTCACGGGCAGCCAGGCCAAGCCGGCCGGCATGCTGCGCGTCAGCGCGCCGACGCCGTTCGCGCATTACCGCCTGCTGCCGCTGCTGGGAGAGTTCCGCCGCAAGTACCCGGAAGTCACGCTGGATATCCACGTCAGCAACCGCAATATCGACTTCGCCGACGAGGGCTACGACCTGGCGATACGTGGCCGCGCACCGGCCGATTCGAATCTCATCGCACGTAAACTGGAGGATGCGGAGCTGGTGCTGGTGGCGTCGCCCGCCTACCTGAAGCGCCACGGCAAGCCGCGCAAGCTGGAAGACCTGGCCAAACACGAATGCATACAGTTCGAACTGCCCAGCACCGGCCGCCGCATACCGTGGCTGTTCATGCAGGACGGCGTGGAGACCGAGATGCCGACCAGCGGCGGCCTATGCTGCTCGGAGGACGTGCTGGGCATCGTGACGCTGGCGCGCGCCGGCGCAGGGCTGGTGCAGACCTACCGCTACATCGTCGAACAGGACCTGGAGCGCGGCGACCTGGTCGAACTGCTGCCGCAGCATGGCGGCACGTCGCGGCCTTTTATCCTGCTCTACCCGCACGCGCGCCACCTGTCGCTGCGGGTACGGACCTTTGTCGACTTCCTGGTGGCGCACCTGCCGCGCCGATAAACGAGGCTTCAGGCAAGGATTTCCGCGAAGGCGCTGCGGGCCGGGTGGTGCAGCACGTCCCTGCGCCACACCAGCAGGGTTTCCACCTGCGTGATGTGCGGCGGCAGCGCGTGCTGGCGTATCGTCCGGGCCAGCTTGCGCTGGTTGAGTATCTCCTTCGGCATGATCGCCACGCCCATGCCGGCCGCCACGCAGCCGAGGATCGCTTCGTAGGTGCCGAACTCCGACACGCGCGCCGGCGCCACGTCGCCCTCGGCGAACCAGGCTTCCAGACGGCGCCTGTAGGTACAGCCGGAACGAAACACCAGCAGATTGCGCCGCGCAACGTCCCGCGGCGACGCCACCGGCGGATGGTCGTGACAGGTGATCAGCACCAGCTCTTCCTCGAAGGCCGGCAGGCAGGCCAGTTCAGCGTGCGGCACCGGGCCGGCCACCAAGGCCACGTCAAGCCGGTGTTTCAGCACTCCCTCAAGCAGCTGGTCGGTCGGCGCGGTATCCAGCATCAGTTCCACATGCGGATGCTTGCGATGGAACGCGGCCAGCACGTGCGGCAGCCGGGCCGCCGCCGTGGTCTCCATCGAACCGATGCGCAGCTGGCCGGACGGCTTCTGGTCCGGCTGCACAGCGGCCTGCGCCTCATCCGCCAGCTGCAGCAGGCGGTCAGCGTAGGCCAACAGCCGCGAACCCTCGGCGGTGATCCGCAGCTTGCGGCCGGAGCGCAGGAACAGGGCCACGCCCAGCGAGTCCTCCAGCTGCGTCAACCGGGCGGACACATTGGACTGCACGCGGTTCAGCCGCGAGGCGGCCAGCGTGACGCTGCCCTCTTCGGCAACCGCTTTGAAAATACGCAGGGCGGACAGTTCCATGGTCGATTCTTAAAATGAGATAGATAGCTTCATTATTATTCATTTTTTTAAATAGTCCAACCATCCTATAGTGCAGTCATGAAAACCGACCGCACACCTTCACTGGCCATCCTGCTCGCTTGCAGCTTCGCCTTCATCATCGTCCAGCTGGACGTCACCATCGTCAACGTGGCCCTGCCGCAGATCGGCCGCGAACTTGTCGCGAGCGTGGCGGACTTGCAGTGGGTGGTGGATGCCTACACGCTGGGCTTCGCCGTGTTCCTGCTGTCCGCCGGTGCGCTGGGGGACAAGTTCGGCTCCCGCCGCACCTTCATGACCGGCTTTGCGCTGTTCACGGCGGCCTCGCTGGCGTGCGCGATGGCGCCTGCCGCGCTGGTGCTCAACACCGCCCGCGCGCTGCAAGGCGTCGGCGCCGCGCTGCTGGTGCCCAGCTCCCTCGCCATCCTCAACACCACCTACGCCGACGACAAGGCCATGCTGGCGAAAGCCGTCGCCTGGTGGACCGCAGCAGGCGGCGTGTCGATCGCGGCGGGGCCGGTGCTGGGTGGCCTGCTGCTGTCGATGTCGGGCTGGCGCAGCATCTTCTGGGTCAACATTCCCATCTGCCTGGCGGGCTTCTGGCTGACCGGCCGCGTGGTGCCTGCGGCTGCGGGACGCGATCCGCACCGCGCGCTGGACCTGCCCGGACAACTGCTGGCCATCGTCGCGCTGACCGGCTTTATCGGCGCCGTCATCGAATTCGAGGCGCTGGGCTGGTCCCACTGGCTGGTGCGCGCCGGCCTGGCAGCGACGATCGTGGGCGGAGCGCTGTTCATCCGCGTGGAAGCGCGCAGCAAATCGCCGATGCTGCCACTGGCCCTGTTCCGCAGCGCGCCCTTCTCCGGCTCGGTGCTGTTCGGCGTGCTGATGAATTTTTCGTACTACGGCGTGATCTTTGTACTCAGCCTGTACTTGCAAAAGGTGCGCGGCTTCAGCGTTTTGCATGCGGGCCTGGTGTTCCTGCCGCTCACGGCGACCTTTATCCTGTCCAACCTCGTCAGCGGCTGGATGGCGTCGAGAACCGGGCTGCGCGCACCGATGATAGCCGGCTCGCTGATCGGCGCCAGCGGCTACGCGCTGCTGGGCTGGTGGGGCATATCGAGCCACGCCACGTTCATGCAGATGCTGCCCGGACTGGCGTTGATCCCCGCCGGCATGGGCCTGGCCGTACCGGCGATGACCACGTCGATCCTGTCCGGCGTGGAGCGGCGCCAGGCCGGCACCGCGTCCGCGGTGCTGAACATGGCGCGCCAGGTCGGGGGTGCGCTGGGCGTGGCGATATTTGGCGCCCTGGTCGCGGCACATGCCGGATCGGCGGCGGCCGACGCGGCCATCCTCGACGCGATCAAGCTGGCGATGGCGATATCGTGTGCGCTGCTACTGACGGCAGCAGGCCTGGCGCTTGCATGTATCCGTCCGCGCTCGCCGGCTCAGGCTCCGATGCCAGCTGCGCCGGACTGTCCTGGATAGACGGCGGCGACAGGCAGTTGTCGCACCGGCAGCAGTGTTCGAAATCCTGTGGCCGGGCGCCGAAGTAGTCCAGCAGCAGCTTCCAGCGGCAATAGCCACTCTGGGCGTAGGACACCATCTGCTCCAGGCCTGCCCGGTCTCGCTCATGCTTGTCGATGTAGACCTGGGCCATCTGCGCGAACTGCGCCGACTTCGGCTCGCCGCCGGCCAGCACATAGGCCAGCTTGCGATTGCGCTTCAATAGCTTGCCGTCCTTGAGCATCTTCAGGCAGATTTTCAGCTGGCTTGCCGGCATCTGCTCCAGCAGCGATTTCAGTTCGGACTCGGTAAACGACGCCTGGCCCAGAGCCGCGGCCGCCTCGTACACCGCCTTCAATTCTTCCGCCGACGGGTAGTGCTTGATCAGGAAATACTGCTGCAAGCGCTTGTCCGCATGATAGTAGAGCAGCGTGCATTCGGCATCGAGCCCGTCGCGGCCAGCGCGGCCGGACTCCTGATAGTAGGCCTCCAGATTGGCAGGCACTTGCAAATGGATGACGAAGCGCGTATCGCTCTTGTCGATGCCCATTCCGAATGCATTCGTCGCCACCATCACACGCCGCTCGCCGCTCATGAACAGGTTCTGGTTCGCGCTGCGCTCGGCGGCCTTGAGTTTGCCGTGGTAGATCGTGACGCTCTCGCCGGCATCCTGCAGCAACCCATGCATTTCCTCGGCCGCCTTGACGGTGGCGGCGTAGACGATGCCCACGCCGGCGCTGTCGCGTACCAGCTGCAGCGCAGTCGCATACTTTTCGTCCGGGTTGGTCACTTGCCGCACGCGGTAGTGCAGATTGGGCCGGTAGACGCCGGTATTGACGACCGCCATGCGCGGACGGCCGAGCTGTTGGCGGATATCGGCGATCACTTCGTCGGTCGCGGTGGCGGTCAGCGCCAGCAGCAGCGGCCTGCCCAGTGCATCCAGCGCGGCGCCTATCTCCAGGTAGGCTGGACGGAAATCATGGCCCCATTGCGAAATACAATGCGCTTCATCGACGACCACGAGGGCGATGCTGCTTTGCTTGAGCAGCGCCAGGAACTCCGGCGTGATCAGGCGTTCCGGCGTGCAGAAGATCACATCCTTGTCCGCGTTGCCGATGGCCTCCAGCGCGGCCACCTCGTCGCTGCGCGACAGGCTGCTGTTGATCTGGGCGGCGCTGGCGATGCCTGCTTCCTCCAGCTTCTCGGCCTGGTCCTTCATCAGCGAAATCAGCGGCGACACCACCACCGTCGCACCTTCCATCAGGCAGGCCGGCAGTTGGTAGCACAGCGACTTGCCGCTACCGGTGGGCATGACGGCCAGCGTGTCCTGCCCCGCCAGCACGCTCTCGATCACGCTGCGCTGGCCATCGCGCAGCGACTGTATGCCGAACACCTTGCGCAGCACGTTGGCGATGTTCTTTCTTTGCCTGGTTTGCGGATTTGCCATGTCGTAGTCTCCATTCAGCGGCACGCACCGCACTGCGTGCAGATTAGCCGGCAGCGCCCCGACGGTATGTTCGACGACGCACCCAGCGCCATAGCAAATCTGTCATACTGACGTTTTTTGCTGGTATGAATAGATGGACCCGAGACGAGAACATGTGCGCCGGCTGCTACAAGTGGATGCCCACGTCAGCGACATGGATGGCCAAAACAACGCCATCGCACAAATCATCGACATTTCGCGCATGGGCGTGGCCTTCCTCAGCGATCACCAGCTGCCGGTGGACAGCACCTATGTGCTGACTTTCAGTTTTCCAGAAAACCCTGTCCAGAACAAAGTCACGCTGGTGGTGCTGCACAGCGCCTTGATCGGTACGCACGGCCGCTACCGCAACGGTGCGCGCTTCCTGACCATCCCCGACGAGACGGCGGAGCTGATCTTCGAATACGTGACCAGCGCCCCCGCAAGCTGAACCGCCAGGCGCGGGCCGCTACCAGCCGATATCCCTGAGCAGCGGGAAAGTCAGGTCGCGCGGCGGCGCCACGTCATGCGACAGATCGCCATTGATCGCCGGCTCCATCAGCTGATTGGGGAAGGCGCTGGTGTCGTAGTGCGACACCGACGATCCCGGCTGGTTGGGATTGGGCGCATACATCAGCACCCTTCCCGCCGCGTCCGTCCCCGCGCGTATCGCCAGGTTGACGCCCAGGTTGGCGAACACGCCGGAGTGCGCGCGCGAGCGCGTCGCCAGCGCAGCCTTGAGCCGCTGGCCATCGTCAAACGTGATGCGCACCGCCGGGATCGCGATGGAGGGATCGGCGCCGCCCAGGCCGGGCGGCGGCGCACCGGGCGCATTGTCGGCGATGATGACGCCGATGGCGCCTGCGTTCTGCGCGTTCTTGACCTTGATCACGAAGGTGCAGGTACCGCGATCGATCAGCGCGATGTGGCCGCTGACGGCGGCGGCGTTGTTGGCCGACAGCGGATCGCAAGCCAGGCCGCGGCCGTCCGGCGTATCCACCACCGGCATCACCTCGCCCGTCACGCCGGGGCTGGCCAGCGGCGGCCCGAAGGCGGCCGTGCCGACCTGGATGACGCCGGCCACGCTGGCCGGCGCCAGCACCGTCAACACCGGCGTACCTTGCTGCAGCACGGTCTGCGCGGCCGCCTTGACGTTGGCGCCGTTCCACACCAGCTTGCCTGACTTGACGGCCGACGCCACGCGCTCGGCATCGCTCATGTCCTTCCACAGTTTGCCGGTGCCGGTGTCCAGCAGGAAGTAGTCCCAGATGCTGGGGTAGCCTTCCAGCTGCTCGCCGGTCTCGTCGTCGGTATAGGTCTGGAAGCCGAGGCCGTGGGCGAACTCGTGCTCCAGCACCGTCACCAGATCGATCTGGGCGCCATGCTTGTTGTCCAGGCCCAGGTAGAACGGCGAACCGGTGAGGCAGCCCGGCTTGCCCAAGTCGATGTTGAAGCGCGCGCGGATGTCGGCCGTGTCGGGATCGACGTCCTCGCCGACGTATTTATTGGTTTCCGCCTTGCTGAACCAGGCGTGGGCCTGCGGTGCGCCCGGGAAGTCCCGGAACACCTCCAGCGCACCGGCGGAGCCGAGCACGGCGCCGCCGGCGTCGCAGGGCAAGGCTTGCCAGGTGGCGAGAATGCGGATCGGCACGGTGCTGGTGAGCGTGGCGCCCCATTTGCCGGCGGCGGCCTGGAAGGCGTTCAGGCGCTGGGCGCCCAGCGTGGTGCCGGTGTTGCCGCCGACCGGCGCCACCGTGGTCGCATCGTTGAAGCCTACGCCGGGGCCGTCGCCGTTGACGATGGTGATGGTCGCCGCAGCCCAGCCTGGCAAAGAGAACAGCAACGCCAACGCTGCGATGAAGACGGGCAGGATGCGCTTCATTTTTGCTCTCCCCGTGCGGCGGGCGTCTTGCGCGCGACCGCATAATGGGTGTGCGATTCGTCGAGCACCACGCCGACGCCGCCCTGTGGCGGGTGGACGATGGCGGGACTGACGGCGCGCAATCTGCCCGTGCCGCTGGCGCGGACCGCAGCGTCCAGGTCGGCCACCTGCTCCGGGCTGGGCTCGACCAGCTGGCCGGTGACGGGGTCTTTGTAGGCCTTGAGTCCGGACGCCGCCTGTTGCGGCGGCGGGGCCGCCTGCCTGACGACATTCACGTGCGGAAAGGTCATGACGCCATTGTCCGGCGCGGCCTGCGCAGCGCAACCAGCGGCGGCCGCCAGCAGCCCCGCCCATCGTTTCATCGTATCCATAGTTCTCTCCCAAGTGGTCTCAGCTTGCCTGGGTTAGACCGGCCGACCAGTCATCAGTTCCCGCACCGGCAAAAAAAAATCCGGCGCAGAGGCCGGATGGTCGGGAGAGCGGTATCGCTGTTCAGATGACGGTGGTGGCGATGGCCATGCCGGCCTTCAGCGTCAGCGTCACCGGCGTCTTCTCGGCAATTTCCGCGAGGCGGTTTTTTTGCCCGGCATCCAGCGCGCCGCTGAACGACAGCGTGCGCTTGATCTGCATGAGGCCGTCGTCGCCCGGGCTCAGGTGCAGGCCGACATCGACCGCGTCCAGCGGCCATTGCTTGCGGTCCGCATACATGCGCAGCGTGATGGCGGTGCAGGAGCCCAGGCCGGCCAGCACGAAATCGTAGGGCGCCGGGCCGGCGTCGCGGCCGCCGTTGCGCTCCGGCTCGTCGCCGACCAGCGCGTGGCCGCCGACTTCTATCTGTGTTTGGTAACTATCCTTGCCGATATGGGCGGTGCCGCGTGCCATGCGATTCTCCTCTGTGAAGCGCTATTTTAGCCCGGGCATGTGGGCATAAGTAAAGTATTGTAAATAGCAATTATTTAGGCATGGGTTCAACTGTAAAATGGCACCCTTTTAATGACGAACCAGACGGCGCCATCGCGATGGCCCGCCCAACCATGCACAAGATTGTTCTGACCGCCTGCCTCGCCGCGCCCCTGACCGCCCTCGCCCAGACTCAGCCCCAGGCCCAGGGTCAAGCCACCCCGGCCAAGCCCGCCACCTCCGCCAAGCCCAAGGAGGCGGCGCCGGTGGTGCCGTCGGTGACGGTGGCCGGCGAACGTCCGACCAACCGCATCGACCGCCAGGTGTACGACGTCAAGTCCGACATCAGCAGCACCAACGGCACCGCCGCCGACGCGCTGAACAACGTGCCCTCGGTGGCGGTGGACCCGGACGGCACGGTGACGCTGCGCGGCAGTTCCAATGTGCAGATCCTGGTCGACGGCAAGCCGTCCGCCATGCTGCAGGGCGACAACCGCGGCCCGACGCTGCAGGCCATGAATGCCGACGATATCGAATCCGTCGAGGTCATCAACAATCCCGGCGCGCAATTCGGCAATGAAGCCGGCGGCGGTCCCATACTGAACCTGGTGATGCGCCGCAACCGCAAGCCGGGCGGCTTTGCCAACGTCAACGCCAACGCCGGTTATGCCGGACGCTACAACAGCGCCGCGTCGGGCAGCTACAACGAAGGACCGTGGGGCTTCCAGGGCGGCGTCAACGTCCGCCATGACGGCCGCAACTCGACCGCCGTCGTCAGCCGCGACCGCCTCGATCCGGCCACCGGCAACTTCGTGCACAGCAGCCAGACCTCGTCCGGCGCCGGCTTGAACGACATGGGCGGCGTCAACGGCACCGTCAGCTACAACCTGGACCAGAGCGACACGCTGACCGCCAGCGCCAACTACATGGCGCGCGGCAACGACCAGCGCGGCATCGACCACTACCTGAACGGCGCCACCGCCGGCTTCCCCGCCACCGACTACGTGCGCACCACCGCGCGCGAAGGCGACGCCAAGAACTTCAGCTGGGGCGCCCGCTACGACCACAAGGGCCAGCTGCCCAACGAAACGCTGAAGATCGACCTGCGCGTGTCGGCCTCCGAGAACGACAGCAACAGCGCCTACGCCAACGACTACGCCGGCGACAACTTGCCGGACACGCGCGCCCATCAGCGCAACGACAACAGCTCCCACATCGTCGACTTCACCGGCGACTACGAGCGGCCATTGGCCGGCGGCAGCCTGAAGGCGGGCTACAAGGTCGCCACCAACAAGAACAACTTCGACACGCTGTACACCGACATCAATCCGCAGACCTCGGCGGCCGTGGTCAATCCGGCGCGCAGCAACCGCTTCGACCTCGAAGAGACCGTGGTGGCGCTGTACGGTTCCTACCAGCTCAAGCTGAACGAGCGCTGGGGCGTGCTGGGCGGCTTGCGCACCGAGTACACCGACATGGATATCCACCAGATCACCAGCGGCACCGAGGCCAAAAACAGCTACACCAACTTCATCCCCAGCCTGTTCGCCACCTACAAGGCGACCGAGGACGCCAATATGCGCTTCTCGTACGCGCGCCGCATCCGCCGTCCGAACGCCAACGACCTCAATCCGTATGTGGTGTACCGCGACGAGTTCAACGTCTCGTCCGGCAATCCGATGCTCAAGCCGACCAAGACCGACTCGTTCGAAGTGGGCTACGAGACCAAGCTGGCCGGGCTGGAAACCAATCTGCGCGGCTACTACCGCAAGGACACCGACGCCATCGTCGACTACCGCACCTTCATCGCCAACAACGTCCTGCTGACCACGCGCCAGAACGGCGAAGGCAGCCATTCGAGCGGGCTGGAGTTCACGGTCAGCGGCAAGCTGACGCCGTCGCTGACGCTGAACTCCAGCGGCAACCTGGCGCGCAGCCAGCAGACCACGCAGGACGACACCGGCGCGCTCGTCACCCGCAGCGCCAATTCGCTCAGCGGCCGCGTGCGCCTGAACTATGCGTACAGCGCCGCCACGCAGGTGCAGATGGCTTTGCAGATGCAGGGCAAGACGCTGTCCGGCCAGGGCTACCGCTCGCCGAACAACACCTTCAACCTGAGCGTGCGCCAGGCTGTGACGCCGCGCCTGAGCCTGGTCGGCACCGTGACCGATCTGTTCAGCACCAACAAGATGGAGACCGTCATCAACAGCGCCACGCTGCGCGAGACCGGCACGCGCCGCTTCGACGGCCGGGTGTTCTACGTGGGCCTGTCCTACCGCCTGGGCGGTCCGGCGACCGCGCCCGAGTCGAACAACGAACCGCGCTTCGGCCCGCCGCAAGGCCCGGGCGGCCCGGGCCGTGGCGGTCCAGGCGGCCCGTCGGACGGCTAACAATCCCCGGATTTTATTTCATCACCGTCAGCTTCTCGCGCTTGCCGTTGCGGAAGGTGAAGATGGTCAGCACGCCGTCCTTGACGTCGCCGCGCGCATCGAAGGTGATGTTGCCGGTGACGCCCTTGTGCGTGATCCCGGCCAACGCCGGCAGGTAGCGCGCCGGGTCCGGCGAGCCCGCCTTCTGCATCGCTTCCACCATCGTCATCAGCGCGTCATAGGTGTACGGCGCGTAGGTCTGCACGCCGATGCCGTACTTCTTCTGATACGCCACGCGGAAATCGGCCATGCCCTTTTCCTGCGACGGCTCGACCCCGCCCGCTTCGGCGCAGATCACCTGGCCGTCGCTCATGGCGTCGCCCGCCAGGCGCGGCACCGAATCCGAACACATGCCGTCGCCGCCCATGAACTTGATCGGGATCGCCAGCTGCTTCATCTGCCGCAGCATCGGTCCGGCCACCGCATCCATGCCGCCGAAGAAGACCATATCCGGCTTGGTCGCCTTGATGGCGGTCAGGATGGCGCTGAAGTCGGTGGCCTTGTCGGTGGTGAACTGGGTCGATACGACGCTGGTCCCGGTCGCCGCCCCGCCGCGTTTGACGTTCTTGATGAATTCATCGGCCAGCCCCTTGCCGTAGGCGGTGCGGTCGTCGATGACGGCGATGCGCTTGGCCTTGACGTTCTGCATCGCATAGCGCGCCAGCGCGGCGCCCAGCTGCTCGTCGTTGGCGATGTTGCGGAAGGCGGTGTTGTAATGTTGGCGCGTGTATTGCGGATTGGTGGCCGACGGCGAGATCTGCGGTATCCCGGCGTCATGGTAGATGCGCGAGGCCGGGATCGTGGTGCCCGACGTCTCATGGCCGATCACGCCGTTCACCTTGGCGTCCACCAGCTTTTGCGCGGCGGCAGTACCCTGCTTGGGATCGGCCGCGTCGTCTTCCGCCTGCAGCACGATCCTGTATTTCTTGCCGCCGATGACCACGCCCTTGGCGTTGAGCTCGTCGACCGCCATGCGGGCGCCGTTTTCATTGTCCTTGCCCAGATGGGCGATGGCGCCCGAGGTCGCCGCCACGTGGCCGATCTTGATGATCTCTTCCGCTTGCGCGGCGCCGGCGGCAACGAAGGCCAGCGCGAGCGCCCGGGCCAGTGTTTTTATTGTCAGCTGCATAAGATTATTGAGGCTTCCTCATTGGTTAAGTGACCAAGGATACCACCAGGCAAATATGTGTGTCATGCGTGCGTGCCGACTTGCTTATCTGAAGTAAAATAACAGATCGAAACATTTGCCATAGAGACACTTCGTATGGAAACTTCACAACGTATTGGCCGCTCCCGTCCGCTGGCAACCACCGCCATGCACGGCCGGGTGGACGCCATGAAGGCGCGCGGCGAAAACGTCATCGATTTCTCCATCGCGATCTCGCACTTCCAGGCGCCCGACAGCGTGCTGCAGGCGGTGCGCGACGGGCTGGAACTGCCGGCCCTGCACTACACCACCGTCGGCGGCGACGCCGCCATCCGCGCCCGCCTCGCCGCCAAGGTGGTCAACGAGAACGGCATCGCCGCCACCGCCGACGAGATCATCGTCACCAACGGCGCCAAGCAGGCGCTGTACCAGGCGCTGTACGTGATGGCCGATCCGGGCGACGCCGTCATCATCTTCAAGCCGCACTGGCCGGCCTACGTCGCCACCTGCCGGCTGCTGGGACTGGAGCCGGTGCTGGTCGATCTGCCGGACGCGATCACCGACGAGCTGCTCGACAGCCTGCCGCCGGCCAAGATCCTGATCATCAACAACCCGCACAACCCCACCGGCGCCGTGCTGGGCGCGGACGAAGCCGACCGCATCGCCGCCTGGCTGAAACGCAGCGGCACCCGCGCCATCGTCGACGAGAGCTACGAAAAACTGATCTTCGAAGGCGCCCACGTCAGCCTGGCCGCGCGGCCGGACTGGCAGGATATCGGCATCGTCACCATCTACTCGGCCTCGCAGAGCTACGCCATGATGGGCTGGCGCGCGGGTTTCGCGGTGGCGCCGGCCACGCTGGTGGCGGCCATGGAAACGCTGCAAGGCCCGATCACCGCCGCCGCGCCGATGCTGATGCAGCTGGCGCTGGCGGCCGCCTTCGAATCGGGCGAGCCGTCCGCCATGCTGGGCGAGTACCGCCAGCGCCGCGACCTGGTGCTGGACCTGGTGCAAGGCCTGCCCTGGCTGCGCATGCACTGCCCCGCTTCCGGCCCCTACCTGTGGGGCGACATCTCGGCCCTGACCATGGACACCACGCAGTTCGCCGAGCAGCTGCTGAACGAGTGCGGCGTGGCGCTGATGCCGGGCGAGGCGCTCGGCATGCCGGGCTACATCCGCATCGGCTACATCTCCGACGACATCTTCACGCTGCGCCGCGGCGTGAAGGCGATCATCCGCTTCGGCAACGAGCGCTATCAGGCGCTCAGCTAAGCCGCCGACATGGCCTTCCTTCTCTTCCAGCTCAACAGCCTGCGCAGCCGCCTGATCCTGCTGGTGGCGCTGGCGATCGCGCCGATCGCGGTGATGACGCTGGTCAGCGGCGTGCGCGAACGCGAACACGCGGTCCAGGTGGCGGAAGAGAACCTGCAGCGCCTGACCAACCTGGCCGCCGCCAACGAGGCGCAATCGATCGAAGGCGCGCGCCAGATCCTGCGCGACCTGGCCAGCATTCCCGACCTCACCGGCGACCAGGCCCATTGCAGCCGCCTGCTGGCCAACATCCAGCGGCAGAATCCCGACTACGCCAACCTCGGCCTGATACAGCTGAACGGCGACGTCACCTGCAGCGCGGTGCCGGCGCCGGCGCCGGTCAACCTGGCCGACCGTTCGCACTTCCGCCGCGCCGTGCACCTGCGCCGCTTCGTCGCCGGCGGCTATGTGTTCGGCCGCGTGATCCAGAAACACACCGTCAACCTCACCTACCCGCTGCTGGACGACGCGCAGCAGGTCAAGGCGGTGGTGTTCGCGGCGCTGGACCTGACCAAGCTCGATCGCTTCGTGGCCGACATCAAGCTGCCGCCAGGTTCGCTGCTGCTGACCGCCGATTCCGAAGGCAAGATCATCTCGCGCAAGCCCAGCCCGGAGCAGTGGTTCGGCAAGCAGGTGTGGCCGGAGATGCGCGCCGCCATGGCCGGCGAACCGGGCAAGCCGGTGCTGCTGACCGGGCCGGACGGCATCGAGCGGCTGCACCGCTTCGCCCGCGTCGGCAACAACGGCTTGTCCGACTACACCGTCACCATCGGCATTCCGGTCGACGACATCACCGCCGTCGCCCGCCGCGACCAGTTGATGGACATGACCGCGCTGGCCGTCACGCTGCTGCTGGCGATGCTGGCCGCCTGGTTCGTCGGCGACGTGCTGGTGCTGCGCCGGGTCAAGCGCCTGGCCGCCACGGCCAACCGCATCGCCTCCGGCACGCTGGGCGCGCGCAGCGGCATCAGCTACGGCAACGAGGAAATCAGCGAACTGGCGCGGGCGCTGGACGCGATGGCCGAGGCGCTGCAGGAAAAAGAACAGCAGCACCTGAACGCCGAGCGCCAGCTGCGCCTGGCCGACCAGCGCAAGGACGAGTTCCTGGCGATGCTGGCGCACGAGTTGCGCAATCCGCTGGCGCCGATCAGCGCCGGCGCCCAGCTGCTGCAAAGCGGCCACGCCACCGAGGCGGTGGTGTCGCGCACCGCCGGCATCATCGTGCGCCAGGTGACGCACATGACGCGGCTGGTCGACGACCTGCTCGACGTATCGCGCGTCACGCGCGGACTGGTGACGCTGACGCGCATGCCGCTGAACGTGGCCGATGTCGTCGCCGACGCCGTCGAACAGGCGGAGCCGCTGTTCCAGACCAAGCAGCACCGCTTCGAACTGACGCTGCCCGAAGTGCCGCAACAGGTCGCGGGCGACCACAAACGGCTGGTGCAGGTGCTGGTCAATGTGCTCAACAACGCCGCCAAGTACACGCCGGTCGGCGGCACCATCAAGCTGGCGGTGCACGGCGAAGAAGGCCTGGTGCGGCTGGTGGTCAGCGATTCCGGCATCGGCATGGCGCCGGAACTGCGCGGCCGCGTGTTCGAGCTGTTCACCCAGGCCGACCGCAATCCCGACCGTTCGCAGGGCGGGCTGGGGCTGGGACTGGCGCTGGTCAAGTCGCTGGTGGAGCTGCATGGCGGCACCATCGCCGCCGACAGCGCCGGCGAACACCAGGGCAGCACCTTCACCATCACCCTGCCCGGCGGGCCGGGGCAAAAGCCGTCCTTCCCGGCGGGACCGGCCGCCACCGGCGGCGCCAAGCTGCGCGTGCTGGTGGTGGACGATAACGTCGACGCCGCGCAAACGCTGCAGCTGCTGCTCGATGCCTCCGGCCATGAAGTGCTGGTCGCGCACACCGCGCTGGAAGCGTTGGAGATCGCGCAGCGCTCGGCGCCGGAACTGTGCCTGCTCGATATCGGCCTGCCCGACATCAGCGGCAACGAGCTGGCGCGCGGCCTGCGCGCCCTGCCGCAAACGGCCCACGCCACGCTGGTGGCGGTGACGGGCTATGGCCGCCGCGAAGACCGCGACCTGGCCGACGCCGCAGGCTTCGACCACTACTTCGTCAAACCGGTCGATGTCGAGGCCCTGCTGGCGTTGATCGCCGGGCTGCAACCCGCTACTCCCAGGACTTAGCGATACGCTCCAGCTCCCCGCTTTTCTCCAGCGCCAGCAGGGTCGCGCGCAGGCGTTCGACCAGCGCCGGATCGACCTGCCGGCCCATCACAAAATACAGCTGGCTGGTGGTCATCACCGTCGGCAGGATCTTCACTTTGCCGGCCACGCCGGATCGCTCCAGCACCGCCTGCAAGCCCGGCGAGCGGTGGAAGAAGAAGCGGCCCCGGTGCGCCAGCAGCTTTTGCAGATTCAGTTTGGGATCGGAGGCGCCGGCATCGACCTGGATGCCGGCCTGGTTGCCCAGTATCGTCGCGCCGGCGAAGCCGCGGTTGGCCAGCACCACGCTGTCCTTGCCCAGGTTGCGCAGGTCGTCCCAGTTGTTGATGACGGCTGCGTCGTCGTTGCGCGCGACCAGGTAGTAGCGGATGCTGAACAGCGCCGGGCCGACGAACTGGTATTTCTGGTCCCGCTCCGGCGAATGCGACAGGCCGCAGGACGCATCCTGCGTGCCGCGGTCGATGGCGGAATAAATGCGGGGCAAAGGCTGCCAGACCTGGTCGCCGATGAATTTCAGGCCAGGATCCAGCCTTTCGACGGCGCGCATGATGTCGATGCAGATGCCCACCACGCGGCCGGAGGCGGCGGCGGCCTGGAACTTGGGCTCGGTGCCAAATTGCGCCGACGTGCGGATCTCCGAGGCGGCCGCGCTGGCGCCAGCTGTCCAAAGCATGGACAGCGTCGCGCACAGCACAGGGATCCTGAACGGAATACGAAACACAATTTGCCCGCCGGCCGGCGGTCGTGACTGCGATCAGCCCATTGTAGCGCGAGTTACGGCGCCAACTGCATGGTTTTTAGCCGGATCAACTCGACGGATAAACGACAAATGCCGTATATAAATTGGCATAAAAGTAACTTATCGGCGATAATGCGAATTGGTATCATTTACATTCATCGATAATTCCGTAATGCGTACACAATTTTCCCGTACCGCCCTCATCCCCGCAGCGCTGCTGTTGGCCACCCTGGCGGCATGCAGCGGCGGCGGCGGTTCCACCGCGCCGTCTCCAACGCTGGCACCGCCCGCCGAGGCGCGACTGAGCGAGGCCGCCCAGCTAGGCGAGTTGATCTTCAAAGACCAGTCGTTGTCGGCCTCCGGCAAGCAATCGTGCGCGACCTGCCATGATCCGGGCAACGCCCACGGACCGACCAACAATCTGGCGGCCCAACTGGGCGGCGCCACCGGCGACGTGCAAGGCTTCCGCGCGGCGCCGTCGCTGCGCTACCTGAACCAGACCCCGCCCTTCTTCTTCGCCAAGGACGGCACGCCGACCGGCGGTTTCAATCGCGACGGCCGCGCGCAAAGCTTGGCGGAACAGGCCGAACGCCCCTTCCTGGCGCCGCACGAAATGGACAACGCCAACAAGCAGGGCGTGGTCGACAAGCTGAAAAAGGCCGCCTACGTCGAGAAGTTCCGCGCGCTGTTCGGCGCCGGCATCCTGGACAACGCCGAGCAGGCCTTCGGCCGCATCGCCTTCGCGCTGCAGAAATACCAGCTGGAAGACTCGGACTTCCATCCGTTCGATTCCAAGTACGACCAGTTCCTGGCCGGTAAGGTCAAGCTGTCCGGCCAGGAGCTGCGCGGCCTGGCGCTGTTCAACGACCCGGCCAAAGGCAATTGCATCGGCTGCCACGCCAGCGCGCGCGGCGCAGACGGTGCGCCGCCGCTGTTCACCGACTTCACCTTCGACAATCTCGGCCTGCCGCGCAACAAGAAGCTGGCGGCGACCGCCGACCCGGCCTACTTCGACCTCGGCGTGTGCGGCCCGGACCGCACCGACCTGGCCGCGCGCACGGACCTGTGCGGCGCCTTCAAGGTGCCGACCCTGCGCAACGTCGCCACGCGCAAGACCTTCTTCCACAACGGCGCCTTCGACAACCTGAAGGACGTGGTGTCCTTCTACGTGCGGCGCGATACCAACCCCGAGGAGTGGTACCCGACCGGCGCCGACGGCGCGGTGCAGAAGTTTAACGACCTGCCGCCGCAGTACCGCAAGAACGTCAATACCACCGAAGTACCTTACAACCGCCAGCCCGGCATGGCGCCGGCGCTGTCGCCCAGCGAGATCGACGATGTCGTGCAATTCCTCGGCACGCTGACCGACGGCTACAAAACCACCCCTTAATCGCAGAGATATGAACATGAACAAACACCTGATCGCCGCCACCCTCGCCGCCGCCTTCCTCGGCGCGCCTCTGGCCGCCACCGCAGGCGAGGCGGAACTGTTAGCCCGCATCGAAAAAATGGCGGCGGAACTGGAACAGCTGAAGGCCGAACTGAAGGCCAGCGTCAAGAAAACCGAAGCCGTCGAACAGCGCCAGCAAGCCATCGCCGCGGCCGCGCCGGCGCCGGCGCCAGTCCCGGCACCCGCTTCGGCGCCGGCGGCCGAGCCTGCGCTGGCCGCTGCGGGACCATCCACCATCTTCGGCGCCTACGGCGAAGTCAATTACAGCCGTCCGACCAAGAACGCCAGCGGCGCACAGGCCGACGTACGCCGCGCAGTGATCGGCATCGAACACCGCTTCGATCCGAAGACCAAGGTGGTCGCCGAATTCGAATGGGAACACGCCATCGTCTCCGCCGACGACAAGGGCGAGAGTGAAGTCGAGCAGCTGTATGTCGAACGCGAATTCGGCAACGGCTTGCGCAGCAAGGTCGGCCTGTACCTGATTCCCATGGGCCTGCTGAACGCCAACCACGAACCGACCGCCTACTACGGCGTCGAGCGCAACTTCGTCGAGACGGCGATCATCCCGTCGACCTGGCGCGAGGTGGGCGTAAGCCTGTCCGGCGATACCGCCGGCGGCCTGACCTGGGACACCGGCATCACCACCGGCTTCGACCTGGGCAAATGGGACGCCGCCGGCAGCGACGGCCGCGAATCGCCGCTGGGCTCCATCCACCAGGAAGGCCAGCAGGCCAGGTCGCGCGACCTGAGCGTGCACGCGGCGCTGAACTGGCGCGGCGTGCCGGGCCTGCTGGTGGGCGGCTCCATCTTCACCGGCAAGGCCGGCCACAAGACCGACGGCTTCACCGCCAACGATGCGCGCATCACCATGGTCGACCTGCACACCCGTTATACGCCGGGCCGCTGGGATCTGTCGGCGCTGTACGCGCGCGGCCAGATCAGCAACACCGAAGCGCTCAACGAAACGCTGGTCGGCAACCCGACGCCGGTGCCGAAGAGCTTCGCCGGCTGGTACACCCAGGCCGCGTACCGCCTGCTGGAAGCGGGCGACTACACGCTGAGCCCATTCGTGCGCTACGAGCAGTTCAACACCGCGAAGAGCTATGCCGCCGTGCCGCAGGGCCTGGGCGTGGCCGCGTCGCCCGACGAAAAAGTCACCACCCTCGGCGCCAACCTGAAAGTGGGCGAAGGCGTGGTGCTGAAGGCCGACTATCAGAAGTTCAAGGAAGACAAGTCGCGCGACCGCCTGAACCTGGGCCTGGGCTTCTCGTACTAAGATGCGCTACCAGCACTGGATACCGCTGGCCGCTTGCGCCGTCTGCGCGCCCGCGTTCTCGGCGCAGTACCTGAACGCGGAGCAGGCGCAGAAGCTGATCTTCCCGGAGGCGACCGCGTTCCGCCAGCAGGACGTGGCGCTGTCGCTGCCGCAGATGCAGCAGGTGGAAAAGCTGGCCGGCCTGGCCGCGCGCTCGGTCAACTGGCGCGTGGTCGGCGCCTACAACGGCGACAAGCTGCTGGGCTTCATGGTGCTCGACGATGTGATCGGCAAGTTCGAGCTGATCTCGTATGCGGTCGGCCTCAATCCCGACGCCAGCGTGCGCCAGATCGAGATCCTGACCTACCGCGAAAGCCACGGCGGCGAAGTGCGCCTGCCGGCGTGGCGCCGCCAGTTCGCCGGCAAGTCCGCGCAGACGGGGGGCTTGGCGGTGGGCGACGGCATCGCCAACATCAGCGGCGCCACCCTCTCCTGCACCCACCTGACCGACGGCGTGCGGCGCATCGCCGCCGTCGCCCAGGTGGCGCTGAAAAAATGATGCGCCGCGCCCAGCCCTGGCTGGGCACCCTGGTCGATATCACGGTGGACGGCGATCCGCAGGCGGTGTCGCCGGCCTTCGACGAAATCGCGCTGGTGCATCGGCTGATGAGTTTCCACGACGCCGCCAGCGACATCTCGCGCCTGAACCGCGCGGCGGCAGGCGAGCTGCTGGCGGTGCATCCGCACACCTGGCAGGTGCTGCGGCTGGCCGCGCAGATCGCTGAGCTGTCGCAAGGCTGGTTCAACATCTGCTGCGCTCCCAAACTGGTGGACTGGCGATGCCTGCCGCCGCCGGACGACGCAGGCATCCCGTCATATCAACCGGCGTTGGCCGTCTACCGCTGCGAGCCGGAACACCGGGTCCGCAAGCTGGCGGCGGGCTGGGTGGACGTGGGCGGCATCGCCAAAGGCTATGCGGTCGATCTCGCGGTTGAAACGCTGCAGCGGGCGGGCGTGGCTGCCGGCTGCGTCAACGCGGGCGGCGATCTGCGCTGCTTCGGCGAGCGGGCCTGGCCGGTGGCCGTGCGCGACCCGTTGCAGCCCCGCCGCAGCGGCGCGCGGCTGGAGCTGCGCAACGAAGCGCTGGCCACATCGGCGGCCTACTTCTCGGCCCGCAGTCATGAGGGTCGGCCTATCAGCGCGCTGGTGGATGGCCGCAATGGCGAGCCGCTGGTGACGGCGGCCAGCGCCTCGGTGCGCGCCCCGCGCTGCGCGACAGCCGATGCGCTGACCAAGGTGGTGCTGTCCAGCGGCGATGCGCACCATGCGGCGCTGGCCACATTGCAGGCCTCGGCGTTTATAATCTGAGCGATGCATACACACCGCCACCGTCCCCACATCAACCTGCGCGTCGAACGCTGGCACCGGCGCTGCATCTACGCCAGTTTCGCGGCCCTGCTGCTGAGCGGCGCCGCCTGGCTGCTGGCGCGCTACTTCTTCCGGCCGGTCGGCCAGTTCGGCGAAACCATCAATCCGCTGGAGCCATGGTCGATGAAGCTGCATGGCGCCGCCGCGATGGCGATGCTGTTCTTCATCGGCAGCCTGATGAACGCGCATATCCGCCGCGCGCTCAAGGCAGGGCGCAATCTGCGCACCGGCTGGGGCATGATCGCCGCCATGCTGGCGCTGACCGCCAGCGGCTTCGGCCTGTACTACCTGGCCGGCGAGAGCGACCGGCCGGCATGGTCGTCGGTGCACTGGGTGGTCGGCCTGGCGGCCGCGCTGCTGTTCGTGCTGCACGTCGTGCTGGGCCGCCGCGCCTTGCACCATCCTTAAGCACGGCCGATCTGGTCAGGCGCCAGCCTCGATGCCGCTCATTTGCAGGGCGATGGCAAGCGCGGTGTCGGCGGTGGCCAGGTGGGCGTGGAACCACGGCAGCACCAGGCCTACCGCCGCCCTGCCGCTCTTGATGTCTCCCATTTCCAGCTGGTGCAAGGTGGCCAGCACGCGGGCATGCTGCTCGCGGTGACTGCGCAGCGCGGGATAGTCTATCGTCTCCATCAACGTTTCCTCGTGGCGGAAATCGTCCTCCAGGCACTCGATCAGTTGCGCCAGGCCGGCGGCGAAGTCTTCGTCCTTGCAATGTGTCAGCAGTTTGATCTGCTCGGCCAGCGCTTCGTGCGCTTCGTCGAACAGCGGTATGCCCAGCGCCATGTCCGGGGTCCAGCCGGTATCGTCCATCATGTCCTCCTGTGGTTCACAGCGGACACGGAACGCGCCGCCAGCACAGACTATGGGCGGATGGCGCGCCGAAATCCATGATGCAGATCAAAAATCCCCAAGCCGGCGGTCTTCCAGCCGCGGCCGTCCGTGCACATGTCGCCCAGGCGGTTCAAGGCCAGGCCGTCGCCGCGCGCGGCGATGAGCATGGCGGCTCGCCATAGTCCCGGTGCGCGTAAAAGTTGTCGTGAATCAACCTCCATAATTGCTGCTGCGGCTAGGATGTCTCTCGGAAAGCAATTGGAGGCATCCCATGAGGAAACCAGCTTCGGTCCCGAATCGCCCGCTGCCACGGCGCCGCCGATCCGCCGGCATCGCCGCAGTCGAGCTTGCCCTCGTCATGCCGACCTTTTTCATCCTGATCGCCTGCACGCTGTTCTTCGGCGAGGTTCTGCTCAGCTATCAGACCGCGTGCAAGGCATCCCATGACGCAGCGAGATACCTGTCGTCAGTTTCGTTGATGGATGTGCAGAACCCGGCCAGGATCGGCGACCACGTGACGCTGGCCAAGGCCATCGTGACCGAGGAAATGGGTTCGCTGATGAGCTCGGGGGCATACATTCCCGTGATTACGGTTCTGTGCAGCGGCATCACTTGCAGCGGCTATTTCACGCCCACTTCGATAACTGTCACCATACAGATGTACGTCGCCGACGATGTGCTACCGGGAGTTACCCTGAACCTGCTCGGCTTCCGCACCCTGACGGTGACAGCTGCCGCGGCGATGCCTTATGTTGGGCGCTGAAATCGGCCGCCAGATTTGCAGACGTCGCTGTTATCGCGGCAAATTGATGGCATCCAGCTTACGGACGGCTTCCGGCGGCAGTATCAGATCCGCAGCGGCGGCATTTTGCCGCAGGTGGACAAGCGATGAGGTGCCGGGAATCAGCAGGATGTTCGGCGAACGTTGCAGCAGCCACGCCAGCGCTGTCTGCATGGGCGTGGCGCCCAGCTGCGCGGCGACCTCGGACAGGGTAGCCGATTGCAGCGGCGAGAATCCGCCAAGCGGGAAAAACGGCACATAGGCGATACCATCTTTTGCCAGCTCGTCGATCAGTGCGTCGTCGTGGCGGTGGACCAGATTGTATTGATTCTGCACACAGACAATCGGGGCGATGCCGCGCGCCTGCCTCACTTGCTGCAGGGTGGCATTGCTCACGCCGATATGGCGTATCAGGCCGCGATGCCGCAGTTCCGCCAGTGCGGTGATGTGGGCTTCAATGTCGCCTTCCGCCGGTCCCATGACGTCAAACATGAGACGCATGTTCACCACCTCAAGTCGTTCCAGGCCAAGGTTGCGCAGATTGTCGAGCACTGCCGCTTCCAGCGCCTTCGGCGATTGGGCCGGCAGCCAGGAAGCGTCAGCGCCGCGCGAGGCGCCGATCTTGGTGACGATCACCAGATCGTCCGCGTACGGATGCAGCGCTTCGCGGATCAGCTCATTGGTGACATGGGGGCCGTAGAAGTCGCTGGTGTCGATGTGATTGATGCCCAGCGCAGCCAGCTCCCTCAGCACGGCCAGCGCTTCCTCGCGGTTCTTGGGTGGGCCGAAGACGTGCGGGCCCGCGAGCTGCATGGCGCCATAGCCCATGCGGTTGACAGCCAGATCGCCAAGTTGGAAGGTGTTCAAAATGTGCTCCTGAAGGATGGGTTGAAGAACACAGTCTAGGTGCGAAAACTTTGTGCGACAATACCTCGCAATGGCACAACTTGTGCCGAATACAGGACAATCACCAATGGCTGATCTGCAGGATATCGGCGCCTTCGTCGCGGTCGCCAAACATGGAGGCTTTCGCGGCGCCGCGCGCATGACGGGCAATAGCGCGTCACAACTGAGCGAAGCGGTGCGACGGCTGGAGGCCGCCCTCGGCGTGCGCCTGCTGAACCGCACCACCCGCAGCGTGGCCACCACCGACGCCGGCCAGCGCTTGCTGGAGCAACTGATGCCGGCGCTGGGCGCGGTCGAATCCGCGCTGGATGTGGTGAACGGTTTTCGCGACCGTCCGGCTGGCAGACTGCGGCTCAACGTGCCGCTTAGCGTATCGAAACTGGTCCTGCCGCGCATCATTCCGCCGTTTATCGCCGCCTATCCGGACATCTGCCTGGAGATCATCGTCGATGACAGCTTTGTCGATCTGCAGCGCTCCGGCTGCGATGCCGGCGTCCGTTACGAAGAACACATGGAGCTGGATATGGTGGCGATTCCGATCGGGCCGCGCCGGCAACGTTTTGCGCTGGCAGCGTCGCCAGACTATCTGCGACAGCACGGCCTGCCCAAGCGGCCGGAAGACCTGCTGAGGCATACCTGCCTGCGCGGGCGCTTTTCCAGCGGCGCCATGCCGGATTGGGAGTTCGAGCACAAGGGCAAGAAAGTCATCATCAAACCGGCCGGTCCGTTGATTGTCAGCTTGGGCGCCGGCGCCGACTTGAAGGTGGATGCGGCGTTGGCCGGCGCCGGCCTGGTGTACCTGTTTGAAGATTGGCTGAAGCCCTACATGGAGCGCGGCGAACTGGAACCGGTGCTGGAGCGCTGGTGGCCAGCCTTTAACGGTCCCTCGCTGTACTACCCCGGCCGGCGCTATCTGCCGGCGCCGCTGCGCGCGTTTGCGGACTTTATTCCGACCATGCGCTGGTAGCGTCCAAAACAACAAAGGCCTACATCTAAATGATGTAAGCCTTTGATATAAAACGTATTCTTGGTGGGAAGTGCAAGTTTCGAACTTGCGACCCCTGCAGTGTGAAAGCTCAGGTACGAGACAGTAGGAGCGTCCCAAGGACGGCCCTCATAGGGAGCGCCTGCGATTGACGACTCCCGACGACTCCCGAGAAATCCCGAGAGACTCCGCACTGACTCCGTATTCGCCCTCCAAATTTTCATTGGCACGGCGTTGATAAGCTGGATTTCCCACAATGCCATCGAAACGGTGTAACTGGCAAAACTCACGCGCGAACAAGTCTAGGCTAGGGGGGGGCAAGAAACCGGCCTAAACAAACTTATGCTACTGCAGCCAGTCCGACGCCGGGTTCGCTCATCAAAAGTGATTCAGCTCGCGTCTCCACCGCCACCACTTGACCATTTTCCATGCGAATCAAACGATCACCCAAATGGAAATAGCGATCATCGTGCGAAATCACCAGTACTGACTTACCTTTGGCGCGCAGTTCCGGCAGCAATTCGCGATAGAACACTTCCTTGAACACCGGATCCTGATCTGCCGCCCACTCGTCGAACACGATGAAGGGACGATCCTCCAAGTAAGTCACCGCCAGCGCCAGGCGCTTGCGCTGCCCCTGTGACAAGGCGCGGGTGGTAAACGCGCCGTCTCTCACCTGCACCTTGTGCTGAAGGTGCAATTTCTCCAGCAGCGCATTACCCTGCGCATCGAGATCGCCAGACGGCGCGTGCAGCATCTGCTCGAACAGGTGGAAGTCCGGAAATACGGTCGAAAACGTTTGGCGATAGCGATCACGATTACTGTCGCCGATCGACTCGCCATTCAGCAGGATGCGCCCCTCCTCCGGCCGGTAGAGTCCCACCAGCAATTTGGCCAGCGAAGTCTTGCCACTGCCGTTGCCGCCCACCAGGAAGGTGATCTCGCCCGGGCGGAATGTCAGGTCGATGGGACCCAGCGTGAACAAGTCATCCACCCCTTCATGGTAGTAACGGTGCGAGACGCCTTTCAGCACCAGGCTTTCCAGCGGCGGCGAGACGGCAGCGGCCGGATCGGCGGCAACACCGGCGCTGTCTTCGAGTTGCTGGGTGATCTCGTCGATGCGCGCGCCCGACACGCTGGCCATGTTTGCGTGCGGCAGGACCACCAGCAGATTCTCCAGCGGCGCCACCATATACAGGAACACCAGCGCGAAACCGGTCATGATGCGGGCGCGGCCTTCCACGTCCCCCACCAGCAAGAACAACACCAGGCCGATGAAGCCATAGATCAGGAATTTCCCCCACGCCGAAGACACCAGAAACACCGACATGCCGAAGGCGCGTTCGCGTCGCACGGTCTCGATCGACGTCCCCAGCACGTCGTCGGCGAAGCGCCGGCGTTTTGCCGCGTGCAGACGCAGTTCCTTGGCCCCCTCCACCAGCGAACGGAAATGGTCGAACAAATTATCCTGCTCGCGCGCGGCCAGGTCCAGGTGGCGGATCGCCCGCACGTGCGCCAGATGGTAGCCCAGCGAACCCAACACGATGGTGATGATCGCAGCCAGAAACACCTGCCACGACAGCCATGCCATGTAGACCAGACAACCGGCTACGATGATGCTGTTGACTAGGATAATAGGGAAGCTGACAAAGAAGTCGGCCACCCGGGCGCTATGCTCGGACAAGGCCGACTGCACCTTCGGGCCGCCGATTTCCTCCAGCCGGCGAAAGTCCGCAGCCATCACGCGCGCAGAGATGAAACGGCGCAGATTCGCATGCGCACTTTGATTCAGGCGTTCGAACAGCACGGACGACACCATGTGGGTCAGCATCGCGGCCACGGCAAAGGCCGCGAACCGCCATGCGAGCACCATCCGCTCGGCGTGGGTCTCGGCAGTCAGCGCGGCGTTGATCTGGGTGAGGAGGAGCACGCTGCAGACGCCAGTGGCGATGCTGGCCAGCGCGGCGGCAATCATCAGATTGCGCGACTGTCGTATCAAATAGGTAAGCAAGCCGTTTCACCTTAACAAAAAATGGAAGTGGAGCGGCGCAGTCACTGCCGCCGCAGCGTTCATCTTCAAGACGAACTGGCGCGGCATCTGTTTAGCGTTTTTGCGATTTGGCCTTAACATCGGCCGGCCGGCAACGTCATAGCTGCATGAGAACTCCATTCCACTACCGCCCCTGGGGGTGGTCATGATGCCCCTGCTCGCGCCGCTGTTCCAGGGCGACTGGGCAGCCTATGGCGAGGCGCTTGCCTGCGCGCCGTGCTGGCCGGCCGACGCCCTGCCCGTCACCAGGCTGATCGGGGGCGACGATGGCGGACTGCTGCCGGACGTACTCCGCCGCCACGCCGCGTATCTGGGCGTGCGCGGCGGCGACTTGAGGGCCGCCGCATCATCCTGGAGCCTGGACTACCTGGGCGTCCTGTTGCCACCGGCAGCGGCGGCCGCGAGCCTGTTGCAGCACCGCTTGCCGCTAAGCGCGGACGAGATGGCGATCGGCCTGGACCGCCATTGCACGCCCGTGCGATTTCACATCCTGCACCAAGGCGGCGCGCTGCCGGGCAGTCCGACCGCGACACGCTACGGACCGATGCTCAACCACCATTTGGCCCCGCTCTTCGATGCCATCCACCGGCACACGCGCCTGCCTCACAAAACCCTGTGGGCCAACGCGGCGCGCCATCTGGACGCCATCTTCGCCCAGGCGCTGGCCCTGAGCGGAAACGCGGCGCCGGTCGCCATGGACCGGGAGATGCTGCTGCGCCGGCCGTTCGACGCCGATGGCCGCGCCAACCCTCTGCATGGCCGGCAACGCCGGATAGCGCCCGCAGGTCTGGCCACAGGGGCCGTGGCCGTGCTGCACCGCGAATGCTGCCTGATGTACCGTTTGCCGGAGCAATCCTGGTGCGGCGCCTGCCCGTTGGCGCCGCACCATGCACCGGCGGCTTAGCTAGCGCGCCGGCAGTACGATGCGGGTGAGTTCCGGATCGCGCGCGATCTCCTCCTCTCGGAACGGGAAGCGCAGCCATTCCTTGCGGGCATAGCGTTCCACCGGCGCCGCGCCACGGCCGCCGGCCACCGCCGCCTCGTCCAGGCCGTGGGCCAGCATCGTATGTGCCTGCACGCCGGACGCGCCGAATCGCACCACCTGCATATAGCTGTTGGCATGCGAGTCCGGTCCCATCAGGCTGCCTTCGTCCTCGTTGCAGGCGACGGCAAAATACCCGGCCGAGGCGCAGCCGCCAAAGACCGGCAGGCGCCGGCCGCCGCTGTTCACGTAACGCTGCGTGCCGAGCGCCGCGTCCAGCGGCCAGCCCCTGGCTGCGAATTCCGCCACGCTGGCGGCCAGTGCCCGCGCCGCGACGCTCTTGCCGGCCCGCAGATGGAGCGGCGTGTCCAATGGCGCGTCCGCCGAAAACGGCGTGCCGTAGCGCTGCGCCTCCGGGATGCTGTCCAGCCGCGCCCACAACGCCTCCCACAACAGCACGCCACGGTCGTCGCCGTCGGCTTTGTTACCCCAGCGGCGCAGCGTGGCGCATGCCTTGGCGATATCGACCTTGCGTGCCGGCCGGACGATTTTTTGCAAGCCGGCCGCTTTCTGCGCCGCCGCGTCCAGTCTCACCTGCGGTAGCGCACAAGCCTGGTCCAACACTTCATCCTTGAACAGCTCGGCCGAATACGAGCGGGGCGTCAGCACGTCATGCATCAGCCGCTGGCTCAATGCATCCGCCGGCAGCTTCGCCTGCAACAGATCGAGCGCCATGTGATGACCAAGGCGTCCGCGCAGCATCAGCGCCTCGCTTTCGCCGCCGAGCAGTTTCGGGTAGCCCGTCAGCGGCTGGCGCGCATTGCTGAGCCAATAGCTGTCGTTCATGTTCGCCACATAGTCCTCGCGCAGCAGCCACGGCAATGACGAGGCTGCGATGGCGCCGGGCTGCGCGGCCGCCGGATCCACTTGCCAGTCGCAGGCGCGACGGCTGCCATCGAGCACCGGAGTCCAGTCGTCGACCTGCGCAAAGCCGGCCGCCAGCGGCGTGGCGCAGGACTTGCGCAGCGCGTCCGGCGCGTTCGGCACCGCCCCGACATCGCCGTACCAGACCCGCCCGTCGCCCCGGCCGATCGCCACCGTATTTACCCAAGGCAGCGCCGCCTCGCGACGCTGGATGGCGATGAATTCGTCCAGCGAGCGGGCCTGGCTCCACTGGAAGTAGTTAGGAAAGATACGGAAGTTATCGGCGTTCACATCACGCACGGCGAACGCATGCGCCGCGCCCCAGCCGAAGGCCGGATTGTGGGCGCCGAGATCCAGCACCGGACCGTAGCGGGTGCGGTAGAAGGTGCGCGTCAGCCGCTGCGCCTTGCCGGCGCTGTCGCGCACATCGACGCTCACTTCGCGCGAGGTCATCGCCTCGCTGCCCTCGTCTAGCTGGTAGCGGGTTGGGTCCGCCGGGTCCAGCTTCAGGTCGAATAACCCGAACCGGCGCGCGGCCGAGACGGTGTGACTCCAGGCGACATGCTCATTAAAGCCTATCATCACCAGCGGAATGCCCAGGAAGGTGGCGCCGGCCACATCGAGCTGCCCAGGTATGGTCAGGTGCATCTGGTAAAAACGGTCAGGGCCGCCCCAGAACCAGTGCGGGTTGCCAAACAGGACAGCCTCGCCGCCGGTCGCCTCGCGGCCGAAGGCGAACATGTTGCTGCCCAGGCCGGGCTGGTCGCCTATGCTCTGCGCCAGCCGATGGCGCAGAGCGCCGTCATTCACCGCCGCGGCGGCGGCAACCGCCGTGGATGGCTTGGCGATGGCGATTTCAGTCACGAACCTGGCGTAGCCGGCCGCGATCTGCGCCGCGTACAGACGCCGGTAGACATCGTTGGCGTCGATGTCGCGCACCCATGCTTGTTTCAGGCAAGCCCGGTCGGCCGCGTCCAGGCGGCCCTGGCGGGCGTCGGCCAGATAGCGGTTGTAGCCGTCGGCATAGCCCTCCACCAGTTCCCGGAAGGCGGGCGGATTGTGCTCACGGTACTGCGCCAGCACTGCGTCGTCGGCCTGGGCGCGGAAGAAAAAGTCCAGGTCGATATTTTTCGGCCGGCCGAAGGTGGCGTTGCGGGCCGGTCGGCCATCGGTGCCGAAGAACCAGGCGCGCCTCCCCTCGTACGTCACAAAAGCCTCGGCCAGCGTGCACAGCGCGTCCTGCGCCTGCACATAGCCGGCGCCGACGCCGAGCGCGCGCCAGTTGTCCGCGCGCACGTGCGGAATGCCGTCGGTGGTGCGGCGGATCTCGACGCCGGTGGCCGCCGCCGGCGCCGTCTCGGCATGCGCCGCCGTCGCCAGCGCCAGCAGGACCAGCGCGCGGCCGGCAGCAGCCATCATACCTCACCGCCCGGGACCAGCGGCAGGCCGGCCATCTTGGCCAGCCCCTGGGACAGGGCCGGGAACAGACTGAGGTTGAAGTTGTTCCAGCGCAGTTCGAGAATATTGTCCTGCGGCGAAATCACCGTGCCCAGCACGTCGTGGATCACCTCGCCCGAATCGATGCCGTTGTCGACGTAGTGGAACGAGGCGCCGGTACGGTCCACAACAGGCACATCGACCGTCTCCATAGTCTGCCAGTTCACCACTTTGCGCCCCTGCGCACCGTGCAGCGCATCCAGCGTGGCCCAGGCGCCGCGCCGCTCGTATGGCGATTCGATCCGGGTAATGCCGGGATGGATGTTGACGATTTTGCGGTGATAGGCCGCGCCGGGACGCACCAGCTCATCCAGGATGACCAGCAGGCCATCCAGCACCACCAGTTCCGCACCCAGCGTCTGCAGGCGGTCCAGCAGCCGCGCTTCAAAGGCGCGCTTGCCGGCCGGACGCTCGGCCGCATCCAGCGGCAGGCGGCGGTAGGTCGATGGAATCGCGCACAGCAGGTCGTTGACGCGGCGCCCGCCCACTTCCAGTTCCGGCGGATAGAACCACTGCGCGCCCGGCTGATAGGCAAAGCCGTAGCCGCCGACTTTTTCGCGGTCGCGCTCCGACTCCCGGTCGTCGTCGTAAATGACCGCCTCCAGCGAATAGGCCTCGCCTAGCGCGGTCTCGTTCAACGTCTCGACTAGGTATTCAAGCACCGATTTCATATAGCGCTGCCCGCCTTTGTAATCGATGTACTGCCCGGCGCGGTCGGCCGCCGCATTTCTTAAGGACCAGATATATACCAGCTTTGTCTTTGCCATTTGTACGCCATCACCATGAAAGAAAAAAATGAACGGCGGCCCCTGTTGGCGGGACCGATTCCTCCTTGCATGACGCGGCGGCGGGACAAATGTTTAACGGCCATCGCTCGCCTAAACAAAAGGCCACTCACATCGTCTAGTCCTGTATAGACCGGCCAAACACGCGGCTGGCGATCATACGCGCCCCGGCGGCGCCCCATCCAACCACTTAGGAGTGCGGCATGCTCATTCATGACCTCATCGGTATCGGCTTCGGCCCGTCCAACATCGCCCTGGCCATCGCCCTGGACGAACAGCGGCAGGCCGGCGCCAGCGTCAACGCGCTATTCATCGAACGCCAGGAAAGCTTCCACTGGCATCCCAACATGCTGCTCGACAACACGCACATGCAGATTTCCTTCCTCAAGGATCTGGCCACGATGCGCAACCCGCGCAGCCCCTTCACCTTCGTCAACTATCTGCACCAGAAAGGCCGGCTGCACGATTTCATCAACCTCAAGACGTTCTACCCCAGCCGTCACGAGTTCAGCAACTATTTCGCCTGGGCGGCGGCCCAGTTCGACGACCTCTGCGTCTATGGCGAAGAAGTGTTCGAGGTGCTGCCTGAAGTGCGCGATGGCGAAGTCAAGCTGCTGCGCGTGCGCTCGCATGGCGCCGGCGGCGAGATGCATGAGCGCCTGACCCGCAACCTGGTCGTCAGCGTGGGCGGCACCGTCAACGTCCCTGAATGCTTCCGCCCCTTCAAGGACGATCCGCGCATCTTCCATTCCCACCACTACCTGCACCGCTTGGCCGCCAATGCCGAGGCAAACAAGATCGCCATCATTGGCGCCGGCCAGAGCGCGGCCGAAATCTTCATGGACCTGCACGGCAGGCCAAATGCCCCGCAGATCGACCTCGTCATGCGCGCCCGCACCATCAAGCCGGCCGACGACAGTCCTTTTGTCAACGAAGTCTTCAACCCCGACTTTGTCGACCATATGTTCAGCCGCAGCGCGGCCGAGCGCAGCGATATGCTGCGTGAGTTCCGCCATACCAATTACGCCAGCCCCGACCTGGACCTGATCCGCCAACTCTTCAAGATCTTCTACGAACAGAAGGTGGCCGAGCAGGCCCGCCACCAGTTCCTGCGCCGCCATGAGGTCAAGACGGTGCGCGCGGATGCCAATGGCGTGCATCTGACGCTGTACGATCAAAACGGCAAGCAGACCATCACCAATCGCTACGACGCGGTGGTGCTGGCGACCGGCTATCAACGCGCCCACCACAAGACGCTGCTGGAGCCGCTGGCGCCCTGGCTGGGCGAACTGGAGACCGACCGCGACTATCGCATCGTCACGGCGCCGCAATTCCGCCCTTCCATCTTCCTGCAAGGCGCCAGCGAGGCGTCGCATGGCTTGAGCGACACGCTGCTGTCGGTGACCGCCGTGCGCACCGGCGAAATCGGCACCGCCCTGCTGGCGGCGCAGCCGGCGGCACGGCGCGTGGCGGCCGGCGCGCTCTGACGATATGGGCCGGCAGGGCCGACTAAACAATTCGCAGGCGAAAACGTCTGTGTAGATTGGTAGTTGATTTCCGCCATTCCGGCCTTTCCCACCCACTATTCATGTCAGGCTCCACCAATATGTACCGACCAGCAATGCCCAGCACCCAACTCACCCCGATCGCCCGCGCCGTTCGCGCCGGCCTGTTCGGCCTCGCCTTCAGCGGCGCCGCCTGCGCGGCCGGCAGCCCTCAGCCCAAAGCTGACACCGCCTTGCCGCAGGTGGTCGTCACCGCGGCGGCGGAAACCGCCACCGGTCCGGTTCAGGGTTATGTAGCGAACCGCAGCGCAACCGGGACCAAGACCGACACGCCAGTCCTGGAAACACCGCAATCGATCACCGTGATCGGCGCCGAGCAGATCGAAACGCTCAAGGCCCAGAGCCTCACCGACGCGATCGCCTACTCGGTCGGCGCCGCGCGCGCCCCCTACATTGAACGGGTCGGCGACGAAGTGATGTTGCGCGGCTTTATGATCCCGACCTCGTTCCGCGACGGCACCCGCTACCAGAGCAACCGCTTCGACGGCCAGCAAGAGCCTTACGGCCTGGAGCGTATCGAAGTGCTCAAGGGCGCCTCTTCCATCCTCTATGGCGCGGCGGAACCGGGCGGCGTGGTCAACACCGTCAGCAAGCGGCCAACCGTGGAGCCGCTGCACGAGATCAACGTCGAACTCGGCTCCTTCAAGCGCAGGCAGTTTGCCGGCGACTTCGCCGGCGCGCTGTCCGAGGACGGCGCCTGGTCCTACCGCCTGACCGGTCTGCAGCGCAACAGCGACACCTCGATCGACTTCATTCCCGACAACCGCAGCTACATCGCGCCCGCCCTGAAATGGCAGCCGAGCGCCGCCACCAGCATCACCTTGCTCAGTGAATACCAGCGCGACCGCACCGCCTACGGCGGCGACGGCCTGCCACCGGTGGGCACGGTCGTTCGCAATATCAATGGCGCCATCCCGCGCAACCGCTACACCGGCGAGCCCGGCTTCGATCACTACAACATCGACCGCTTCTCGATCGGCTATCTGGTCGAACATGCGTTCAGCGACAAGCTCAAACTCCATCACAGCCTGCGTCGTTACAATATGAAGCAGGATTGGGCCGCCATTTCCGTGCCCTTCGACCTGACCGACGACCAGCGTTCGGTTTCCGAGCGTTATGGCGAGCAACGCACCGAGCACAGCTCGGGCGTGACCTCGGACACCACGCTCCAATATGATTGGAACGCGGCCGGCATCGCCCACAAGAGCCTGATCGGCGTCGACTACTCGGTGCAGAAATGGGACACCGCCCGCTACGACCGCAGCGTCGGGCCGCTGGACTTGTTTGCCCCGGTGTATGGCAGCCTGATCGGTCCACCGCAGTTGTCCGTTGCCACCCGCACCGAGACCAGGCAGTTGGGACTGTACCTCCAGGACCAGATGAAAATCGCCGACAAGTGGGTATTGTTGCTGGGGGGACGTCACGACAAAGTGCGTCAGAAGCAGTGCGGCTACTTCGACCAGAGCCAGTGCGCGATCGACAATGAAAGCAGCTCGGCCTCCACCGGCCGGGTCGGCGCGGTCTACCTGGCCGACAACGGCCTGGCGCCGTTCGCCAGCGTCAGCCAATCCTTCGCTCCGCAAGCCGGCGTCGACCGTTCCGGCGGGCGCTTCAAACCGACCCGTGGCGAACAGTTCGAGGTGGGCGTGCGCTACCAGCCGCCAGGCACCGCGCTGATGCTGTCGGCCGCCACCTATCAGCTAACCCAGACCAATGTGCTGACCGACGATCCCGCCAACCCACGCTACCAGATGCAGCAGGGCGAAGTGCGCTCGCGTGGCGTCGAACTGGAAGCCAAGGGCCGCATCGGCCGCGATGCGCAACTCATCGGCACCTATGCCTACACCGACGTGCGCACCACCAAGTCCAGTCCGCTGTATCCGGAAGAAACGGGCAAGCGCGTCAGCGGCATTCCCTACAATCAGTTCTCGCTGTGGGGCGATTCCACGCTGGCCGCATTTGGCCTGCCAAATGTCAAACTGGGCGTGGGTGGACGTTATGTCGGCGAGACCACCAGCCAGTGGCATGACATGACCGGCGGTAACTATACGGTCTTCGACGCCATGGCCAGCTACACCACCGGCCCGTGGCGGCTGGCGCTCAATATCAGCAACGTGACGGACAAAACCTTCGTCACCGCCTGCCCTTACCGCTGCTTCTACGGTGAGCCACGCAAGGTGATCGCCTCGGCCAGCTATCGCTGGTAGAGCGATCCTCGGCTGATAAAAGCCGGATCCGCCTCGGGCGGATCCGGCTTTTTTTACGCCAGCAGTTCCGCGATATCCCGCAGTACCAGGCCATGCTCGACGATGCCGCCGTGGTCCGTATCCACCCGGCGATTCGACACGCCGCCGGTGCCCAGTTGCTGGTTCAGCTGTTCAATGGCGGTTTCGCGCTGATCGTTCGCCCACCAGCAATGCACGCCGGCGGTCAAGTCGGGCAAAGGCAGCACCGATGCCAGCGCGGCCTCGGTCAGGCAGCAATCGACCAGGAAGATACGAACCAGCTCCTCCGCCGATACCTCCCGGTAGGCCGGCGCCACCTTCTGCCGCTGCTCGCGCAGGAGCGCGCGGGTCCATTCGATCAGCGGCAGCTCATCCTGCATCGGATCGGCCATTTGATCCGATGGCGTCAGCGAGACGGCGCCGCTCAGCACATCTCCCAACAGGCGTCCGTACTGCGTGCGCCAATCCGCACCAGGCATTTGTCCCGCATGCGCGGTCGGCACGGTCGGATCGACCAGGCCGACGAAGGCGACGATCTGTCCCCGCGCCTCCAGCCGTGCGGCCATCAATGCGGCCAGTGCGCCGCCCAGCGACCATCCGAACAAATGGTAAGGCCCCGTGGGTTGGATCGCCGTCAGCATTTCGACGTAGTCGTCCGCCATCTGCCCGAGCGAGACATCGCGATGGCTGGCGTCATTCAGTGTCCGGCAGGCGACGCCATAGACCGGGCGCTGGCCGTTGAGTTGCCTGGCCAGCGGCAGATAGCCCATCACCGTTCCCAGTCCAGGATGGATGCAGAACAGAGGTGGCTGTCCGTCCACCGCCTTGTTCAGCAGCGTCACGGGGCTTGCCGGCTGCGAAAGGCTGGCGATGGTCGGTTGGCTCATCAGCGCCTGCAAAGTGAAACGCGGCGCCATCGGCGCACGGGCGCGGGACAGTGCCAGGACCCGCAGCGCGGACACGGAGTCGCCACCCAGTTCGAAGAAGTTATCGCCGCGCCCCACCCGTTCCACGCCCAGCACTTCGGCCCACACGGCGGCCAGCGACTGCTCCACCACGCCTTGCGGCGCCTCGTAGACGCGGGTATCCTCATGCCCAGGCTGCGGCAGCGCCTTGCGATCCACCTTGCCATTGACGTTCAGCGGCAGGCGTTCCAGCACTATAAGCGCCGACGGCACCATGTAGTCAGGCAGTGAGCGGCGGAGGCGCTCGCGCAACAGATCCGCATCCAGCGGGCCCCCGGCGGCCGTAGCCACATAAGCCACCAGACGCATGCCGACCGAACCGTTGAAGGCCACCACCACGGCCGCGCCAACCTCGGGCTGCGTCAGCAGCGCTGCCTCTACTTCACCCAGCTCGATGCGGAAACCGCGGATCTTGACCTGATGATCCAGTCGGCCCAGGTATTCCAGTTGCCCGTCCGCGTTCCAGCGTACCAGGTCGCCGGTACGGTACAAGCGCTCGCCGTCCATACCGAAGGGGTTCGCCACGAAGCGCTCCGCACTCAATCCGGCGCGGCCCAGATAACCGCGCGCCAGACCGGCGCCGCCGATGTAAAGCTCCCCGGGTACGCCCACCGGCGCCGCTTGCAGCGCGTGATCGAGCACCAGCAGCGAGGTGTCGGCGACGGCCTGGCCTATGCCCAAGCCGCTCGCGAACGGCGCGGCCGATGACCAGATGGTGGTCTCGGTCGGGCCATACATATTCCAGAGCTCCACGCCGATGCCGGCCAGCGCGCCTGCGAGATCCGGCTGCAACGCTTCTCCACCGCACAAGCCTTTGAAGTTGCGGCCGGACGCGCCTCGCCATCCGCCGGCGAGCAGCATGCGCCAGCTGGCCGGTGTGCATTGCAACACCGATGCGCCGCTTTGTGCGATCAATCGGGACAATGCCTCGCCGTCGCGCGCTACCTCACGCGAGGCGATCACCACGCGCGCGCCTTGCAGCAGCGGCAGATAAATTTCCAGCGCCGCGATATCGAAGGACAGCGAGGTCACGGCGACCAGTATGTCATCGGCCGTCATGCCTGGCTCGCCGGCCATGCTTCGCATAAAATTGCGCAAGGCGTCGTGGCGGACCATGACGCCTTTCGGCCGGCCGGTGGAACCCGAGGTGTAGATCACATAGGCCAGGCTGTCGCCGTGGACTGCCGCCTGGGGATCGTGGCCAGGCTGTCCACTCAGGTCGAGCGCATCCAGCTCCAGTACCTGCACGTCCGCCGCCGGCAAGCCTACCCTTACCGCGCGCTGGGTCAGCAGCAGTGCGATGCCGCTATCGTCGAGCATGTAGGCCAGACGCTCGGCGGGATACTCCGGATCCAGCGGCACATAGGCCGCGCCGGCCTTCAGGATCGCCAGCACGCCGATGACCATGTCGAACGAGCGTTCAAGCGCGACTCCTACTTTGGCATCGGGTCGCACACCCAGCGCGATCAGATGATGCGCCAGTTGGTTGGCGCGATGATTCATTTGAGCGTAGCTCAACGACTCGTCGCCGAACTGCAATGCAATCGCGTCGGGACGGGTTTGTACCTGGCGCTCGATCAGGCGATGTACCGGCGTCTGGTCCGGGTGACGCAGGGAGTTCGCGCCCCAAGCCTGCAGTTGCTCACGCTCTGCGGAATCCAGCAGCGCCAGTTCATCGATGACCTGTTCGCCCTGGGCGGCCAGCGCATCGACGATACCGGTGATGGCCGCCAGCGTATAGTCGCATAGACGCTTCGCTCCCACGGTGCGGCCGGCCTGCGCCGCCAACTGGAAGCCCTGGCCCAGATCGTCCACGGCCATGCTGACCGGGTAGTTGGTCCGCTCTTCGCCGCCGAACGATGTCATGCCCTCCCAGCCGGCATTGCCCGTCTCGGCCTGCTGGCCGACACCATAACGATAATTGAGCAGCGCCGAGAATAGCGGCGTGCCGCCCGGCAGGCCGCTGCAACGCTGCGCCAGCGACAGGCTGGCGTGTTCGTGCTCCAGCAGGCCGGTCAACGACGTGTGGGTCTCGCGCAGGCTTTGCAGCACGCCGCGACCACCCAGCTTGACGCGCATCGGCAGCGTGTTGATGAACATGCCCAGCGCCCGCTCGGCGCCCTCACCACCCTGCATGCGGCCAAACAGCACGGTGCCGAACACCACGTCGTCCTTGCCGGTCGCCTTGGACAGCACCAGCGCCCACGCCAGGTGGAACAGGCTGGCCGCGCCCAGGCCGTGACGGCGGGCCTGCTGGCGGATACGCTCCGACAGTTCCGGCGCCAGCGGCAGGCGTACCTCCTCGATGTCGCTGCCGTCGCCCCGCACGTCCAGCAGACCGAATGGCGCGGTCGGCTCGTCCACGTCCCCCAGCATCTGCTTGAAGAAGGCTTCGTGTCCGGCCGCACTCACGCCGAGGCGCGCTTGCGCCACGAAGCGGCGGAACGGCACCGGCTCGGGCAGTTCCACCGCGCGGTCCTGCTGGATCAATCCGATTTCCTCGACGATCAGTTCCAGCGTCGTATGGTCCAGCACCAGGTGATGGCTCGGCAGCTGCAACAGCCAGCGGCCTTGCTCGAGATCCTGGAGCGCCACCGCCCGCATCATCGGCGCCTGGCGCACGTCGATGCGGTGATGCTGCGGATCGACGTAGGCGTTCAGGCGCTCTGCCGCTCCGGCCTCCATCGCCGCCAGCCATTCGATCGCCAGTTCCGCCTCGCGCTGCACGACCTGCACCGGCTCCTGCAAGCCTTCCCACAACACGGCGGTGCGCAGGATATCGTGGCGCGCGATCACCTGGTTGAAGCTGGCGACGAAGCGTTCCAGCAGCTCTCGGCTGTCGAAAGCCAGCAGGTGCGGCGTGACATAGGCATCGCCCTCGCCTTGCAGCATGTGGTGGAACAGTATCCCTTCCTGCAACGGCGCCAGCGGATAGATGTCCTGGATGTTGGCCGCGCCGCCTGGCACCGCCGCTTCGACGCAGGCGATCTGCCCGGCATCGAGTTCGATCAGCGTCAGCATGCCCAGCTCGATGGCCGTGCAACCGGCCGGTATCAGATTGGCCGGCACCACCACGTCGCGGCGGTCCTCCTTGCGTTCGATCACCTGCGCGAAAGCCGCCAGCACCGGATGCTGGAACAGGGTCCGCACCTGCACCGCCATGCCGCGCGCGCGCATCCGTTCGAGCACGCTCAGCGCCATCAGCGAATGGCCGCCCAGTTCGAAGAAGTTATCCTGGCGGCCCACTTGCGGCACTTGCAGCACCTCGCCCCAGATCTCGGCCAGCGCCTGCTCCACCTCACCTTGGGGCGCTTCGTATTCCTGGCCGCCTTCGTAGCCCGGCTCCGGCAGCGCCTTGCGGTCCACCTTGCCGTTGGCGTTCAGCGGCAAGGTGTCCAGAGCGATGATCGCCGACGGTACCATGTGGTCCGGCAGCTTCTCCGCCAGACGCGCGCGCAACTCGCCTGCGTCCACCGTCAGCCCGGCTTGCGTCGACACGTAGGCGATCAGCCGCGCGCCGGCGGCGGCGCCGTGCGCCACCACCACCGCTTCGCGCACCTGCGGCTGCGCCAGCAACTGCGCCTCGACTTCGCCCAGTTCGATGCGGAAGCCGCGAATCTTGACCTGATGGTCGATCCGGCCCAGATATTCCAGTTCGCCCTTATCGTTCCAGCGTACCAGGTCGCCCGTGCGGTACAGGCGCTCGCCGTTGCGCCCCAGCGGGTCGGCCACGAAGCGCTCCGCGCTCAAGCCCGGACGATCCAGATAGCCGCGCGCCAGCCCGATGCCGCCCAAATACAACTCACCAGCCACGCCGGCCGGCGCCAGATTCAGGCTGTCGTCGAGAACGTGGGTCTGCGTGCCGCTGATCGGCTGGCCGATCGGCACCTGGCTGCTGCCATCGTTGCGGCAGGTGCTGTGGGTGACGTCGATGGCCGCTTCGGTCGGGCCATACAGGTTATAGAGTCCAGCGCCCGGCAGACGCTTGAACACGGCGTTGCGCGCCTCCGCCGGCAAGGCTTCGCCGCTGCAGACGATGCGCGTCACGCTGGCACAGGCTTCGATGCCCTCGTGCGCCAGGAAGGCTTGCAGCATCGACGGCACGAAGTGCAACGTGGTCACGCCGTGGCGGGCGATCAGCTCGACCAGGCGTTGCGGGTCGCGATGATCGCCGGGGTTGGCGATGGCCAGCCGGGCGCCGGTCATCAGTGGCCAGAAGAATTCCCAGACCGAGACGTCGAAGCTGAACGGCGTCTTTTGCAGCACCGTGTCGGCCGGCGTCAATCCATAGGCCTGCTGCATCCACGCCAGGCGGTTGCACAGCGAACGATGGCGGTTGGCCGCCCCCTTCGGGCGTCCGGTGGAACCCGAGGTGTAGATCACGTACGCCAGGTTCTCGCCATGCAGTGCCGGCTGCGGATTGTGCGCGGGTGAGTCGCTCAGGTCGAGCGTGTCCAGATCCAGCAAGCGCGCGCCGGCGGCGGCCGGTAAGCCATTCTTGACCGCGCTTTGCGTCAGCAGCAGGTCAATACCGCTGTCCTCCAGCATGTAGGCCAGGCGCTCGGTCGGATATTCCGGGTCCAGCGGCACGTAGGCGCCGCCGGCCTTCAGGATCGCCAGCAGGCCAATGACCATCCCGAAGGAACGTTCGATCGCGATGCCGACCTTGCCGTCGACGCGCACGCCCAACGCGATCAGATGGTGCGCCAGACGGTTGGCGCGCTGGTTCAGTTCCGAGTAATTCATCGACTCGTCGCCAAACAGCAGCGCAATCGCCTCGGGGCGGGCCTGCGCCTGCCGCTCGATCAGCTTGTGCACCGCTTCCTCGTGCGGGTGGTGCGCCGCGTTCACGCCCCAGGCATGGAGCTGGTCGCGTTCGGCCGAATCCAGCAACTCGACATCGCCGACGGCCAGTTCCGGCTGTTCGGCCAGCGCCCGCAGCACCGCCACGTAATGGCCGGCCATGCGCTCGATGGCGTCGGCATCGAACAGCTCATGGGCATAAGTGAAGCTCACGTGCAAACGGCCGTCGCTCTCTTCGAATGTATCCACCACTAGTTCGAACTGAGCGCCCTGGTCTCCCAGCACATACTCTTCGAGCACCAGGCCCGGCATGCTCTGCGTCCCTTTTGGTTCCTGGCGCTGATGGTTCATCAATACCTGGAACAATGGGTTGCCCCCCAATTGGCGCTCTGGCCGCAGCGCCTCGACCAACTGCTCGAAAGGCAGGTCTTGGTTAGCTTGAGCGCCAAGCGATGCGGCCCTGGCCTGCGCCAGCACCTGCGCCAGACTCAGTCTTCCGTCGATGACGTTGCGCAGCACCTGGGTATTGACGAAGAAGCCAACCACACCTTCAGTCTCGGTTCGCTGGCGATTGGCGATCGGCACGCCCACGCGGATGTCCTGCTGGCCGGAGTGGTGCGACAGCAGTACCTGCACACCAGCCAGCAACGCCATGAACAATGTTGCGCCCTGCGCCTGTGCGCGCCGATGCAATTCGCCTGCCAGCCCGGCTGGCAGCACGATGGCATGTTGCGCCGCGCGATAGGCAGCGTCGGCCCGGCGTGGACGGGTTGTCGGCAGCTGCAGCACCGGGTGCTCGTCGCCCAGTTGTGCCTTCCAATAGGCCAGCTGCCGTTCCTTCTCGCCCGCATCAAGCCACTCGCGCTGCCACACCGCGTAATCGGCATACTGTAACGGCAGCGCCGTCAGTTCGGCATCACGTCCTTCGGCCCGCGCTCGGTACAGCTGCACGAACTCGTTAACGATGACCTGCATCGACCATCCGTCGGAGACAATATGGTGCATCACCACCACCAGGACATACCGGCCGACCGCCTCGCGAATCAGGCCAACGCGAAGCAACGGACCCTGCTCCAGGTCGAACGGTGTCTGATGCAGACGCACCGCTTCCCCGCGCACGCGCGCAGCCAGTTCGCCGACCGGCACGCCACTGAGATCGATCCGTTCAACAGATGCCGTGCCAGTCTGCTTAATCAGCTGCACTACCTGGCCATCCAGACCGGAACGGAACACTGTCCGCAGCGATTCGTGCCGCGCTACCAGCGCATCAAATGAAGCCTGTAGCGCGTCCACATTCAAGTCACCATCCAGCTTCAGCGCACCGCTGATGTGATAGGCCGTACTTTCCGGATCCAGTTTCCACAGGAACCACTGACGCACCTGTGCGTAGGACGCGGCAAGCGGGCCGGCACGGCGGTCTTCCGTTAGTACTGGGATTGCCGCAGCCGCATGCTGCCCTTCGCTCGCGGCGGCCACTGCGGCCAGGGTCTGGTGCTCGAATATTTGTCTTGGCGTCAGCGTCACGCCCTTGGCTTGCACACGTGAGATCACTTTCAGGCTCAGGATGGAGTCGCCGCCCAGTTCAAAGAAGTTATCTTGACGGCCAACGCGCGGCACACCCAGAACCGCGCTCCAGATGTCGGCCAGCGCCTGCTCCACCGTGCCTTGCGGTGCTTGATATTCCTGGTCGGCGGCGTGACCGGGTTCCGGCAGTGCCTTGCGGTCCACCTTGCCGTTGGCGTTTTGCGGCAGCGCGTCCAGCACCACGATTGCCGATGGCACCATATAGTCCGGCATCGCGATGGCCAGGCGGCCGCGCAGCTCGGCCGCGTGCACCGTTTGTCCCGCCTGCGGCGACACGTAACCGACCAAGCGCGCGCCGGCCGGGCCGCTGTACGCGACCACCACGGCTTCCCGCACCTCCGGCTGCGCCAGCAATTGCGCTTCGACCTCGCCCAGTTCGATACGGAAGCCGCGGATCTTGACTTGATGATCGATCCGGCCCAGGTACTCCAGCTGGCCGTCGGCACTCCAGCGCACCAGGTCACCGGTACGGTACAGGCGGCCGCCGTTGTCGTCGAACGGATCGGCCACGAAGCGCTCGGCGCTCAGCGCCGGACGGCCCAGGTAGCCGCGCGCCAGCAATTCCCCGCCGATGCACAACTCACCGGCCACGCCGACCGGCACCGGATGCAGCGATTCGTTCACCACCCGCAACAGACGTCCGGCCAACGGTGTCCCGATCGGCATCTGCTGCGGCAGCGGCTTGTCTCCGCTCACGTACGGCTCGCAATCGAGGATCGTGGCCGTCACCGTCGCCTCGGTCGGGCCGTAGGTATTCAGCAGCTTGATGTGGGACAGCCCGGCCTCGCGCCAGGATTTCAAGCCCTCCGGCGGCATCGCCTCGCCGCCGGCGTGGACCTGGCGCAGCACACCGTAGTCACGCACGCCCTGCTGGGCGAAGTCCTGCACCAGCAGCAGCCAATAGGCCGTCGTGATATCGACGACGCTGATTTTCCTGGCGATCAGCTCCGCGTGGAAGGTTGCGCTGTCCCACAAGGCGGGGCCGCGCAATACCACCGAGGCGCCTTCAACCAGCGGTGCAAACAGCTGTTCGATGAAACCGTCGAAATTCAGGGTGGCGAATTGCAGCATGCGGTCCGCCCGCGACAGGCCGAAGAAACCCACCGCCACCTGCGCATGCTCGACCAGGCTGCGATGCGCGATGCCCACGCCTTTGGGGCGTCCGGTGGAACCGGAGGTGTAGATGACGTAGGCCAGGTTATCGCCGTGTATTTCCACGCGTGGATCGTGGACGGGCTGTCGCTCAAGGTCGAGCGTATCGAGCGCCAGTTCACGCAGACCATCGGCAGTCGGCAGTCGGTCCTGCACCGCAGTCTGGGTCAGTATCAGGGCGATGCCGCTGTCCTGCACCATGTAGGCCAGGCGGTCTGCCGGATACTCGGGGTCCAGCGGTACGTAGGCGCCGCCGGCCTTCAAGATCGCCAGCAGGCCGACGACCATCTCGAACGAGCGTTCGACCGCGATGCCCACCTTGGCGTCCGGCCGCACACCCAGCGCGATCAGGTGATGCGCCAGTTGGTTGGCGCGTTGATTCAGTTCGGCGTAGCTCATCGATTCGCCGCCGAACAGCAGCGCCGTCGCTGTCGGACGGGCGTTCGCCTGCTGTTCGATCAGGCGATGGACCGGCTTTCCATTCGGATGGCGCAGTGTGTTCGCGCCCCAGCCATGCAGTTGCTCGCTCTCCGCTACGCTCAGCACTTCCACTTCATTGACCGCCAGCGCCGGCCGTTCGACCAGCGCCGCCACAATGCCATCGACAGCAGCCAGCATGTACTCGCACACCCGCTGCGCGCCGATTGATTTTTTAACCTGCGCCACGAGGCTGAAGCCCTGGCCCAGATCATCCACCGACATGTCCACCGGGTAGTTGCTGCGCTCCTCGCCGCCCAACGATTGCATGCCTTGCCACGCCGAGGTGGAGACTTCCTTATCGACGTTGTAACGATAGTTCAGCAGCGCCGAGAACAGCGGCGTGCCGCCCGGCAGGCCGCTGCAACGCTGTGCCAGCGACAGGCTGGCGTGTTCGTGCTCCAGCAGGCCGGTCAACGACGTGTGGGTCTCGCGCAGGCTTTGCAGCACGCCGCGTCCACCCAGCTTCACGCGCATCGGCAGCGTGTTGATGAACATGCCCAGCGCCCGCTCGGCGCCCTCACCACCCTGCATGCGGCCGAACAGCACGGTGCCGAACACCACGTCGTCCTTGCCGGTCGCCTTGGACAGCACCAGCGCCCACGCCAGGTGGAACAGGCTGGCCGCGCCCAGGCCGTGACGGCGGGCCTGCTGGCGGATACGCTCCGACAGTTCCGGCGCCAGCGGCAGGCGTACCTCCTCGATGTCGCTGCCGTCGCCCTGCACGTCCAGCAGGCCGAATGGCGCGGTCGGCTCGTCCACGTCGCCCAGCATCTGCTTGAAGAAGGCTTCGTGCCCGGCCGCGCTCACGCCCAGGCGCGCCTGCGCCACGAAGCGGCGGAACGGCACCGGCTCGGGCAGTTCCGCCGCGCGGTCCTGCTGGATCAATCCGATTTCCTCGACGATCAGTTCCAGCGTCGTATGGTCCAGCACCAAATGGTGGCTCGGCAGCTGCAACAGCCAGCGGCCTTGCTCGACATCCTGGAGCGCCACCGCCCGCACCATCGGCGCCTGGCGCACGTCGATGCGGTGATGCTGCGGATCGACGTAGGCGTTCAGGCGCTCTGCCGCTCCGGCCTCCATCGCCGCCAGCCACTCGATCGCCAGTTCCGCCTTGCGCTGCACGACCTGCACCGGCTCCTGCAAGCCCTCCCACAACACAGCGGTGCGCAGGATATCGTGGCGCGCGATCACCTGGTTGAAGCTGGCGACGAAGCGTTCCAGCAGCTCTCGGCTGTCGAAAGCCAGCAGGTGCGGCGTGACATAGGCATCGCCCTCGCCTTGCAGCATGTGGTGGAACAGTATCCCTTCCTGCAACGGCGCCAGCGGATAGATGTCCTGGATGTTGGCCGCGCCGCCTGGCACCGCCGCTTCGATGCGGGCGATCTGCCCGGCATCGAGTTCGATCAGCGTCAGCATGCCCGGCTCGATGGCCGCGCAACCGGCCGGTATCAGATTGGCCGGCACCACCACGTCGCGGCGGTCCTCCTTGCGTTCAATCGCCTGCGCGAAAGCCGCCAGCACCGGATGCTGGAACAGGGTCCGCACCTGCACCGCCATGCCGCGCGTGCGCATCCGTTCGAGCACGCTCAGCGCCATCAGCGAATGGCCGCCCAGTTCGAAGAAGTTATCCTGGCGGCCCACCTCCGGCACTTGCAGCACCTCGGCCCAGATCTCGGCCAGCGCCTGCTCCACCTCACCTTGCGGCGCTTCGTATTCCTGGCCACCTTCATAGCCCGGCTCCGGCAGCGCCTTGCGGTCCACCTTGCCGTTGGCGTTCAGCGGCAGGCTATCGAGCACCATGATCGCCGACGGCACCATGTAGTCCGGCAGCGTCGCGCCCAAACGCGCGCGCAATTCAGCAGCACCGATCTCTTGCCCGACATGCGCCGACACATAGCCGGCCAGGCGCGTACCGGCGGAGCCGCTGTGCGCCACCACCACCGCATCGCGCACCTCCGGCTGCGCCAGCAGCTGCGCTTCCACTTCCCCCAGTTCGATCCGCAGACCACGGATCTTCACCTGATGGTCGATCCGGCCCAGGTATTCCAGCTGCCCTTCGCCGTTCCAGCGCACCAGATCGCCCGTGCGGTACAGGCGTTCGCCCGCCTCGCCGAACGGATCCGCTACAAAGCGCTCTGCGCTCAGCGCCGGCCGGCCAAGATAGCCGCGCGCCAGCAGTTCGCCGCCGATGTACAGCTCACCGGCCACGCCTTGCGGCACGGCGCTCAGCGCGCCATCCAGCACATAGGCCTTGGTCTCCGATATCGGACGGCCGATCGGCACCAGCGCCCGGCCATCGTCGCGGCAGGTCCACTGCGTGACGTGGATCGTGGTTTCGGTCGGGCCGTACAGGTTCTGCAAGCTCACGCCCTCCAGGCGGCGCAGCGCCTCGCCCTGCGTGGCCGCAGGCATCGCTTCGCCGCCGCAGATCACATAACGCAGGCGCGTCTGCGCCTCGATGCCTTCGTGCGCCAGGAAAGCCTGCAGCATCGCCGGCACGAAGTTGAGCGTGGTGATCTGATGGCGGCGGATCAGTTCCGTGATCCGCTCCGGGTCGCGCTGGTCGCCAGGGTTGGCCACCACCAAGCGTACGCCCGCCGTCAGCGGCCAGAATATCTCCCATGCCGAGACGTCAAAGCTGAACGGCGCCTTGTGCAACACCGTGTCGGCCGGCGTCAGCGCGTAGGTCTGCTGCATCCACGTCATGCAACTGGCCAGCGCGCGATGGCGGATGGCCGCACCCTTCGGCCGGCCGGTGGAACCCGAGGTGTAGATCACGTAAGCCAGATGCTCGCCGTGCAGCGGAATCTGCGGGTTATGCGACGGTTCATCACCCAGCTCCAACGTGTCGAGATCCAGGACGCGCAGCCCCTGCATGACCGTAAGGCCTTGCTTGACCGCGCTTTGCGTGAGCAGCAGCGCGATGCCGCTGTCTTCCTGCATATAGGTCAGGCGGTCCGCCGGGTATTCCGGGTCCAGCGGCACATAGGCCGCCCCCGCCTTCAGGATCGCCAGCAGGCCAACCACCATTTCGAGGGAGCGCTCGACGGCGATGCCGACCTTGGCCTCGGGCCGCACGCCCAGCTTGATCAGGCGATGCGCCAGCTGGTTGGCGCGCTGGTTCAGTTCCGCGTAGCTCAGGACTCCGTCGGCGAACAGCAGCGCCGTCGCCTGGGGCGTTTCCCTCGCCCGGCGTTCGAACAGCTGGTGCACCGGCGCTTCATATGAATAAGTTGTCTGGTTCACGCCCCATGCGCGCAACGCCGCGCGCTCGGCGTCAGTCTGCACTTCTACGTCGTCGATAATTCGTCCTGTCTGTCCGGCCAGCGCATCGACAATACCCGCAACGGCAGCCAGCATATATTCGCACAGGCGTTTCGCACCGACCGACAGCACGGCCAGCGCCACCAGCTGGAAGTCCTGTCCCAGATCGTCCACCGACATCCCTAACGGATAATTGGTGCGTTCCTCTCCGCCCAGCGATTCCATGCCGTCCAACAAGGTGGGGGTGTCGCCTGCATTTTCTTGCGACGTGCCATAGCGGTAGTTGAGCAGTGCCGAAAACAACGGCGTGCTTCCCGACACACCACTGCAACGCTGCGCCAGCGAGAGACTGGCATGTTCGTGTTCCAATAGACCGGTCAACGCAGCATGCGTCTCGCGCAGGCTTTGCAGCACACCGCGTCCGCCCAACTTCACGCGGATAGGCAGCGTGTTGATGAACATGCCAAGCGCCCGCCCGGCGCCTTCGCCCCCCTGCATGCGGCCGAATAACACGGTTCCGAAGACCACGTCGTCCTTGCCCGTGGCCTTGGACAGAACCAGCGCCCACGCCAGGTGGAACAGGCTGGCGGCGCTCAGGCCATGGCGTCGCGCCTGGTGGCGGATACGACCGGATAGTTCCGGCGCAAGCGGCAGGCGCGCTTCTTCCACGCCGGCGCCATCGCCTTGCACGTCGAGCAGGCCGAATGGGGCGGTCGGCTCATCCACGTCGCCCAGCATCTGTGTAAAGAACGCTTCATGCTCGGCCGCGCTCAGGCCCAGGCGAGCCTGAGCCACGAAGCGGCGGAACGGCACGGGTTCGGGAAGCTCGGACTCCCGTTCCTGCTGGATCAGCGCGATTTCTTCGACGATCAGCTCCAATGTTGTGTGGTCCAGCACCAAGTGGTGGCTAGGCAGTTGAAGCAGCCAGCGGCCTTTTTCAAGGTCATGCAATGCCACGGCGCGCAGCATCGGCGCCTGGCGCACGTCGATACGATGGTGCAGCGGATCGACGTAAGCATTCAGGCATTCCACGGCGCCGCCCCCCACTGCCGCCAACCACTCGATAGTCAGCTTTGCCTGGCGCTGCACTACCTGCACCGGCTCCTGCAAACCTTCCCACAGTACGGCAGTGCGCAGGATATCGTGGCGCGCGATCACTTGATTGAGACTGGCGACAAAACGTTCCAGCAGCTCCCGGCTGTCGAAGGCCAGCAGATGTGGCGTGACGTAGGCATCGCCCTCGCCTTGCAGCATATGATGGAACAGTATCCCTTCCTGCAATGGCGCCAGCGGATAGATATCCTGAATATTGGCTGCGCCGCCCGGCACCGTGCTTTGAATACGGTTTAGCTGCGGCTGATCGAGTTCGATCAGTGTCAGCATGGATGGTTCGATCGCGGCGCAACCGGATGGAATCAGATTAGCCGGAACAGCTACGTCGCGGCGGTCCTCTTTGCGTTCGACCATCTGCGCGAAGTCCGCCAGCACTGGGTGCTGGAACAAGGTGCGTACCTGCACGGCCATGCCGCGTGCGCGCATGCGTTCCAGCACGCGCAGCGCCATCAACGAGTGGCCGCCAAGTTCGAAGAAGTTGTCGCGCCGCCCGACCTGTTTCAAGCCCAGAACCTCGGCCCAGATACAAGCCAGCGCTTCTTCCGCATCCCCTTGTGGAGCAGTGTATTCTCGTTCACTTTCATAGCCGGGGTCCAGCAGCGCTTTGCGGTCCACTTTACCGTTGGCGTTCTGCGGCAGCGCATCCAGCACCACGATCGCCGATGGCACCATGTAGTCCGGCATCGCGATGGCCAGGCGGCCGCGCAGCTCGGCCGCGTGCACCGTTTGTCCCGCCTGCGGCGACACGTAACCGACCAACCGCGCGCCCGCCTGGCCGCTGTACGCGACCACCACGGCTTCACGCACCTCCGGCTGCGCCAGCAATTGCGCCTCGACCTCGCCCAGTTCGATGCGGAAGCCACGGATCTTGACTTGATGATCGATCCGTCCCAGATACTCCAGCTGGCCTCCCGCGCTCCAGCGTACCAGGTCGCCGGTGCGGTACAGGCGGCCGCCGTTGTCATCGAACGGATCGGCCACGAAGCGCTCGGCGCTCAGCGCCGGGCGGCCCAGGTAGCCGCGCGCCAGCAAGTCCCCGCCGATGCACAACTCACCGGCCACGCCGACCGGCACAGGATGCAGCGATTCGTTCACCACCCGCAGCAGACGTCCTGCCAACGGCGTCCCGATCGGCATCTGCTGCGGCAGCGGCTTGTCTCCGCTCACGTACGGCTGGCAATCGAGGATCGTGGCCGTCACCGTCGCTTCGGTCGGGCCGTAGGTGTTCAACAGCTTGACGTGCGACAGGCCCGCCTCGCGCCACGATTTCAAGCCCTCCGGCGGCATCGCCTCGCCGCCGGCGTGGACCTGGCGCAGCACACCGTAGTCACGCACGCCCTGCTGGGCGAAGTCCTGCACCAGCAGCAGCCAATAGGCCGTCGTGATATCGACGACGCTGATTTTCCTGGCGATCAGCTCCGCGTGGAAGGTTGCGCTGTCCCACAAGGCGGGGCCGCGCAATACCAACGAGGCGCCTTCAACCAGCGGTGCAAACAGCTGTTCGATGAAACCGTCGAAATTTAGGGTGGCGAATTGCAGCATGCGGTCCGCCCGCGTCAGGCCGAAGAAACCCACCGCCACCTGCGCATGCTCGACCAAGCTGCGATGCGCGATGCCCACGCCTTTGGGGCGTCCGGTGGAACCGGAGGTGTAGATGACGTAGGCCAGGTTCTCGCCATGTATTTCCACGCGTGGATCGTGGGTAGGCTGGCCGTCCAAATCGAGCGTGTCGAGCGCCAGTGCACGCAGACCGTCGGCAGTCGGCAAGCGGTCCTGCACCGCGGTCTGGGTCAGCATCAGGGCGATGCCGCTGTCCTGCACCATGTAGGCCAGGCGGTCGGCCGGATACTCGGGATCCAGCGGTACGTAGGCGCCGCCGGCCTTCAAGATCGCCAGCAGGCCAACAACCATCTCGAACGAGCGTTCGACCGCGATGCCCACCTTGGCGTCCGGCCGCACACCCAGCGCGATCAGGTAATGCGCCAGTTGGTTGGCGCGTTGATTCAGTTCGGCGTAGCTCATCGATTCGCCGCCGAACAGCAGCGCCGTCGCTGTCGGACGGGCGTTCGCCTGCTGTTCGATCAGGCGATGGACCGGCTTTCCATTCGGATGGCGCAGTGTGTTCGCGCCCCAGCCATGCAGTTGCTCGCGCTCCGCTACGCTCAGCACTTCCACTTCATTGACCGCCAACGCCGGCCGCTCGACCAGCGCCGCCACAATGCCATCGACAGCAGCCAGCATATACTCGCACACCCGCTGAGCGCCGATTGATTTTTTAACCTGCGCCACGAGGCTGAAGCCCTGGCCCAGATCATCCACCGACATGTCCACCGGATAGTTGCTGCGCTCTGTGCCACCCAGCGACTGCACGCCGTGCCACAAAGCGGGATTGGCGCCGGCATCTGCCTTTTTTGCTGAGCTGTAGCGATAGTTCAGCAGCGCCGAGAACAGCGGCGTGCCGCCCGGCAGGCCGCTGCAACGCTGCGCCAGCGACAGGCTGGCGTGTTCGTGCTCCAGCAGGCCGGTCAACGACGTGTGGGTCTCGCGCAGGCTTTGCAGCACGCCACGACCACCCAGCTTGACGCGCATCGGCAGCGTGTTGATGAACATGCCCAGCGCCCGCTCGGCGCCCTCACCACCCTGCATGCGGCCGAACAGCACGGTGCCGAACACCACGTCGTCCTTGCCGGTCGCCTTGGACAGCACCAGCGCCCACGCCAGGTGGAACAGGCTGGCCGCGCCCAGGCCATGACGGCGGGCCTGCTGGCGGATACGCTCCGACAGTTCCGGCGCCAGCGGCAGGCATACCTCCTCGATGTCGCTGCCGTCGCCCTGCACGTCGAGCAGGCCGAATGGCGCGGTCGGCTCGTCCACGTCGCCCAGCATCTGCTTGAAGAAGGCTTCGTGCCCGGCCGCGCTCACGCCCAGGCGCGCCTGCGCCACGAAGCGGCGGAACGGCACCGGCTCGGGCAGTTCCGCCGCGCGGTCCTGCTGGATCAATCCGATTTCCTCGACGATCAGCTCCAGCGTCGTATGGTCCAGCACCAGGTGATGGCTCGGCAGCTGCAACAGCCAGCGGCCTTGCTCGACATCGTGGAGCGCCACCGCCCGCACCATCGGCGCCTGGCGCACATCGATGCGGTGATGCTGCGGATTGACGTAGGCGTTCAGGCGCTCTGCCGCTCCGGCCTCCATCGCCGCCAGCCATTCGATCGCCAGTTCCGCCTCGCGCTGTACGACCTGCACCGGCTCCTGCAAGCCTTCCCACAACACGGCGGTGCGCAGGATATCGTGGCGCGCGATCACCTGGTTGAAGCTGGCGACGAAGCGTTCCAGCAGCTCTCGGCTGTCGAAAGCCAGCAGGTGCGGCGTGACATAGGCATCGCCCTCGCCTTGCAGCATGTGGTGGAACAGTATCCCTTCCTGCAACGGCGCCAGCGGATAGATGTCCTGGATGTTGGCCGCGCCGCCTGGCACCGCCGCTTCGACGCAGGCGATCTGCCCGGCATCGAGTTCGATCAGCGTCAGCATGCCCAGCTCGATGGCCGTGCAACCGGCCGGTATCAGATTGGCCGGCACCACCACGTCGCGGCGGTCCTCCTTGCGTTCGATCACCTGCGCGAAAGCCGCCAGCACCGGATGCTGGAACAGGGTCCGCACCTGCACCGCCATGCCGCGCGCGCGCATCCGTTCGAGCACGCTCAGCGCCATCAGCGAATGACCGCCCAGTTCGAAGAAGTTATCCTGGCGGCCCACTTGCGGCACTTGCAGCACCTCGGCCCAGATCTCGGCCAGCGCCTGCTCCACCTCACCTTGCGGCGCTTCGTATTCCTGGCCGCCTTCGTAGCCCGGCTCCGGCAGCGCCTTGCGATCCACCTTGCCGTTGGCGTTCAGCGGCAGGCTGTCGAGCACCATGATCGCCGACGGCACCATGTGGTCCGGCAGCTTCTCCGCCAGACGCGCGCGCAACTCGCCGGCGTCCACCGTCAGCCCGGCTTGCGTCGACACGTAGGCGATCAGCCGCGCGCTGTGCGCCACCACCACCGCTTCGCGCACCTGCGGCTGCGCCAGCAACTGCGCCTCGACTTCGCCCAGTTCGATGCGGAAGCCGCGAATCTTGACCTGATGGTCGATCCGGCCCAGATATTCCAGTTCGCCCTTATCGTTCCAGCGTACCAGGTCGCCCGTGCGGTACAGGCGCTCGCCGTTGCGCCCCAGCGGGTCGGCCACGAAGCGCTCCGCGCTCAGGCCCGGATGATCCAGATAGCCGCGCGCCAACCCGATGCCGCCCAAATACAACTCACCAGCCACGCCCACCGGCGCCAGATTCAGGCTGTCGTCGAGAACGTGGGTCTGCGTGCCGCTGATCGGCTGGCCGATCGGCACCTGGCTGCTGCCATCGTTGCGGCAGGTGCTGTGGGTGACGTCGATGGCCGCTTCGGTCGGGCCATACAGGTTATAGAGTCCAGCGCCCGGCAGACGCTTGAACACGGCGTTGCGCGCCTCCGCCGGCAAGGCTTCGCCGCTGCACACGATGCGCGTCAGGCTGGCACAGGCTTCGATGCCCTCGTGCGCCAGGAAGGCTTGCAGCATCGACGGCACGAAGTGCAACGTGGTCACGCCGTGGCGGGCGATCAGCGCGACCAGGCGTTGCGGGTCGCGATGGTCGCCGGGGTTGGCGATGGTCAGCCGGGCTCCGGTCATCAGGGGCCAGAAGAATTCCCAGACCGAGACGTCGAAGCTGAACGGCGTCTTTTGCAGCACCGTGTCGGCCGGCGTCAATCCATAGGCCTGCTGCATCCACGCCAGGCGGTTGTACAGCGAACGATGGCGGTTGGCCGCCCCCTTCGGGCGTCCGGTGGAACCCGAGGTGTAGATCACATACGCCAGGTTCTCGCCGTGCAGTGCCGACTGCGGATTGTGCGCGGGTGAGTCGCTCAGGTCGAGCGTGTCCAGATCCAGCAAGCGCGCGCCGGCGGCGGCCGGCAAGCCATTCTTGACCGCGCTTTGCGTCAGCAGCAGGTCAATACCGCTGTCCTCCAGCATGTAGGCCAGGCGCTCGGTCGGAAAATCCGGGTCCAGCGGCACGTAGGCACCGCCGGCCTTCAGGATCGCCAGCAGGCCGATGACCATGCCGAAGGAACGTTCGATCGCGATGCCGACCTTGCCGTCGGCGCGAACGCCCAGCGCGATCAGGTGGTGCGCCAGACGGTTGGCGCGCTGGTTCAGTTCCGAGTAACTCATCGACTCGTCGCCAAACAGCAGCGCAATCGCCTCGGGGCGGGCCTGCGCCTGCCGCTCGATCAGCTTGTGCACCGCTTCCTCGTGCGGCTGGTGCGCCGCGTTCACGCCCCAGGCGTGCAACTGGTCGCGTTCGGCCGAATCCAATAATTCGACATCGCCGGCGGCCGTTTCCGGCTGTTTGGCCAGCGCCCGCAGCACCGCCACATAATGGACGGCCATGCGCTCAATGGCGTCGACATCGGACAGTTCACGGGCGTAGTTAAAACTGACGCGCACCCGGCCTTCGGCATCTTCGGCGGTGTCAATCGTCAGTTCGAATTGCGCCCGCTGCTCACCCAGCGGGTATTCCTCCAGCGCGAGTCCCGGTAACTGCCGCAACGCGCCATGCTCCTGGCGCTGATGGTTCATCATCACCTGAAACAGCGGATTGGCGCCCAACTGGCGCTCGGGGCGCAGCGCCTCGACCAGTTGTTCGAACGGCAGATCCTGATGCGTCTGCGCGCCTAGCACAGACTCCCTGGCCTGCGCCAACACTTGCGACAGACTGAGACGTCCGTCGATCACGCCGCGCAGCACCTGGGTGTTGACGAAGAAGCCTACTACACCGGCAATCTCGGCGCGCTGGCGGTTGGCGATCGCGATACCCACGCGGATATCCGCCTGTCCGGTGTGGCGCGACAGCAGCACCTGTACGCCGGCCAGAAGCGCCATGAACAGCGTAGCCCCTTGCGCCTGCGCGCGACGCTGCAGGCCAGCCGTCAGTTCGAACGGAAGTTCGAGTATGTGTTTTGCCGCGCCGTAGACGCCGTCGGACCGGCGCGCACGCGCCACCGGCAGCTGCAGTACCGGATGCTCGTCTCCCAGTTGCTTCGTCCAGTAGGCCAGTTGACGTTCCTTCTCGCCCGCCTCCAGCCAGTTGCGCTGCCATGCCGCGTAGTCCGCGTACTGCACCGGCAGTGCGGCAAGTTCGACACTCCGGCCCTCGGTCAGAGCGCGGTACTGCTCCACGAATTCGTTGACGATGATCTGCATCGACCATCCGTCCGAAACAATATGGTGCATCACCACCACCAGCACGTGCTGGTCGGCCGCCTCGCGGATCAGACCAACGCGCAGCAATGGACCACGTTCCAGATCGAAGGGCGTCTGTTGTAATCGAGCGACCTCCTCGCCGATGGTTGCACCATTCCGATCTACTCGCTCCAACTGCATGCTAGCCGGAGCTTGTATCACCTGCGACACCTGTCCATCGTCGCCGGTATGGAAGACCGTGCGCAAAGACTCGTGACGCGCCACCAGCGCGTCGAAGGCTGCCTGTAGCGCGTTATCATCCAGCGTCCCTGTCAGCCTCAATGCGCCGCTGATGTGATACGCCGTGCTGTCCGGGTCCAGCTTCCAGAGGAACCACTGTCGGACCTGCGCATACGAAAGCGCCGTTCTGCTGTCGCCTTTCGCCGCAACGACGGGCAACTGCCCGAAGTCTATGCCTTGCGCTTTCAACGCTGTCAAAAAGGTCTTTTGTTTTTCGCCGGTGAGCTCGGAAAAACGAAGTGCGATGTCATGTTTTCTGATTGCCATTCAATACTCCAACTGCTCTAAAAGCGTGGCCATTTGTTCGATATCATTCGCCTCGGTGGCAGCGCCGGATGTTTGAGAAATCCATGCAGCCAAGGAGGCGGGTGTCGGGTTTTCCCAGTAGGCCCGCAACGGCAGATGCCGCGACAGACGCTGCTGTATTTCGGATTGCAAGCGCAGGGCCAGCAGCGAATGTCCGCCCAGTTCAAAGAAATTGTCGTGGCGCCCTGCGCGCGCTATGCCCAGCACCTCGGTCCAGATGACGGCCAGCACCTGCTCCACCTCCCCTTGCGGCGCCTGGTATTCGCGTCCGGCGGCTTGCTCCGGTTGCGGCAGCGTCTTGCGATCCACCTTGCCGTTGGCGTTGATCGGCAGCGCATCCAGCGCCATGATCACCGACGGCACCATGTAGTCCGGGAGCACGTCGTTTAGTTGCTCGCGCAAGGCTGACGGCTCTATCGAGTGTCCTGAATGGGCGGAGACGTAAGCGACCAGCCGTCCATCCAAAGCCAGCACCACCGCCTCGCGTACTTCCGGCTGCGCCAGCAGTTGGGCTTCGATTTCTCCCAGCTCGATGCGGAAGCCACGGATCTTGACCTGATGGTCGATGCGGCCCAGGTACTCCAGCTGTCCCTCATCGTTCCATCGCACCAGATCACCGGTACGGTACAGCCGTTCGCCGGCCGCGCCGAACGGATCGGCCACAAAGCGTTCCGCGCTCAAGCCCGGACGGCCCAGGTAGCCGCGCGCCAGGCCGTCGCCGGCCACATACAGTTCCCCCGCCACGCCAAGCGGCGCCGGGTTCAGCGCGCCGTCCAGCACCCGCAGGCCCAGGTCCGGGATCGCCACGCCCACCGGACTGCGCTGGCTGTCCAGGTCCGCTGCAGTGATTTCGCGATAGGTCACGTGCACCGTGGTTTCGGTGATGCCGTACATATTGATCATGCGCGGCTGCCGGCCGCCCCACTGCGCCATCCACGGCTTCAGGCGTTGCGGATCCAGCGCTTCGCCGCCGAAGATCACGGCGCGCAGCGCCAGGCGTTCGTCATACAAACCTGGCACATGCATCAACTGCCCAAACGCCGACGGCGTCTGGTTCAGCACCGTCACCTGATGGCGGCGCAGCAGTTGCAGGAAATCCTCCGGCGAGCGGCTGATCCAATACGGCACGATCACCAGCTGGCCACCGGTGCACAGCGCGCCGAATATCTCCCAGACCGAGAAGTCGAAGGCGTAGGAGTGGAACATCGTCCACACATCCTGCGCGCCAAACTCGAACCAGGCGTCGGTGCCCTTGAGCAGCCGGCCCACGTTGCGGTGGCACAGTTGCGCACCTTTCGGACGCCCGGTAGAACCCGAGGTGTAAATCACATAGGCCAGGTTTTCGGCATGCACCGCCACCTGCGGGTTGTGTTCCGGTTCGCCGGACAGGTCCAGCGCGTCCAGCTCAAGAACCTGCACACCGTCGGCCGGTGGCAGCCCGTCCTTCAATGCGCTGTGCGTCAACAGCAGCGCGATGCCGCTGTCGGCCATCATGTAGGCCAGGCGATCGGTCGGGTATTCCGGGTCCAGCGGCACATAGGCGCCGCCGGCCTTCAGGATCGCCAGTAGACCGATCATCATTTCCAGCGAGCGCTCGACGGCGATGCCGACTTTGACGTCCGGCCCGACGCCCAGCGTTATCAGTCGGTGGGCGAGACGGTTGGCGCGCAGGTTCAGCTGCGTATAGCTCAGCGATTCGTCGCCGAACAGCAGCGCATTCGCATCCGGGCGGGCCTGAACCTGCCGTTCGATCATCCGGTGCAGCGGCTCTTCCTGCGGATAACGCGCCGTAGCCATGCCCCACTGCCGCAGTTGTTCACGTTCCGGCACGTCCAGCATCGCGACGTCGCCCAGGCAGCGCTGCGCGGATGCGCACAAGGACGCCAGTACTATCCGCATGTACTCTTCCAGACGTTTGACCTGCGCCTCGGAGAAGTCGCGCAGATGGAAGGCGTAACCGACGGTCAGCGTTTGCGCCATTTGCACCGTCAACGTCATCGGATAGTTGGTCTCTTCCCGCACCTCGACGCCGGCCACCCGCAACGCTCCCTCGTCGTTGCTGTTCAATGCCTGGTCTACCGGGTAGTTTTCAAACACCATGATGCTGTCGAATAGGCTTTGGCCCTCGGTGCGCATCCAGCGTTGAATGTCGACCAGCGGCGTGTGCTCGTGCTCACGCGAGGCGATATTCTGGGCCTGCAGTTGGCGCAACCACTCCCCCACCAGATAGTCGGGCCGCGGGCTCGCCGTCACGGGCAAGGTATTGATGAACAGTCCCAGCACCTCCCCGGCGTCTGCCAACTCCGGCGGACGGCCTGCGGTGGTCGCGCCGAAACAAACCTGAGCCTGGCCAGTGCAATGGTGCAGCAGCAGTGCCCATGCGGCCTGGATCACGGTATTGACCGTTACCCGCTCGGCGCGGGCGAATTCCGCCAGACGCGAGGTGGCCACGGCGTCAAACACCTGCGTGATCTTCAGATGCCCATCCCGGGACCCGGGCTGGCCGAACGCGTGGGCGAGCCGGGTCGGCCCCTCAATGCCCGCAAGCAGCGTGCGCCAATAGGATTCCGACGCCGCGCCATCGCGCTCTTGCAGCCAGCCGATGTAGTCGCGATAGCGTCCGCGCTGCGGCGCCAGCGTTTGTCCGGCGTAGCAGGACAGTAGCTCCCCCAACAGGCGCGCGCTGCTCCAGCCGTCAAGCAGCAGATGATGACGGGTCCAGATCAGATGATGGCGGCGGGCGTCGCAGCGCACCAGCGCGAGCCGCATCAACGGCGGCGCGGCCAGGTCGAAGCCGCGTTCGCGCTCTGCTTGTGCCAGCGAGTCCAGTGCGGCGGCATCGGCCCGGCCTTGCCAGTCCTGCTCATCGATCGGCAACTCCACCGAACGCGCCACCCATTGCAGCGGCGTTTCGCCCAACAGGAAGCCGGTGCGCAGCACCTCGTGGCGTTCCATCAAGGTGCGCCACGCGCCCCTGAAGCGAACCAGATCCACGTCCTCCAGATCCAGGCGTAGCTGATTCACATACGCCGTCCCCGAAGGATCGAACACACTGTGAAACAGCATCCCGGCCTGCATCGGCGATAGCGGATAGAGGTCGACCAGCCGCTCCAGCGGCAGCGCATGGCGTTCGATCTGGGCCTGCGTCAGCCGGGCCAGCGGGAAATCGGACGGCGTGACTCCGCGCGCGCCGCTCAGGCAATGCGCGATCAATCCACGCAGCTCGTCCAGGAAGCGCACGGCCAGGCTACGCACCGTGGCTTCGTCATGCACCGCCGCGCTGTAAGTCCAGCGCACGCGCAGTTCGCCGCGATACACATCGGCGTCGATACTCAGCCAGGTGCGCCGCCGGCTGCCCGGTGCGCGCTCGGCGCCGGTGCTCTCGGGCGCCATGCGCCACGAAGAGCCGGTCTCGAAAGTCTGGTCCAGCTGTCCCAGATAGTTGAATGTCACTTGCGGATAGGCGGCATCGGCCAGCGCGCGGCCGGTCTCGCTCAGGTAGCGCAGCACACCGTAGCCCAAGCCTTTTCCCGGCACCTGCCGCAATTGTTCCTTGACCGCCTTCAGGCTGGCGCCCGCATCCTCGCCGGTCCCCGGCGCCAGGCGCACCGGATACAGCGTGGTGAACCAGCCGACGCTGCGGCTCAGGTCAACGCCATCGAACAGGTGCGCTTCGCGTCCATGTCCCTCCAACTCGACCAGCACGCTTTCTCGCCCATCCCAGGCGCACAGGCTGCGCGACAGCGCGGTAAGCAGCACGTCGTCGATGCGGGTGCGGTAGGCTTGCGGCACGTCGCCCAGCAGCGCTGTGGTGCGGTCTTCATCGAGCGCGGTGATGACGGTGCGTGCATCGGCCACCGTATTGCTGCCGGTGGCATTGCCCGGCAGCGTGGGTTCCGCCTCACCGGCCACACCGCGCCAGTGCGCCAGCTCGGCCGCCAGCGCTTCGCCAGCCGCATGAAGTGCCAACGCGGCAGACCAGTCACGGAATGCGCTGGTCGCTGCCGGCAGCCCGGGCGCGCGTCCCTGGATCAGCTGGCGATGCACCGTTTGCAGATCCTCCAGGATCACGCGCCAGGAGACGGCATCGACAACCAGGTGGTGGGCCACCAGCAGCAGGCGGCCGCCGCCTGCACCCATATCTATCCACACCGCCTTGAACGGCCGTTGCAAGCTGAGACTGCGCTGGGCCAGATCTACGGCCCTGGACAGCGCAGTCGCTGTATCGGCTTGCGCGCCGAGATCGATGCGTTCGAAAACGGACGGTCCGTCAGCCTGCACGGCCAGCGACCACAAATCGCCGTCCGGCTGGTGGCTGGTGCGCAGCGCTTCGTGCTGCGTGACGACCGCCGCAACAGCCTGCTCCAACAACGCAGGGTCGATCACCTCGATAGAGCAGAGCAGCAGCGACTGGTTCCAGTGGTGACTGTCCTTGTATCCTTGCTCGAAGAACCACCTTTGCACCGGCGTGGGCGAAAAGCCGAGGGAAGCAGCCGGCTGCGGCGCCGGCGCGGGCACATTGGCGACGGCATCCAGCGTGGCGATGGCGGCCACCGCTGCGATGGTCTGGCGCTCCATCAGCTGTTTCGGCGAGTAGCGCAGCCCGCGCTTGCGCGAGCGCGCGATGATCTGCAAGGCTAGGATGGAATCACCGCCCACTTCAAAGAAGTTATCCAGACGGCCGATGCTATCGAGGCGCAGCACCTGCGCCCAGACTTCGGCCAGCGCCTGTTCGACCTCGCCTTGCGGCGCATCGCTATGACGGGCTTCGCGCTGCTCCATCTTGGGCAAGGCCTTGCGGTCGATCTTGCCGTTGGCGGTCAACGGCAATGCGTCCAGCTGCATGATCGCAGCGGGAACCATGTAATCGGGCACCAGTTGGGCCACCGTCTCGCGCAAGGCGCCGACGTCGATGCCGGCGCTGGCCGTGGCCACCACGTAGCCGTGCAGCTGCAGCTTGCCATCCTGGTCCTCACGCGCGACCACTTCGGCTTCGGCCACGCCGGCCACCGCTCGCAGCGCCTGCGCCACCTCGCGCATCTCCACGCGGTAGCCGCGCACCTTGACCTGGTCGTCCACGCGTCCCAGGAACTCCAGGCTGCCGTCGGCCAGCATGCGCACGCGGTCGCCGGTCCGGTACAGCCGCGCTCCCGCCGTGAACGGATCGGCGACGAAGCGCTCCGCTGTCTGGCCGGGGCGCGCCTGGTAGCCGCGCGCCAGGCCGGCGCCGCCCAGATACAGCTCGCCGGCCACACCGGCAGGCGCCGGTTCAAGTGCGCCGTCCAGCACATAGGCGCGGCCGTTGGCCAGCGGCTGGCCGACTGGAAGCGTCGCGGCCGAACGCAACGCCGCATCCGCTTCCTGCGTGAGTATGCCGACAGTGGTCTCGGTTGGCCCGTAGTGGTTGAGTACGCGGCAGCCGGGCTTCAGCGCCGCGATCCGCTCCAGCAGCGGCCAACGGGTGGCTTCGCCGCCGAGCACCAACCGCATCGCAGGCAGTGCGTCCTGCGGCTGCGCCGCGCTCAACAGCGCCTGCAGATGGCTGGGCACGATCTTCAGTACATCGACGCGATGCTCGCGCATGTAAGCGGCGAAGGCGTCCGGATCGAATGCGCATTCGGCCGAGACCAGATGCAGCTCGCGGCCCGAGCACAGCGCGCCGAACAGCACGGTGTGGCCCAGGTCCGCCGCGACGGTCGACACCATTGCCATGCTGCTCGCCGTCTCCGGCAGATCCATGCGCGACAGAACCGCCTGCGCATAGTTGGCTAACGCTCCACGGCTGACGACCACGCCCTTGGGCTGCCCGGTGGAGCCGGAAGTGTAGATGACATACGCAGCCTGGCCCGGATGCGGCGCAGGCCGAGGCACGGCGTCGCGCGCCGCATCGAACGACAGCTCGACCACCGGCAAGCCTGTGTCCCAGCCCGGCGCGCCGGCCGACAGCACCAGCGCGGCTGCGCTGTTTTCCAACTGATAGGCCAGCCGCTGCTGCGGCAGGGCCGGATCCAGCGGCACGCACGCCATGCCGGCCTTGAGGATGGCCAGCATGCCGAGCACGAATTCGCAGGAACGCCCGGCGATGATACCCACCCGGCTCTCGGGCGCCAGACCGCGCGCCAGCAATTGCGCCGCCAGCGCGTTCGCATGGCCGTCCAATTTGCCGTAGGTGTATGAACGCCCCTCGCAGCTGACGGCGTTGCGGTGTGGCCAGCGGCGTACCGACGCATCCCACAGGTCGAGCATGTCGGCGTAAGGCCATTCCTGCATGGCTCCCGGCAGTGCGGACAGCTTCTCGCCGCTATCCGTGTGCGCCAGCTGCGCCAGCATCACGGTCTGGCCGGATGAGGCTTGCGCGGCCAGCGCGGCATAGGCGCGCGCGAAGCGTTCGATGGTGGCAGCGTCGAACAAGGCTTCGGAGTACACCAGCACAGCCTCGATGCCGCTTGCGCGGTCGACGAAGTCCAGGCTCAGGTCGAAGTGGGCATCGCCGGCCGACAGGCTTTCAACGCGCACGTCCAGTTCCGGCAAGCGCCACACGGCGGGCAAGTCGTCCTGTTGCGTGCATTTAACCTGGAACAAGGGATGCACGCCGGCCTGGCGCTCCGGTTGCAGCGCCTCCACCAGCATATCGAAAGGCAGGTCGGGGGCGGCGTGCGCATCCAGCACGGTTTCGCGGACGGCCCCCAGCAGCGCTGCAAAGCTGGCCGAAGGGTCGATCTCAGTGCGCAGCACCAGCACGTTGGTGAGGTAGCCCAGCATGCCGTGCGTCTCTGCGCGCTGCCGGTTGGCGACCGGCGCGCCAACGCGGATATCGGTCTGGCCGCTGTAGCGGTACAACACCAGCTTGAACACGGCCAACACCACCATGAACAACGACGCGCCCTGTCCGCGCGCCAGCGCGCGCAGTGCAGCACTGACGTCGGCCGGCAGCTGGAATGCATGACGGCCCTCGCGCGCGTGCGGCTGCGCGCCGCGGCTGCGGTCGAACGGCAGTTCCAGCGCGGCGTGCTGATCGCCGAGACGGCCGCGCCAATAGGCCAGTTGGCGATCCTTTTCACCGGCTTCGAACCAGTTGCGCTGCCACTGCGCATAGTCGGCAAACTGCACCGGCAGCGGCGCCAGGGCCGGCGCATCCTGCCCGCAAGCCTGGCGGTACAACGCCAGCAGTTCGTCGACCAGCACGCGGACCGAGACGCCGTCGCCGGCAATGTGGTGCAGCGCGATGCCCAGCGCGTGCTGGTCGTCGGCGCTTTGCCAGAGCGCGGTGCGCAGCGGCGGCGCGCTGTCCAAGCTAAAAGGCGCCAGCGCGAAGGCCTGCTGCATCTGCCGCAGCGCCTCCGCGCGCGCCGCTTCTGGCAAGGCGCGCAGGTCGTGCACGGGCACGGCGACCGTGTCCGCCGCCATAATGATCTGGCGCGGCTCGCCAGCGTCACCGGCACGGAAGACGGTGCGCAGGATTTCGTGCCGTTCGACCAGTTGCCGTATCGCGGCCTGCAACGCCGCCAAGTCCAGCGCGCCACTGAAGTGCAGCAGGCCGGGCATGTTGTAGGCCGGGCTGGCCGGATCCAGCTGCCAGGTCAGCCACAAGCCGCGCTGGGCATAGGACAGCGGCAGCGCACCATCGCGCCCGGCCGCGACGATCGGCAGTTCCGCGAAGCTCAAGCCCGCGTCGCGCAGTTTGCCGAGGAAGCCACGTCGCGCTTCGGGAGTCAGCGCCGCAAAGCGGCGGGCCAGCAGTTGCTCATCCAGTTTCATCGCATCAAACCTCAAATTCATTCATCAAGTCGTCCATCAACGCCAGCCGGTCCTGCCGGGCCAGCGGCGCGGCGCCGGCAGGCATGCGCGCCGCCAAGCGCAGCGCCAGCTCCGACAGCGTCGGCGCTTCGAACACGGTGCGTACAGGGATGTCCCAGGCGTGGCGGCTGGCCAGGGTGGAGGCCATGCGCATCGCCATCAGCGAGTGCCCGCCCAGTTCGAAGAAATTGTCGTTGCGGCCTACGCGCTGCCCATCCAGCAATTCGGACCATAGCTGCGCCAACGCCGTTTCGATCTCGCCTTCGGGGGCCTCGTAGGCGCGCAGCGGCGCCGCCTCCGCCGCCGGCAGCGCCTTGCGGTCTACCTTGCCGTTGGCGTTGAGCGGCAGCGTGTCGAGCACGGTGATCACGGCGGGCAGCATGTAATCCGGCAGCGCCGTCGCCATCGACGCTTTCAGTTGCGCGGCGTCCAGCATGCCAGCCTGCCGCGCCGACACGTAGGCCAGCAGTCGCGTGCCGGTGGCGCCCTCCTCTGCCACTACGACCGCCTCGCGCACGGCGGGGTCGGCGCGCAGTTGCGCTTCGACCTCGCCCAGCTCGATGCGGAAGCCGCGTATCTTGACCTGGTGATCGATGCGGCCCAGGTAGTCGAGCTGGCCGTCGGCGCGCCAGCGCACCAGGTCACCGGTGCGGTACAGGCGCTCGCCCGACGCGCCGGTGGGGTCGGCGATAAAGCGCTCGGCGCTCAGGCCGGGACGGCGCCAATAGCCCTGCGCCAGGCCGACCCCGCCCAGATACAGTTCGCCGGCGACGCCGCGCGGCAAGGGATTGAACGAGTCGTCGAGCACATGGGTGCGCAAGCCCGCCAGCGGCCGGCCGATCGGCACCGCCAGTACCCCTTCATCGCGGCAATCCCAGTAAGTGACTTCGATGGCCGCTTCGGTGGGACCGTACAGGTTGAGCAAGGCGGCCTGCGGAAAGGCGTTCAGCGCCGACGTTTGCAGCTCAGCCGGCAAGGCTTCGCCGCTGCAAATGATGCGGCGCAGTCCCACGCAGGCATCGATGCCCGGATAAGCAAGAAAGGCTTGCAGCATCGACGGCACGAAATGGATGGTCGTCACCTGATGCTGTGCGATCAGCGCCACCAGGCGCTGCGGATCGCGATGGTCGCCCGGCGCCGCCAGCGCCAGCCGCGCGCCGCTGGTCAGCGGCCAGAAGAACTCCCAGAACGAGATATCAAAGCTGAACGGCGTTTTTTGCAGCACCGTGTCGCCGGCGTCCAGCGGCTGGTGGCGCTGGCCCCAGGCCAGCCGGTTGCATACCGAGCCGTGGCGGTTGGCGGCGCCCTTGGGACGTCCGGTGGAACCGGAGGTGTAGATGACATAGGCCAGGCTGTCGCCATGCAGCGCCACGTCCGGGTTGTGGTCGCCCCCGGCCCGGGGCGCGAAGCCGTCCAGGTCGAGTAAGGCCAGTCCATGTCGCCCGGGCAGGCGCTCGCACAGATGGCCTTGGGTCAGCAGCAGCGTGACGCCGCTGTCTTCCAGCATGTAGGCTATGCGGTCGCGTGGATAATCCGGGTCGACCGGCAAATAGGCTCCGCCCGCCTTCAGCACCGCCAGCAGCGCGACCACCATCTCGACCGAACGCTCCGCCGCCACGGCCACCACCGTGCCGGGGGTCACGCCCGTGCCGATCAGATGATGAGCCAGTTGGTTGGCGCGCGTGTTCAAGGCCGCAAAGCTGAGGATGGCCTCGCCAAAACACAGCGCCGGCGCCTGCGGGCTGCGCAGCACCTGCCGCTCGAACAAGCGGTGCACCAGCGCTCCGTCCGCAAGTGGTGCGCCGCCGTCGCTCCAGGCGGCGAGTTGCGCCTGCTCGGCGGCGTCCAGCAGCGCGACATCGCCGACAGTGGCGCCGGGCTGGTTGGCCAGCGCGGCCAGCATGGCCGCGTAGTGCCCGCCCAACTGCTCGATGGTGCCGGCATCGAACAATTCCTGCGCATAGACCAAGTTGACGCCTACCCCGCCATCGCTGCGTTCCCGCACTTCGACCGTCAGCTCGAACTGCGCATCGCCAGCCGCCAGCGGCTCCGTCGCGACCGTCCATCCGGCCACGCGCCGCAGCGCGCGATGGTCTTCCGCCAGGTAGTTGAACAAGACCTGGAACAGCGGACTGTGGGCCCGGCTGCGCTCCGGCTGCAAGGCCTCGACCAGCTGTTCGAACGGCAGCGCCGCATGCGCCTGCGCGCCGAGCGCAGCTTCGCGCGCCTGCGCCAGCACCTGGGCCAGGCTCATACGTCCGTCGATGCGGTTGCGCAGCACCAGCGTGTTGACGAAGAAGCCAACCACCTGCGCCAGATCGGTGCGCGCGCGGTTGGCCGCCGGCACGCCGACGCGGATGTCGGACTGCCCGGTATAACGGTGCAGCAGCGCCTGCAGACCGGCCAGCAGCAGCATGAACAGCGTGACGCCATAGGCATCCGCCTGGCCGCGCAGGCCGGCCAGCAGCGCGCCTGGAAGTTCGAAACCATGCTGGCCGGCGCGGTAGCGCGCTTCCGCAGGCCGCGCACGGTCGGTGGGCAGCGCCAGCACCGGATGGGCTTCGCCGTGCGCAACCGCTAGCTGCTGACGCCAATACGCGAGCTGTGGTTCATGCCCTTGTCCGGGAAGGCCATGCAGCCACGCCGCGTAATCGGCATATTGCAGCGGCGGCGGCAGCGCGGCCGCTTGCACTCCCGGCAGGCCGCCGTTATACAGCAACGCCAGTTCATCCAGCAGCACTTGCATCGAAGCGCCGTCGGAGATGATGTGATGCAACACCAGCGCCAGTATCTGCACCTGCTCGTCCAGCCGCACCAGCGCCGCCCGCGCCAGCGGGCCGCTGCTCAGATCGAAGGGCTGCGAATGCAGTTCGCGCAGCGTCGCGGCGGCGCGCGCCTCCCGATCGGTAGCCGGCAGGCCGCGCAGGTCGGTGATCTGCAGGACCAGCGCCGTCTCGTCCAGCACCAGTTGTTCCGCCTCGCCGTCGGCCCCCGTGCGGAATACGGTGCGCAGCGACGTATGACGCGCAACCAGTCCGTCCAGAGCCGATTGCAGCGCCTGCGCGTGGACGCTGCCGGTGATGCGCAGCGCGCCCTGCACATGGTAGGCGCTGCTGGCGGCGTCGAGACGCCACAGGAACCACTGGCGCTGCTGCGCCGGCGACAGCGGCAATGCCTGGGCGCGTCGCTGCGGCGTCAGCACGGGAATGACGGCCAGTTCGGTGCGCACGCCGCCGTTCAGGCAGGCGCGCACGGCCTCGGCCTGCGCCGAAAAACGAGCCTGCTCGAACAGCTGACGAACCGGAAAATCGATATGCCAATGCTGCGCAATGCGCGCCGCCAGCTGTACCGCCGCCAGCGAGTTGCCGCCCACGCCAAAGAAGTGCGCGTCGGCCGGATAGGAACGGGCTTCATCATGGCCCAGCACCTCGCGCCACATGCCGGCCAGCGCCAGCGCCGTCTCGTCGGAGGCGGCTTCGGTGGCGGGCGCCTCGGCCGCTTCGCCCGATACCTGGCTGCCGTTTTCGAACAGCGCGTAGGCGTCCAGCGAACGTTCGGCCCAGCCTTGGCGGCAGGCGCCGCGCTGAAGCTTGCCGCTGGATGTCTTGGGCAGCGCGCCGGGATTGAGCAGCACCACCACCTGCGGCGCCGCGCCGCACTGCTGGCTGACCGCGGCGGCCAGCGCATCGGCCAGCGCCTGCGGCGGCACCAGCTTTTGCAGGCCGCGCGACACTTCGGCCGCCACACCCACGCCTTCCCGGCCGTCGATCTCCACCCCGAAGGCCGCCACCCTGCCCTTGCGCACCGCCTCCACCCCGGCTTCCACCGCCCGCTCGATATCCTGCGGATAGATGTTCTGCCCGCGCACGATGATCATGTCCTTCAGCCGACCGGCGACGAACAGCTGGCCGTCGTGCAGGAAGCCCAGGTCGCCGGTGCGCAGCCAGCGCGCGCCGCCCCGCTCGACGAAGGCCTGGGCGGTTTCGAGCGGCTTGTTCCAATAACCGGCCGCCATGCTGGGACCGGCCGCCCAGATCTCGCCCACGCCGCGTGCGACCATCACGCCGCTCAGCGGATCGACGATCATCACCCGATGCTCGGCCGGCACGCCGCCGCAGCCCACCAGCGCCACGCTACCGGTGGCGTCAGCCTCCACTTTGCCGGCGGCCAGCGGCGCGCTGCCGAAATGCCGTACCGTCATGCCGCCGCCGCGCCGCCCCCCGCTCACCAGCAGCGTGGCTTCGGCCAGGCCGTAACAGGCATAGATGGCGCCGGCGTTGAAGCCCAGCGCCGCGTAGCGTTTGCCGAAGGCGTCCATCGTATCGTGCCGCACCGGCTCGGCGCCGGTATAGGCCAGCCGCCAGCTAGACAGATCCAGGCCGCTTGCCGTCGCGTCCTTGATGCGGTCCAGGCACAGGCGGTAGGCGAAATCCGGACCGCCGCTGATCGTGATGCGGTGGCGCGATATCATCTCCAGCCAGCGCACCGGACGTTCAAGGAAGTAGCGAGGAGAGCTCAGTACGCAGGTAAGGCCGCTGTAGAAAGGCTGCAGCAGGCCGCCGATCAACCCCATGTCGTGGAACAGCGGCGACCACACGCCGATGATGTCGTCGGCGCCGATCGCCATCGCGGCGCGGATGGCGCGCTCGTTCGCCACCAGGTTGCCGTGCGTGACCATCACGCCCTTGGGGGTGGAGGTGGAGCCGGAGGTGTATTGAAGGAAGGCGACATCGTGCGCCGCCGGCAGGTGCGCGCGCCACGCGTCCGCGCCTGCCGGGTCGACCTGGTCCGCCAGTATCACCGTTTCGATGCCGAACTGGCTGGCGGCGGCGCCGACCAGCGCCGCGAGCGGACTGGCCGTCAGGATGCCGCGCGCCTGCGCGTCGGCGGCGATGCCGCTCAGCCGTGCCAGGTGCTGCGGCCGCACCGATTCCGGCGGAAATGCCGGCACCGCGATCACGCCAGCATAAAAGCAGGCGAACATGGCGGCAGCGTAGTGTTCATCGTTGTCGAGCATGATCAGCACGCGCTCGCCAGGTGCATAGCGGCGCTGCAGCTCGGCGGCCAGCGCCCGCACGCGGCGCGCGAAATCGCGATAGGACAGCGTCGTTTCAAGCGCCTGGCCGTCGCGTTCGGAGACGACCATCAGCGCGGTATCGCCCGGCCGGTCGGCAGCCAGACGCTCCAGGCACTCGATAAAATTCACAGGATGGACAAAAGCAGTCCCCTGCGACACGGTGGGTGTCGTCATCAGATTTCTCTCGCTTATGTATGCGTTTTAGAAAGCGCCCAGATTGCTGCGCGATTCGGCCATGGCCACGACCACTTTGCGCGGCCCTTTGAACGGTGCGCGCGCGTGCGCCACCAGCATGTTGTCGAGCATCAGCACGTCGCCGGCTTGCCAGGGAAAGGACACCGTCTCGGCGTCCAGCACGGCGCGCACTTCGTCGAGCAATCCGTCAGGCATCGCCGAGCCGTCGGCAAAATAGGTGTTGCGCGGCAGGTTATCCATGCCCAGCATCTCTTCGAGCGACTCGCGCACCTCGGGCTGCAGGTTGGAGACGTGGAAAAGATGGGCCTGGTTGAACCACACTTTCTCGCCGGTGACGGGATGGGTCTCGAACGCCTGGCACAGCTGGGTGGTGCGCAGCTCGCCGTCCGGCTTCCACTCCCAGTCGATCCCGGCCTTGCGGCAAAAGGCTTCCACTTCCGCCTTCTGCTCCGTATTGAAAACGGTTTGCCACGGCACGTCGAACTCGCCGTAGTTGCGGACGTAGACGATGCCGGCAGCGAAGCGCTCGCGGATCGCCGCCGGCATGCGCCGGTAGATGGCGCGGCTGTCGGCGATCGGCGTCTCGCCGCGCTCCCGGGCCGCCGTCACACAATGGAACCAAGCCTTCATCGGCCACATGCGTGTGTAGGCTTGTTCGTTATGCAGCGGGATCGATTGGTGCGCCGGATACTCGGTCGCCGTGTAGACGCCGCCGCCCACCTCGGTGCGCGGCGTGGAGCCGAATTCATAGCTCAGCAGCGGATGGCCGAAGCCGGCGGCGAACGCGCGGAACACGTCGACCGACGGCACGTCGAACCCGCGCAGCAGTACGCCGCCGACGGTCAGCAGTTGCGCCTCGATGGCGTCGCGCAGGCGCGGTGCGGCGTCCAGCAGCGGCTCGCCGGCGATGGCCGGGGTGATCAGCGCCGGCAACTCTGAGCCTGGCGGCGCCGTGCGTTCAAATCGTTGTATCGATACACTCATGATTATTCCTTGGTTGCGTCGATGCGAGCGCGGCTGCATGGCGCACTCCGGAAAATTGGCGCGTCAAGGTGCGCGCAATCGCCGCCAGCACTTGCTGCTCCTGCTGGCGTATGAAGAAATGGCCGCCGTCGAACCAGTCGAGCATGAACTGCCCGCCTGCCTCCTGCCGCCAGGCTTCGATGCGCTCCGGGGCGATGTCGTCGGAACGTCCGCCCAGCACATGCAGCGGCAACGGCAACGGCGGCTGCGGCACGGCGGGGAAACTGGCGCATATCCGGTAGTCGGCCGCCAGGGTGTCGAGCGTCATGCGCAGCAGTTCGGAGTTGGCAAACACCTCTTCCGGCGTGCCGCCCTGGCGGCGCAGGTCGGCGATCAGCGCATCGTCGTGGTCCTTGTCGAGATAGCGCGTGGGGTCGCGCCGCAGCGGCGCGGGACTGCCGGATGCAAACACCACGCACGGCAGCGTCCGCCCCAGCGCGCGCTGACGCTGCGCCACCGCATAGGCCAGCAAGGCGCCCATGCTGTGGCCGAACAGCGCGTAGCGGCCTTGCATCGCCGCGGCATGCTCATCGCAGATCTGCTCGACCAGGCGGACGCAGTCTTCCTGGCACGGTTCTCCGATGCGCGCGCCCCGCCCCGGCAACTCGACCGGAACGATGCGCACCCATTCCGGCAGCAGGCGGCGCCAGCGCAGATACATGGTGGCGCTGGCGCCGGCGCACGGCAGCACCAGCAGATCGATGGATGGCGACCTCACGGTGGCGGTCACTGAATGGCGGCGGTTTCGGACGGGACGGCTGGCGCGGGCTGCCCCGCCATCCACTGGCGCAGCGACAGCGGACGCATGTCGGTCCAGCTGCGCTCGACGTATTCGAGGACGGTTTTCTTGTCCCCTTTGACGCCGTCGATGGCTTTCCAGCCGCCGGGAACGGCCTTCCAATGAGGCCAGATGGAGTACTGCTCTTCGTGGTTGACGAGAACGATGAAGGTTTCGTTTTCGCGGTCAAAACAACTGGTCGACATGCGCATCCTCTTACAGTAAATAGATGCGACCTCTCGCTGTGCCGGCCCCTACGCCGACATGCTGGTCGCTCCTATTCAAGACGGGATGGCGTTCGATTTGTTTAGTCTTGGGGGTCTGGTGTTTCGCGAATATCGATATCGTTTACCGGCGGCACCAGTCCGGCAGCCAGCCATAGCCGGCCGGCGCGGTCGTAGGCCAGCCGGTGGGCCGGATCGGCCGCCAGCCACTGCTTCAATTGCGCCTCGGCGGAGTCGGTGAAGGTGTCGCGTTCATGCTGTCGCATCACCCAAGACCAGGCCAGATCCCATATCGGATCCGGCGCGGGATGCGCGGTGTCGTTCGTATTTGGCATGTGCGATTTATAGCACAGGATGTTACGGATTAACAGCCTGCGGGGTGGGCGTAACGCTCAGACCAGCAATTCGCGGCAGGAAGCGATCGCCTGCGTGGCATCCCTGAGCATGAAGTTCACCAGCGTGGCGGAACATCCGATCTGCTGCGCAATATCGCGCTGGGTCAGGCCGCCCAGCCGGTAGAGCTCGAAAACATGCCGCGTCCTTGACGGCAATCCGCCAAGGATGTGGTCGATGGCGTTGATCACCTGTATGCCGTGCAGCTGCTGGTCCGGAATGTTGCCGCCGCAAACTTGGGGCAACTCGCCGTCCTCGGGGTAAATCCGGTATGACGACTCGACGGCCTGGCGGCGGCAATGATCCAGCGCCAAGTTGCGCACCACCTGACAGCAATAGCAAAATGGTTTGAGGATATCGCGCACACCTGTCATCTCGACGATTTTCAGGTACGCATCCTGAATCACCTCGTCGGCGATTTGAGGCGTACCCACAATCTTTTGCGCAATACGGCGCAGCTGGGGGCGGTGCTCGATAAAAATATGCCCCAGGGCTGTTTCCTGCAGTTCCGTCGACATCAATCGCCTCCCGCATTGTGAAATCGGCATCGTTAATTGAAGGATAATTATTGAATGCGAATCATTATCATTTAATTTTAACGAAATGTCTACCGAATGTGCTTGGTGCGTGAGGGATAAATCGTTGGCCGGGCAACGATATCCGTCACCGCGGCTTGTCGGCGTCAGCAGTTATGCCGATGTGACGATGCCATTCAGCTTATGGACGGCTTCCGGCGGCAGTATCAACTCGGCTGCGGCGGGCTTTTGACGCAGATGGGCAAGGGATGAGGTGTCTGGAATCAGCAGGCTATTCTGCGAACGTTGCAGCAGCCAGGCCAGCGCCGTCTGCATGGGCGTGGCACCCAGCTGCGCGGCGACCTCGGACAGGATAGCCGATTGCAGCGGCGAGTAACCACCGAGCGGGAAAAACGGCACGTAGGCGATGCTGCGCGCCTGCCTCACCTGCCGCGCGGTCGCATTGCTCAAACCAATATGGCGTATCAGGCCGCGCTGCTGCAGTTCCGCCAGTGCCGTGATGTGGGCTTCAATATCGCCTTCCGCCGGCCCCATGACATCGAACATCAGACGCATGTTCACCACATCCAGTCGTTCCAGGCAGGGGTTGCGCAGGTTGAAGCGGTGCGACGGCTGGAGGCCGCCCTTGGCGTGCGCCTGCTGAACCGCACCACCCGCAGCGTCGCCACCACCGACGCCGGCCAACGCTTGCTGAGCAACTGATGCCGGCGCTGGGCGCGGTCGAATCCGCGCTGGATGTGGTGAACGGTTTTCGCGACCATCCGGCTGGCAGGCTGCGGCTCAACGTGCCGCTCAGCGTATCGAAACTGATCCTGCCGCGCATCACTCCACCGTTTATCGCCGCATATCCGGACATCTGCCTGGTGATCATCGTCGATGACAGCTTTGTCGATCTGCTGCACTCCGGCTGCGATGCCGGCGTCCGCTACGAGGAACACATGGAGCTGGAAGGTGGAGGCGGCGTTGGCCGGCAGCGGCCCCTCGCTGCACTATCCAGGTCGGCGCTATCTGCCGGCGCGCTATGCGCGCTTGCGGACTTTATTCCGACCATGCGTTGGTAGCGCCCAACACAACAAAGGCTTAACGAATTTTACGCCACCACCATGGGAGGATCTATGGTGAGTACCGAGCGGCGAACCGGTGCCGACCGCACCCGCGCCTTGCGGTGGCGAGGCAACAACGCTATCAAGATTCCAAATAATATAAATATAGCAATTCTTAAAATTTATTATTACAATTACAATTCATCGGATGTTGATTTGCAGCGAAATCTGACCCACTTCACAGCATAATTTGCACACGAAACTGACCCACGTATAAGACACAATCCTGCTCATAACATTGGAGTGGGGAATTGGAGTGATCGACGTGGCATTACTAGGCATTATTCGACGCTGGCACATTCGCGACCAGGTCCCTTTGAGAGAGATAGCCAGGCGTTTAGGCATCTCTAGAAACACCGTCCGACGCTATCTGCGATCGGAAACCGTTGAACCGACCTACGCAGAGCGGCGCTCTACCCGCGCCATCGACAAATACGCGTTCCAGCTTTCTGCGCTCTTGAAGACCGAAGCGGCGCGATCACGCAAGCAGCGACGTACGCTGAAACAGATCCATGAAGACTTGAAGGAATTGGGATTCGAGGGCTCTTACGACAGGGTTGCGGCGTTCGCGAGAACCTGGAGGGAGGGTCAAACTGAGAGGGTCAATCCGTCCAGCAAACGAACAATGCTCGAGATACTATCCCGGCCAGACTCAAGAATTTCGCCTAATGTGCAGCCAGGAAGGTAACGTACAATCACTAAGCTTGTCGGCCATACGACTTCACATCAAAGAATTGCATTTTTTAGCTGCTAAATAGGAGACGAAACCTTGTACAGCCTCATTTTTTTTACCAATGTGCTTCGGTTGCTTGAAGAGCGAGGACTTACAAAGTACGAACTGGCTGATCAGGCTGAAATTTCCATATCGTTCCTGTCTGACCTGACCAACGGCAAGGCCAATCCATCGCTAAAGATCATGGAGGCGATTGCCCAAGCGCTAGATGAGCCCTTGCCTGCATTGCTTGAAACCACCGACCTCGATCAGCAGTCGTTTTCAACGCTCGCAGGCACCTCACCAGCAAACTCACTACCGGCCGGCTACGTAAGAGCCTCGGCCATACTCACAGAATATCAAGCATTCACCGTTCAGCAGTGGGATCAGGCTAATCGGCAACTGATTTCCCAAGCACAAAAAAAGTAAGCACTTATTGCTCAGCGCCACGCCCAACGCGCCAAAATGGGCATAACGTTTGTGCAGGGTCAAACCGCTGAGATTTCACGATATAGCCTTTGATTGTGTGACATCACCTCACACAGCAAAGGTATATCGATCATGGCTGATGCAGAAGATTTCTCGACGCTAAAGGATCGGGCTAAGAAGAAGCTCGAACGCGACATGGGGCCGCTGCTGCTGGCTGCTCTGTACGATCCCAAAACAGTCGAAGTCATGCTCAATGCTGACGGGCGCCTTTGGCAAGAGCGGCTGGGCGAATCGATGAAGTGCATCGGCACGCTGCGTACAGCGCAAGCCGAGGCCATTATCAAAACAGTGGCCGGCTACCACGGAAAAGAAGTCACGCACGGTAAGCCGACGCTGGAAGGTGAACTACCGCTGGACGGTTCACGTTTCGCGGGTCAGCTTCCACCGATAGTCACCTCTCCGACGTTCGCGATCCGCAGGAAAGCCATCGCCATTTTCACGCTGGAGCAGTATGTGGCAAATGGCATCCTGTCACTCGCACACTGCACCGCCATCCAGCGCGCTGTGGCCGACCACCGAAATATTCTTGTCGTCGGCGGTACCGGATCGGGCAAGACTACCCTGGTCAACGCCATCATCAACGAAATGGTGTACCTCGATCCCTCTGAACGGATATTCATCATCGAGGATACGGGCGAAATTCAATGCGCAGCCGAGAATTTCGTGCAGTACTACACCACGTCCGACGTGACAATGACCGCCCTGCTCCGCACCACGCTGCGCATGCAGCCCGACCGTATCCTGGTCGGAGAGGTGCGAGGCCCGGAGGCGCTTGATTTGCTCGATGCCTGGAACACCGGACATGAGGGCGGCGCAGCCACGCTGCACGCAAACAATCCGGCCGCAGGTTTGATCCGTTTGAAGTCGCTCATTACCCGCAACGAATCGGCTCCCACCGACATCGAGTCGCTCATTGGCGAAGTCGTTCACCTTGTCGTCCACATAGCCCGGACGCCCGAAGGTCGGGCTGTCCACGAAGTACTTTCTGTAGCCGGCTACACCGACGGCCACTACATCACCAACAATCTTTGAGGAGGCATTGATCATGAGTCAGCCGTTCCATCGCCATTCCACCCAACGCCGGCAAGATGCGCTGTGCCTAACCCTTTTGCTGTTCGCTCTCTTACTGGTAATGATGATCCCACTGAACGCATCGGCGAGCGTGGGCAACGGTGGTTCCCTGCCCTACGAAAGCTGGCTAGAAAACCTACGGAACTCAGTCACGGGACCAGTTGCCTTCACCTTGTCCATCGTCGGCATCGTCATTGCAGGCGGGGTCCTGATCTTCGGCGGCGATTTGAACGGCTTCTTCCGAACGTTAATCTTCCTGGTACTTGTCATGGCGCTGATCGTCGGCGCACAGAACGTGATGAGCACATTCTTCGCCCGTGGCGCGGTGGTAGCGATGCTGGATCATCACACGCCGGATGGCGTGCACACCGCAGGCAGCCGGGATGCCTGATCATGGCCCTGCGTACGATACCGACCCGCCGGGCCGGCAACCGCAACAACCTGTTCATGGGTGGCGACCGTGAACTGGTGATGTTTGCCGGCTTGCTGGCCTTCGCGTTGATCTTCGCTGCGCAAGAACTGCGAGCCACCGTGTTCGGCCTCGCGCTGTGGTTCAGCACATTGTATGGATGCCGTCTGATGGCGAAGCATGACCCGAAGATGCGTCAGGTGTACTTGCGTCACCGGCGATACGTGCGGTTCTATCCACCACGCAGCACGCCTTTCCGCTCGAACTCCAGCAGCCAGGGGAGGCAATACAAATGATCGAACAACTCACGATCGGCATATCCGCCCTTGGCAGCGCGATGCTGGCGATTTTGTATGGCCGCATCCGATCCATCAACGCCGACGCGCTGCTCAAAAAACACCGCAACACCGGGCCCTCATTGGCTGATCTGCTGATCTATGCAGCGGAAGTGACGGACGGAGTCATTGTAGGAAAAAATGGTTCATTCATGGCCGCCTGGGCATATAAGGGCGACGACAACGCAAGCAGCACCGACGAATACAGGGAACGGACATCCCTTCGAATCAACCAGGCCACATCCCACCTCGGAAGCGGCTGGATGATACATGTGGACGCGGTGCGTCGCGATGCGCCGGGGTATGCGAATGCCGAGCTGTCGCACTTTCCTGACCCGGTATCCGCCGCGATCGACGAAGAACGCCGGCGTCTCTTTGAAAAACTCGGCACGATGTACGAGGGCTACTTCGTACTGACGCTCACCTATCTCCCGCCGCTGCTTGCACAAAGCCGCTTTGTCGAGATGATGTTTGATGACGAAGCCAGCGCGCCTGACCAAAAGGCGCGCACGCACGCGCTGATCGACTACTTCCAGCGCGAGTGCGCTAACGTCCAGGCGCGCCTGTCATCTGCACTAAAGCTCGAACGGCTTATGGGAAACACGATAACAAACGAGGACGGGACGACAGTCACTCACGACGACTTCCTACGCTACGTCCACAAATTCCTGGACGAGCCTGCAAAGGCAGGCAACAAACAGGCAAAGGGGGCAGTCTCGTCCCCCACCGTCAAGCCGACCAAACCGGCCGGCTTTGTTTTCAACTCTGCACCAAAGAAAGAGGAGCTCTTGTGATGGCCAGAATTCATATAACCCTGCAGGGAAAAGGCGGCGTCGGCAAATCGATGGTTGCCACAGTTCTCGCTCAATACATTGCCAGCAAGGCGGATAAGCCGGCATGCATCGACATCGATCCGGTCAACTCCACGTTCCACGGCTACCAGGCGCTGGACGTACAGCGCCTGCAGATCATGGAAGACGACGAGATCAATTCCCGCAAGTTCGATGCGCTAATCGAAATGCTGGCACCATTGACCAGTGCAGCGGTCATCGACAGCGGCGCCAGTTCCTTCGTACCTCTGTCGCACTACCTGATCAGCAATCAGGTCCCCTCCCTGTTGGCGGATATGGGACATGAACTGGTCGTACACACGGTAATCACCGGCGGCCAGGCGCTGCTCGATACGGTCAGCGGCTTCGCCCATCTCACCAGCCAATTCCCCGACGAGACGTTGTTCGTGACCTGGCTCAACCCCTACTGGGGGCCGATCGAACACGAGGGCAAGGGATTCGAGCAAATGAAAGCGTATTTATCCAACAAGCACCGGGTCTCGGCCATCGCACGCATCCCGCAATTGAAGGACGAAACCTACGGGCGGGACCTCGGAGACATGTTGCGGGCACGATTGACGTTTGACGAAGCATTGGCTTTGAGCTCGCGCGCCATCATGACGCGCCAAAGGATCAAGATCATCAAAGGGCTACTGTTCAAACAACTTGACCAAGCGACGGTGATCTGATGGCCGACCAAATCGAAGAGTTAATCCGGGAAATCGCCGCAAAGCACGGCATCGCCGTGGCTCGGGACGATCCCGTCCTCGTCCTGCAGACAATCAACAACCGATTGCTGCAAGACAGCGCGGCAGCACAGCAAGCACAACTCGATCAGTTCAAGGAAGAACTGGAAGGTGTATCGTTACGGTGGCAAACCGATGCAAAGGATAAAGCCGAGCGCGTTGTCAACGCGGCACTCGCTGCCAGTAAGTGCGCGATGGACCAAGTCCTGCAGAAGGGAGCCAGCGCCACGTCCAAGATTTTTCGATCCGAACTGGATAACGCGCTAGCTGCCGTATCCAACCACGCGCGCGAAGCACATCGGGCAGCGTTGCTCAACCTGATCGCTTCGTGCTTGACAATAGTTGCCGTCATAGCTGCTGTGTGGTCTTTCAAGTAACGCTGTGCGAACGAATTGCCGAGTCATCGCCGCTTTACTTTGATATCTCGTTCTGCAGTTCCATTCCTTGAATAAACGCTTTAACGGTGTTGGTACCATCCAACCTGGCGCCGTCCTTCAATCGGAGCACCTTCGCGTTCCCACAAAAATTATTCAATTCCCCATACAAGCAAAAATTCAACTCCCGCAATCGTTCTGCAGGTGCCGACTGCACATCATCCATGAGGGAGACATGACCCTTAGAATTTTTCGCACGAATAGACTGTACTTTCACCTCCGGTGCCGGATTCTCAAATCCAGTCAGAGCCGACTTAGGAAGGCAAATGAAGTTAAGCTGCAAAGCTTCGAGCGTAGAACCTTTGAGCAGCGGCAGCTTGCAGCTCTCCCCCGTACATTGCGTCGGCGTATCAGGCAGCTTCACAACGCAGGCCGGGCTATCCGGATCAAAATTGGGTATGGTCAGCTCCTGTGATGCGGACATCCCAACTTGGGGACACCCTATCGCCCCGGCACACACGACGATCAATGACAGCAGATAATTTCGTTTCATAGCAAACTGCCGTTCACGCAGGAGCACAGACCATAGATTTTGCGATGTTGGCTCAACGCCGTCGGGCGGCCACGCCTTCATCTCCAACTCAGTAGCGCACCTACATTACAAGTGGAGCTGCACGATCGGCTCGAACAGGCGCGCCAGACTGCCGTCCAGAGCACCAAGGTTAAAAGCCGGTAGCAAGTAAAGCAGGGTTGCGGATGCGACCTTCGTCAATCAGTTGGCAGCATACAGCCAAAGCATTTTGACTGGCATCCGCCGGCGTTGCGAATGCAGTTACTACAGTGCTTAAGTCAACTCTGTTGCCATGCCGAAAAAGCTCCCAACGGCCCTGGCATTTACCTTGCTCATTTTCAAAGCTAAACGAGCGAACTTCAAAGGACTTATAGCATATGTGATAATTAAACATGAGATACATTGTTATTTTTGCAAAGCGCATTCTACCCCTTTGTATTGCCGTGTATCAAGTCTGGAGTTAAATTCATTCACGTAAGCAATGCGCGGCAACCGATGCCTATGCTGCGGAAGCAGGAAACTATCATCAGAAGCTGTCGGCCCACGCTCTTGTGCGTCGAAAAACAAGATCCCTTGCACGCGCCTCTGCTTCGGATTCAAAGTGGGACGCTGCATTTCACTTCGTCAAAAGCCTGGTCGTCACGCCGGCCCAAAATATATTTCCCGAAAACACTAAACTTTGCTCAAATGGCTTGGATACCTTGCTTAAGAAGCTACGCAACAGCGTGGCAAGCAAGTTAAATCCGCGCGGCCATTGCCGCGCCCTAGCGAAGAAAAGTAAAAATGGTAGCTATCATTGGCGGTAACGGTCTCGGCACACAGAACACCTCCAAAGCGGTGCTCGGTCAACAAGGTACTTTCGGTAACGCGGCCACCGGCAGCAACAAGGAAAGCGCCTACCTCAACGTCATGACCGGCAATCTGTCGCTGCAGGACAGCGACGACTTCCTGGCCTCGCACGGCATCAACGTCGAACTCACGCGGATGTATAACTCGCAAGGCGCGATCACCAACGATTTCGGCGCCAACGGCGCCAGCTGGAAGTACGGCATGAACCGCAAGGTGGTCGTTGTCAACCCGGCAGTCGCACTGAATACCAACCTCAGCCAAGTCGCCCTCACCGAAGCCGATGGCAGCGTCACTATTTTCCCTTATGCCCAGGGCTCCAACCCACCCTGCTACCTGACACGTGACGGCGGCGGGGCCTATAAACGCTTGACCTGGGTGCCTGCCACCGGCGAGTGGATCTGCCGCCAGGACAACGCCGTCAACGTCAATTTCTACGACGTCTACGACAGTACCCATGGCGGCCGCCTCGTGCGCACCTTCGAACGCAACGCGGCCGGCGCCGAGATCGTGCGCCAGCGCTACATCTACGACGATACCGCCGGCGTCAACCAGGGCCGCCTGATCCAAGTCACCGACGCCAGCGGTGCCTCGGGCACGGCCAATGGCGTGGCCGACGCTACCGGATTGAAAGATGCCAACGGCGTCTATACCGGCAACGATCAAACCCATTTCGACTACGATCCCGTGACCGGCGACCTGCGGCAAATCCGCAGCGTGCTGGCCAATGGCTCGACCTTTATTCGAACCCGCTACGGCTATGACAATCAGCATCGCTTGAAAACCGTGACGGTGGACTTGACGCCGGACGACGGCAGCGTCGCCGACAACAACGTCTACACCACAAGCTATGAGTACGACCCGGTCAGCAAAGGCGTCTCGCGGGTCAGTCAGTCCGACGGCAGCGAATTGCGCTTTACCTATGTGCTGGTAGGCGGCAACTACCGCGTGGACAGTTTTACGGATGCACTGCAGCGCAAAACCTCCATCGACTACAGCGTCGCGAACAAGCCCATGGTCACCGACCCGCTTGGCGTCAAGACCACCTATACCTTCGATGCCAACGGCAATCTTAGCCAGATCGACACGCTGCCACCCGACTCTCCCATCCAGACGACCAAATTCTTCTACGAGGCTGTCACCAACAATCTCACCCAGATCACCCATCCGGATGGCGCGAACAGCTGGTTCGTCGCCAACCAGCAGGGCAACCTGAAGGTCATTCTGGACCAGGCCGGCAATCAGGTCACCGATTGGTATGACAACAACATCGCCAACGGCACCTACAACAAGCTGCTGAACCATGTCGAGTACACAGGCAAGGATACCGACGGCCCCGGCACCGCCGTGGCGCCGTCCGGCCCGGCCATCACGCGCTATGTCTACGACGCAGCGTCCAAGGTGCACTACAAGTTGTCGCCACAGGGCGGCGTCACCGAATACCTGTACTACGCCAACGGCGACCTGATGTCTGAATTGCGCTACAACGGCGGTCTGCTCACGTTGGGCGGGGAGACCGCCGTTGTCGGCGACGCTGCCGTGACGGCGGCGCTAGCCGCAGTCGGCTTCGACAAAAGCAACATCAGCCGCACCGACTATGTCTACGACGCCCGCGGTCTGCTGGCCAAATCGACCCGTTATGCAAAGGTCGATGCCAACCGCCTGGGCGTAGCGGACGGTGCTGAAAGTGTCAGTTACTTCACGTACGACCAAGCCGGCCAGCTGCTCCTGACCAGGGACGGCGGCGGCAACCAGACCACCTACACCTACGACGGACTAGGCCGCGTGCTGACCCGCACCGACGCCAATAAAACGCTCTTCCAATCCATTTACGACGCCAAGTCCAACCTGACCGTCACCACCACAGTCAACGGCGATACGGCGCCGAGCAGCACGACAAGTTACGTGCGCAACGGCGCCGGCCAACTGCTCTCCGTACAACTGCAATACGGTACGCGGAGCGGAATCACCACCTATACCTACGACGACGCCGGTCAACTACGCCGCAGCACCGATCCTTCGGGCAAGAACACTTACTGGCTGTATGACGCGCTGGGCCGCAAGCGCGCTCAGATCGAGCACAACGGCGTAATGACCGAGTACGCCTATAACAAGCTGAACCAGCTTACCAAGACCACCCGCTACGCCACCGCAGTGGATCCTGCCACGCTGACGGACGCCCAGGGCAAGCCCGCAGACGTCACCGTGGAGAGCCTGCGCCCGGCCGCCAACGCGGCCGACCGCAGCAACTGGACCGACTACGATGCAATCGGCACAGTTATCGCGACCGTGGATAACGACGGCTACCTAACACGCTATGTGTATACGGCCATGAACCGCGTGACGCAAACCATCGTCCGCGCCAAACCAATCGATACCACCAAGCTGAACGGCCTGGATATCGCCGCAGCCTACCCAGGCGAAGCCACCGCCGAGGACCGCGTGACTCGTGTGCTGCATCTCGGCGACCAGATAGTGGGCAAACTCGATGAATTAGGCTACCTGACCGAATACAAATACGATGCCGGCGGCCGCCTGATCGATACCATCAGCTACGACACCGTCAGCCCAGCCGCCGCGCTGGCGGCCGGCGACCTGAATGCGCTGCGCCCAGCACCCAACGCCGCCGCCGACCGCCACGAGCGCAAGCTCTACAACGGTCGCGACCAGCTGATCGCCACCATCGACGCCGACAACTATGTGACCGAATTCCGCTACGACGGCGCCGGCAATCTCAGCTATCGCCGCGCCTACAGCACCGCCACCGCCGTGCCGACCGCCAAAGACCTGGCCGCTCTGGGCCTGAAGACCAGTCCGCAGGACCAGATCACCAGCTACACCTACACCGCGCTGAACAAACTCGCCACGGAAACCTCCGCGACCGGCGCCTACACCAAGTACGGCTACGATGCCGACGGCAACGTTACCTCGATCGAGCGCGGCACCGCGAGCGTGGCCGAAATGACCAGCGCCTCACGCTACGACGGCGCCGGCCACCTGATCGGCCAGCTCAACGACGAAGGCGTCGCCCGCCTGGCGGCGCTGGGCGCCACGCCGGCCCCGGCGGCCGTCGCCGCGCTGTGGGCCGGCTACGCCCAGACCTACGTCTACAACAACGCCGGTCAACGCATCAGCGCAACCGACGTGTATGGCAACCGCACGCTGTACTTCTACGACGCCATGGGCCGCCTGACGCACACTGTCAATCCATTGGGCGAAGTCCAGGAACAGCGCTACGACAACTTCGGCCAGGTGATCAAAACCATCCAGTACGGCAAGCGCCTGTCGACCGCGCTGACCGCCAGTCTGGCCGGCGGCAAACCCGACGCGCTATTCACCAACGCCATGCTGGCTCTGGCCGACATCAGCCTGGACCGCTTGGCGCTGTTCTACTACGACGATAACGGCCGCCTCAGCTACAGCATCGACAGCGCCGGCGGCGTCAAGGGAATCAGCTATAACGCCTTCGGCCAGCTGCAGGCCAGCGTGACCTATGCCGGCGCGCTCGGCGCCGCCACGCTGACTGCGCTGACCGGCGGCACGCTCGGCAACCAGCTGTCGGCCCAAGGGGACGCCGGCGACAACGCCGCCCAAGCACTGGCCGCCCTCATCGCCACGACCGCCAACAGCCGACGCAACGTCTTCTACTACGACGCCGCCGGCCACCTGACCTACAGCGTTGACGCGCTGGGCCAGGTCAGCGGCCACGTCTACAACACCAACGGCAAGCTCAGTGCAGCCACCACCGTCCAGTACGCGGCGCGCCTGACGCCAGCCACGCTGACCGGCTCGGCGGCCGAGATCAATGCCTATGCCAAAGCCAACGCCACCAACACCGGCAACACCGCTCAGCAATACAGCTACAACCGGCGCGGCCTAGTGGTGGACGTGGCCGACGCGCTAACCGGTGGCAACCATACGCTCAGTGCTTATGATGCGTACGGCAATATCATCAAAAATAGCCAGCTCGGCAGCGCCAACAGCATTACTCCCGCCCCCTACCTCGACCTCACCGTCCAGACCGCATACGATGCGAACGGCCGCGTGCGCGCCACCGTCGACGGCGTCGGCGGCGTGATCGCCTACCAGTACGACAGCGCCGGCCATGTGACCGACAAGATCGCCTACGCCAACGTCCTGAGCGACTTCCGTAGCTCGACGGATATCGGCGCCTCCATCGACGCGGCCCTCGCGGCAGGCAAGCTGAGCGATCCAGTGCGCGACCGCCACCAGCGCTTTATCTACGCCAATGGCAAGCTGGTGCTTTCGCTGAGCGCGCAAAAAATCAGCTCCGCCAAGAACGCCCAGGGCGCCACCGTCTACACCAGCACTTGGGCCATCAGCAAACTGCGCTACGATAACAATGGCCGCCAGGCTGGCAGCGTGAACTATGCAAGGCTGATGGACGTGGTCGGCAGCGCGCCAACCGACGCCTCTGCACTGGCTTGGGCCGATGCCGCCGCCGCGCTCAATGCCGCCACCCCGGACAACGACGCTGTCATCCACGACGCCAGTACGCGTCTGGTCTACGACGCCGCCGGCCGCCTTGTGGCCACGGCCACCGCCCAGCGTCATGAAGGCGGCACCGTCAAGTGGAGCGTAGTCAAGCAGGAATACGACACCGCCGGCAACGTGCTGGTGCGTACGGCCTACGCCAACACCATCAGCGCAGTCTCCCCCGGCGATGACGCCATCCTGGCAGTGGCCGCATCGGCCACCGATGCGATCACCCGCTACAACTACGACGCCCTGAACCGGGTGACCATGACTGCCGTCGCCCAAGGGCCGACCGCCGTCACCGACGTCCCGCCATCCACCCAGCAATGGGCGTTGACCCGCACCAGCTACGACAACGCCGGCAACGTGGCCAGCCGCATCCAGTACGCCACTCCGCTGCAAACCAATACGCCACCCAAGGATCTGGCCGGCGCGATCGTGGCCAATGCCGCGCTGGACCGTGCCAGCTACTTCACCTACGACGTACTGAACCGCCTCAACCTCAGCATCGATGCCGCCGGCGCCGTCACGCAGTTGCAGTACGACGCCCAGGGCAATGTAGCCCAGCGCACCACGTACGCCTTGTCGGCCGCGAATCCAGCCGAGACCAACGTCGCCAATTACGGCCTGACGCCGATGCCGGGCGACCGCATCACCCGCACCGTCTACAACCTGCAGCACCGTCCAGTCTACGACATCGACGCACTGGGCCATGTCACCGAATACCGCTACGACGTGCTAGGCAATAAAACGGCCAGCATCCGCTACGCCGCCGCGCTGCCGGGCACGGCCGTGCTGAGCACCGCCACCAGCCCCGCCGACGTGAAAAAGATGCTGCCCGCAGCGCCGGGCGCAAGCGACCGCACAGAATACTACGGCTACGACCAGAACCAGCGCCAGACCTACGTCATCGACGCCGGCGGCTATATCAAGGAGAACGTCTACAACGCCCTCGGTCAGCTCAGCGAAGTACGCGCCTACATGCAGCCTACCCGGCTCGCCGATCCCACCGCGCCCACCGCCGTGTCGGCTGAGACGCTGCGCCAATACCAGGCAGGATCGGTCAGCGTCACAATCCTGACCTACGACGCCAGCGGCAATCTGTCCACGTCCGGCGACAGCAGCGGCGCCACTGAGTACTACGGCTACGACGGCCTCGGCCGCAAGACCAGCTACACCAACAAGCTCGGCAGCAAGTGGACCTACGCGTACGACGCCGCCGGCCACCTGGTGCTGGAAACCAGCCCGCAGGTGCCAACCTATGCGTCCAACCTCAATGTGCCGATGGGCGGCTGGGGCGACGGCAACCTGCTGGCGCTGATGACGCGCATGGAATACGATGCACTGGGCAACCTGACCAAACGCACCGAAGGCGTTGGCAGTGGCACCGAGCGCATCACCGAATACCGCTACGACAGTCTCGGGCGCCAGGTGCAAACCATCCGTCCGGCGATCGACATCTACAACGATGCCGCCGATCCGAAACAGAGCGCCGGCGCCGCCGACGCCTATCTCACATCGAGCGGCGCGCGCGTCGTCACGGTCGGCTACAACGCCTTCGGCGACGCCGTCTCCAACCAGGATGTCGGTGGCAAGTTCAGCTACAAGGTCTACGACAAGCGCGGCCAGGTCAGCTTCGACATCGATGCGCTCGGCTTCGTGACCGGCTACGGCCGCGACATTTTCGGCAACGCCATCTGGCTGACCCGCTACAACCTCAAGCCGCTGCCGCTGGCCGGCGGCAAGACGCCGGCCCAGGTCGACGACGTGGCGTTCGGCGCCACGATCGTGCACGACTACGTCAACGACCGCGTCATCGGCAGCAGCTACGACGCGCTGAACAGGGTCATCAAGGTAGTCGAGCCGGTCGCCGCAATATACGACTCCCACGCCACCGGCAACTCGCCCCAGCTGTACGCGGCCAAGACCACGGAAACGGTGTATACCGATTTCGGCGACGTCGCCGAACAGTTCAGCTACGGTGCCGACTACCAGGGGCAGCGCGTCACCGACGCCGCCGACACCCGCTACGCCTATGATGCGTTGGGCCGCAAGACCCAGCAACTGCAACTGCTGTCAGGCGCGCGCACGGCCAGCGGTACCGGCTACCTGACCACCTACAGCTACGGCTATAACGCCGGCAACAACACCAGCACGGTCACCCAGCTGGAGTACGCCAAGGCGGTCAGCGGAATCAGCGCCGGTGCGATCCCCGCGCAGGGAGACCCCAGCGAGTACAACCGCAAGACCGTCTCGGCCTACGACCGCAATAGCCGCCTGGTCAGCGAAACCCGCGTCCAGGCATCCTTCATCCGCAACGGCGCCACCGTCATCGACGACATCGTCACCAGCTACGGCTACGATGCGCTCGGTCGCCAGACCAGCGTCACCGACGGGCTGGGCGGCACCACCTACACCTACTTCGACGCGCTGGGCCGCACTATCGGCGTCGCCAAGGTCCAGACCGGCAACAACGCCGAGATCACCAAGGCTGGTTCGCCGCTGACCGAATTCAAGCTCGACGTCTTCGGCAATGCCGTGCTGCGCATCGACTATGCCAAGGGTGCGGCCGGAACCCCGGCCGCCAACCTGGCGAAGCCGGTCGATCCCCTCGATGGCGACAACCGCGTCACCGCCAGTGTGTTCGACACCGACGGCCGCACCGTCAAGGTGCTCGACGCCGAACAGTTCGCCAAGGGCGAGGCCGGCTCGGTGATCCGCACCGCCTACGATGTCTACGGCCGCGCCGCCAAGCAATGGCGCACCGTCACCAGCAACGGTGCGCTGCAAACCTCGTATCAGATCACTCGCTACGATGCCCTGGGACGCACGATCGAGATCGAAACGCCGGGCAACGACAATCCTATCGACGGCAACATTATCGAACGCAATCATAAGACCAATGTCTACAATGCCTTCGGTGAGGTGACGGCGACCTACTACGTCGCCTCCAACAGCGCGCTCAGCTCGTCCGCCACGGGCCAGATGACCAGTTATACCCGCTACGACCACGCCGGTCGGGCCTGGCTGAGCAACGCCGGCGACGGCATAGACCGCGTCACGCTGTTCGACGCCATGGGCAACGCCACCGCGCAGATCGTCAGCACCAGCAAGAACCAGCATGTGCTCCAAAACTTGCGCAACAGTGACGAGCTCAACGGCATGCACGACTTGCTGCGCACCGACATGCGCTACGACATGCTGGGCCACATGACCGACCGCAGCGCGCCGTACGGCCTGGACGCCGCAGCCACGTCCAGCACCGCCGTTCTGCAAAAAAACGGCGACGTGTGGGTGCCGGCCACGCTGGCGTCCGACCAGGTGCTGGCAGGCCAGCGTATCGTCCTCGGCACGGTCGAGGACGCGAAAAAGACCTTCACCATCAAGGTCCGCAGCCCGGGCGGCGACTGGACCGAGGTGGCCAACGCGGTGCAGCTGATCAACGGCCTACCGACCTTCGACCCGGCCCTGGTTGGCGCCCCGTTCGAATACCAGGTGTACAGCCAGACCGTCGCCGCCGCCGGTCCGATCCAGACAGCGGCCGGTAAGATCACCATCGCCGGCACGCCGAACGTCGACCTGAACCGCAAGATCATCGGCATGTACCTGATGATCATGAACCGCCCACCAAGCGCCAATACGCTCAACCAGCTGATCGGCCAGTACAACAGCGGCGGCGACCTGGCCAGCCTGGCGGTCAGCCTGCTCGCCTCGCCCGACGTCCAGTCCTTGCTGGCCAGAGGCAGCATCGCTTTCCTGGCCCAGCTGCATGACGGCATTCTCGCCCTGACACCCGACGGCGACGAACTGGAGCGCTGGCGCCAGCAGTTCGACCTGGCCGGCGGCGACAATCGCGGCAAGGCGCTGGTCGACATCCTGAACGCCAACAGCGGCGTGCTGCTGCGCCGCATCGAAGCCCTGCACAACTACATGAGCGTCAATGGCGGCAGCAACAGCACCACCATCGCCAACCTGTTCGCGCACGCCGATATCTATACCGACGGCGCCATCGGCGAAGGCACCGACGCCGCGACCACCGAACGCTACCAGGCCCAGCTCACCAAGCTGTACGTGACCATCATGGGCCGGGTTCCCGACGCGGGCGGCCTGGCTTACTGGGTCAACGCGCGCAAGGCCGGCTTCAGCCTGGCGTCCATCGCGGACAGCTTCTTCAGCGACGTCGAAGGCCAGCAACTCTATCCTACGCCGCTGGTGCCGCCGACCGGCGATGCGCTGGTGGCCTCCTACAAGCAATTCGTCAGCACGATGTTCAGAAATCTGCTGCACCGCGAGCCGGCGGTCCATGAAATGGATTTCTACACATTGTCGCTGGGTCTAAACCAAATCAGCCGCGGCGGACTCGCCAGCGCACTGGCGGAGAATGCGCTGAAATTTGCGTTGTCCGCGGCCGACCTGCAGGCCATCCGCGACAAGGTAGCGCTCAGCCTGGCCTATGTCGCGCTGCCGCCGCCGGACGCCGACCTGATGACGCAACTGGGCATCTCGCGCAACATCATCAGCACCATCAACGCCGCCACAAATCCGGCCAATGCCGTCGCCGAGGCGCTGCTGCGTCTGCAAGCCCAGGCCCAGGCCATCAAGAGCAGCCAGGCCAGCGCCAAGCTGGCGGCCGCGTCGACGCCGCTGGAAGACATGCGGCTCGACATTTCCCGTCTGTACGTGACGCTGCTGGGCCGCGCGCCCGACCACGGCGGCTACCTCTACTACCTGGCCAAACTGACCGCCACACCGCCGCTATCGCTGGCCGAACTCGCCACAATGATGCTCACCAGCGCGGAAGCGACCGGCAACGCCGCGCTGTATCCGAAAGGCTTGTCGGACAGCGACTTCGTGCGCCGTCTGTACAGCGTGGGCTTCAGCGGCACGCCAGACAAGATCGCCTTGTCGAACTGGGTCAATCAACTGGCCAACGGCGCCACGCGCGGCCAGGTGACCGTCGACCTGATCCGGGCCCTGGTGTCCGGCATCTACAGCGCCGGCGCCAACACGCAAGCCCTGTTCAACAACCGGGTGGCGGTCGGCGTCAACGTCGCGCTCAATCTTGCCAGCGAAAACGTGGCCGACGCCACCGCCATCCTCGGCCTGGTGACAGCAACGGACATCAGCGCCGCCGTCACCTACGGACTCAACGTCACCAAGGTCGGCGCCACCACTGCTTCGGCCGTGATCGCCCAAAGCCTGGCCGACGCGTCCGCGCTGAACGCCTCGGCGATCGCCGCGCTGCAGGGCAGCACCGCTGCCGCCACCGCAGCGGCCAGCGCCGCCACGGCCTCGGCCGCCAACCCGCTGGCGTCCGGCACGCTGCGCGCCGCCCGCATCTACGCGGCCTATATGAACCAGGGCCGCACCGGTTCCGGGATACCGATGGATATGGCCAAGGTCGCAGCGATGGCGCGCGCCATGGCCGCTGGCGCCACCGATATCGGCTCCGTGATGGACCTGCTGGCCTCGTCCGACGGCAAACTGCTCTACCCCACCGACAACTTCGATCCGGCCGCCTTTGTCACCCGCATGTACCGCCAGGTGCTGAACATCGAACCACCACCTGCCAAGCTGGCATACTGGTCCCCAAGAGTGGCGGCATCGAGGCTTGGCATTGATTCGGTGGTGTTGGTAGGCGACATGCTGTACGGCGCTATCGACAACACCGATCCGCAAGCCGAAGCGGTATGGAACGGCCGGGTCGGGTTTGAAAAAGACCTGAATAAATCGCTGGCCGGCATGGTGGCCCAAGCCCAGGCGGCGGAAACCATCGCCACCCAGGCCAAGGCCAGCTTCACCTCGGCCGACGTCGCCGGCAAGAACACCGCCGCCAACACCGCCGCGACGGCCATGCAGACCGCGTTGAACGGCGCCGCCGCCAACACGGTCGCCCTGATCGACCTCGCGCGCCTGTTCGTGGGCGTGCTGAACCGCGGCCCAGGCGCGGGCCAGAAGCCGATCGACGTCATCGCCATGAACAACTACCTGCTGGCGCGCACGCAAGGCGCCAGCCTGGCCAGCATCGCCACGCAGATGCTCAATACCGGCGATGGCCAAGCCATGTACGCCGGCGTGTCCGACAGCGTCTTCATCAACCAGATCTACCAGCAGACGCTGGGACGCCCGGCCGGCGCCGACGAGGCCGGCTGGCTGGCCACACTGGCCGGCTCCAGCCGAGGCCAAGTAGCTGCCGCCATCATCGACAGCGTCATCAACAAGACCGCGCAACTGGCGTCGGAATACACCGCCAAAGGCGTGTACGACCAGAGGGTGGCGACCGCGCTGGCGCCGGTGGTCAGCGCCGCAGGCGCAGCCGCCACGGCCGCGCAAAAGAACGTCACCGACACGCTCAACCTGAAAAACGCCGCGACCACCGTGGCCACGCAAAAAGCCACGGCGCTGGACAACGCCAAAAAGGCGGCAGCGAGCAACGACGCGGCGCTCGCTGCGGCCAAGAAGGCAGCTGAGGCGGCGCTGTACTATCAGCAAGCCTCGCCGGAGCTGGTGAGCCAGGTGACGGAAACGCTCGTCGCATTCCACTTGCGGACCAACCTGGCCTCCGTCAATGCCCAGATCGCCACTCTGGCTACCAATCCTAAGCACCTGGAGAGGCTGGCCGCGCTGGGAGTCGGCGCCACCGCCACCTCGCTGAACGATCTCAACGCCTACCTCACCAGTTTGTATCGCTCCGTCCTGCTGCGCGAGCCTGATCCCGGCGGCTTTGCCTTCTGGCTCGCCGGCTTTGCCGGCAGCACCGACCCCGGCGCCGTCGCGTATCACTTCTTTGAAGGCGCGCGCAAGGAGCTGTACCACCAGCTGTCCGACCCGGCCGTCGTGGCGATCATCAAGCGCAACAACTTCGAACAGGAGTTGAGTTCGGCCACCGCCGCCGCCCAGGGCGAGGCCAAGACGTTGATCGACAACTACAACGCCGCCGTGCTGGCCGCCGCCGGTGGCAATGAACAAGCCATCACCCAGGCGCAACTGGAGTACGACAACGCCGTCGCCGACCGCGACCGCAAGATCGCCGACTGGAACACCGCCACCGCGCTCGCGCCGCTGGCGCAAACCACGCTGGCGGCCGCCAATTCGGCGGTCACGGTGCAGGGCAAGGCCGTCGCCGCCGACAACACCAGGGCTGCCGCACTGGCCGCCAGCGCTTCCATCGTCGCCGCCGCCGCCTCGGTCGGCCTGGCGCCGACCGCGACGCTGGCCGACTTCAACACCGTGCTGGCCAACGCCACCGCGTTCAAGACCGCGCTGGCGCTGGAAGTGACGGAGTCGGCCAAGCTGGCCGACGTCGACAGCGCCGCCGTCAACACCGTGCGCATGGCCACCCGCTACGCCGCGTCCGCCCCGACCACGCAGCAAGCGATCCAGCTGACGCAGATGTACGTGACGCTGTATGGCCGCGCGCCGACGCTGATGGAATTCACCCTCGGCACGGGCTACTTCCAGAACGGCCGCAGCCTGGCCGACCAGGCCAACGCACTGATAGCCAGCGCCCCCACCCTGCCCGCCGCCACCCTGACCGGCGATGACTTCGTCATCAAACTGTTCACCAACGCCGTCGGCCGTGCGCCGGCCGACGGTGCGGTAGTGCGCCTGTGGAGCGACAGGCTCAAGGCCCCGACCAGCCTGAGCAAAGGCCAGTTGCTGAGCGACCTGCTGGCAGACTGGAACATCGTCCACGCCGGCAGCGACGCCTTGGCGTTGGACAACAAGGTGGCGCCGATGCTGGTGGCGCTCAACACGGCCGCGAAGAATGGCGTCGCCGCGCCCAACATCGCCGACTTCGTGGCCGCCAACGCCGCCGCCAGCCGCGACGCCGCCGCGCTGGCCGACGCCCGCGCCGTCAGCGCTATGACGCCGGACGCCATCTACCTGAAGGAAATCGTCCAGCTGTACGTGATCCTGCTGGGCCACGCGCCTGACACCCCGACGCTGGTCGACAAAATGGCGCTGCGCAAGGCCGGCACGCCGCTGCTGAACATTGCGCAAACCATACTGGCGCTACCGGAGGCGCAAGGCCGCTTCCCGTCCGCGCTGGCCAATGCCGACTACGTCCGCGCCCTGTTCCAGACCGGCCTGGGCCGCGCCGCCGACGCCGCCGAAGTGACCGCCTGGACCGGCAAGCTCACCAGCGATCCGGCCACCCGCGCCCAGCTGGCCGCCAGCCTGGTGACGGACCTGTACGCCTATGCCGGCAACGACAGCATCAAACTCACCACGCAGATCGCCTTCATGGGCCGCGTCAGCGAGGCGCTGGGCCACGCCGGCAGCGACGTCAAGGCCGCCGACAACGCCGTGACGACGCTACAGGCGATGCAGCAGCAAGCCGTGTTCGCCGACTATGCGCCGGTGGCCGCCATCGCCCAGACCAAGGCGCTCAACCTGACGCCGGTGCGCTTTGCCGGCACCGAGCACCTGACCGTCGACCGCTGGGGCAACGTTCTGACAGTGGCCGACGCCCGCGACGCCAACTGGAAGATCAGCTATACCTACAACTACAACAACCAGCAGCTCAGCCAGACGCTCAACACGCTGGCCGGCACCACCGCCGTCGCCAACAGCACAGGTTACGACGCGCTGGGCCGCCAGGTGCGCGCCGCCGACTTTGTCGGCAACGCCAATAGCAAGTTCAACACCCAGCGCTACGACAGCAACGGCAACGTAGTCAAGGAAATCCACGCCGACGGCGGCGTTGTAGACTCCACCTATGACCTGTTCGGCAACCGCCTGAGCGTAAAGCGCTGGGATAGCGACACCAGCGGCGTGCAGATGAACTACAAGTACGACCACTTGGGTCACTTGATCCGCACCCAAACAGAAGCGAAAGCTGAGGTCTACGCTACCTACAATGATGGCTCGGAAATGAAGCATTATGACAGGAGCCCGCAGCAGCTGACAGAGCAGTTCGAGTACGACGAGCTTGGCCGCAAGACCCGCAATATCGATGCAGCCGGCATCAGTAGTTACAGCAGCTACGACCTGGACGGCAATGTCATCTCCACCATGACACAGGGGAATCAGTACCTTGTCCGCAACGTCTACGATGCCTTCCACCATCGCATCGCCACGCGTGATGCAAAGGCAACGAACAACACCATGTCCTGGGACGTCGACAGTTTCGGCCGCGTAAAAACGTTCATCGACATGAGCGGCACTCACACCGACTATCGCTACGACGGCGCCGGCAACCGCTGGCTGACCAGCACGAACGGCAGCACTGTTACCCAGACCTACGAGAACGGCCTGCTGGTGCGCATCGTCAACAGTGAAAGCGGCTTGACCACCAACTACACCTACGACATCGTCGGCAACCGCCTCAGCGAAAAGCAAAGCTACGCCGTGGGCAGCCCGAGCACGCCGGAGCGGATGCAGGACAACACGCTCACGTACGACAAGCAAAACCGTCTGACGGGTGTGAAGGACAAGCAGTACGAGCTTACCTATGGTTACGACAACAACGGCAACCGCACCAGCATCACTACCCTCTATGGCGGCGTCGAAACCATCAAATACAATGCCTACGACGAGATGAATCGGCAAACCGTCGTCAACGCCCAGTCGTGGGATGTTGCGAGCAATACCGGCGTGCTGGGCAAACTCGGCCATCAGATCAGCTACGACAAGGCCGGTAATCGCACCAAAGATTCGTTCATTGGCGTGTACATAGAAAAAGACCTTTCCACTACACCTGACAAACTGACCACCGAGTCCTATTCCTACGACAGCGTCGGCCGTCTGCAATACAGTTACCGCGATGGCGTCATGTTCGACAGCCGCCGCTACGACGAGGTGGGGCGCATTACCCAGGCGGGCCAGAATCCGCCGGCGTCGGAAGAGGAGCGCAGCGCCACCGCCAAGGCCGGCATCGCTGCGCAGCAGCGCACCTACAGCTACGACATCGCCGGGCACATGACGCACCAAATGGAGGTGAACTTCGGCCCCGACAGCAAGAATCAGGACGTCTACTTCCTGAACGACTCACGCAATAACATTTATGGCGGTTACGACGCAGCTGGTAATATGCTCGGGTATACCATCACGACCCAGGGCTTCGATTCCCGCGACTACGGCCGCTACCAGATTGGCTACAAGTGGACCGACAGCGCGCGTGAAGAAACCGTGACACAGAGCACCGGTACGGCCGGCACGACCACAAGCTACTACGACAACGCCGGCAACCGCACCCGAGTGGAGAGCGCCGATCCCAAGCTGCGCCAGAAGCTCTGGTACGACGCCGACGGCCACGTCCAAAGCAAACTGACAGACAAGGGCGCCAGCTTCACGCTGATCGTGAACGGCCAGGTGCTGGGGGAGGAAAATGGGAACGCCGACAATATCCTCGGGTCGATGTACCAGCCGCTCAACGCGGCGGCACTGACGGCTCCGCCGAGCTCGTACAGCGTACAGAGCAACTCCGAGACGCTGCAAAGCATCGCTCAGGCGATCTGGGGCGACGCCAAGCTGTGGTACCTGATCGCCGACGCCAATGGTAAGAACGCCGATCAGGCGTTGAAGGCCGGCGAGATCCTGCGTATCCCGAGCCGGGTCAACACGGTGCACAACGACTACAGCACCTTCAAGCCGTATAACGCCTCCGACGCCATCGGCAACACGGCGCCGGCGCTGCCGCCGCCTACCCATGGAGGCGGCTGCGGCGTCGTGGGGCAAATTGTCATGGTGGTGGTGGCCGTGGTCGTCACCGCCATCACCGCCGGCACATTGGGTCCGGTGATGGCGGCGGCGCTCGGTTCGATCGCCAGCCAGGTAGTCGGTAACGCCATCGGCGCGCAGGACGGCTTTAGCTGGAAGGGCGTGGCTTTGGCCGCAGTCAGTGCCGGCATGACCGAAGGCGTCTCTTCGCTGGCCACCCCAAGCGGCATGCTGAGCTCGATCAGTGGCGAAGGCTGGCAAGCCGTGGCAGCGCGCGCCGCAGTCTCGAACGCCGCCACCCAGGGCGTCGCCAACATCACCGGTCTGCAACACGGCTTCAGCTGGGCCAGCGTGGCGGCCTCAGCGGCTGGCGCTGTGGTCAGCAGCCAGGTGTCCAGCTACCTGGGGAATAGTGAATCCTTCAGGCAGCTGACGGACGGCTTTACCAAATACGCCAACACCGCTGCCTCCAACTTTGCCGGAGGCCTGACCACGGCCGTGGCACGCGGTGGTAAAATCTCCGTCGCGCAGATTGCTACAGATGCGTTCGGCAATGCGCTGGGCAGCAGCCTGGCCGAACAGGTCAACGACGCAAGAACCGCTGCCAGGATCAATTCTGACCAGATGTTCTCTGGGCAGGAAGAAGCTCAGATCGAGAAAGACGCTTGGGCGACAAGGAGTGCTCCAGACGTAGCAACTGCTGGCAATATCATGACCGCCGATGAGGTCAAACGGCAGGTCATGCTCGACATCCTGGGCGAACAGGCGCGTGACGATTCGCTGATTACGCCCGATATGTTGCAGACTGGTGGCCCGGTGCGCGGCGCCGCGCGCTACCGCCCTGGCAGCTTTGAGATGGTTCGCAATAACAACTGGGACAACGCCTTGAATCTGGCGGCGGACCCGTTTGGTCTGCTTGGTGAAGTGCCCGGCATCGTGGACGAATTAGGCCGAATGTCGCAGACACAAGCGAAGGGCCAGGTAGACGCCATGCGAGAAGCGATGACCAAGCTCGGCGTCAAAAACGTACCAACAGACTACGAGTATTACATCAGCAACTCGGGCAGTGGCATCGATTTCAAAGGGACGGCCGAGCGGCTGGGCAATGTCTACGAGGGACATGTTCGGGATCAGCGCTTACGCGAGACCTGGGGCGACGATTACGAGTCGTTCCGCGTCGGCAAGTCCAAAATGACAGTGCTAGAGTTCGAGAAGAAGGTGCTCGACGTGCACTTGCAAGCCACCGACGTTGCATACACCACGGGCGTTGACTTGATCGCAAACGGGAAATTGACCGTGAAGGATGGCCAGTACGCCAGGACCTTGGGCAATTACATCGATGAGAGTGTCCGAAATGAACTGAGGGGATTTGCCAAAGTCGAAGACATCAACGACGGTCCAATGTCGAACATATGGGCAATCAACCGCCGCATCAAGAGCGATTCTGTCGCTGGCTACGGCATCCCCGATGGGAGGATCGGCTTCAACATCTTCCACGATACGACGCTGGCGCGGAAGGACGGCTACACATCGCAGTTGAGCAAGTGGAACGCCATCAGGCCGGGCAACTTCTTGATCATCCGACCGACGGAACTGGGCGGTCCTTACGTGGTCCCCCGTCAATCGATCCAACCCTACGTGCCGCAGCCAAAACTGCCAGGTCGGAAATTCTAATTTGGTAAAGGAAAAACAATGTCTTTAAAAGAGAAGCTGCTCGATTTCTCGGGTGCCTTGACGACGGCAACGAACCACGCGCCGGAAAACTATCCGGCGTGGAGTTCATGGACTTACGAGACGAACATGGCCGACCTCAAAGAGCTGTGGGCGGAAATCCGCCCGAAGCTAAAGAAGGATATAGATCAGGTCAAATTCATCGACGGCAAGCTACAGGAGGCGTTTGCCGCCTACGACGCAAAGGACAAAGAAAAAGGCCAAGACGCGATCCTGGCGATCTACAACCTTGACGTGAAGACGCTGCGCTGATCGGTGCCGATAAATGAGCTTGCACCCCAACACGCTCTGCGCGAGCTGGGATCAGTTCCGGCAATCGGGCACCGCCCGGCAGCAAGGCGCAGCCTTGCTGCCGGGCGGCGGGGTTGGGTTTGATGTTCGACCTGACTGACGGCGGAGCGCGGCGGCAAGCGACGCAGGAGCGCGCCCTGTAGCCCCGACTAGCACCATCCCGTATGGTGGACGCGCGCAGCGCCCGACCGAAGCCCTGCGCAGCACCGGATGGTTTGGCAGCCGCGCAGGGGCGCCAGACATAATGTGCGCCCTGGGGCGCAGGGCTTCGGCCAGGGTCACGGCGCGCGCGCCGCCGGCGCTTGCACCCGCGCGCTGCCGTCAGCCAGGTCGAACGCAAACCCAACGTCAACAGCAAACCCTTTGCGCAGCGCCCTGCGGGCGCCGCGCCTCACGCCACCAACAAACCACGCAGCCAAGAAGCCGGGCCGTACTCCTTCCAAAGATCAAAAAGAAGATGGCCAATAGCCTTGCCGACAATGGAAGTCAGAATGCCAGCAATAGCGTTGGGTTTGCTTGTGACGGTGCGTTTCTTGGTGTGCTTCGACATGGTGATGTCTCATAAAGTTGATCGAGGCGTGATCATCCACCGAGACGAGCAAAAACTTAGGATTTAGTTTGCGCGGAAAAATCCGCACATCAAGGCCCTTGCGCCCGCGCGCGTAATCGGCGAAACTCGCGTCCAGAAATTTTTCGCTCTTTAACATCAATGCACCTGGGCCGACCGGCCCGCCAGCCCGCATCGCGCCGGGGTTTTCGCCTTCGAATTACGACCGTTCACGTCGGGGCCACGGATCGCTGCAGATGCCTTCGGAAACGCGCTGGGCAGCAGTTTAGCGGACAGCATCAACGGTACCGGTCGCCTGCTCACTCCTCGCCCGCTCAGTGACTTCACTAGCATTGGGGCAGTTGATCCGTCTAGGCCACAGGTCGATATTAACTCCCTCATTGATTCGATATCGAGGCCGATCATGGTGAACGGTGACTTCCTGACGCCTGAACAGATGAACGAAACCGATAGTGCCGCTGCGGCCGAAAGTGATGCCGCAATGCGCACATTCCTGGATAAGAACGCTGAGAAAAATGGCAAACGCCTAGCTAACGGTGTCGATCGGCTAATGAAAAGCATTAAACCATCGCCTACTCTGTTGGAAAGCCCTGTAACGGGTAAATATGGCAATTTCATGGATCTGTCTCGTGAAGCTCGCCAAATAGGCGATACGATCCAGCAACGTCAAAATGCATTGAACGCAGCTGCGGGGCCTCAGTTGGTTCCATATGACCCGAAACTAGATAACGATCGGGAGATTTTTGTCGCTAGTTTCAACAACATGATAAATAGCCCGATGGCAGCAATAAACGGCGGCGCTACAATAGTCGCTGGGGGATCCCCTTCCGATGTGTATTACTCAACACAACTGGGGGTAAGTCAAGATGGCATTTTAATGGCAGGTGGTGCTATTGGGGGATCACCACGATTTACCGGAGCAACGCGTACCCCTGAGATCGTGCGAGATGGACGTGCAGGCCCCGCCAGCGATGCGATAGAATTTGAAAACTTAAAGGAAAACTATCGTGCCCGGGATGTGGGCAGGATTAATCTTGATCGGCCATCCAACGTTTGGAACCGCTCCATGCAGGACCTACGCAACCAATTCCAGCTTGACGGATACACCTCGTACAACAACCAAACTAGGACAACGTCAAAATCCGAAGTATATGCCCTTGAAGGACACCCAGAGATCTTGCAAATCCAAGTTAGTCCTCCCGGAGAAACTCATAACAGTCAATACTATAAATTCATGATGCGCGATGGTGCTGAAGTAAAAATAATTGACCCAGCCACATATAATCCTAGAACAGTAAGGAGCAATACTACTTTCTTCGACACCAAGGGAAATTCTGGAAAATATGAAAACGGAAAATGGATTCCACGATGAAAATAAATTTCCCAATGCCTAATATGAACTCTCCAATTATTCCGCGACAATCAGCGGCGGGGTTCGAATTGAATACACATGTCGACGACATATTTGAAGACAAAGAAAACATTCCACTATGGAATGAATTAACGGGATCACTTCCGGATGTTGTTTTAAGAACCGATCACTGGATTAGATTTTCACCCAATTTTTCTAATGAACTCAATACTGATACTGGAGATCAGTTTTATTTCAACAAGGGTGCACTTCAACTTATTTTCAATAGAGAAAATTTTCTTAAATGCATTGCATTGTCGGATGGATATCATGGGATGCTATTTGAAAAAATATCTATCGGCACTAGGTTAGGCGATGTTTTAAAATTCTTTGAAATTAAATATGATCAAAATGACGAAGTTCATTATCCGGCTGATGAGGAATCTTATCCTGGGATCGAATTTTATGCGGAAGGATGCTCCCTAGCAGAATCTCCCGAACAGGTTATCAGCGCGATCTTCGTCAAAATATAGTTGATGAATAGAGACAAGGTGCACTAGTGCCCTTTGTAGCATGTAGAACAGCAGGCCTTCCCTCCTCGCCCCCGGTATTTTTTACCGCTGCGAGGAGGCTTTAGCCTTCAAACGCCAACTTCCTTGTTGCCCTGTCCAGTGTCCAGAGTAGCAGCGTGGCGTTTTCTGTATGAAAAAATGCCGCTAACGCCACGCATGAGGCATTTCCAGTAACGGATCTAAGGGTATAAACCATTAACACCTATTCAACTACATAAAAATTATACAGAAACTTCTCGTCAGGCGAACTCAGTTCTGGACAGCCTTGGCTACCCAGTCGTTTGTTTCTTTCCGAATTCGAATCCCCGGCTAACGCTCGACTTGTATCCCCTTGAGCGGACCGACCTTTGAAGATATTTTCTCTACTTAAATTTAGGACAAAAATGTTTCTTCGTTTTCTTGTTTGCGTACTTGCATTCTCAATTCTTACCGGTTGCGTTAGCGTTCAGCCGATACTCAGCGCCGATGCCCCGGCAGACCCGAATTCCGGGTATCTGTCAGGGCAGTTCTCGAGGGTAAAGTTGAGTGGATTTGGGCTTGTTGTTAAAGCAACTGATGGTAGCGCCGAATATGTTCTATCGATGGGAGAGGATGGCAATTTTCCGTCAGCAGTGGAGTCACAAACTGTAGTGATGAAGCTGCCACCAGGTACCTATAGGATCTCGCAGTGGGTCACTTACGCTACGCTAACAAAGGAGACGTTGACAAGAAAATCGCTTGAGAACTCCCCAGTAAGCCAACCATTCAAAGTCGCCCCGGGAACCGTACTTCATCTGGGTCGTTATGATCTAGGCGGCAACAAAGAAATCGTTTTCAACGGGCTCAAAATGAATTTCAAAATGAGCCCTTTGCCGACTAAGCAGCGCGAAGTTCAGAGCGCCTTTGTCCTCAGTTATCCTAAACTCGCAGGCCTGCCATTCCATTGCTTGTTCTGCGTGGACACACTCAGAGAAAATCAGGTTGCGAGAGATTGAAGTTCGCCCCGGGTTTGAAGGCGGCTCCAGGATTCAAGAAACTGGAGCAACAACCTCACAGCCCTACACACTCACCGTCCCATACGCTTTCAAACTGACCGAATTCGGTATCTCCGCCATCGACAGCACCCGCATGTGGGGGATCATCCGCTCGGACAAGGCGCGCACATGTCGGCGCAGGTCCGGTGAGCACAGCAACACCGGCAGCATGTTGGCCTTCATCATGCGGTCCGATTCCGCCGCCAGCCGCGCCTGCAGCTGCTCCGCATATTTCGGCTCGATCGCCATGCTGCTGCCGCTGTCCACGCTGCGTATGCTCTGCAACAGCACCTGCTCGATGGCCGGATCCAACGTCAGCACGTTCAGCGACGTCATTTCGCCCAGCAGCGCCTGGCAGATCGCAGCGCCCAGCTTCTGCCGCACCACTTCGGTCAGATAGCCCAGGTCCTTGCTGTTGCGCGCCATGTCCACCAGCGACTCCAGGATCACTTCCAGATTGCGGATCGACACCTTCTCGCGCAACAGGTTCTGCAGCACCTTCTGCACATCGCTGACCGACAGGATGGTCGGTATCAATTCCTCCACCAGGCCCGGCTGCTGCTGGCGTATGCGTTGCAGCAGCCGGTCGGTCTCAGTGCGCGTCAGCAGCTGCGCCGACTGTTGTTTCAGCACTTCGCTCAGGTGCGTGATGAACACCGTCGACGCATCGACCAGCGTATAGCGCGCGGCGCGGGCGATCTCGCGTTCCGACTCCTCGATCCAGATCGCCGGCAGGCCATAGGTCGGCTCGCGCGTGGCGATACCTTTGACGGTGCGCTGCTCGCCGCCGGCGTGGATCGCCATGGTGCGGTCGATCATGATCTCGCCCTTCCCTGCCGGCACGCCGAACACCTGCAACTCATAGGCGTTGACGCCCAGGTGCGGCGCGTCGCGGAAACGCACGCGCGGCAGCACCATGCCCGAGTCCAGCGCATACTGCTTGCGGATCGCGGCGATGCGTTCCATGAAGACGGTCTTCTCGCCGCTCACCAGCGGCACCAGGTTGGCGCCTACCAGTACTTCGATCGGCTCCACCTTCAGCATGTCATAGGCGTCTTTGTCGCCCTCCTTCTCGCCCTCCTCGGCCTCGGCTTCGGCGCCAGGCTCCGCGGCCTGGCGCGATTTACGCAGCACCATGAAGCCGATGCCCAGCAAGGCCAGCACCAGGAACAGCACCGGCAGCGACGGTATGCCCGGCAGGATCAGCATCACCGACAGCGCCGCCGCGACGATGAACAGGGTCTTGGGGAAGGAGGTGATCTGCTTCAGCACCTCGGAGCTGAGGTTGCCGTCCGAGGCCGAGCGGGTAACGATGATACCGGTGCCGACCGCGATCACCAGCGCCGGCACTTGGGTGACGATGCCGTCGCCCACGGTCAGCAGCGTGAATGTCTGCAAGGCCTGGTCCCAGCGCATGCCCATCTGCATCACGCCGATCACCAGGCCGCCGATGATGTTGATCAGCATGATGATGATGCCGGCGATGGCGTCGCCCTTGACGAACTTGCTGGCGCCATCCATCGCGCCGTAGAAGCCGGTTTCCTTTTCCAACGTCTTGCGGCGGCGCTTGGCTTCGTCCTGGTCGATGAAGCCCATGTTGAGATCGGCGTCGATGCTCATCTGCTGGCCCGGCATGCTGTCCAGCGTGAAGCGCGCCGCCACTTCGGACACGCGCTGCGCGCCACTCGTCACCACCACGTACTGCACCACCACCAGGATCAGGAACACGATCATGCCGATCACGTAGTTGCCGCCCACCACGTAAGAGCCGATGGCGGCGATCACGTGGCCGGCGTCGGCGTCGGACAGGATCAGCCGCGTGGCCGCCACGTTGAGCGACAGCCGGAACAGCGTGGCGATCAACAGCAGCGACGGAAAGGTCGAGAACTCCACCGGCCGGCCGATGTAGAACGTCAGCAGCAAGATCAGCAGGGCGAAGCTGATGTTGGTCAGGATCAGGAAGTCCAGCAGGCCGGACGGAATCGGCACGAACAGCACCGTCAGGATCCCGACCACCAGCAGCGCCATCACCAGATCGGCGTTGTTATTGAATATGCGACGTAGAGACTGCATCAAACTACCCTTTTCGAAGCGCGCCTTGCGTCGCGCATTGTATAAACCCAAACCATGATCTTGGCGATCTGGGGGTACAGCTTTTCCGGCACGTAGCCGTCATAATCCACTTCGCGGAACAGCGCCCGCGCCAGCGCCCGGTTCTGCACCACCGGTATGTGGTGCTGGCCGGCCAGCTCGCGCATCTTGCGCGCCAGGTCGCCGGCGCCCTTGGCCACCACCTGCGGCGCGCCCGACTTGCCGTGGCTGTAGCTGAGCGCCACCGCCAGCCGCGTCGGATTAGTGATCAGCACGTCGGCGCTGGCCACCTTGGCCATCGACTTGCTGCGCTTGAGCATTTCCTTGCGCAGGTCGCGGATGCGCGAACGGATGCGCGGGTCACCTTCGCGGTTCTTCGATTCATCCTTGACGTCGCGCTTGCTCATGCGCATGCGCTTGGCGAACTCCCAGCGCGTAAAACCCAGGTCGATCAGCGCGATGCACAGCAAGGTCAGCACCAGCTTGACCAGCAGCGAACCGACCAGCGCGAGCAGCATGCGCATATAGCCCTTGGGCTCCATCGCCGACAGCCCCATCAGGCCGGGGATGGTGTCGCGCACCAGGATGTACACCACCGTGCCCAATATCGCCAGCTTGACGATGCTCTTGCCCGATTCAAACAGCGTGCGCATCGCGAAAATGCGCTTGAAGCCCGCCATCGGACTGAGCCGCTCCAGGTCGGGCTTGAGCGGGTGCATGCTGAAGATCGGCCCGGTCTGGATCAGATTGGTCAGCACCGCCACCACCGCCAGCGTCAGGAACAGCGGCCCCAGCACATGCAGCATGCCGACCAGCAGCTGGCCCATCCAGGCGGCCACCGCGTCCACGCTCCATTGCTGGCGGCCGGCGCCGGCCAGCACTTTCTGCTGCATGGTCAGCGTCTGCCGCAGCGCGTCCCAGCCGCCGGCGTAGACGGTCACGACCAGCGCCGTCATCATCGCCATCGCATTGAAGTCGTTGCTGCGGGCGACCGAGCCCTTCTTGCGCGCCTCGTCCAGCTTATGCGGCGTGGCCTGTTCCGATAGATCGGCATCCTGCTCAGCCATTTACGTCAGCACCTGTTCCCAATAAATAAAAATCGATCCGTACACGCGCGCCATCAGCGGCTGCAGCGTGCCCATGCTGGCCGCGAAGACCGCCAGCCCGACCACGATCTTGACCGGCACGCCGACCACGAACACATTCATCTGCGGCAGCACGCGCGACACCACGGCCAGGCCGGTCTCGGCCAGCAGCAGGCACAGCATCACCGGGATGATCAGCGCCACGCCCAGCGAAAACATCAGGCCGAACTGGCGGATCGCCGCCTCCGGGTCCAGCGCGTGAAAGCCGGAACCGGGCGCCACCTGGCGCAGCGAGAATGCGATGCCGCGCAACAACGCGTGGTGCGCGTCCATGCCGAAGAACACCGCCACCGCCACCAGGTTCAGCATGGTGGCGAACAGCGGCGCGCCGGTGCGCGTGACCGGGTCGTAGACATTGCCCAGCCCGAAGCCGCTCTGCACGTCGAGGATCTTGCCGGCCACCGAAAACGCGCCGAACGCCGCGAAGATGCCGAACGCCAGCGTGACGCCGGTGACGACCTCGGCCAGCGCGTTCAGCAGCACCGGGCCGATCTCCAGCGCCGGCGCCGGCAGCGCCGCGTGCAGGCCGGACACCAGCAGCGAGCTCAGCGCCAAGGTCAGCAGCACGCGCACCGTCACCAGCCCGGCCAGGTTGGAGAAAATCGGCGTCATCATCAGCACCACGCCCAGCCGCAGCGCGGTGTAGAACACGGCCAGCATCCACGCCGGATCGATATCGATGCTCATGCGTCAGAAGTAGGTCGGGATGTTGCCGATCAGGTTGGCGGCAAAGCCCACCAGCCGCTTCAGCATCCACGGGCCGCACACCACCATCACCACCACGGCGGCGATCACCTTGGGGATGAAGGTCAGCGACGCTTCCTGCACCTGCGTGACCACCTGGATCACGCTGACCAGCAGGCCGACCACCAGCGTCGCCGCCAGCAGCGGCGCGGAAATCAGCAGCGCATTCCACAGCAGATCGGACAGCAGCTGCATCGCCAGGTCCGGCCTCATGCGGCGCTCCCGTGGCCCGCCGCTGCGCCGTGCAGCGCGGTATTACCTGGCGCCATGCTGCTTCACGATCTCGCCCAGGTTTTGGCCGAAGGCGCCCTGGCGCGACGACAGCAGGCGCATCGCCAGCTTGCTGAAGCGCTGCGGGTCGGCGGTTTCGCCGGCCAGCACCATTTGCGCGTAACGCGCCGACAGGCTCTCCTTGTCGAGGCCCAGCGCGCGTTCGACGCCCGCCTCGGCCAGCTCGCGCTGGCCCTGCATCGCCTGCACCACCGCCAGGCCGCCGTGGCTGTCGCCGAAGTTGCGGTCGAGCTCGAGCGCGGTCTGGAAGGCCGCGCGTGCACTGTCGAGCTGGCCCGCCAGCAGGCGGCTCCAGCCCAGCAAATGCCAGCTGCCGATGTGGGTGGGCATGTAGCGCACCGCCTGTTCCAGCTGTTGCTGGGCGTTGGGCAGATCACGCTTGAGCAGGCTGGCCGTGCCCAGGCCGGACCAGCTGCGTCCCTCGTCCGGGTTGAGCGCCAGCACCTGCTGGAAGCGCGCCACGGCGGCGTCGCCGTCGACCCGCGCCAGCGCCAGCGAACCGGCCGTCACCAGCGCTTCGAGCTGGGCCTGCGGACGTCCATGCTGCGCGGCCGCGCCCAGCGCCAGCGCGGCCGCGCTCAGCTGTTCGGCCTGCTCCAGCCGGCCGGCGTCGAAGCACACCAGGCTGGCGGCGGCCAGGAAGGCGGCATCCTGTTCGCAATGCGCCATATGCGCGTCGGCCAGCGCGATCGCGCGCTCGCCCTCGCCCATGTGGTGCAGCGCGCGCACCAGCAGCGTCACCATCGGCGGCGACAGCTCGGCGGCGTCCAGGTAAGGCGTCATCGCCGCGTAGGCGTCGGCGTGCCGGCCCAGCCACAGGAAGGCATAGGCCAGGTTGTAGGCCAGGTTCAGGTCCGGGTGGCGCGCCAGCAGCGGCGCCAGCACGGCGACCGCCTCGGCCCATTCCCGGCGCAGCAGATGGGCGCTGCCCAGCCTGGCCAGGAAAAACGCGTCGTCCGGATAGCGCGCCAGCGCCGCCTGCGCGTGGCGCACCGCGCGCTCGCCGTCGCCGGCGGCCAGGCTCAGATCGATCACGCGGGCCAGCAATTCGTTGTTGTCCGGATCGGAGGCCAGATAGCCTTCGCTGCGTTCCAGTTGTTGCATCAAGTCGTTCATGTTCTTCCTTAGTTCTAAATTTCCGCCAGCAGTTGTTCTATCGCCTTGGCCACCAGTGCGCGGCAGTCCGCGTCCGCCTCCATGGCCAGATGGATGTCGTCGACCATCTGGAAAAACCGCGGGTCGTTGACCAGTCCCTCGCCGAACTGCGACAGCAGCACCGCCTCCAGGAACACGCGAAACGCCTTGCGGCCCCGGTTCGGGTCATCGCGGGCGATCTGGCGTACGCGCAGTTCGATCAGCGAGGCCAGGTTTTCCTGCGCATAGCGGTCGGCGGCGGCCGGCTCGACAGCCGGCTGCCGCTTGCCCGCGCCGGCGGACACCGCGCGCGACGACAACTGCGTCTGGATCACCTTGACCAGTTGCGCAACCGAGCCTATCGCTGCCGTCATGGCCTGATCTCCGGCGGCTTAGTGGCGTTGGCCGGTGTAGGCCGACAGCAGGATGTGCGGGCTGTCCTCGGCCGGCGCCGCCGGCGCGTCGGCGGGGGCCGCCGACGCCGCGCCGCCTTGCGCGAGTTCGATCTGGTGCATGATGCTGTGCATGTCGTGGTTGAGCGCCGGATTGGCGGTATTGAGCTGCACGCCCGCCGCCAGGCAGCGCAGCGCATCGGCCAGTTCTTCCTTGACCAGGTGGCGCAGCCCGGCGCCGAACTGGCGCAGCGGATCGCCTTCGGCCAGCTCGTCGAGCGCCTGCAGCACCTCGGCCGCGCGCTGCGGCTGGTTGGCGCCCAGCCACAGCAGGCCCAGTTGCAAACGGGCGGTCGACAGGGCCGGATCGAGTGCGATCGCGGCCTCCATCTCGCCCATGGCGCGCTCATACATCTTGATCTGCGCGTACTCCGCGCCCAGCAGGTAGTGGGCGATGCCGGTGGCGTCGACGCGCGCGACCGCTTCCTTCAGAAAGGCGATCGCACTGGCGGAGTCGCCGCCGGCGCTGGCGTTGATCGCCAGTTGCTGTAATTCGGCCTGGTCCAGCATGGCAAGTGTGGCGTTAGTCATCTTCATTCCCGTTTCAGTGCGTTTCAGTGCGTTTGAGTGAGTATCATCGAAAATATCGTCTTGCATCGCTGCCCTAGCCGCTCCAGTCGAGCTCGCGCGTGGCGCGCAAGCCCTCGCGCAGTTTCAGCAGCGCTTCCTTGTGCAGCTGGGCGATGCGGCCCTTGGTCAATTGCATCATCTCGGCGATCTCGTGGAACGGCAGCTGCTGCAGGTAGTGGTAGCTGACCACCTGCTTGTGCTTGCCCGGCAAACCGTCCAGCAGCGCCTTGATGCGTTCGCGCAGCTGTTTCAGCTCCACGCCGTCATACGTGTGGTCGCGGTAATGCGCCTCCTGCTCCGGCGCCTGGTACATGCCGGAATCCTCCAGCGCGAAACCGACCGCCAGCCCCACCGCCAACTCGGCCAGATAGCCGAACAGGTCGGCCGGGGCGCCCTGCGCCCGCTGCGGTTCCGCCAGCGAGGCCAGCCGCGCCTGCACCGCGCGCCGGCGCGCGGCCACCTGCTCGTGCACCTCGCTATAGGCTTCCATGCCGCTGAGTATAGCGCCGTTGATGCGGCTGGCCGCGTAGGTCTCGAACTTGAAGCCGCGGCTGGCGTCGTAGCGCTCGATCGCTTCCAGCAGGCCAACGCGGCCATACTGCAGGTAGTCGTCGAACTCCACGTTCGCGTGGGTGCGCAAGCCATACATCCTGGCCGCCATCATACGGGCAAACGGCAGATACAGCGATACCAGCCGCTCGCGCAACTGCGGCTCGCGGCTGGCGGCGTAGGCTTCCCACAAGCCGGCCACGGCGCTGGTATCGATGTCGGTGCTGACGGCCATTCAGTCGCTCAGGAAAAAGTGCCCAGCAAGGCGCGCACCACCAGGTTCCAGCCGTCGATCAGCACAAACATCAGTATCTTCAGCGGCAGCGAAATCGAGGCCGGCGGCACCATCATCATGCCCAGCGCCATCAGCGCGCTGGAGACGATCAAGTCCACCAGCACGAACGGCAGGAAGATCACGAAGCCGATCTGGAACGCCGAGCGCAGCTCCGACAGCATGAATGCCGGAATCAGTTGCACCAGGCTGATGTCGTCCATCGTCTTGGGCTGCTCGGCCTTGGCCAGCTCCACCATCAGCGCCAGGTCCTGCTCGCGGGTCTGGCGCACCATGAATTCGCGCAGCGGCACCACGGCGCGCCGGGCCGCGGTCTCGGTCGAGATCCGGCCCTCCATATACGGCTGAAACGCCTTGCTGTTCATTTCCTGCAAGGCTGGCGACATGGTGAAAAAGGTCAGGAACAGCGCCAGGCTGATCACCACGGTGTTCGGCGGCGTCTCCTGCATGCCCAGCGCGTGGCGCAGCATCGACAGCACGATGACGATGCGGACGAACGATGTCATCGACATCAGGATGGCCGGCGCCAGGCTCAGCACCGTCAAGCCCATCAGGATCTTGATGGCCGAGGAAACGTCGGCCGGCTTGGCGCCGCCGGCGCCCAGGCGGATCTGCATGCCTGGCAGGGACAGCGCGCTCTGGTCGGCGGCGGCCCAGGCGGCCGACATCGCAGCCAGCGCAGCAGCCAACAAGAGGCCGCCGAGCGCCAGCTGGCGCCACAACGGGCGCGTCATGGCGCTTCCTTCGGCGCGGCCGCAGCCGCCGGTATGGCGTCGTCCGCCACGCCTGCGGCCTGGGCCAGGCAGCTGACGCCCTGCTCGCTCTGCGCGATCAGATAACGGCCGCCGGCGAATTCAACCACCGACAGCAGCGTACGCGGTCCCAGCCGCTCGGTCTGCAGCACGCGCAGATGGCGTCCCGCGTCCTTGCCCGGCAACGGCAGGTTCAGGCGCTTGCGTATCCAGTACACGGCGGCGATCGCCAGCGCGGACACCAACAGCACGCCCAGCGCGCCGCCCGGCAGCGCGGCGGCGGCGCCGGCGCTGTCCTGCTTGAAAGGGATAGCCGCGCCGCCGTCGGCCAGCGCGCAACCGCTGGCCATCAGCGCCCATGCGGCCCACAGCGTCCGCATCAGGCCACCGCGCCCGGCGCCACTTCGGTGATGCGCACACCGAAATTGTCGTCCACCACCACCAGCTGGCCGCGCGCGACCACGCTGCCGTTGAGCATGACGTCGATCGGGAAATCGGCCTTGCGGTCGATCTTCAACAGCGACGAGGCCTTCAGCGACATCAGTTCGCCGACGGTGGTGTGGGCCTCGCCCAGCACCACCTGCAGCTGCACCGGCACGCTGTCGAGCAGGCGCAGGTTGCCGCCCATCAGGGCGGCGCCGGACGGCGCCGGCGGCGCCAGTTCGGCCAGGGCCACCAGTTCGGTGACGGCGGCGGTATCGGCGGTGTTCGCGGATGGGGATTTACTGCTCATGTTGTACTCCATTGGTGGTATCGAGTGGCGCCAGTTCCAGCGCCAGTGCTTCGCCGGCGCGGCCCAGGTAGCCGTCAAACAGGGCGGCGCCGGATGGGCCGGCGACACGCAGCGCGCGGTCGGCGGCGGTGTCGAGGCGGATCACGTCGCCGATTTGCAGCCGCATCAGGCTGCCGAGATCGACGTCGGCGGCGCCCAGCGGCACCGGCAGGCGCACCGGCAGCGGCGCCAGCAGGCGCGCAAAATCGAGCGCCGGCAGGCGCGCGGCGGCGGCTTGCGCGTCGCTGTGCGCCAGCGCCTGCACGGCGTCGTGGTTCAGCAGCGCGTGGCAGGCCTGGCGGCCGATGTGTATCACCAGCATTACAGCGCCGGAGGCGTAGCGCCAGTCCGACGCCGGCGGCTGCGCGGCGGCCGGCGCCGGCTCGCCGCCGATCAAGGCCATGCCCAGCCCTTGCAGCAGTTGCTGCCATGCGGCCTCGCCGGCGGCGGCGGCCGTGACGGCGCTGCCGCCGGACGGCGCGTACTGGCGGTCCGGCGCGTACAGCAGGCGTTGCACCAGGGCCGGCAGCTCGCCGGACCAGGTGAGAGCCAGCGCGCGCGTATCCTTGCGCCAGGAGCGGCGCCAGACCGTCGCCGCGGGCAGCTGCGCGGCGCCGTCCCAGGCCCGCAGGCACGCCAGCGTCACGTCCTCGCGCGCCACGCCCCAATCCTCGCACCAGGCCTGCACCGCCTGTTCGGCCGGCAGCAGCACCTGATCGAGCACCTCGGCGCGGATCAGCACATAGGGAACTGCCTGCATCAACGATGTCCCTTCATGTCGAACAATTCCTGGATCATGTCGTTGGCGGTGCTGATCACGTGCGAGGCGGCCTGGTAGCCGCGCTGCATGACGATCAGGTTGCTGAACTCCTCGGCCAGGTCGACGTTCGAGCCTTCGCGGTGGCCGGCCGTCAGCGTGCCGAATGCCCCGGTGCCGGCATAGCCGTACTGCACCACGCCGTCGCGGGTCTTGGTGAACGCGCCGCCGCCGGCCTGCTCCAGGTCCGATTCGGTGACGAACTGCGCCAGCGCCAGGCGCGGGCCCTTGGCGGTCTGGCCGTTCGAATAGCGCACATTGATGGTGCCGTCGTTGTCGATGGTCTGGTCGGTGCGCACGCCGGCCGCGTAACCGTCCTGCGACTTCATGCTCATGCCCGACGGCGTGCCCTGCGCCGTGACGCCGCTGAAATCGAGCTTGACTGCCTGCTGCAGATATTGCAGGTTGAAGCCGTCCGAACCCGCCACCGGCGTGCCGCTGGCGAACTTGATCGTGCCCGTACCCAGCACGACCGTCGGGGCCGTGCTGTCGGCGGCGCTGACGGTATAGCTGCCGCCGCCGGCATCCTTGAGGGTCAGCACCAGCGTATGCGAGGTGCCGGCTGCATCGATCACGGTCACGCCGTTGACGGTGCTGTCGACCGGCGGCGTCGCCACCGCAGTGGTGACGTTGCCGGTCAGCTTGACCGTGGCGGTGGCCTTGGCGGCATTGCGCTCCAGGCCACTGAGCGTAATGTCGACCAGCTTGCCGCTGCCGTCGAGCGCCTGCACGTGGTCGCCGGCACCGTTGGTCAGCACCTCCTTGCCGTCGAACTGGAAATCGCCGGCGCGGGTGTAGCGCAACTCGCCGTCGCGGCGCAGCGTGAACAAGCCGTTGCCGTTGATGCTCTGGTCCAGCGCGTTGCCGGTGGACTGGTCGCTGCCCGGACGGAAGTTCAGCTTGGCGCCCAGCGAGGCCACGCCCTGCCCGGCCGGCTGGCGGTGGCCCTCATGCGCGGTCACGCCGCCGCCCTGCTCGAACAGGTCGGCGAACTGCAGCTGCGACCCCTTGAAGCCGGGCGTATTGACGTTGGCCAGGTTGTTGCTGACGATCTTCAAGCCCTTGGCGTTGCTGAGCAGGCCGGAGGTACCGATAAATAGCGTATCGAACATGATTTTCCTTATGGGCGGATGTTCAGCAGCTGCGACGGGCTGATGTTGTTCTGGAACGCGCCGGTGGCGGTGGTGACAGTCAGCATCGGCGAGCCGCGCGAGACATCCAACGCCGTCACACGGCCGGACACGATGAAGCCGTTCTGGTTGACGTCCACGGTCTTGCCCAACAGTCCCACCGACTGCACCGACGACTGCACCGTCAGCAAGTCATCGATCTTGACGTTGAGCTGGCGGCTCTGTTCCAGCGTTGCGAACTGCGCGATCTGCGCCACGAATTCCTGGTTGTCCACCGGCTTGAGCGGATCCTGGTTGTTCAGCTGCGAGGTCAGGATCTTCAGGAAGTCCTGGATGCCGATATTGCTCGACTGCGAGGGCGAACCGGTACCGACTGCCGGGGTTGAACTGATGGCCATTTACACTGCTCCGTTTGCGTTGGTTTTCAATGGCGACGGCGCCGCTCCGTATTGCGGAGCCATGCCGTCGCCGGTGTCTTCATCTTGGTCGCGGGGGCCGGGCTGGGCGCCGGCCGCCAGCGGCAGGCGCTGGCCGTTGACCGTCAATGCGGTCAGCGGCGCGCCCGCGCCGCCCAGTTCGGCGGCCATCGCCAGCGCCACCTGGTGCGCCTGCGCCGTGCCGATCCCGGCATCCCGCAGCCACGCCTGCACGCCGTCCGCATCGCGGTAGACATGCAGCAGGCGGGCCGCGTACTCTTCGCCGTCGGCCGGATCCTGGCCCCGGCTTGCCTGCATGGGGACGGCCTCGCCCTCGTCGCCGCCGGCCTGGCGCGCGGCCGGCGCGGCGCCGGCCAGGCTCCAGCCCGGCGACGCCGTCGCCGTTTTCTGCACCGACAGCGCCGTCTCGCCCATGGCTACCGCGCCGCCGGCCGGACCCCGCTGCATCGCC